>CAWIZI010000033.1:0-80810 GCA_963840515.1 Terriglobia bacterium
TTCCATTGCTCATCGAAAACGAGGCCATTCTATCGAAGAAATTTCTATAAATAAGATTCAAGTTGGGGATTATATCGTCGTCTATCCTCATGAAACATGCCCAGTCGATGGTATTATCCTGGAAGGACATGGGTCCATGGATGAATCCTATCTTACAGGTGAGCCTTATCTTGTATCAAAGGCTCCGGGCGTTTCTGTGATTTCAGGCGCCATTAATGGTGAAACCTTATTTGTTATTCAGGCAGACCCAACGCCCCCAAGATTCTCGGTATGCTAAAATCATGAAGGTGATGGAAGAGTCCCAACAAAAACGTCCTAAACTACGTCGGTTAAGTGATCAGTTTGGCGCATGTTTTGGCCCCTTTGCTTTGGTCTAGTGCTTTACTTGCCTGGTATCTTTCCGGTGAGCCTTTTCGGTTTTTAGCTGTTCTTGTTATTGCAACGCCCTGCCCTCTTCTCATCGGCATACCGATTGCGATCATTAGCGCTATATCCCTTTCGGCAAAGCGCGAGAATCTTATCAAGGATCCGGTGGTGTTAGAACGTCTGCCTACCTGTAAGACAGCCATATTCGATAAGACCGGTACGCTCACCTATGGTCGAGCGGAGCTGGAAGATATACAGATCACTTCCTGGATTTAAAGAAGAGGATCTCCTCCAGAAGGCTGCAAGTTTAGAACGTTTTTCCAAACACCCCTTGGCTGAAGCCGTATTGAAGGCTGCTGAAAAACAGGTCTCACCCTCGTGGATGTTAAGCGGTCTCGGAAAGTTCTGGCCAAGGTTTAATGGGCGCTATCAATGGGGAAACGTCCAGATATCAGCCGTAAGATCCTAGCCGGTGAGTACCCTGACCAAGCCCCGTCACTCTACCTCCACCAAAGCCCGGAATGGAAAGTGTCGTCCTCATCAATAACAGCTCGCCGGGGTTTTTCGTTTTCGAGACACATTACGTCAAGGCGGGTATTCTTTTATCAGCCATCTAGCCCCCATTCATCAATTTACGAAAGATTATCATTGTTTCGGGGGATCGCCTATCAGAAGTCAACTATCTTGCGAAAAAATTGGGCATCAAGGAGATTTACGCCAGGATCAAACTCCTGAACAAAAGGTTGAAATTGTACGTCAAGAGGCCGCCAAAGCGCCGACCCTCTTTATGGGTGACGGAATTAACGATGCTCCAGCCCTCGCTGCTGCAACCGTTGGAGTTGCTTTTGGGCATCAGAATATTATTGCAACCGAAGCCGCAGGGGCTGTCATTCTCGAAAGCTCCCTTGCCAAAGTGGATGAGCTTATCCACATCAGTGCGTTGATGCGTCAGACAGCTTTGATCACTGCTGGGGGTGGGATGCTCTTAAGTGTTATCGGTATGTATTTTGCGGGAATTGGCATGATTCAACCCGTCGCAGGAGCGCTCCTTCAAGAAGGAATTGATGTCCTTGTCATTCTGTATGCCCTTAAGCTAACGTGGCAATCTAAGATTCAGGTGGATATTAAGGATTAATGAATTATCAGCGCATCATGATCTTTGGCCTCTCCTGGCTCAGGTAAATCAACGTTTGCTGTTCATTTGGCACACCAGCTGAAACTCCCTCTTCATCATCTGGATAAACATTACTTTCGTGAGAATTGGGTCGAGCGAGACAAAGAAGAGTTTTTAAATTTTCAACAAGACCTCGTCAATCAAGAGCGTTGGATCATTGATGGAAACGCGATTAGGTCACTTGAAATGCGTTATTCCCGGGCGGATCTTGTCCTTTACTTTTGTACCTCCCGCCCCCTTTGTTTTGGGAGACTTATCAAACGACATTTTTTCAAGAATAAGTCTATCCAAGATAGGGCCGAAGGATGTGATGAGCGTTTACCCCCTCACCTTATCAAGTATATGTGGACCTTTGATCGAAGAGTGCAGCCTGTGCTTGAGCGTTTGCAAGAAACCTATCCGAATGTGCCCTTTTACAAGGTTAGAGCCACACAAAATTTGGAGGAGGTTTTAAGGCTTTTTTGAGGTTGTCTTAATCTTTTCTTTAATAATTCTCATTACCCTTTATCTATCAATGAGAAACGGAGAGTAAAATGAAAAAGATCATTCTCAAAAACTTTATCTTTTCAATGCTATTCCTTGCTAGCTTTATGCTGGAAAAAGGGAGAGCTTCTGATGGGTGTTTCAAGGAACATAAGGATTGTGCCGAGGCACTTGAATTCTTCGAGGTTCGCTTAGACCACACAATTGTCATAAGTGCTTACAGATTTGCTCTGATTGTGAACTTAGATGTAAAGAAAATGAGGATCTTTTAAGTGAATGTAAAGGTAATTTAGAGACTTGTCGTGATCTCTGTGCACAGATTGGATCTTAATAACCAAAAGGTGAATAGCTGCCCCTTTTCATCACCTCCGCTTTTGCGGACGCCCCACTTACCCGTTCGCTACTTTGGGCATTGGGTTTAGCGCTGTGGTTAAGTACTCATGCACATGAGTTATGAGTTCGGGAACTTCATTGGCAAAAAAGTGATCCGCTTCAGAAATGACGCGATAGTCAATGTGAAGACCTCGCTGGGCGGAAAGCTTTGCTGCAAGTTTCATCACTGAATCTTTGGGAACAATGTCATCCTTCCCCCCATGAAGAATCATCCCCGAAACGGGGCATGGGGCTAAGAAAGTGAAATCATACATATTTGCAGGAGGTGCAATGGCAATAAAGCCATCAAGTTCGGGACGACGCATCAGAAGTTGCATACAGATCCAAGCCCCAAAAGAAAAGCCCGCAACCCAACATTGGCGCGGCTCAGAGTTTTGAACTTGAAGCCAATCAAGGCACGCAGCAGCATCGCTCAGCTCCCCATCCCCATGATCAAATTTACCCTCAGAGCGGCCTACACCTCGGAAGTTAAAACGCAGGGTACTGAACCCTTGATCAACAAAGGCACGGAATAAAGCATAGGTTATTTTGTTGTTCATCGTTCCCCCATGTTCGGGATGGGGATGAAGAATAATCGCAAGGGGAGCATTCCGAACCTTAGCCTGTTGATAACGGGCTTCAATGCGCCCTACAGGGCCAGCAATCAGAACTTCGGACATAAGCTTCCTCATATGAAAAAAAAAGATAAGGTTTCTTTAACAAATCTGACTTAAAAAGTCAAATTATATTAATGAATTTTTAATATAAGCACCTTTGGACGTTCATAAAACACGCAATCATCTTATTAACTATTTCTTTATTATCTCCAGAGTACATTAGAATTAGATATCTAGTGCATCCTTGTGGGGTTAAGCGGAGTACAAATCGTGAAAAAGAAAAGCGAAAATATACAAGAGCCCTTTAAAATTGGAGAAGAAACCATCGAACCGGACACACGTAAAACGGTTCACATCCCTATTTCAATGCTTCCAAATCATGCGAGTTTCAATTTAAATATGCGCGTCATTCATGGACGTCGCCGTGGAAAACGTCTTTTTCTTAGTTCAACAATTCATGGCGATGAACTAAACGGAATCGAAACGATTCGCCGCGTTTTAGTCTCACCACACCTCAAACACCTGAAGGGGACTCTTGTAGCTCTGCCTGTCGTGAACCTCATTGGAATGCTAAACCAAAGTCGCTATCTTCCCGATCGTCGCGATTTAAACCGGAGCTTTCCAGGATCTGAAACGGGTTCAGCAGCAGCACAGCTAGCGAACACATTCTTAACAGAGATTGTGGAACTCTGTACCCATGGCATTGATCTTCACACGGGCTCAGATAACCGCATCAACTTGCCACAAATTCGGTGTGATTTTCAAAGCGAAGAAACGTTAAAAATGGCACTTGCATTTGGACCACCTGTTATTTTGAAAACAAAATTACGCGATGGCTCTCTTCGGGAAGCAGCAGAAAAACTTGGAATTCCAACAATTCTTTTTGAGGGAGGAGAAGCGCTTCGTTTTGATGAATTCGCAATCCGTGCAGCTGTGCAAGGCGTGTTCCGGGTCATGGCAAGTCTAGGCATGATTTCTTCTGAAAAGTGTTCTTCTGCAAAAAAATCTCCGGTCATTGCCCCGGCCAGCCGTTGGCTACGCGCACCTACCACAGGTATTTTCAGGACGGCTTGTATTTTAGGCAAAAAAGTTCTTAAAGGTGATATTGTTGGAATGATTTCAGACCCTTTGGGAACGAATAGCGTTGACGTCGTAGCGACCTTGGATGGCATTGTCATTGGACACACTCAACTTCCTGTGGTTTATCAAGGCGATGCTCTTTTTAACATTGCTTGGGTTCCTGATCCTGCAAGAGCTGAAGCGACGATTGAAGAGTTTGAAGAAGAAACCGAGCTCGACGTAGGCTTGGGAGATCCATCAACCTACTAAACATTCCCAACTTAAATATTGGCCATTTCATTAAATTCCTTTTCTTTTTTTTTATGGTTTGTTAAAATATAACTGTGTACAGAAATCACCCGAATCAATTTACTCAAGAAACTCTTACCTCTTCTGCAAAAGGAAAAAGTAAGAAGAGAGAACGAAGTTTCTCGTTACGACTGGCAGAAGTCGGCGAGGGAAAAGCAACTTCCTCCCAAAGGAGATTGGCGGGTATGGTTGATTCTCGCAGGTCGTGGATTTGGAAAAACACGTACTGGGGCAGAAACTATCCGTCAATGGGTACGTGATGGCCTCTGCCATCGGATTGCCCTTGTCGGTGAAACGGAAGGTGACGTCCGGCAAGTCATGGTTGAAGGAGCCTCAGGCTTGTTGTCTGTCCACTCAACCTCGGAAAATCTCGTTTACGAACCGGCGAGGCGACAACTTAATTGGCCGAATGGTGCCATTGCCACATGCTATAGTTCAGAGGCTTATAAACACCTACGAGGGTCTCAATTTGATGGGGCGTGGGTGGATGAACTGGGTAAATTTCGTGAGGATGAGAAAACCTGGGATCAACTGATGTTTGGTCTAAGACTTGGCCAAAACCCTCGCGTGATCGTGACCACAACACCCCGTCCCACTCCCCTTTTAAAAAAGCTGACCAAGGATCCACATGTTGTTGTTACCAAGGGATCTACCTTTGAGAATACGAAGCATCTTGCAAAGCCGTTCCTTAGGTATATGCGTGATCGTTATGAAAAGAGCTGGCTAGGACGTCAAGAACTCTATGCTGAGTTCGTTGAAGAAAGGGAAGGAGCTCTTTGGACTCCCTCCCTTCTTGAACGCGCACGAAAGGCCTTCCGAGATAAACCCCTGAAACGCCTTGTCATTGCGATTGATCCAGCTGTTAGCCATAATGTCCATAGTGACGAGACAGGGATCATTGCCGCAGGAATAACATCGGATGGGATTGGCGTTGTTTTAGAGGATCTCTCCCTTAAAGGACCCGCCACACTTTGGGTTTCCAAAGCCATTGAAGCCTATCATCGACTGAATGCCGACTGTATCGTGGCAGAGGTGAATATGGGGGGAGAGCTTGTCGAGCAACTCTTGAGAAACTATGATTCTTCAATCAGCTATAAGGCCGTTCACGCAACCCGAAATAAAACCCTAAGGGCAGAACCCATTGCATCCCTTTATGAGCGAGAAAAAGTCTGGCACGCAGCTTACCTCCCTCAATTAGAAGCACAGCTTTGCTCGTATGTCCCTGGATCGAACTCCAAGTCTCCAGATCGGCTTGATGCCCTCGTCTGGGCGCTCACCGATCTCATGATTGACTCTGAACCCAAATACAAGATTTGGGTGGCCCCCCTCACCCGCCACTTGCTTCGCGCGTGGCGACCGCTCCCACAAAGGGGAGAGGCGATAAAGTGGACTCTACCTTACCTCTCCCCTTTGTGGGAGAGGTCGCCCGAAGGGCGGGTGAGGGGTTTAAGTAATTAAGGCAAAGACTTAATCACATCCACCCACTTTTCTTTGTGCACAACATCCAGTTTGCCATCCTTTAAAACCTCATAAATGGTTTCCATGTCCCCTAACAAAGGTTGATCAGGGTGCTCTTTGTACGCTTTTTTAAGCTCGGGATCTGGAGGATTAATAACCAGAAGAGCACTACCCACGTCTTGTTTTGTACCAACAATGGAAGAAAATCTGTTCAAGATCTTTCCTGTTTTGGCATCAATCAACCAGTTATCTTGACATTGAGTTCCACAACCATAACTTACAATTGTGTAATGTCCCGCAAAATTTGGTCCTGCTTGCGCCCCCTCTTTTAGCTTTGTCCTATAGGTTTTGGCTCCCTTATAGCTTGAAAGGTTAACAGGTGCCGGTTTTCCTTTTAGTATCTCTTTTTGGGTCACGAGGAAATTGTGAAAAATCTGGTAATAGATGACGCGGCATAGGTAGATGCCGATCCCCCGATATATGTCAGAAAAAGAGCTGTTTGAAAGAATCTCATGCCATGTTCCTAAACCTCAATCATAAGCCCATCGTAGGCCGGTTCAACACCCTTTGGAAGTTCTCTCATAAGCGTATCATAATCAAGAAGAAGCGACATGTGCGTCAGATAAGCTTGACGGGGTTTAACGCGATCAATCCACTGAAGGGTTTTAGCAATGTGAGAATGGCTAGCCCGTGGATCTCTTGAAATACAATCCACAACCCATACATCAATTCCCTCAAGAACTTTGAAAGCAGCCTCATCCAGATCAACCACATCCGTAGAATAAGCCATCTTTTCAAAGCGATATCCAAGTGAAGTGGAATAACCATGGGCTTGGTTGAAGGGGGTAATTGAAATGTTCCCTACCTGAAATGGTCCTTCGATAACATTTGGACTCACAAAAGGACGATAAATATCAGGTACCAATTCATCCATGGGAAATGCGTAGTAGAATCTTTTTTTGATAGAATTGAGCGTTTCAGCATTACTATAGATAGGAACAGGCATTTTGTTTTGATAGGTAAAAGGCTTAAGATCATTTATCCCATGAACATGATCCGCATGGTCATGGGTATATAAAACAGCATCAAGTTTTTGAAGGTCGGAGGCAAGCCATTGACTCCTCAAATCAGGAGAGGTGTCGACCAAAAGTGTTGTTCCTTCTTTTTCAACAACGATCGACGCTCGGCTCCTTCGGTTTCTTGGGTTTTGTGGATCGCACTTCCCCCATCTTCCCGTAAGGATAGGAACGCCTTCGGAAGCCCCACAACCCAGAATGGTTATGCGCATGGAAGAATCACCTTTGAGAAGAGCTTTAAAAAATTCTGACTGGTCTGATCACAGAGCTCATTAAAATTAACGGCTTTTAGGTCAGCCAACCTTTTGGCCGTTTCAACGATATATGCCGGTTCGTTGGATTTTCCCCGATAGGGTTCTGGGGCTAAGTAAGGTGAATCCGTTTCCACTAAGAGTCTGTCTAAGGGAACTTCTTTCACAACCTCACGCAAAGCCTCCGCTTTTTTGAAAGTGATAATCCCAGAGATAGAGATATAAAAGCCAAGCTCCAGGGCTTGGTCTCTGAGCCAGGAACTCCCGGAAAAACAATGAATTACCCCCCTCGCTTTCCCTTGCCCAATGGTTTTTAAAAATTCAATGGTGTCTTCTTCAGCATCCCGGGTATGGATAACCAAGGGTAAATCACACGCAAGGGCTGCTTCAATATGAGCCTTAAAAACCCTTTTCTGATCTTGTTGAGGACTATGGGTGTAATAATAATCAAGTCCTGTTTCTCCAAATCCCACAACCTTCGCCCGCGTAGCTTCCGTTGTTAAAACCTTAAAGAGCTCTTTTTCAGGAAGTGTCTTTTGGGCCTCATGAGGGTGAACGCCAAGGGTAGCAAATACCTCCTCATGACTTTCAGCAATATCCATAATAACAGGGATCTTTGAAAGGTCCGTACAAATGGTCAAAAACCCATTGACGCCTTTATCCGTGGCACGTTTCAACGTCCCCTTTATGTCACCCGCCATCGGCTCATAATCTAAATGACAATGACTATCGATAAGAGACATAATGACTCACTTTTTCTTCATTCCCCTTTTTCCAAATACAACCTGACTCTCTTTACAATTTCTGAGGGAGGGGTTTCATGGTTAAAATGGGCCCGATAATTTCCCTCTTTATCCATCAAATAAATCAGAGAGGAATGATCCATAAGATAGTCTGTGCCAGCTTCTTCAGAAGCCTTTGCTGCGTGAACCCGATAGGCTTTAATGGCTTGATCCACTTGATCCTTAGTTCCTGTAAGCATGACAAAGTCTTTGTGATAGTTTTGAGCATAGGTTTTAAACTGGTCAAGGGTGTCTCTTTGGGGATCAATCGTAATAAAGACGGGCTGGATGGCTTTGGCTCCCCCCAACTCATCCATGGCTTGCGTCATGTGATAAAGGGCGGTCGGACATATATCAGGACAATAGGTGTACCCGAAATAAACCAACATTGGTTTACCTTTAAAGTCTGTGTTCTTCCAGACTTTTTCGTTCTTATCTACCAGTTGAAAGTCTCCCCCAATTGACGGAAGTCCGTCTTGGGAACCTGGAATATCATGGGCAATTGCCACAGCTTTATGGGATTTTTCCGTTTGAACAATTCCTAAGATTGCAAAAAGAAGGACAGCAAACCCGATCGCCCCTAGTGTTAATAAATTGCGCTTTTTCCGCTGCATACCCCCTCCATTAGATTGCTTTGGGTGGAGTATGCCATGAAAATTCGAAAACTTAAAGTGCTTCTCCTTCGGCCTTGTGTATCAAGTCATTCCCTAGCTTCACAGATTCATTAAAGGCTTCCTTGGTGGGCTGTCTTCTCTATTCATCCTTATTGGGAAAGTTTTTATACTCAATAAAAATGGAAATTGGGTGTTAATTTAAAAACTGGATCGCCACGCCCACTTTGTGGGCTCGCGAAGACGACATGGGAAACGTCCCCTCTCGTCTTTGCGAGGAGCTTTGCTCCGAAGCAATCCAGTCTTTCTTGCTTAAGTTTATGAGGAGGAGTCCATACCATTCCCAACCTACATTTATCATGTTGTCATATTTTTTAATAAAAGTCCAATTTACAATTGGCCATATGGAAAGGCTTTGAGGAGCAACATTCTTCTTTAGAAATATATCGATAGGGACCTCTGATTTTTAAAAGATCGCATTATAGAAGAATTTTTGTGGTTACATTTTATATTATTCTATATTATATAGTATTTAATTGTAGTATTACAATTTTCTAACAAATTGATTATTAAACTAAAAGGAGTTATTCAAATGCCAAATTTTAAAGTTCTTTCTGCAGCCCTCTTAATTTCAAGTTGCTTGAATTCTTTTGCTAACGCGATGACACCCGGAGAGGATGACGACCAATATCGTAGACCTGTTCTCCGTGTTCGCAATGATATCACATGCACTCTCCGCGAAATAACTGAAGACGCTAGATTCGGTGTTCGTTACCCTGAGCTTTCAAACCCCCCATCGGTGAGTAATAGAAATTCGTTTGATGATTCTTTGAAGAAGTTATTTGGAGAAGCATTTTTGAACAACTCGGAGCAAAACTAGTACAGTGACCGTTTCGTACGGTCTATCTAAAACCCCCTCACCCGCGGCTACGCGGCGACCTCTCCCACGAGGGGGAGAGGTCGCAACGCGGGACGCAAGTGGCGGATGAGGGGAGCGCTTCTAACTCTGTAGTTTTTCCTTCAGCAACTTATTCACAAGTTCTGGATTCGCTTTGCCCGCCATGTCTTTCATGACTTGACCCACGAAAAAGCCAAAGAGTTTATCTTTACCACTTTTATATTCTTCCACCTTATCAGGATGTTCCGCGAGGATTTTGTCGATAATAACAAGAATCGCTCCATCATCTGAAACCTGTTTTAATCCATGTTCTTCGATCAAACTGGGAGCGTCCTTATCTGTCTCCCACATCAGAATGAAAACTTCTTTGGCAATCTTGCCGGAAATGATCCCTTCTTGGATTTGGTTGACAAGACCAGCAAGATGGGCAGGCGAAACAGGGCAGTCTTCAATTGTTTTGCTCTCTCGATTTAGGGCCCCAAAGACTTCTCCCACCAACCAGTTGGCTAGAAGCTTAGCGGTCTTTGTATTTGATGGTTTGAGCGACTTTAGAGCTTCTTCAAAATAACTGACTGTTTCCTTCTCGAAACCAAAACGGATGCATCATAGGCAGAAAGCTCATAGTCTTTCATGAGACGCGCTTTTGTTGCATCGGGAAGCTCTGGCAGGTTTTGACGAATTTCCTCAACCCACGCCGCGTCTAACACGAGAGGAGGCAGATCTGGGTCAGGGAAATAGCGATAGTCATGGGCATGCTCTTTGCTCCGCATAGACCGCGTTGCGCCACGAACTGCATCAAACAGACGCGTTTCTTGAAGAATTTCGCCTCCATCTTCGAGGATCGAAATTTGGCGCTCAGCTTCATAATCAATGGCTTGAGCTAAGAATTTGATGGAGTTGACGTTTTTAATTTCCGCCCGCGTTCCAAAAGGCTCCCCTGCTTTTCGAACAGAAACGTTGACATCCACCCGCATACTCCCTTGATCCATATTCCCGTCACATGTCCCTAAACACCTGACAATGGAGCGAAGTTTATGGACATAAGCTGATGCTTCTTCCGCACTTCGTATATCAGGCTCAGACACAATTTCCATCAACGCCACACCGCAGCGATTCAAATCGATGTAGGATTTCTGAGGATGCTGATCATGAATACTTTTGCCGGCGTCTTGTTCAAGGTGAAGGCGCGTAATACCGATGCGGCGAACCGTGCCATCTTCAAGTTCAATATCCAAATATCCCTTCCCCACAATGGGGTGTAAATATTGGGAAATCTGATAGCCCGCGGGAAGATCGGCATAAAAATAATTCTTACGATCAAAAACCGACACAAGATTAATTTCAGCATTAATTCCAAAGCCTGTTCGAATTGCTTGTTCGACACAAACTTCATTGATAACAGGAAGCATGCCAGGCATGGCAGCGTCAACAAAAGAAACTTGTGTATTCGGATCAGCGCCAAAGGATGTGGCGGCTCCCGAGAAGAGCTTTGAGTTTGAAATGATCTGGGCATGAACCTCAAGACCAATCACAAGTTCCCAGGGACCTGTGGTTCCTTCATAAATATATCTGTTATTCATGCAACATCTTACCTTTCTAAAAAGGATTTAAAAGCAGCCGCCTCTTCAAGGACACGCCCTGCTCGGAAAAGAACATTTTCATCAAAAGCGGGACCAATGAGCTGAAGCCCCAAGGGAAGTCCTTGTTTTGAAAGCCCTGAGGGAATGGATATTCCGGGAATACCTGCAAGGTTTGCCGACACCGTGAGAACGTCATTCAAATACATTACAACAGGATCCGTTGGTTTTTCGTCGAGGGCAAAGGCTTCTGTAGGCGTTGTTGGCGTTAAGATCACATCAACCTTTTGAAAGGCAAGTTCGAAATCCTGAGCAATCAGTCGTCGGACCTTTTGGGCTTTAAGGTAATACGCATCATAATACCCTGCAGAAAGAACATACGTTCCAATCAGAATGCGGCGTTGAACTTCCGTTCCAAATCCTTCACTACGGGTGTTCTCATAGAGTTCGTCGAGAGTCCTTCCAGGAACGCGAAGACCATATCGTACTCCATCATAGCGAGCCAGGTTCGATGAGGCTTCAGCGGGCGCCAACACATAATAGGTTGGTAGACTGTATTTCGTATGCGGAAGGCTGATTTCTACAATTTCAGCACCTGCTTCTTTAAGCCACTGAGCTCCTTTTTCCCAGAGATTTTGAATATCTTCACCCAGTCCATCAACGCGATATTCTTTTGGAATTCCAACGCGTAGGCCTTTGATGCCTTGATTTAAAGTTTTTTCAAATGAGGGAACCTCTAGGGGAGAAGACGTTGAATCCTTTGGATCGTGTCCAGCCATAACTTCGAGCATAAGGGCTGCATCACGCACATCCCGGGTCATAGGCCCTGCTTGATCAAGAGAAGAGGCAAAAGCCACAATCCCCCAGCGTGAACACCGTCCATAGGTTGGCTTTATCCCCACAACACCACTAAAAGCGGCGGGCTGACGGATAGATCCTCCCGTATCTGTGGCTGTGGCAGCAATGGCTAGCCCACCCGCGACTGCCGCTGCGGATCCTCCTGAAGACCCGCCTGGTGTTAGGTCTTTCCCATCGGCTCGCTTCCACGGATTGATAACATTCCCATAGTAGCTTGTGATATTGGCCGATCCCATCGCAAATTCATCCAAGTTTGTTTTTCCAAGAGAAACGGCACCGGCGTTCTTGAGATTCCCACTCACTGTCGATTCATAGGGAGGCTTAAATCCTTCAAGAATATGAGAACCCGCCGTCGTCTGAGTGCCTTCTGTGCAAAAGAGATCTTTAATCGCAATCGGCAACCCTTCAAGGGATCGGGCTTGGCCTTTCGCAAGGCGACGATCACTTTCTTTCGCACTTTCAAGGGCAAGTTCAGGCGTTTCCAGAATATAGGCATTCATGGACCTATTGTGCTCCATGGATGCCAAATAGGCTTCTGTCAATTCCAAGGAAGAAAATTTCTTTTTGTGAAGGCCTTCTTTAGCTTCGGCCATCGTCAGACGGATTAGGTCATTCATTGTTTTTATTCCACTACTTTAGGGACGACAAACATATTGCAGGCCACTTCCGGGGCATTCAGAAGTATCTTTTCGACATAGCCTCCATCATTGACCACATCTTTTCGAAAGGGCATTGCAGGCGTATTAACTCCTGCCATAGCCTCAACCTTTGAGGTATCCACCTCATTAAGCTGATCAATAAATTGCAAAATTCGGTTCAGATCTTGTTGCATTGGACCCATGCGATCGTCAGCTAACTTAAGACGGGCAAGCGTTGCAATCCGTTTGACGGTTTCTTGATCCAATGACATAGTTAGGTCTCCAATTTATTCACCACTAGTCATAATAGGTTTTTGGCTCGGGGTTAAGGGGAAAAATCATGGTGATCGAAGATCCCATTCTTTTGTGGACCATAGTGGGAGTTGCTTCAGGCATCATTCTTGGCATTGCAGGAACAGGGGGAGGTGTGATTGCCATCCCCATTCTTATGGCTTTTGGGGGCTATGACATCAAGGAAGCCTCCGGCTATGGTCTTTTAGCTCTCACCGTGGGGGCAGCCTTGTCCTGGTTCATTCAACGAAAAAATACACTTTACCCCATCGCAGCCATTCTCATTTTTTGTGCAGGTACGGTCGCCTTTCTAGCAGCCCCCTTAAAAAACCTCTCGCCTCATTGGCTAGTGACCCTTCTTTTAAATTTGACCTGCCTTTTTGCTATTTATAGCTTATGGGTTCTGCGAAAACCCGAAGATCCGGGTGAAAATCGCCCCATATCCTACCAAATTAAAACATCGAGTATCGGCGGAATGATCACAGGATTTTTAAGCACAATGACTGGCCTTGGCGGTGGGGTTGTGATTATCCCCTGGCTTACAGGAATTACCCGCCTTCGATTTGATCAGGCAATAGCTTGTAGTTTGCTCACCATTGCTGTCACAGCTCCTATCTCGGCTTGGAGGCAAGACAAATTTGATTTAGCGATGGGTGACTGGATTGCCCTTGCTGGTGGCATCCTCGTCGCTTCTCTTTTCGTGAAGAAGTTAATATCATACATTTCTCCTCCTCACTTGATTCTCGTTCGGAAACTCACCTTGACGGCTGTAATTTTCATTTCAATGACGCGAACCTTGTCTGAGTTATTCTAAGAAAGTCGAAAGATGAGTGACATTCTTGAAATCACCGTTGAAGACGTAAACGCCCATAAGGATAAGTATATTCTTGTGGATGTTCGCGAACCCCATGAACTCACTGGTCCTGAAGGACACATTGAAGGGAGCATGTTAGCCACCTTAGGTCCTGATTTAGCACATTTTTTAGAAACGGCCGATCCGAGTAAAGAATATGTGTTTATATGCAGAAGTGGTTATCGATCGGGTAAAACCTGCGAACTGGCTTATGCATGTGGGATATCAAAAGCCTATAACCTAAAAGGGGGAATGCTGACGTGGAATGCATGGGTGCAAAGTTCATTGGCCCTGTCATCGAGGTAATCGAATGTGAGATAAAATGGGCATATGATCTGAACCTAAGTCAGGGCAGATAGCCTGCTTAATGACACAAATTTTATTTGAAACCAGCAAATGATCAAGGGGTATTCGTAAAAAGAAAGGGAAGTTACTCGGCCATGTCCCTTGAATTCTTAAACCTTGCATTGCATTTTTGAGTCCTGAGTTTTTCCGTAATTTATGGAAATAGGGTGAGTACGGCGTCGTGTTAAGATCTCCAATAAGAATTTTATGCTCATTGGGTAATTGCGCAATGATCGTTGCTATCTCCTCAAGCTCTTGCTTCCTCTCATTCATTTGATCATCACCCGAAGGAGAAGAGGCGTGTAACTCAATTAACGCAAAAGGTATTTTCCTTTGAAGCGTTTCGAATTCTACAAGAGTGTACTTATTCACTGTTTTATCAAAACTAATTCTTTGGATTTTAACAATAGGTATTTTGCTAAACAAAACCATACCATATGCGCCTCTTTCGGGAGCTTCAAAAGTATACGGGTACTCTGTTTTTAATGATTCTAGTTTATCTACGATCTCTTGAGTTGCTTCTTGAATGACTAAAATTTCTGGAAAACCTATTTCTTTTAGGTAATTTTCAAATTTATATACATCATTATTTTTATAATAAATATTTAATTGCATTATTGATATGTCATCCGATGCCTCTCGTTGGTTGGATGTACCTATAGGATTAAGCAAAGATAGCCAGGGATAAGCTGTTAGAACACAAGCGAATATGGACAATATAATAAATAGTTTGTTTCTAAAATATAAGTAAAAAAGAAAATAGATAGCACTTATTAAAGATAAGATAAAGGCAAAGTGGCTGATGAGCTCTGAGTAAGGATTTGTTTTTATTACATACGTAAGGCCAACAATGCTAAAAAAAACAAAAAATGTAAAGTTAAAAATCTTTTTAAACATCTTCATTATCACTTAAAAATTTAAGACTATTTAATGCTATATCATTAAAATAAAGAGGCCACAATAAGGCTTGGTTCCTGTGTAATCTGAGAACCAATCATCACTGAGGCCTCCTTATAGGGATCTCCCCTTTCCTCAAGGCAATAGGTTTTTAATCTCCTGAATGGAAAGACTCGTCACAGAAGCAACGATTTCTGTCTCCATTCCACTCGCGAGGAGTTTTTTTGCAACTTCTATTTTTCCTTCCATTTTTCCTTCTATTTTTCCTTTTTCATGTCCTTCGTCATATTTTTGAGCCATAATTGCATTCTGATCCCACTCATGTTTTTGTGCCTCCTCGTAAGTGAACAGTTCTTGTTCATTCCAAGAAAAGCGATTGAGTTCTTCATAAGCTCGTTCCATAATGTCATCATGCCCAATAAGTTTGGGTAAGTCTTTTTCTGAAGTTTCTTTTGCTTTTTTGAAAAAATAAGCCCACTTATCGATCATATCCGAAAGCTGATTAATTTTTTTATGAAATTTTGGAAGCTCCAAAAACGTAAAGGAAAAATCTAGTAAGTCATGATCATGATTATTTTTATCTAGGATAACATGGTCTGATTTAAAACCTTTCTTCTTTGGAAACATGGTAAAGCTAGAGATGGCTAAAAAAATCACTTCCTTTAAAGCATGATATTCCCCTTTAACATTCATCTGGGAAATATAGGCTTTTGCGGCATAATATTGAGCTCGTTTCTCAAAGCCCTTTTCTTTTGCAACCTGCATCTCGACAATGTAGGTATTACCCTTTTCATCTTTACATAAGATATCAACGATACTGGTTTTTTTAGCGGCGATTTCAGGATCTTGGATTGTTTTTAAGAAAGTAACTTCTTTAATCGGAGATTTTTCCTTAAAGACAATCATATCATTCAGGAAATGAATCAAGATGTCCTTATTTTTTTCAGTGCCAAAGATCTTCTTAAAGGCCACATCATTCTTGGGATCTAGAAATTTTGAGAGCATTTGTTTTCCTATGGCTTAATAACGATTTGAAATTCAACCCTCTCAAAAAAGAGAGTATTCATGTAATCTTCAACTTGCTCAGCTAATTCTTGAGCGATTTGACTATATTCATCAACTCTATAATGCTTTAATGCGTCAAAAAAATCAATTTCATTCTCTGGAAGAATTGTATTCTTTTGTACACGAATACCCAAATAATTTGTATAGGCATCTTTAACACATAAGCCATCTTCTATATTTAAGCTACAACCCAAACCCATAAAGGCTTTGAATTGATCTTCTTCTTCCGCTTTAATTTCAAGTGTTAGAAAAAGATTTAGATCCTCATTTTTGTAGCTTTCAACTGAAATTAAAAATTTTTTATTTTCTTTATTATCCATTTTTTATTTCTTCCTATTTATAATGATTAAAATTTCTTATGCACTGAAATGAGGCCCCATAAAGAGAACAGCCTTCATAAGGCCTCCCCCTATTAGGCTTAATCCTTACAACTTCGACTCAGGACATTATTAATTTGTCCCATCTTAAAGATTAAAATATCTAATTCATCAGCAAGAGTTGTTAACCGTTGAAGTTGATATTCAAAAGCTTTGAAGATTGCTTCAGATGTATGTATATTGGCGTCAGCCATGATTAATCCTCCTCTGTTAAGGGTTAGTTGTGGTCAGTAGCTCATAGGTCTTGATCACCTGTGGGCTACGCTTTAAGATAACAAACTTTTTTGCGAATGCAAATTATTTTTTCATCTTTTTTGACACTCTCATCTTCGTTTTATTTCACTGAATATGATACAAACAAGAGAAACTCCCAATGAGGTTGTATGCCTTTTTTGGGCGTGGTATTATCTTGTATAAAAAAGTACGAGGGAGCCCCATTATGAGAAACACACTTTTTCCATTAGACGACGTTAAAAAAACATTTGAGTACAAGAAATTTGAAAAAGAATATTATGATCTAAAGAGCTGGGGGATGCAGGCTTCAATTGATCTTAAAAAATGTAATCCAAAAATAACAAAATCCTACAACCACCTTAAACAGTATTTGTTTGACCTCTGTGACATTATCGAGATGACACGATTCGGAGAACCAACCATTATAACCTTTGGAGAAGCTGATAATGTCTTAGGCTATTCCATGACTCAGTTCATTGAAACATCGCTTATTTCTGGCCATTTTGCCGACGAAACCAACTCCGCCTTTATTGATATTTTCAGCTGTAAAGTTTATGACCCCATGAAAGCTGCGATCTTCACGAAAACCTATTTTGAAGCGGAGAGTTGCGCCATTGGGGTTACTTTTAGAGATTAACAATACTCATTAATATACTATTAGTATGTTTATGTTACTTTTAAGATATCGTTGAAATTTTAATTTAAGAGGAATGTAATGAATATCAAAAGATTGTCTCTATTAATTTCAGGAATTGTATTTTTTTCCCAAAATTCTTTTGCAGAAAAAGTTATTATTGGTTGTCCAAGCGATGGAGATTTTCAATGGAAATATTTAGGAAGTAATGCTACCACTTTTTCTTGGCAAGGAACAATTAAGCCAGATGTGCAACACCCATGGAGTAAAATAGAGAATCATTATGCTATTGCTAATGACCCGAATGGGCTTAGACCTAAGATACTTCGAGTTGGAACGGGCGTTCTCCCTAGGAGAAATATTTCAGATCCTTTTATTTTAATTTGTTTTTATGAAACTAACGTACATGGAGTTACTTTTCATCAGTCTGCAAAGCTAAGCCTTCCGGGATTCAAAGAGTGTATCCCTAGAACGGAGGGTACTGGTTTTGATTGCACAAAAGAGTGAAATCCATTCTGACCATTAACCAGAGGACGTCTTCTTTCAATGACCACGCCCAACAGACTCCGATAAAATCGCAATCATCTGCGTATCTTGACTAAACGATGCATTGTTTTTAGTTCGATCTTTGTTCTTTTTGTAGTCCCTTAGCATATAGATCAACAAGCCTATAGAGTGTTATATAATTTCCACCTCTTTTTCCCACCAAATGAATTCGCTGAAGAGATAGATCCATGACTATTTTTTCAACACTCACTTCGAGATCTTCAAGTTTTTTTCCCTCACGTACTTGTCGATCAATCTCATGGATTAAGGTAAACCCGGCCATAAAAGTTCCAATCCGCGAAACACCACTATGACAATGACCTGCGATAATAGATGAAGGATTATGGTCGACTCTTGCTTGCAAAATTAAGTCCAACAAATCTTCTGCACTATAACTTTTGTGATCTTCCCATGTATCTGTCCAAACATAATTTAGTCCTGATAAAAGGGATGCACTGTTTCCTTCCCAATAAGGATAACATTTTTCTTCATCACCTTCTGTTGCAGCTGTTAATCTCACCAAATGAGTCACGCCAAATTTACGCAACAAATCAGAGTAACTTTCGATTGAATCTTCTGATGGAGCGTCCGATGGTAAAAATTTAAGCCCATTCACAACAACAGTGCTTACGTTATGATTGGGGTCCGGATTGTTGAAGCCAAAGGCAAGACATTTCGGATTTCTTTTATGACCCTTACTCACTAACTCATGGGGGAGCATAAACTCGTCTTTGAATTCAAGAGATCTAGCTTTGGGATCCTTATACCACACCTCTTCTCTGAATTTATAAAGTTGGTTCATTTCTTCCAGAATTTCTACTGCTGGTCTATCCATAGACCAAGAGTGAAAATGTTTTGCAGTTAAGAATTTTTCAGAGCGAACTTTAACGGCAACTTCAACTTCTTGAAAATAACTTTCAGAATAGGTCTTCGGACTGCAAGTAGTAGCCTCTTTGGTGTTCTCCTCCTGCATAGCCCAAGAAGAAGAAATACAAAGAAACGTTAAAAAAGATAATCCAATTCCAAAAATAATTTTATTCATTTTCATGTGTGCTCCGTTCATTTAAATATCAATTAACCAGATAAACTCTATATATCAAAAGTTATTTATTTAAATTCAAGTATTAATTGGAATTTGTCGACTCGTAAAAACATTGGTCGGATGCCCTCAATTAACCATTTCTTAAGAACAAAGTTCCATAATGACCTTCATAATAGCGCATCGGAAGTCTGACCCGTGCACGCCGCGCCCCCAAATTCAAAGGCAAAATCGAGTTCGATAAAGTCAGCTTCGGTTACGATGCCGAGCATGAGGTACTGAAGAATCTCAGCTTGAAGATTGAGCCGGGCCAGGTCGCCGCAATTGTCGGCCCCAGCGGCACCGGAAAAAGCACTCTCGTCAATTTGATCGCCCGTTTTTACGATCCCGTCTCAGGCACCGTGAAAATTGATGGCGGCGACGTTCGCAAATACACTCTGAAATCTTTGCGCGAGCAAATCAGTTTCGTCCTTCAGGAAGCCCTGCTATTTCACGCGCCTGTTTGGAAAAATATCGCGTACGGCAAGCCCGAGGCTCCTCGCCGCGAAATTATTCGCGCCGCCGAACTCGCCAACGCTCACGAGTTCATCGAAAAAATGCCGCAGGGCTATGACACGATGATCGGCGAGCGCGGCGTCAGTCTTTCCGGCGGACAACGCCAGCGCATCGCCATCGCGCGCGCAATTCTTCACAACACGCCAATCCTGATTCTCGACGAGCCCACCACGGGACTCGACGCCGCCTCCGAGCAAGCCATCATGGAAGCTCTGAATCGCCTGATGAAAGGCAAAACTTCCATTATCATCGCGCACCACCTCAGTTCCATCAGTCACTCGGATGTAATTTTTGTCGTAAAAGATTGCGAACTGGTGGAGACCGGCACGCACGAAGAATTATTGGCGGCAGGGAAGGAATACGCCGAGCTTTACAAGCTGCAAGTTACTGACGTCGTTCTCGCAAATAGCGAGAACGCCCCGGCGAAAACTGACCGTGCCCCTGCGAAGATCGCTGATGTGCCACAAAACGGCCCAATGCCCGAAAGTGAACAGTCGATTCTGCCGAATAAGTAGAAGCTTATTGAATATTTGAGGGGTGAAAATTGATTTATCGAAATCGGCACACGCTAAGAATCGCGGCACTATCTCTACTCGTTATTTCTTCCGGAGCAGTATTAGCTCAAAAGAATGACAAACCAAAGAAGGATAAAAAACCGTCCAGTTTGCCGGGCTTAATTTGGCAGGATCCCGGCGACGTCAGCTCGCTCGATATGATCAATGGCATCGGGGGCGCCGCCGACGCGCCCGATCCGCACGCCACTTACGCCTTCACCGAAGAAGACATGAATGGAACCAGCCCGAAATTCAAAGTGAAGGACGCTCAAGGTGTCGAGTGGAAAGTAAAAATGGGCGCGGAGCCTCAGGCCGAAACCGCGGCGACTCGCCTGCTGTGGGCTGCCGGATATTTCGTCGATGAAGATTACTACCAGGCCGAAATTAATGTCACCGGTCTGCCGAAGTTGCGCCGTGGCGAACAGTTTGTCTCTGGCGACCTCGTTCACAAGGTCCGCCTGGAGCGCAAAATCAAGGGCCAGAAAGATATTTCCACTTGGGATTGGTTTCAGAATCCTTTCCTGAACACTCGCGAATTCAATGGCCTCCGCGTCATGATGTCCCTGCTGAATAACTGGGATCTGAAAACAATAAACAATTCCGTCTACGAAATTAACGGCGAGCGCCGCTACGTCGTAAGTGACGTCGGCGCCACCTTCGGAAAAACCGGCAATCCCGCTTCGCGCTCGAAAAGCAATCTGAAGGATTATGAAAAGTCGAAGTTCATTGAAGGCGAGAAAGGCGGCTTCATCGATTTTACCATGCACAGCCGCCCGGCTTTCATCGCTGCGCTGGACACACCAAACTACGAATCGCGGTCCAAAATGGAAAATGTGACTAAGCATATTCCGCAAGCCGACGCGAAGTGGCTCGGCGAAAGATTGTCCCATCTTTCCGACCAGCAAATCCGTGATTGCTTCCGCACCGCCGGATACACACCCGACGAAGTTGAGGAGTATACGCGAGTAATAAAGGATAGAATTGCAGCACTGAATGCTCTGTAGTCATCTATGGCGCTGAGCGCGAAAAATCGGGGGACGCTTAAACGTGAAACTAATTATTCAGCCGGAAGATAGTGTCGCTCCTCTTCTTTCCGCCATCAAAGGCGCGAAGAAGCGCATCGACATCGCTATTTTTCGCGCCGATCGCAAGGACATCGAAAACGCTCTGAACGCCGCCGCCGCCCGCGGAGTGAAAGTTACCGCGCTCATCGCTCACGTCAATCGCGGCGGAGCCGATAATCTGCGCAAACTCGAAACGCGATTCCTCGATCATGGCGTCATCGTCGCCCGCACCGCCGACGATCTGATTCGCTATCACGACAAATTTCTAATCGTCGATCGCCGCGTCCTCTACGTCCTTTCCTTCAATTTCACTCATCTCGATATTGACCATAGCCGCGGCTTCGGAATCATCACCACCAACGCCGCCTGGGTGCGTGAAGCCGGAAAACTTTTCGGCGCGGATTGCACTCGCTCCAACTACAAAGCCGGAATGGACACATTCGTCGTCAGTCCCGCCAACTCCCGCAAAGTCTTCAGCGATTTTCTGAAGCGCGCAAAAAAACAATTGCTGATTTACGACCCGAAAATTTCCGATAAAGAAATGCTCCGCATCCTTCAGGATCGCGTCAAAGCCGGCGTCGAAGTCCGCATCATCGGAAAAGTCGGCGGCAAGTATGATTTCAATTCACAAAAACTCGCCGGACAGCGCTTGCACACTCGCACAATTATTCGCGATGGCCGCCAGGCCTTCGTCGGCAGTCAAAGTCTCCGAACCGCCGAACTGGATTCGCGCCGCGAACTCGGTCTGATCATCCACGATCCAAAAGCCGTGAAAAAATTATTGGACACATTTGAATCCGACTGGGTTTCGCCCGAATCGAAAAAACAGAAAGCGATTCCGAACGATAAGAAATCCTCTCAGGAGGCCGCCGACGATGATCAGAAGAAAGCGGATCTCTCTGAACAGAAGGAGCAGGCGCAATCCGATAAGCAAACCGAAGTAGCCGTCAAAGCTCTCAAGCACGAACTTGATCCTCTCGCTGTCTCGGTAAAGAAAGCAGTCAGAAAAGCAGTAGCGAAGGCCGGCGACGATGTCCTGAAAGATAAAAGCATGAAAGACACCATGAAAAAAGTTGTGAAGAAAGCAGTGAAGGACGCCGTAAAAGAAGCCGTGCAGGACTCAAACGGAAATTAGCCCCGGCTGAATCTCGGAAATATCGAATGACGAAAAATTTCCACTGCGCAGCCGCAATCCTTCTCGCGTCCGTCGCGTCCGGCTGCAACCGCAGCACTCCAAAGCTTACGCCCGCGCAATCCGGCGTCTCCACCGAACAGCAATCTGCTGACTCCGCTGGTTTCAAAGAATTCTCAAATCGCGTCGACGATTACGTCAAGCTCCACAAGTCACAGGAGGTCCTTCTTCCGCCCCTGAAACCGACCATCTCGCCCGAAGCCATCAACGCTCATCAACGTGCGCTCTCGCTCAAAATTCGCGAAGCGCGTCCCAACGCCAAGCCCGGAGATATTTTCACTCCCGCCGCGCAAAAATCTTTTCAGGATGTGATTCAGTCCGCCATGCAGGGCCCTCGCGGCGCGAATATGGACGCCACTCTCAATCAGGGCGCTCCACTCCCTAAAATAATCGTAGCCGTAAACCAACCCTATCCCGATGGAGTCGCTTACACTACCGTCCCTCCAACCTTGTTGCTGCTACTTCCAAAATTGCCCGACGAACTCGTCTACCGCGTCGTGCTCCACGATTTATTGTTAATGGACGCGAAAGCCAATCTCGTCGTTGACGTAATCCCCGGAATAATTCCCTAATCGCGATGCCAGCCAATCACATCCACCGTCGAAAATTTCTCACATTAATCTGCGCCATCATCTCCGTCGCTGCGCTTTCCTCTCTCAGCGCCCAGGATTTCAAATTTCCGCTGACGCAAGACTCCGTCCGCTTCGCCGTAATCGGTGACATGGGCACCGGCGACGCTCCCCAATATCAAACCGCGCAGAAGATGATCGACTCCCGCGTCGCCTTTCCCTACGATTTTGTAATCATGCTCGGCGACAATATTTACGGCGGCAGCAAATCGAAAGATTTCGAGCAGAAATTTCAGGTGCCCTACAAGCCGTTGCTCGACGCCGGCGTCCCCTTCTACGCCTGCCTCGGCAATCACGATAATCCCAACGAGCGCCTCTACAAACCCTTCAACATGAATGGCGAAAGTTATTACACCTACAAAAAGGGCAACGTCCGCTTCTTTGTTTTGGATAGCAATTACATGGACCCCAAGCAACTCGCCTGGCTCGAATCCCAATTAAAAAGCTCCACGCCTTCCGACTGGAAAATTTGTTATTTCCACCATCCTTTATATTCTTCCGGCCGCTTCCATGGCCCCGCCACTGACGTCCGCCAGGTTCTCGAACCGCTCCTCATCAAATATGGCGTCAACGTAGTATTCTCCGGCCACGAACACGTTTACGAGCGCGTCCATCCCCAGCATGGAATTTATTATTTTACGGAAGGCTCTTCAGGTGAATTGCGCGTAAATAATTTAAATAAAACCGCCATCACCGACAAAGGCTTCGACACCGACCGCACTTTCATGCTCGTCGAAATCGCCGGTGCCAATATGTATTTTCAAACTCTCTCCCGCGTCGGCGCCGTCATTGACTCTGGCATCATCCCCAAGCAGCCCACCGCCTCGGCTGAACAAATCACCGCGCCGCCACCGCACGCGCAAACGTCCAGCACATCCCACTCAGCGGGCACGATGTAGGGGCGCTGCTTGCTGCGCCCTCATCCGATCTTTTCTCCGCGCGGCGGCGCTGCGACCTCTTCGTGATCGATATGTCGTAGGGCAGGTCTGCGACCCGCTCGCTCGCCCAATCGCGTAAATTTCCCCTTGACATACGAATTCGTTAGTACTATAAATGTCTCGACCATGCGACCAAAACACACCACCCTCACTCCCCAGGAACTCGAAATCATGAAGCTCGTCTGGCAGCGCGAGGACTGCCACCGTCCGCGACATCTACGAAGCCCTGCTCGCGCACAGAAAAATCGCCTACACCACCGTCATGACCATGATGAAAATTCTCGAAACCAAGGGCTACCTGAAAAAGCGCCGGCAGGATCGCGCCTTCGTCTATCGCCCCACGCGCCCGAAAAATCAGGTCATCGGCGGCATGATCCGCGAATTTATGGATCGCGTTTTCAACGGCTCCGCAGAGCCGCTGCTCGTCCATCTCGTGAAAGAGCGCCACATCCGTGAAAAAGATCTGAAAGCAATCGCGCGCATGATTCACGACGCGAAATCGTAGGGGCCACCTTTAGGTCGCCCTCTGTCTTTTGATTTTGATTTGCTTTCGTTCGCCATTCAGGGAGACGCCGATGAACACGCCCTACTGGTTTTCCAATCTCGCCTATTGGAGCGCCCAGGTCGCTCTGCTCGTTCTCGCCGCCGGATTCCTTCCGCACATTTTCAAAATCCGCCAGCCCCGCGTCCTCCTCATTTATTGGAGAGCGCTCATCGCCGCCGCTCTGTTGCTCCCGTTCGCGCAGCCGTGGCATCGTCCGGAACCTCTCGCCCCAATCAATTTCGCGCCGCGCACTGACGAATTCACCTCCATTATCATCGGCTCACCCGCACCCGCCGTAACGCACTGGTATCTTCCCAGCGCGCAAATCATCGCCGCAATGATTGGCCTGATCATTCTCGCCGGTATCGCCGTGCGATTCACTATCCTCGCGTTAGGACTGTAAAACTTCGCCAATTCCGCCGCGCATCGTCTCCAATTTCAAATCACGCCGAATCAATCGCTGTCCTCGACGAAATGCGCGTCCGCGTAAACACCTCCGGCGAATTCCGCATCTCATCTGACGTCGAATCGCCCGTCACCTTCGGTCTCGCCGCGCCCGTAATTCTTTTGCCCGAACGATTCCCAACTCTCGACGCGCAATATCAATCCACCATCGCCTGCCACGAACTGCTCCACGTTCGCCGCCGCGATTGGGCCCATCATTTCTCCGAAGAAATTCTCCGCGCCGCGCTCTGGTTTCATCCCGCCATCGCCTGGCTCATCTCGCGCGTCCGTCTTTCCCGCGAACAAGTCGTCGATCTCGAAGTAATTAATCTCACCGGCGCGCGCAAACCATATCTCGAAGCTCTTCTCGAATTCACCAACAGCCGCGCTCTCGCCGCAGCAATTCCCGCGCCGCCATTTCTCGTCGAACGTCAGCTCGCCGAACGCGTAGCACTAATGCTCAAGGAGGTTCGTATGTCCCGCACAAGATTGATCGCCTCGCTCACCGCCGTCGCCGCATCTCTAGCGCTCGTCGCAACTCTCGCCATCTGGACGTTCCCCCTCAAAGCCGCGCCAAAGATTTCGCTTCCTCCAGTTCCAACGTACGAAAAAGGCTCCGTGAAATTTGTTCCCGGCGGAATTACCAGCGGCGCAACCGATGGCATTACGATTGGTGTTCCCCGCGGAATAATCGGCGGCGTAACCGGCAGCGTTTCTGGCGGAATCACGTCCAACGCTCCCACGCAAGGTGTTAGCAGGTGGAGTGAGCGGCGGCGTGAAAAGGACTGACGCCGCTTCACTTTCAGATTCCTGGGCCGGTCCCACTCCACGAGATTCTGGTGCGCTCGTTGGGCCGTCTATCACCAGCAAGGTTCCAAACAGGCGCCGCGGCGACTCCCCAGCTGCCCGCCCCCAAAATCATCGTCGCCGACATCAAATTTATCGGCGAAGTTCACGACGCCGACGCCGTCCGCGCGCGAATTCTGAACGGGTCACATGGGCGTAATTGGGACGCCAGCAACAATGACTGGCTCGACGAACTCGCCGAAGTCGGCGTTCGTGGCGACTTTCAGGACCACGGATATTTTGAAGTCAACGTTGACGGCGTCAAGTCACAGGTTGTCGACTCAACGCCAACGCAACAGCGAGTCGTCGCTAGTTCTTCATGTGACAGAAGGCGATCAGTTTCGCGCAGGCGACTTCACTTTCGTAGGATTCGATCCGTCACGCGGCCCAGTGATTCCTGTGTCCGACCTGCGCGCACAATTCCATCTCCAAACAGGAGACGTTCTAAACGTCGATGAGCTCCGCCACGGAATTGAAAGGATCACCCAACTTTACGGCTCCCACGGCTATATGGATTTTACGGCAAGACCATCCTCTACGATCGATCGCCAGGGCCGTACAATTGCGTGGACGCTTACTCTGGACCGAAGGAATTCAATATCACGTCGCGTCCTTTACTGTGCATGGGCTGGACAGCGCCACGACGGCGAATTTGGAATCAAGGATCCGCCCGGGAAGCACCTACGATAATTCTCTCCTGCGCGAATTGTTTGATCGGGGTAATGCCGCCTCAGGCGCAAATCTCAGGTTCGAAACTGAGGTTCATGTGAAGCGCAACATCGAAGCCCGAACCGTGGACATCGTGTTTGATTTCCCAGTCAAGCCGTCATCGTTGCCCTCACCCGCCAATTCCAACGACTCGCGCTACATCGGCAAATTCCAATACATCCCGCCCGCGACCGCTTCCTCCGGAAAGTTCCAGAATATTCCACCTGTGATTACGTCATCTTCGCCACGGGGACTGCTCACGATAGGCCCATCCAGCGGAGTGCTCACAGTCGGCCCAGCAATTACCCAGCCGCCGCCTGCAACAAATCAAGGAGTCTTCCTAAACGTCGCGCCTGCGACTGCAACAAATTCTCGTAATCCGAATTCCCAAAAAATTGGCAGTCCGATCTACCGCGCAGGCCAAAACGGCATCACCATGCCCCTCTGCGAATATTGCCCCAAGCCCGAATATACCCAGGAAGCTCGCGATGCCAATATTCAAGGAACCGCCTATTTGCAGGTCACCGTTCTTACGACGGGCGTCGCCGGTGAAATCAAATTGATAAAGGGATTTGAAAAAAGTTTGGACGAGCAAGCCATCAAAGTTGTTCGAGACGAGTGGACTTTCAAGCCCGCAACCGATCGGGATGGTAATCCCGTCGACGTGATCGTACCCGTCCAAATAACTTTCCAACTTTTCGGGCCGCCGCAGACGCCCCAAACTGCCGGACATTCCGTCGGAGCTTCACTGGCAACCACGCCCCTCACTCCAAATGAAAACGTCCAAGCGAAAATCTTCACCGGCCCCGTCACCGATAGCGGCGCATCCACGCCCTCCACCATGGGACTCGTGAACACGCAAACAATCTACGCGCCGCAGCCCGAACTCCCGCGCCTCGCCCGCCAAGCCAATGTCAAAGGACCAGTCACTCTGAATATCATCGTGAACACCGAAGGAAAAGTAATCGTAGTCGAGTACGTGAAAGGCCCCGCAATGCTAGTGCAGACAGCGATCGACACCGTTCGCAATTGGATCATCAAAGGCACGCACGACGGAGCGCCCGTCACGTTTCAAATGTCAGTCGAAGTAAGTTTCACCGACAAGTAGTCGCACGCGGTTCAGTAGCATAGACATTCATGTTGGTGCTCTTTGACTTTCTTGCGGCCGTGGTATAGACATTCATGTCTGTGTGCAGTTCCGCCCGAGTTCCCATTGGGGTCTTGTCCCGTGCTTCGACGTTTCTTGGACAAAACCGGGGGTCCCCTGAGTCACACTGGCATCCGCATCAGTCATTTGCGCATCCGACAAAAAGGATTCCCCAAATGCCAAAGCTCAAGCACATCCTAATAGCCCCCACAAAACTATTTCACTCATCCCGCAATCAGCAGCGCTCTACAGTGCTGACATAATCGAAGTACAAACCAGCCCAATCCCAACCCTCACCAACCCCCACCCAAAACTACCAATGCAAATCGTCTCTATGAACCAACGATCCCAACAATGCTCAGCCACTCTGGCCTCCTCACTCCGTTCACCACAGAAATGTCAGCGGCAGACATGGTCCAGAGCCACATACAAAGTAGAAAACTACCAAATTTCTGGCGCGCCCAAATGGTTCAACACCCAAACATCTACGACATCGAAGCAAAACAAGATCTTGCACGCTCGCCGAAGGAATCCAAAAGCTCGGCCTGCAAAAAAGCCAGCCTCTCCGCCAGCAACTGATGCAGACCGCTTCTCACCGATCGCTTCAATTTCACTGCGCACCGCGAAACCAAGGACGTGCCCATCTACTTCGCTGCTAATCGGCAAGAGCGGCTCGAAACTCCAAGAACCAAAGCCCGGCGAGGCCTATGAGCACGGAATCAAAAGCTCCGAAGGCGAGCCATATAAAGACGCGATATTTTTTTCCGGTAGAGCCGGCTCGTTAACCATCACAGCTCAAGCCGCCTCTATGACGAGTCTCGCGGGTGTCCTCTCGGGCCGGCTAAATCGCCCAGTAATTGACAAGACCGGTCTCACCGGCTTTTACGATTTCTCATTTCCGTTCGCGCCTGAAGAAGTCCAGTCCGCGTCAGTTCCATCAGGCGCAGTCCCGGCGCCCGGTGCGCCAGAATCCAATCTTCCGACGCTATCAGTCGCAATCGAAGAACATCTCGGCCTGAAATTGGAATCAGGAAAAGGCCCCGCTCCAATCATCGTGATTGATCGCATAGAAAAACCGTCAGGAAATTAATGCGCATCAACTTCATCCAATGCCTCGACCACGAAATCTTCGGCTGGGGGTGCCCCACACGCCGTCCCGAAACTTCGGGATCGCGTGTGGGGTCTTAATCCCATGAAAGCATTTCTTCACACAGCCGCACTACTGTCGACCGTCGCGGCCATATCCTCGCTTTCGGGCTGCCGCCCCGAGCCCCTCGCCTACCACCTCATTCCACAAGGCTCCAACTTGCTGCTAATGCCTCCAACGCAATCCGCAACAGTCAATTCCGACGCGCCCACATTCGATCTCATAATAAAAAATGCGCGCCAATCCAAAGGCTCTCCCGCGGACTGCGACATCGCAGGTGATCTAATCACTCTCCACTGGGAAGGGAAAACAGCAAACGTAAAAATTAAGTCAGAGTCATACGTCGTCGGACCGGATTCCGGCCCCGCGTCGTCAGGCCCTCAAAGAATGTTTCTCGATCCATTGATGAGCATGGAAAAATTCCGCAACGATCTGGAAAATCTTGAAACGAACGGTTGTCTGAACTCGGGCGAAAGCCACCGTCTGAATATTGCCCTCTCCGAAAAACTTCCTCTACCCACCGGAGCCCGCTACCGATTCCGCTTCGGCAGTTTCGATCTCACCGGGATCTTCGATCTCGTTTCCGATTTCCGTCTCAACATCAATGGTCCGGTCTATTCTTCCGCGGCCGATGGTTCCCCGAAGCAGATCATCGGATATGAACGCGCCTACTATAATTTTAATCCCGCGCAAAAAAGTGACCTCACGCAAATCTCTTTCTCATCGGTCACCGAAACTCACCCGGGAAAAGCTCCGTTCGAGAAAACCAAGCCACAAAACACGCTCGTCCTTCCGGAATCGCCCGGCTATTTTCGTCTGGTGCTCAGGACGGAAGCCGAGGCCAGCGAAAACATTTCCATCGCAACGCTCCTAAGCGCGCCCGACCAAAAAACTCTAGCCGAAGCGACGCGTCAGCTTATCTCCAAACCACTGGTGTCCTGTAAAGAAGCTGTCACAGCACCCGGCGCGAATTGCATGTTATTTCCGCCGATGGTCGGCGTCGGCATCGAACTGGGCGTCCACGTAAACGGTCGCCAGGTTTTCGTCGGCCTCGGTGGCTGGTTGGACGAAACAGTAAAAGGCGCCAAGCCCCTCATTGAAATCGAAAAAACCCTGCAAGTCCGTCGCCTCTACCAAGGCCACCTGATCCCCATAAAATTCGATCCAACCAGCCAGTCCATCTTCGCCCTGGTCCTAATGCCCGGCGACGAAATCACTTGGTAAGTAAGACGTCGTAGGGGCCACCTTCAGGTGGGCCGGGGTGTAGCTCACGTTCTCCCAACGTGAGTCTTTGGGCCTCCATTCCGCCCCTCTCCGTCTCTGCGTTTAAGCCAATTCCCACCCCGCGCCAATGCCCAATCCCTACGCGTTGTTCTCTCCAAGAAAACCGTAGTACCCCATAGTACTCACCAGCCCCCCACCCCCACCCTCGGAAGCTAAGTGTGGCTAATAAAGGACTTACAGCGATCTCGTGCGTGATTTTGTTCTAGTGGCGCGCTTCGCTGCAAACGCTTAAGTAGCCACCACCAAAAAGTCTACTCTCCGTTTGTCCTCGCCCGCCCACTATGGCAGACTTCTTTTTCGCACCAACGCAGCAACGAATTTCGGAGGCAACAGTGGCCAAAAATAATTTCTTCAAGACGCGGACACTCTTCGCAGCGTCACTCGCGATCTGTCTCGCATTCAGCTTCGCATTTTCAGCCACTGCTCGCCGAACCCATGCAGCAGAAATTTCTGGATACTCACCTCAAACTGAAATCGACGCCGCCACCCTAACTTCCTATCAAGGCCAATACGCCGCCGACGCCGATCCCGATCGCGTCTATTCCTTTTTCTACGAAGACGGAAAATTTTCCGTGGAATCCGCTCGCAGTCCCAAAACTTTTCTCAACGCGGAAACAAAGACCAGTTTTTCAATGAAAGATTCCCGCACCCGTTTCACTTTCGTCGTCGACGCCTCCGGAAAAATTACAGGCGTCACCATCGGCGCCGGAAATAATGTTGGACGCATCGCAAAGAAAATCAGCGATCGTCCCGTTCACAATCATTTCCGTCCATACGCTCGCCAAGAAGCAATGATCCCGATGCGCGACGGCGTAAAACTTTTCGCCGTCATCCTTCGCCCCACAGACACAAATGTGCCTCTGCCTTTTATGATGGAGCGCACTCCCTACGGCGTAAATGACAATGCCCCCGACAGCATTAATCCCGGCATGCCGGAACTCGCCGCAAGCGGATACATTTTCGTTTTTGAAGATATTCGCGGACGTTACAAATCCGAAGGTAAATTTGTGATGATGCGTCCGCAACAAGCCGATCACAAAGATCCCAAACAAGTTGACGAAACCACCGACGCTTACGACACCGTCGCATGGCTCCTAAAAAATATCCCCAACAACAATGGTCGCGTCGGAGTCATGGGCACTTCGTATCCCGGATTTTTAACAGCCGAAGCCGGCATTGATGCGCATCCTGCTGTGAAAGCAATTTCTCCGCAAGCTCCGATGACCGATGTTTGGAAGGGCGATGATTTTTTTCACAACGGTGGATTTCGCCAGTCCTATGGCTACGATTACGCGCTCGGAATGGAATCCGGAAAAGAAAATGAATTCGGCGCGCTGAAAGAAGACGCTTACGATTATTTTCTGCAAGCCGGTTCGTTCGCCGCGGCCGCGAAAAAATCCGGCTCGCCGATGTTGCCAACCTGGCAAGCATTTCTCGATCATGCCAGCTACGATAAATTCTGGAGTGCGCGCGCCGTTCAACCTCACGAAACAAAAGTGGAAGTCCCCACTTTGGAAGTTGGCGGATATTGGGATCAAGAAGATATGTGGGGCCCGCAAGCCGAATACGCGGCATTGAAACCGCATGACACCAATCACCAAGTTTTTATGGTGCTCGGCCCGTGGAATCACGGCCAGTGGGCTTCTTCAACGCGCCGTCTCGGTGCGCTTGATTGGGGAGTTCCAGTCAGCGATCAATTCCGTGCGCAAATTGAAGCGCCATTTTTCGCGCATTATTTAAAAGATGAAGGGCCGCTGCCAATGGAGGACACCGCATCTTTCCAAACCGGCTCCAATGTTTGGAAGCACTATTCACATTGGCCGCCAAATGAAGTCACCACGCAAAATCTTTATATGGGAGAATCCGGCGCGCTGAGTTTCACGGCGCCAACAGGAAATGAGCAGGATGTTTTCGCGGAATATAAATCCGATCCGGCAAATCCGGTCCCATATCGAAAACGTCCCATCGAAGCAACTTATGCGCCCACCGGTTCTCAGTGGTACACCTGGCTCGCGCAGGACCAAAGTTTTCTCGCCGACCGAAAAGACATCGCCACTTTCGCAACGCCAGTTCTCGATCACGATGTAACGGTCACAGGCGACGTGATCGCGGACATTTTTGCTTCAACGACCGGCACCGATTCTGACTGGATCGTAAAATTAATTGACGTCTATCCAACGACTCCGGGTGCAACTGATCCGCAAGCAGCAAGAATGTCTGGCTACGAATTAATGATCGCCGAGGAAATTTTCCGGGGACGTTACCGCGAAAGTTTTGAACAACCAAGCGCGCTCGAGCCGAATAAAATCACCGAATTCAAATACAGTCTTCACGCCGCCGATCACGTTTTCCTGAAGGGCCACAAAATAATGGTGCAGATCCAAAGCACTTGGTTTCCGCTCTACGATCGCAACCCGCAAACTTTTGTGCCCAATATCATGACGGCTTCGCCCAACGATTTTCAAATCGCCACCCAGCGCATTTTCTGGATGCCAAAATATCCGTCGCACATCGAGCTGCCCGTCGCGCACTAATTGGATTTTGAATCTGCAGCAACCCAACAATCTAAAAATGCCCGCGGTCGTCTCTTTCCGCGCGCGCGCCGCCATCTATATCCGCCGAAATTCTTCCCCAGGCAGTTGTCTTCCAATTATCTTTCTGCATTTTTTCGGAAATCCACGGCGCAACCGGCATCATTAACCGCTGCGAAAGCGAAGCGATATATGGTTCGTACATTTGCCGCAGCTCCGTCAACATTTGCGAGCAGCCTTCCATTGAATGGGGAATCGCCGCAACATCCATCAGCGCGATCATTTTTTCACATCCGCCATCGGGCAATCGATCCTGAATGTTTTGAAGCGGAGGACAATTCAGCACTTGTGATAAATCCACAATCGCGTGACGAGAAATCGCGAAAGTCATTTTTGCTTGCCAGCGTAGCGCACCAGTTCCATACGCCAACAAGAGCGCGGAGACATCCAGTATTGTCGTCATCGCGGAAAGCCAGGATTCATTGTTGTGTTGCGAACGGAAATAGCAAAGCACCGGATACGAAAGATGGCTTTCCATTAATTCCGCCGACCACGTTTCCCAACTCTTTAAATATTCCGCCAGCGCGTCCACGCTTTTCGGTTGCGTGTGCCGCTTCAATAATTCCGAAGCGGTGGGTGGAGATCCGGCGCGCGCGTCCAATAAAGAAATATTCACTTCGCGCCGCGAAAACGCGCCGTACAAGACCGGCAGATAACTAATTCCCAATCCAAGAAATCCAAATCCTAATCCAGCCTCAAAGACCATGATCACGCGCGCCAAAGTTGTGCGCGGAACTACGTCGCCGAGTCCCAAGGTGAAAAAGGTTGTGCCACTCATGTACAAATCCGTGGCGAATCCCGGGTGCGATCCTGGCGCGTCGGGTATCCCAGAAATACTAATCGCCGAACCTCCGGCTTTATGCAGGATCGCGAAAGCAAAAATTAATCCCGCGGCCCAAACGCCAAATAAAACGAGTAACGAAAGCGGTCCGTAATAACTCAAAAAAGTTTCGCGCCGATTGGTAGCGCGCATCATGCGGCCAACCGCGGACCAAGGCCGCCAAGTGGCGCGGTAAAAACCCCGCGCCAAACGAAGTTTACGCGTGATGCGACGCGGCAAAATAATCGTCTCAAACACGTCCAACAAAATAATGAACAACAGAAAAGCTCCGATGATTCCCAAAAAGATGTGCACGCTTCCTCCAAACGGAATACCTGACTATAACTCAAATCCTGTCGCACGAGTTTCGCCGCAATCCGTAATCGTTTGCACGCATGCGGGAATTTCCCTCTTTTCACCGGAGTCTCTTGTACTATGATTCCACCGGGTTCCCCAGCCGACCATATGAAGAAGTACTTACTGTGCGCCTTAATTCTGCTCGCGCCGGCCGCGCTTTACGCGCAGGATCCCGTTCGCATTGATCATGTCGGTCTTGGCGCGGGCGAAACGTACGGTTCGACTCTTCCCACTCCGATTCGCGTGCACATTCCCGCCGTTCCTCAAGCGCAGACTCTCGAATTGCAATTCCAATTTGCCGGACGTGAAGGCAACTGGCCAGAGATCGAAAAGTCGCCGCTGATTCCGCTGCCAAATCGCATCTCAAAACATATTGAAGTTTCGGCAAACACTCCATTGGATATCGAACTTCCTGTTGATCTACCGGGCGAAGGACGTCTCGCGATTCAATTAAATGTTCTCGACATTTCCGGGCGGAAAATCGGCGGGGCGACGCGCGAATTCGATTCTCAGTATCGCGGTAGTGAACATCTTGTGGTCATCTATTGTGCTGATCCACAAGTCTGCAGCGGAGCGTCCGCACAGGTCTATGCCAACGTGGAGTCGATGGAAGGCGGCGTAAGAGCGGAGCGCATCGTCGATGCACTTCCGGCGCCACTGCAACATTGGTGGGAATATAACCTCGCCGATTCCGTGGTCGTCGCCGGACCGACCGCGCAGTTGAGCGCCTTTCAGCGCGAAGCGTTTGAAAAATATTTGCGCAGCGGCGGCACGCTAATCCTTCTGGAAAAGGAAATTGCTGACGCAACTTTCCTGGCGCCCTAGCGGCAGGGCGCGCCTTCTTCCGAAAGCGTTCATGTTGGAATGGGGCGGATCTTTTGCTTGCCCAGCTTGGAAAGCAAACAGCTTGGTAAGAATTTCGAGTGGGGCGCTAGATCCAATGACGCCAACTACTCCAAATGGTTTGGCGCGCCTGAAGGAAACGTCGATCATTTCTTGCATCGAGTCGGCATTCTTTTCACTTTTCCGCATCTCCGCTGGCTGATTATTTGGCTCAGCGTTTTTATCGTCGCAGCCGGGCCGCTCAATTATTTGGTTCTGCACCGTCTTAAGAAATTGGAATGGGGTTGGATCACGACTTGCTTAATTTCCGCGCTGTTCGCGGGAGGATTGTATTTCGCCAATTCAGTTCGCCGCCCTACCGATTTCACTCTCGACGACACCGTTGTGTACTGGATGGATCCGCAAAGCACTAAGGCTTTCGCACAATATGGATTTCGCGTTTACTCGCCGGAACGCCGCTCGGTAGAACTCTCCGTCAGCCAGGACGATATGTTTCTGCGGCCCGATTGGGACAGAAATTACGGCGAAACCGCCGCGAGTATCGGCAGTGACATGCTTGGCAATCACGCCGGGGCGGTATCCGGTTGGCAGGAACGCCTTGGGCCGCCGCAGCGATTGGAATTTCCTATGCTGCGTTGGTCCTATCAGGATTTTCACGCCGCCAACTTTCGCGATTTTCCCGGCACCGTTCATTGGTCTTCGCCGATGCATTTGAAAAACGATACCGGCCAGAGTCTTAGCGAGGCGATCTTTCTGGATTACAAAGCGAATCTCAGTTACTCGATTCCGCGCGTTGCACCGGGCGAGGAAATCGATCTGAACAAGACGCGCGCGGAATACATTGTGCTTCCGGAAGAGGAAAGGAAAAAATTGGCTGCGGAAAACCCGCGAGGAATTACATATTTCTCACAGTCCCCGGCTGGGGGGCCGTTCTCCGTCGCGGAAATGACGACGTCGCGTGGTGGCTCGGCGGCGTCCCAAATGTTTGTCGGTTGGGCGGATGCTCCGATGTCCAACGCAAAACTCGATGTTCCTTTTGTGCAACGGCCTCATGGCGCTCTAGTGATTGTGTCGTTTGACCAGAAATGAGTGAAGTGGACTGAATGATAGAAGTCGAACAAATTCAGAAGAAATACAAGGACACGGAAGCTCTCGAGAGCTTCGACCTCAGCGTGGCCGATGGGGAATTGTTTGGTCTGATCGGACCGAACGGCGCAGGAAAATCCACCCTGATGAAAATTTTGGCGACGCTGATTCATTCCAGCGGTGGTAGCGCGAGCGTAGCGGGAATTGATGTTGCGCGCGATCCGAAATCTGTGAAGCGCGTGGTCGGGTACATGCCGGACCAGCCGGGACTTTATCAGGACATGCGCGTCCGCGAATTTCTGGAATTTTTCGCCGCGGCATTCGCGGTGCCGAAGAGTAAGCAACGGGCTGCGGTGGAAAAAGCGTTGGAGCGATCGAGTCTGGCTCAGCGCGGCCAGAGTTTTGTCGAGGAACTTTCTTTTGGCATGAAGCAGCGGCTGGTGCTGGCGAAAACATTGCTGCACGATCCCAAACTTTTAATTTTGGATGAGCCTGCTACAGGACTTGATCCCATCGCGCGAATCGATTTGCGCGAGCAATTAAAAAAGTTGAATGCTGAAGGCGTAACCATTTTCATTTCCTCGCATATTTTGAGCGACCTGGAAGATATTTGCGATCGCGTCGCGCTGATCACGGCCGGGAAAAATGCGGTCGACGCGCAAGGGCAGAGCGTCCTGGTTCTGCAAAGCCCTGCGTCGCAAATGCAAATCTACGAAATCGATTTTCTCGGAGAGGCAACCTTTGCCGCGGCGCGCGCCGGCGAAGCGCCTGGGGTCAGAGTCCTGGAAGCAACGCAATCGCGCCTGCTGGTGGAAATCGAAGGCACGAATATTCAGGCCGCAAAACTTCTGCAATTTTTGGTGATGGCTGGAGTTGTGGTGACCAGATTCGATCATCCCGCGCCGAGTCTCGAGCGGCGTTACCGCCAGGTTTTTGGAGCGAAGCAACTATGAGCTTCAGCGGAAATCCGATGATCCAAAAAGAATTGCGTCAGCGCATGCGAGAGCGGCGTGGATGGATTCTTCCGTCGCTCTATCTCGTCGCGCTCAGCGCTGTAGTTTGCCTCGTCTACTATTTGATTACCGAGCCGCGCGGATATTCCGACGTGATCTCTTACAATTCAACCGAAACACAAGGCTATCAAGTGGGCGTTGGATTATTCCTGGCGGCTGCGTACACGCAACTTGGGCTGCTATTGCTACTCGCGCCCATTTTTAGCGCGGGCGCGCTGACAATCGAAAAAGAGCAACGCACGCTGGCTGGTTTACTTACGTCGCTGTTGGGCCCGGCGAAAATTTGGTGGGGAAAATTTGCGGCTTCACTTTTGTTCGCATTGCTCCTGCTGGTTGCGGGCCTTCCTATTCTGACGGTTGCGTTTGCTTTTGGTGGCGTCGGAATCTGGGAAGTTTTCATCACTTCATTAACGATGGTAATTATTCTCGGGACGATAAGCGCGATCGGGCTGTACTGGTCTTCCGCATTTCGGCGCAGTGTGCACGCGACAGCAGTTAGTTACGTGACGGTGATCGTTCTTACTGTTGTCCCGTGGATCATTTACATCGTGGCGGCAACTGGCACGCGAGATGATTCCGTGTATTCGGTCCCGTACTGGGCAAGGTTTGCGCTGTACGCAAATCCTGTTTTTTTCCTGACTACCTCATTTGTTCCGCGCGCACAACTTTATCCGGCGTGGTGCTGGTGCATGGTCGTATTTATTTCGGTAAGCGTATTGTGCGTCCTGTTGGCGTTGCGCAATATCCGCCGGAGCGGGGATATTTCGTAGAAGTCACACCTCAGCGGCGCTGTGCGAAAAATTCCTGCATTACTGATGCGCATTCTTCGGCGAGCAGGCCGGAAATAATTTCGACTCGATGATTTACCGCGGGATGATCCAAAATCTGAAAACAGGTTCGCACCGCGCCGCCTTTTTGTTCGGCGCATCCGTATATTAATCGCGCGACGCGGGCCTGAATTAGCGCGCCAGCGCACATTGCGCAAGGCTCGACCGTTACGTAGAGCGAGGTTCCATTCAGGCGGTGATTTCCGATTGTTTGTGCGGCGGCGCGTATGGCTACCATTTCCGCGTGCGCGGTTGGATCGTTATCGGTGAGCGTGCGATTGTATGCGCGCGCGATTATTTTTCCTTCGTGTACGAGGATCGCGCCGATGGGAACTTCGTCGCGTTCCGCTGCGGTACGGGCTTCTTCCAGCGCGGCGCGCATGAATTCTAAATCGGATTCGGACATGCAGGGAGCATAGCAGGACGCGGGGTTTAGAAGAAAGCTGGCCAGAGCCGGGAAATCAGTGAAAATTTGGTTCGGTGGCGCCGATTAAATATTCTACGACCACAATATCGCGGCGTTCGTCGAAGGACGGATCGTGCCCGACGTGGCGGCCGACTTCGCGCCATCCGGAAACCTGGCAGAGACGCAGGCTGTCTCCATTTTCCGCGAGGACGCGGCCGACTAATTTTCGATAATTTAATTTTGCCGCTTCGGCTTGAATGGCCTGCATCAGTTGACGGCCGACTCCATAATTGCGGAACGAGCGGCGCACGCACAGAAAAACTTCGGCGATGTCGGCGAGTTGAGGACGAACATCGTAGGGCATGAGTGTGATCCAGCCGAGAACCCATCCGCGCAATTCGGCTACGAGAATTGGACGACGTCCATCGATGATGGATTCCACGATGAAAACTTGTTGCTGATCGGTACTGCGCGCGTGTTCCTCAAACGCGATGAGGTGATCCTGCACGCCTTCGTTGAAAATTTCGCGCATCACGGCGGCGTCATCTTCACGTGCCGGACGCACGGTGAGCTGTGGCCGATTTTCAGGAGTTGTTGCAGCCATGAGGAAATTCTACCACTACACGCAATGAAAATATGCAGCAGGAATGCGGCGATGCGGCACGTCTGAGCGATTCTTTTGAGCGCGCTTGACATTCTTGCGCAGGCGAAAGAAACTAACGCTCTATGAACGAGCTGCTGCGCCGGGTTTTCATGGTGGATTTTATCAAGGGAATGTTGCTGACGTTCAGCTATCAAAATCCCAAGAAAATTTACACCGAACAATATCCGCAGGAACGTCCGATGGTGGCCGAAAGATATCGCGGCGCGCCGCGGCTGAACATCAATCCGGAAACTGGCGAAACGCTTTGTATTTCCTGCAATCTTTGCGCGCTGGCGTGCCCTGAAAATTTGATTGTAGTTGGATGGCAACGCGACGATGCGACGCGCCGAAAAGTTCTGACGACATTTACTTACGACACTTCGCGCTGCATGTTCTGCGGACTTTGTGAAGATGCGTGTCCGACGGATTGTTTGGAGCTGACGCAGGATTTTGAAATGGCATATTACAGCCGAGAAGGCGCGATTTGGGATCGTCACCGGCTGGAAGTTGGACCGACTCCGACGCGGTACGTTCGGTAGTTCGCCCCTCGCTGCTCCTAATTAATTTATTTCACAGATCAAAACAAAGAGGGCGACCTGAAGGTGGCCCCTACGTCTTAACCCGCGATTAAGAGGGTTTCGGCGAAGGGCCATTCGGCGTCTGTCCATTGGGCTTGAGCGCGGAAGTTCGCGCGCTCGGCGAGTTGGATAATTTCGCTGGGGCGATATTTGTAGGAGCTTTCGGTGAAAATAGTTTCGCCGGACCCGAAGGGGATGACACAATTCGCGGCGGGAATTGTGACGGTTTGATCGCGCAGCGAGACGAGATGCATTTCGATTCTGCGCTCGATGGGATTGTAGCGGGCGCGGTGGCGGAATTCTTTCAGGTCGAAGTCAGCGCCGAGTTCGCGATTGATTCGCGTCAGTAAATTCAGATTGAAAGCGGCGGTAACGCCCATCGCGTCGTCATAAGCGGGGATCATGAGGTCGAGAGACTTTACGAGATCGACGCCGAGGAGCAGGGCGTCGCCGGGAATTAATTTGCGTTGCAGATCGGAAAGAAATTGTTCTGCGTCGGCGCGATGAAAATTTCCGATGGTGCTGCCGAGAAACATTACGAGCAGCCGTTCATTCGATGATCGTTGCGCGGTTACGCGAGCTAGCCCTTCCAGATAATCCCGTTCGATTCCAATTACATTTACGCGGTCGAGTTGGCTGAGTTCGTTGACGCATTGCGCGAGCGCGGCTGGTGAAATTTCAATCGGGTAATAAGTAGTGTGCTGATGGCGCGCGAGAGCTTCCAGAATCCAGCGAGTTTTTTTTCCGCTGCCGCTGCCGAGTTCGGCCACGACGATATTTTCGGGAACATTTGCGGATGTGTTAGCGCGCAATAGTGGGCGCACGATTTCATCGGCATATTCCTGAAGGATGCGTTCGTCGGCGCGAAAGAGTCCGTATTCGGGAAGTTCGGTGATGGCGTTGAAAAGAGCGGAACCGAGCGCGTCGTAAAGATAATTGGACGAGAGCTCTTTCTGGCCGGATCTAGTTAGTCCCGCGCGAACGTCGGCGGCAAAATTCGCAACGGGGTGCAAAGAAATAATTTCAGTAATCGCATGAGCCATCATGAGCCTCGGAATTATTCAATTTGCCCCAGATATATTCACAACGTGTTTCTGGCGCGCAAAAGGCGCGTCAACGTTCGATGCAGCGAAAGCCTGTATAGACGTATGGATAATGCGGCTGGAACCAATTGCGAAACGAACGGCGCAGCATGCACGCGGCGGTTCTGGATGATCCGCCCTTCATGACGAAATGATGATCGTCGAAAAAGTCCGCGGAGTAACCGGGATAAAAAGGAAATGGTTTGAAGCCGGGGAAGGGCGCGAAAACTGTGCGCGTCCATTCCCATCCGTTGCCGAGAAGTCCGTGGACGCCGAATCCACTTGCGCCCGCCGGATGCGCGCCAACTGGTGCGGGATCCCATCTTTGAAAATCAAAATTGCCGCGATTCGGTGAGGGAAGTTCTTTGCCCCACGGGAATGCGCGCTCTTCGTCTTTCGCGTTTTGAGAATCGGATTTAATTCCGTATGCGGCGCGATGCCATTCGGCTTCGCTGGGTAATTCTTTCTTGTTCCAGCGGACGTAGGCTGAAGCTTCGGCGTGACTGACATAGACGGGCCAATCGAGCGGAAGCGGAATTTCGTCGAACATGGTGCGAAGAAGTGGCTGACCATCGCGGAAAATCCAGAAGGACGGATGCGAAGTGCGGCTGGACTGGAGCCAATTCCAGCCGGCTTCATTCCAAAGAGAGCGACTTTGATATCCACCGCTGGAATGGAAAGCAAGGAATTCGCCGTTGGTTACTTTGTAGGCGTCGATGCGAAACTCCGGGACGGTGACTTGACGCTCGTCGAATTCGTTGTCCCATCCGAAGGAATTTTTTCCGGCGCGCAATCCGAGCGTTGCAATTCCGGCGGGGATGCGAATCATGTGCGGCCGCGCCGGCGGCGCGGAGGGAGCGGGCGAATCGGCGTGATGGAATTTTCGGTCGAGCGGCAATTGGTGCAGCAGATACGAAAGAGTTTCGGCGTGCATCAGACGATGCTCGATGGCAACTTCGAGAAGTTGTTCCAAGTCAGCGGAATTTTCGGAGCGCGAATCGAGCGACGCGGACAAGCGATCATCGAGAGTGCCGCGGAGTTTCTGATTGTAATCGTAAATTTTTGCGCGGGTAGGCCAATCCTCAGGAACGTCCTTCGGCAATCCTCCGCCGACCGGATCGATTCCAAACGCAAAGAGTTGATCGAACGTTGGATCAAACGACGGCAAATTAAAATGGCGGCGGCCCAGTAAATTCCAGTCGAATGCTTCCAGGTGACCGGTGTAGAAAATTAGGCGGTGACGCTCGGGAATGGGGCGATCGTAAAGCGCTTCCGGTCTCACGATGCGGAACAATTCGTCGGTGCGAGCGCGCGCGTCGGCGATCCTGTCTAATAAGGATGGAGCCCGTTGCGCTGCGAAGGTGGTTGCCATATCGCTATCCGAATTATTGGATGCCGCGAATCGAATTCCGGTGCGAGTGGAATAGCCCGGAAGCAGAGGGTGTTTTATAATGAATTTGGGGCGGAGAGTCAATCCGCCGTGCTGTAGCCGGGCCATCTCAGATTACCTTCGGAGGACGCATGGCTGCTCCATCCTTACCAAGCGCACTTGACGCACGCACCCAAGCTTTTCCAATTTTGACGGACGCTCAGATCAACCGCATTCGCGCAGGCAGCAGGCAACGCGCGGTGAAAAAGGGCGAAATTATTTTTGAGACGGGCGATGTGAGCGTGCCTTTCTTCGTTTTGCTTTCCGGAAACATGGAAATCGTACAGCCGGGCATTCACGGAGAGAATATGGTGGCGACGCACGGGCCCGGAGAGTTTACCGGCGAGATGCCAATGATTTCCGGGAGGCGAAGTCTGGTGCGCGGCCGATTCACCGAAGATGGCGAAGTGCTGGAACTTCCCGGTGAAGCGTTGCGGACATTGGTGGCGAAGGACGCCGAGCTAAGCGAAATATTTATGCGCGCGTTTATTTTGCGGCGGCTGAAGCTGGTTAATGAAGGCAAGAGCAATTTGGCTTTGCTGGGTTCGCGGCATTCCGCGGACACGCTTCGATTGCGAGAGTTTCTTTCGAGGAACGAACATCCGGTGAACTACATCGATTTGGATACGGATAAATCCGCGCAGGAATTCCTGGACCGATTCAATGTTACCGCCGAAGACATTCCGGTGATCGTGTGCAACGTTCGCGGAGTTCTGAAAAATCCGACAAATCAGGCATTGGCGAACTGCATCGGCCTAAACATTCAGGTGGACGAAACGCAGATTCGCGATTTGGTGGTGGTGGGCGCGGGGCCGGCGGGACTTGCGGCCGCTGTTTATGCGGCTTCGGAAGGGCTGGACGTGCTGGTAGTGGAAACGACGGCACCGGGAGGGCAGGCGGGGTCGAGTTCCAAGATTGAAAATTATTTGGGATTTCCGACCGGACTTTCCGGACAAGAGTTGGCGGCGCGGGCGCTGGCACAGTCAGAAAAATTCGGCGCGCAAATGATGGTGGCGCACAGCGTTGAGAAGTTGGAGTGCTCGAAACTTCCGTACAAAGTTGTTCTGGATGACGGAACTAAAATTGCGGCGCGGGCGATTATGATTGCCACGGGCGCGCAATATAACAAGCCGCGCATTCCAAACATCAAGGAGTTTGAAGGGCAGGGAATTTATTACGGCGCAACGCACATGGAATCGCAGCTTTGCGGCGAAGACGATGTGATTGTGGTGGGCGGCGGAAATTCCGCCGGTCAGGCGGCGGTGTACATGTCGCAAACGGCGGGGAAGGTGCACATGCTGGTGCGCTCGCACGAGCTTTCGGACACGATGTCACGATATTTGATTCAGCGAATCGATCAGAATCCGAATATTGAATTGCATTACAAAACAGAAATCGTGGCGCTGGAAGGAAACAACAAACATTTGGAGCGAGTGACGTGGTTGGATCGAGAGAGCGGCCAGACATCGGTGCAAAATATTCGGCATGTGTTTGTGATGGCGGGAGCATCGCCGCGAACGGACTGGCTGAAGGGCTGCATTGCGATGGATGAGAAGGGATTTATTATCACGGGACGCGATTTGGAAAGTCTTGCGGATAATCCGAAGTGGCCGCTGGCGCGAACGCCGCAAATGTTGGAGACAAGTTTGCCCGGCGTGTTCGCGGTGGGCGATGTGCGTTCGGGAAATGTGAAGCGCGTGGCGTCGGCAGTGGGAGAAGGCGCGATTGCGGTTCACATGGTGCATCGAGCGCTGGCGGAATTGTAGTTTTTAAAATTTGGAATTTCAGGAGGCGTGAAAATGGCGGAGCAAGTTTGCACGCACATGAATCAGATCAAAGTTAGAAACACGAAAATTCACGTTTGCGCGGAGTGTGTAAAGTTGGGGGATACGTGGGTGCATTTGAGGCTGTGCATGATTTGCGGGAATGTGGGCTGCTGCGATTCGTCGAAAAATAAACACGCTACGAAACATTTTCATGCGACGAAGCACCCGATTATGCGGTCGATTGAGCCGGGAGAGGATTGGGGCTGGTGCTACGTTGATGAGGTGGAGTTGGATTTTTCGTAAATTTCGCGCGACGGAGCGAATGGAAAGTTAATGTTGATGAGCTTAGCCGGCGCGGGGCTGATATTCGCGAAGATGACCGACAAGCACACGCTCGCGATTATCAGCATCGTTGGGAGTTCGTTGGACGTGGTTGGATCTCTGTACCTTTCATACGATTTATTGGGCGGAGAACACGGACCGCTGCGCACGCTGACCAGAGCGGTGACGTATGGATTGATTTTCGGAATTGGTTACGGATTATCGCTCGGATTTATTTTCGGACTCGCGGGCGGGCTGGCGCATGGAGTGACACTGAGCGTGGAATTTTCGCGAGTGTCACGGCAACAACAGAGACCCGGATTTTGGTTTGAAGCGGCGATGAGCGCGATCCGCGGGTGCGGATATGGAATCGGCAGCGCATTTTTGTTCGGAGCAAGATTTGGAATTACTTTTGGAATATTGAGTACCGTTGGGCAGGTGATCGGTTATCAATTCGGAGTGCGGCCATCGATGGACTACAGCCCGTCAACGCGGCCGCGCATGACCATGCCATTATTCCTTGCTGTAATTAATCGGACTGTAGGATATACGCTTGCGGGATATGTGAGCGCGTTGGTTGCGCATCAGCGAGTAGGCGCAATGGCGTTTGGATTGAAGGTGGGATTGCTGGTTGGCGTAGTGTCCGGGATTGTGACGTTTCTGATGCCGTACATTGAATGGCGCGCGGACAACATGCCGGTGAAACTGATGGGAGTGATTGGAGTGGTGATGATACTGATCGGATTCGCGCTGCAATCGGTGCAATATTTTGTGACGCTGGTTGAGGCGGGAGCGCGATGATGAAATTGGCGGAACCCCGCCCTCGGAATGCAAGGACGGGGCGCCCGATTGGAATCAGTTTTACATGAGGAGCGGAAAGACGCGCGGAACTATTTTACCGCCGCGTCCACTGAGCGGACAGCTACCCAGTTGTCACCACGCTTGGTGAACACGTCCATCCACAAATATTTTCCGCTGGAGTCTTTTCCTTTGGTGGTGCTCTTCTCGGTGTCCGTGCCCTGAACGATCGCGACGCCTCCAACTACTTTTACTGTCATGGGGCCAAAGTCAAAGGACGCGAGCTTATACTCACCCGCCTTTATCGAAGCGACAAACTGGGCTTTAGTTTGCGTGGTGCCGTCGGGGCCAATGCTGACCCAGTCGTCCCCGAGAAGCGCGCCGACTTTGTCGGCGTCGCCGGCTTTCATGGCGTCTGTCCAGCCATGTTCGAGTTGCTTGATGGAATCTGAAATACTTGGGCCTGCCGGTTTGGCGGCGGGTTTCATTGTTTGGGCGTAGACGAGGCCTGCGGATGCACAAATCAGCAGAAGTGCTCCTGCGAGTTTCTTCATTTTTTCTCTCCGATTTAATTTTGTGGAACGGGGATTGGGCCTGTGCTGCTGGGCGGGAGTTTTATACGATTGCAGGGGGAATGTCAATTGCGAGTTGGAGAGGGACGGTGTTGTTGAAGAAGGATTTGCCCCGCTGGCGTGAGGCGAATTATTTCGAGGCCGTTTTTATTTTCGCGCTGAATTAGCTGGCGGTTGTTGGCGTCTTCCCACACGGGAAGTTTGGGACACGACGTGCGCCAGGCGTCCATAACTTCGGAGTAGGTGCGATCGTGCATGGAAAGCCACTCGAGGAGATCGAGGATTAGAGATTCGAGCGGGTCGGGCATTTTTCTTCCTTCGCAGCCGCTATAAATATATCAGTGGATGGGAATGATGGAGCCGGGAATTTGCTGGACATTGTCCTCGACATGTTGATGAGGGCGATGTATAAGCGCGGGGGCGGTTGAACACCTTCGGAGGAAAATGATGCGGAAGAGAGTGGTGATGGGATTGGTTGCGGCGATGATGCTGATGGGAATGGTGATGGTGGCGCGGGCGGCGGATGATCCGATCAGCGGAACTTGGAAGTTGAATTTGGCGAAATCGAAATTTGACCCGGGTCCGGCTCCGAAGAGTTTGACGGCTACGATCAAGGTCGAGAATGATACGGAAACATTTTCGTCGGACGGGATGGATGCCGCGGGAAACGCGACGCATTCGGAGTTCAGTGCGAAGTTCGGCGGGCCGGATGTGCCGGTGACAGGAATTCCGTACGCGGATACGATTGCGCTGAAGCGCGTGGGATCGAAGCAAATTATCGGAACATATAAGAAGGGCGGAAAAGTTACTGTGACGGTACATGTGGTGGTTTCGGCGGACGGGAAAACGCGCCGGTTGACGTATGACGGGAAGAATCAGAATGGAAAAGCGGTGCATGATGATGTGGTGTATGACAAGGTGATGTAGATTTCGCGGAATAATTATTGGAAATATTGAAGGCCCATTCTTTTTTTGCGGATGGGCCTTTTTATTTTTGGAAAGATGGAATTCAAAATAAAAACGAAACGCCAATCAGGCGATTCATCCCGCCGAACCCGCGGGATGGAGAAGAGTTGGCGTTCCCGGGGGGCGAATTAATTTCCGGTAGTGAGGACCACGCGGAAACGGGCGTTGCCGCTCATCATGCGGTCGTAGGCTTCGGCGGCACGTTCCAACGGAAAGGATTCGTTCATGGAGCGGACGCCGGTGAGGACGCTGAATGCGAGAGTGTCCTGCGAGTCGACGGAAGTGCCTGCCGCCCAGCCTTTTACGGACTGGCGCCTGCCGAGGAGTTGGAGAGACGGAACTTCGAGCGAAGGAACCGCGCCAATAATTGTGAACGTTCCGTTCACGGCGAGGCCGCCGATCACAGCTTTCATTGCGTCGGCGTTGGTGACGGTTGCGAGGATGACCTGAGCGCCGCCAAGTTTCTGAAGTTCGGCGGAGGGATCTTGCGATTGGCTATCAATATAAATTGATGCGCCGAGTTTTTTCGCGAGGGGCTCTTTGTCTTTGCCGCGAGCGATGGCAATTGTTTTGAAACCGGATTTCGCGGCGTACTGAACGGCGAGGTGGCCGAGTCCGCCGAGTCCGAGAACTGCGATGATTTCGCCGGGGCGCGCGCCGCTGTTGCGAAGACAATTGAAGGTAGTGATTCCGGCGCAGAGGAGCGGAGCGGCGTCGGCGGCGGAAAGTTCTTCGGGAACGCGTGCGAGGGCGGACGCGTCGGCGAGCATGTAGTCAGCATAGCCGCCATCGCGTGTGATGCCGGTGATGGCTGTGATTGTCTGGCAGGAAAAGAAATTTCCGCGGCGGCACATTGCGCAGTAGCCGCAGAATCCGGCGTTCCAGCCGACGCCGACGCGATCGCCTACGGACCATCCTGTGACGCCGGAGCCGAGCGCGTCAATTACGCCGACAACTTCATGGCCGGGGACTTGCGGATATTTCAGGCCAGGCCAGTGGCCTTCTTTGACGAGCGAATCGCTATGACAAATTCCGCAGGCCTGCACTTTGATGCGGACATCTCGAGGACCGGGCTGCGGGATATCGCGTTCTACAATTTCAAATGGGCCGCCGGGCTTAGAGATTTGGACAGCGCGCATCTTTTTTGTGTCATGAGTTCCGGACTTCGGCATGAAGTTCCTCCTATGAATAGTGATGAGTGTATAGATGAAAGGAGATGGCGAGAAGTGACATGAAGCCGAAATTAATTCACGAGATTGTAAGATTGGATCGGTGAGTCAAATGTGGTGCGAAATTGAAAAATAAAATTGTGCCGGCGATGGTTCGGTGTATAGTCCCGCCCACATGACACCTGCGGAGAATAAGTGGCCCGTTCGAGTCGTGAAAATTTAAGTGGAGGATTGAAACGATGCTCGGAGAAATGATTGGGGAGACAAACGGGAAGCGAATTGTACGGAGAGTGCTCTCGATGGAACCGCCGACAGTGGAAGTTTCGTTTGAAGATGAGGGCAAGCTGACGGGAGCCACAACGACGGGATTCGGGACGTATACGTCGGTCGTCAACGCAGATGGAAGTATTTGGGGACACGGCGAAGGCGGCGCGTTCACGCAGGATGGAGAAATGATTACGTGGAAAGGATCGGGATTGGGGAAATTTAGGGAACACGGCGCGATAAGTTATCGTGGCATTTTGTATTTTAAAACGAATTCGCAGAAATTGGCCAAGCTAAATAATGTGGCTGGAGTGTTTGAGTTGGAGATTGACGCGAAAGGGAAGATGCATAACAAAATTTGGGAGTGGAAGTAGTACGGCACGGAAAATCTTGACGGTATTTCGGGCGAGGGTGGGGACGGCGAAACCACTTTCGCCCGTTTTTATTTGGGTGTAGGTTAACGGCGGGAGAGCGCATGGCAACTTATCCTGAGAAGATTTCGGCGGGACATTTGGAGTTGAGCACCCGCGCCGATGGGACCGCGATCGTTGTGAAGTGCGCTGGACGATTGACGGCCGAAAATTCGGGAGCGTTGAAAAGCCATGTGCGCAGCATGATCCCGAATGAGAAGAGGATTGTTTTGGATTTGAGTGATCTGGCTGCGATGGATAGTTCGGGATTGGGGACGGTCGTGGGGCTTTATGTTTCGGCGCGCCGTGCGAAGTGCGAATTCCAGTTGGTGAATTTGAGTAAGAGAGTGCGGGAATTGCTTGGACTCAGCAATTTATTGGGAGTGTTTGAGGATTGCGGGAAGTATGGCGCGGGGAGGATGTAGGAGTGCGGAGGCTCGATTGCGTTGTTAGTGAAAAGGGGCGAACGATTATGAAGAAGAAAGTTGCGATGACCGCGATTTCGGTGATGTGTGGATTTGTAGCGATGGGCGGAGTTTTGTTGGCGCGGCCTGCCGGAGCGGACGTGAAGATTGTTATGGATCGGAATTCCGGAGAAGTGGCTTCGCGGGCGTTTCAGTTTGCGGACGTGCCTTCGCCGATTAAGGATAACGCGGCGGCGAAGGCGTCACTGATGATTGTGGACGGGGAGATTGATGGGAACAGCGCGGCGCTGAGCGCGTTGACGGACGGGATGCTGCCCGGCGAAGAAGATGAACCCGACGCGAATTTCTTTTTTGAGGCGGGAACGTGGGGCGGGCGATTCCGAATGGATTTTGCGAACGTGATTGAGATCGCGCAAGTGAATACTTATTCGTGGCACCCGAACACGCGCGGGCCGCAAGTCTACAAAGTCTACGGGAGCGACGGGACGGGCGCGAATTTTAATGGAGCGCCAAAGGCGAATATTGATCCCGCAAGCTGCGGGTGGAAATTGATTGCCAGCGCGGATACTCGAACTCAGTTTGGAGAAAACGGCGGCCAGTATGGAGTGAGCGTGAGCGGAGCCGCTGGAAGTTTGGGGAAGTTCAGATATTTATTGTTTTCGGTTTTTCAGACGGAAGTGGATGATGAATTTGGGAATACGTTCTACAGCGAGATTGATGTGATTGCGAAGAAGTAAGCGGACAAAGCCCTAACCGCCCGCAGGTTGCGATACGCGCGAGCGGCCGGCAAAAACGAATTTTAGTTGCGCGAAAATTCAGGCTGAGGCAGCGCTGGTAATTGAAACAGTGGACGCTTCGTAGCCTTCATCTTCGGCAATTTTTTGTGCGGCGGCGCGGAGAGTGGGTTCGGGCGTCTCGCGAGGAAGCGCGAGGTGGCGGCGGACGACTTCTTCTCCGGCTTCAATGCGAACCAGCCAATTTGATTTATCTAAATCCCAGGAAATTTCGACTCGATCGGCTTGCATGAAGACCTCCTTGAGGACTACGTGCGATATGTAGGATGCACGCGGTGAGAGTTTGGGTGCGGAAGAGAGATGCGCGCGGAGATTATTCGAGAATCTTAGCGAGATTAATTTTCTTCTCGCGGCGGTCGAGGAGGATCTTGTCGACAACTGTGACCGCGGTGACCCACACCGCGCCTGCAAGGTAGCCTGCGATCACGTCACTTGGATAGTGAACGCCGAGATAGATGCGCGAGAGGCCGATCATCGCGACCAAGAGAGCAGCGGCCAGCCAGACGAAGAATTTTTGCTTGCCGGAGCGCATGCGATCTGAAAGAACCGCGGCAATAATTCCGTAGAAGCAGAGCGAGCCGAGGGCGTGACCGCTGGGAAAACTGTACGAATTAGGCGCGACGCCGAAAAACGCGACCGGCCGAGGCCGATGGAAAGAAAGCTTCAAAACATAGTCGAGCGTGCTGGCGCCGGTCATCGCGATGGCGAGAAATCCGGCGATTCTGGGGCGCTTGAAATAAAAGCAGGCGCAGACGACGAGCAAACCGAAAATCAGCACCCACGTTACCGAACCTAAGAATGAAAATCCTTGCATGATGCTGGTCAACAGAGGCGTAGCGTGATTGTGGACTGCGTCGCGTACGGTGGCGTCGAATTGATTGGTGTCACCTTTAATGACTTCTTCGGCCAGCCAGCCGAAGAGTAGAAGCGCGCCGGCGGCGATGGCCAGCGACGCAATCAGGAACGCTCCTAGTGCGAATTCGTTCGGTTTGGATTTACGATCGGACGTGTGCATTTTCAGATTTTGATATTACAGAATTCGCGGGAGGAATATCGCGATTTCCTTAGATGAGTGCGTTTCTTGACGGGGAGGAAATGCTCGCGTAAGATTTCGGAGTGGATTGGCACAAATTCCCGAAGGTGAATGTGGCGTGTTGTAGGAATGCCATTGCCGGAGCGGGTGTGCGATCCGAATAAATTAAACGGCATTTTTTAACGGATACGAAGCCCGCTGGCCAGAGTTGAATCTGGTACGCGGGTTTTTTGTTTTTAAGGGAGAAATTAGTGAACGGCATGAGCATAAATCCGGCAAGCACGCGATCAATCGCGATCGCAGTGGCTTGCCTGCCGCTCGAACGCTGTTGTTGACCCACCCACCGGAGAATCGATCCGCGTTTTGATTCGACGCGAGCGGGTCGATCCTCTCCTTTCGGTACGACGCCGGAGCCTTCGGCGAAATTCCAAGACCACGATTGCAAAAAATCCACCAGCGGGATCTGCGCGCGGCATTTTTATTTGAAGAAACGGCGCACGAAGAATCCGCAACGCAAAGGAGAAATTTCTGTGGCGACGCAAAGCAACGAAAAACGCGAGGTGAAGAAAAGAAGCTGGTTTGCACTTTCTCTGGACGGATGGGCGGTGACGCTGGCGCTGATCGCGTCACTGCTGATCTGGGCCGGCGTGATCAAACGCATTGGATGGTAACTGTATTTCAAAAACTTTTGAGGAGGCTTTACGAAATGGCGAACACCGCTGCGGTTGCATCGATTTCAACGAAATCCGATTGGTTCAAGCAAATTGCAAGTCTGACGCCGGGAATTATCTTGCTGGCGGCAGTTGGTTACGCAGGGAAATTCATCGAACGCTCGATTGCGATTTACGGGCGCACCCATCATCTGACGCTGCCGAATATTGAATACGTGCTCTGGGCGATTTTGTTGGGGCCAGTTATCGCGAACACAGTGGGAATATCCGCTGTATTCCGGCCGGGAATAGCGACGTATGAGCTCTGGCTGAAAACGGGAATCGTATTGCTGGGCGCGCGTTTCGTGATTGGAGACGTGCTCAAACTCGGCGGGGTCAGCCTGATTTTGGTGGCGATTGAGATTGGTATCTCGCTGGTCCTGATGACGGCGCTCGGAAAAGCTTTTGGACTGAAGCCGAAGCTCACGACGTTGCTGGCAGTTGGCTCGTCGGTTTGCGGAGTTTCGGCGATTATCGCCACTCAGGGCGCCATCAATGCGGATGAAGAAGACTCTTCGTTTGCAATCGCGGCAATCTTAACGCTTGGAGCGATTTCACTTTTTGTTTTTCCTTTGATTGGCCATTGGCTGCGCTTAAGCGATTTGAATTACGGGTTGTGGGCGGGACTCGGAATTGACAACACCGCCGAAGTTACCGCCGCAGGCGCGCTTTATTCGGACGCCGCGGGAAAAATTGCCGTGCTGGCAAAGACGGCGCGCAACGCGATGATCGGATTTGTGGTGCTCGGTTACGCGATCCACTGGGCGCGCAAAGAAGGGAAGCGCGGAACGGACGCCATCGGAAACAAGGCGGCATTTCTGTGGGCGAAATTTCCGAAATTCGTGCTCGGCTTTCTGTTGATCTCGGCGCTGGCGACGCTTCACGTGTTCGATAAGGCGCAGCTTACGAGTCTGGCGAATCTTTCGCGCTGGGCGTTTCTTTTGACGTTTGCCGGAGTTGGTTTGCGAACGAATGTTCGGGAAATGTGGAAACAGGGGACGCGTCCGTTCGTGGTGGGTGCGTTGGGCGAATTGGCGATTGCACTCCTGACACTCGGATTGGTTTACGGAGCGGATAAATTTCTGCGGCGCGGGATTTGACGGATGAAATCTGAGCCGCGGTACTTGCAGGCGGATGGCAAGTCACGCTTCGTCCGGACTTTATCGATGAGATGGCGAATGGTGAAAGTTGGTGATGCTTACGCGCTGGAGGCGACGTGGGTGGTTGGTGAGAATGCGAACGCGAACGAGCGCACAGATAGGAATGTTTATGCTAGTGAAGTGGATCCTCTGGGTACGAGGTTACAGGTCCTTGACGGTGACACACCAGAAAACCCAGAGCGCGGTGCAGATGCCGATCGCGAGATAAATGTTGACGAATGATGCGCCGAATGCGGCGAGGTAAAGCGGGATGCCGAGCGAATAATTTCTCGTGATTTTCTGGAGGGTCTGGTCGGAGATGTCATCTCTCAAGAACGAGCGGTCTCTTATTACTACGCGCCACAGGTGAACGTAGGAGACGGCGATGAGCACGAAGGAGCCGGTATAAACGGCACAGGCGGTTGTCGCTTCCCGATGATTTAGATATTCGGAAAATAATCCGGTGACGAATGGGACGGCGGTGGTGATCAGGAGGAGGATGCCGTTTGCGAAAAGGATGCGCGCGTTTACTTTGCGGACGAATTTGAAAACAGCGTGATGATTCATCCACATGATGAGGACGGTGAAAAAACTGGTCACGAAGGCGACGTAGGACGGCCATTCGTGAAACAAGGCAGAAGCGAGCGCCCATTTTGCGGAGTTGGATTCCACGTGCGGAATTTGGAGTTCGAGCGCGAGTAATGTGATGGCGATGGCGAAGACGCCGTCGGAGAACGCTTCCAGGCGCGCTGTGCCTTTGCTTTCTTCGTGAGTCTGCTGCGCGGACTGCATGGCGGGATTTTACATGAAAGAAGCAGAGACGCGCGGAAAGCTAAGCTCAATCGAATTGCTTGCGGAAGTTTGCCAGCTGCTGCCTCAATTCGGAAATTTCTTGTTGAAGAGTCGAAACTTTTTGTTCGAGAGTTGCGACGCGGTCGATGTTGGATGGCTGCGCACCCGTGTTTGCCGCCGCAGATGGTAACGCGATCACTGATTTCGGTGATGGAGTTGGCGCGGATTCGTATTCGGCGGCCGCGGACACGTCTCCGGATAGGAGATGAGTGTAACGCGCTTCTTTTGTTCCGGGTTGGCGCGGAAGAAGTTTGGCCAGCGCCGGATCGCGCTCGATCAAGTGGCGTAGAGTTGAGTTTACTGCGTCGAGATCGTCGAAGTGGTGCATGCGCTCAGCGCGACTGCGAAGTTCGCCGGGAGTTTGCGGACCGCGCAAGAGCAATTCGCAAAGCACAGCGGTTTTCGGACGCGTGAAGTTGAACACGTCGGCCAGGCGATGCTCGTATTTTTTTACGCGGCCGTCCATGTTGTCGCCTTTTCCGGCAAGGCCCTTCTGTTCCAGAGTGCGAAGCGCTTGCAGGACCGCGTCATCGTCGAGATGCATTTCCGGAGCGCGGTTTGATTTCTGATTGCAGGCATTGACCAGCGCGTTCAGCGAGAGCGGATAATATTCTGGCGTGGTGATTTCTTTTTCGATCAGGGCGCCCAGGATACGGGCTTCAATTTCGGTCAGCGAATAGGGCATGTATTAATAATACATGGTGGCTGGGAGTTGCCCAAGATTGGGAGCGGGCTTTCAACGCCCAGAAAATCTGGAGAAAGCTGGAACATTGTTGACATTCGCGGCGTACATACCTATAGCTATCTATTGGAGAGGCTAATCAGAAATGGCCTGGTGGAAACGAGTGCGCGGGCTTTGGCGGCGCGAGGAATTGGCCGAGGAACTGGACGATGAGTTGCGCGCGCATGTCGAGATGCGGGCGGCGGATAATCTGTCGGCGGGAATGTCTGAGAAGGATGCGCGGTACGACGCGTTGAAGCGATTCGGGAATGTGACATTGATGAAGGAAAGGACGCGCGAGATGGATTTGATGGGATGGATTGAGACGTCTGCGCAAGATTTAAAATTTGCTGCGCGAATGTTGCGGAAGAGTCCCGGATTCACGGCGATCGCGGTGATTACGCTGGCGTTGGGAATCGGCGCGAATACGGCAATGTTCACGGTGGTGGAAAGTGTGATGGTGCGGCAACTGCCGTATGCGCATGCGTCGCGGATCATCGCCATCGGCCTGGGTGATGCGGAGCAGGTCGGCAATTCCTCTTATTTGGATTACCGGGACGTTCGAGATCAGACGAGGTTGATGGATGAAGTTGCTTGCGTGATGGAGGATGTGGGAGTAGTGCAGGGAAAAAGCGGATCGGTGAGCGTTTCAGCCACGCGCATCACTCCAAACGTTTTCACGATGCTCGGCGTGCCGGCCAAGCTGGGGAGGACGTTTACAAAAGAAGAGGGAGAGATTGGCGGTCCGCAAGCCGTGTTGCTTTCAGAAGGAATGTGGATGGAAAACTTTGGCGCCGATCCGCAGATTATCGGGCGCTCGGTGCGCGTGAACAATCAGGCCAGGGCCGTGGTGGGAGTAATGCCGGCGGGATTTCGTTTTCCGGAAACCGGCGGATCGGACATCGCAAAGGGAGTTTGGGTGCCGATGCAACCGACGCCAGAGATGGAGAAAGAACGCGGATACAATTTGTTTACTATGGTGGGAGAGTTGAAACCCGGAGTGACAGTAGCCCAGGAGCAGGTGGAACTTGGACTGATTGCGAAGCAGATCCAAACTGTGGATCCGGAGAAGGCGAAGGATCTGAAGCTATTTGCGCAGCCGTATCAAACATTGTTGACGGGATCTCTGAACTCGGTTTTTTTGGCGCTGGTTGTTGCTCTGGCTCTGGTGCTGCTGATTGCCTGCGCGAATGTGGCGAATTTGCTGATTGCACGATGCGTTGGAAGGCAGCAGGAATTTGCGGTGCGCGCGGCTCTTGGCGCAGGTCGAACTCGTTTGATGCGCCAATTGATTATCGAAGGCGGGTTGTTGAGCGCGCTGGGATGCGCGGTGGGATTTGCAATCGCGTGCCTTGCCGTGATGCTGGTGCACAGGATGCCGGCGGACACGATTCCGCGAGCGAGTGAAATCGCCGTGCGCTGGACGGTGGTGCTGGCGTTGGCCGGCATTGCCGCTGCAACGACGATTATTTCTTCCGTGCTGCCGGCCTTGATGGCCGGGCGAACTGATCCGCAACGGGCCCTGCAGGCCGCGGCACGTTCGACGGGAACTCGATCGGTGAAAGGGCGACTGAGCCGCGGTTTGGTGGCGGGCGAAGTTGCGCTTTCGGTGTTGCTGCTTGTGGGTACCGGACTACTGTTCCGCACTCTTTTGAATTTGGAACACGCCCAACTGGGATTTCAGACTGTGAACGTGACTTCGTTTATGGCAATGCCGGCTGACGCGGCGGGCTTCGGAAATCTTGCTGTCTCCACAGAGGGAACACAGACAGCGCCGTCGATCGCCGCAATTATTTATCGGCCGGCGCTCGAGCGAATGCGTGCGGTACCGGGAGTGGAAGAAGCCGCGCTGATTTCGGCAATTCCGCTCTCCGACGTGGCGGTCGGTGGAGACTTTGAAGTTATAGGGCGCGCGAAAGATCCCTCCGATAAGCCGGGCGCGCAATATGTGGCCGTCAGCGGAAGATACGAGCGCGTGATGAACACTCCGGTAATTCGCGGGCGAATGATCAACGACGATGATTCGGCCGGGGCGCCGCCGGTCGTGATGATTAACGAAGTACTCGCGAAAAAGTATTTTGCGAATGAAGATCCGATCGGGAAACAACTGGACCTGGGCGCCGAGATCACAGGAATGCGGAAGCCGGTGACAATTGTCGGCGTGCTGGGGGATCAAGTGGACACCAAAGTCTCAGGAAAGCCCCAGCCAAAGCTAATGCTTCCGTATCAGCAAATTCCAACGACTTCTTTGTTCTATCAGGCGCTGATCAAGACGGTTGTGTTTTTCGTGGTGAAGACGCGTGGAAATGTTGCCGTGGCTTCGGAGATGCGGAATGTGTTTCATCAGGTTGCGCCGGACATGGCCGTAGATAATTTTGAAGCGCTCCAAAAAACTGTCGACGACAGCACATTCAGTTCGCGCCTGGGACTTTATTTAACGGGCGCGTTTGCAGCCATGGCCGTGCTGATGGTGGTGGCGGGATTGTACGGAGTGCTGGCGCAGGTCGTAAGCTATCGTCGGCGTGAAATTGGTTTGCGAATGGCGCTGGGCGCTACGCCGGGAAGAATTTTGGCGATGGTTGTGCGGCAAGGCTCGGTAATGGTGGTGACGGGCTTGATCATCGGATTAGTGGCTGCTGCTTTTGTGACGAAATTATTGAAAGACTTTTTGTATCGAGTGAATGCGGTGGATCCTTGGACGTACGTTGGCGTGGCGATTTTGTTGCTGGTGGTTGGAAGTGTGGCAGCGTTGGTTCCAGCGCGAAGGGCGGTGGCTGTCGAGCCTATGCAGTCTTTGCGGGAAGAATGATTACGGAGTTTTGCGAAGCATCTCAGTGATTCGTTTAGCGGCGTCGCGGATTACTCCCAGATTTTCGCCGAAGAAACGTACTTTCCCTTCGACTTCTTTGTCCAGCAGGATCGCGCCATCGCGAGTGGAAAGTTTCACGTCCAGCTTAACTGTTGTAGCGCCCAGCACGGTGACGATCTCCCGCTCGGGTTGATTGCCCGCCTTAAATTTTTCCACTTCGGTGTTGAGTGTGAGCAGGCCGGCGATTCCGTCAGCGCGACGATCGCCACTGCGAAAAACGCGCGCGTATATTCCCGACGCTTGAAGTTTCTTGACGATATCTTCGTAGATGGCCAGACGAAATTCCGCGGGAATATTCACGTCGCCGGAGTCTACCGGCTCAACGAGAATCGCCGATGCGGGTGGCGATGTGGGCCGCGCCGGTCCGGCCGACGGCGATTCGCGCGGAACGTGCGAAACTCTTGCGGCGTTTTTCACGTGCGCGCCGCTGTCGATTAGTTCCGCGCGGAATTTTTCCGCGTGATTTTTCGGAAGGGCAAAGATGGCGGCGTGCAGACCGTTATCCGAATCGCGATACGTCACGGTGAGCACGTCAACTTTTTGAATCATCAGAAGAGTGAGCGCGGTGCCGCTGTCATAGGGCGCTGCCATAGCCGCGCCGCGCGCGAGTTCGCCAATTTTTCCGCCACCTTCGGTGATTTCCGAACCGACGTAAATATCTTCGATGGAAGAAATGGAAATCGCGGCACGCGATCGGCCGGCGTCGAAGTGAAGCTCTTTGGATTCAATTAGCAAAAGGCCTGTCGCGTCGTACTTCACATCTTGCATGCCAACCACGTGCCGGACGTGGAGAGCCTCTTCGCCGGCGTCCCGCTTGGTTTGCCCGTGCATAATTGGAGCGACAACTACTGCCACGATCAGAGCGAGAAACGTGATTCGGGTTTTAGGGGACATGGTGGGCGGAGTCGGATGGCCACTGTGGCAAATGAAACTATACACCCGCGACGGTTTTTGGAGAAAAATGCGCGGAACAATTACCGAGTAAAAGTAAACGGAAAGCGAAAACCGCAGCCCGAGAATTCTTAATTATTGGAATGCTCGTGCGATGCGACTTCTTTTTTCTGGCGGGCCAGTTCATCGGCAACTTTTTTGCGGCGCGCCAGTTCCTCGGTTTGGAGTTGCTTGATTACGGCCGCCGTCGACTTGCTGAAATTATTGTCGACCCAGCGCGGGACCATCCAGACGGGATCTTCGCTTGCGGCGGATTGAAACGCGATGTTGCCCTGGTTGTGTTGATCTGTGCGAATCGAAATTACTGCTAAGGCGGCATTGTGTTCGGCGGCCAGCGATGCTCCGTCTTCCACTTTGGCGATGTATCGCACGGCGTCAGCCTGTCGGCCAACATCCGTGTAAGCCCATGCAAGCTGAAGAACTGTTTCTGATTCCTGCGGCAACGATTGATGCGCTTGTTGCAGAACTTCGGCGGCGTCTTCCGGTTTTCCGGCGCGATCCATCCACCAGGCCAGATCGCGCAGCAGCTGAGTTTTCGTTTTGGCGTCTATCGAGCCGTCGCGCGCCAAAAGTATTTTTACTACTCGATCGGCGTCCGTTCGGTCGCCCGCAAAGAAACGAAGTCCCGCCAGGCTGACTTCAACGGAAAGTGTCGAAGTACTTCCGTACACTGCATTCAGATCACCAACGAAATCCGCCACCGATTTATGCGCGTCATTGACTGCGCGCGCACGAGCGAGGAGTTCCCAATCGCGTGCGTTCTTACCGTGCCACGCGGCTTCGTGCGCCGCGGTAACAGTTTCCGCAGTATCACCGCTACGCCACTCGGCCTCAGCCAGTCCGTGCCACGCGCGGACATAATTTGGCGTGGCCGCCAGAGCTTCTTTGTAGCGCGCAATACTTTTCGCGAAATCGCCGTTGGCGTCGAGAGCTTCGGCTTGATCGGTTAGAAATATTTGACGAATCGCCAGCGGACGCTGCGGAGTTTCCGGCCAGCCCTGCGAAGTAGTTTCCGATTGCATGGCGGCCAGGCGTTCGTTGGCGGCCGGATGCGACTGAAAATATTGTCCGAGAGAATCGACGGAGACCTGCGCGATTTCTTCGATGGGCGAGCCGGCGCGGCGGTTCGGATCTGATTCCTCGGCTTCCAATTTTTCAAAACGCTTCATCAGCGCGATGCCGCCTTGCGGCGAATAGCCTCGGCTGACGGCGATGTCCAGTCCAACGCGATCCGCTTCCAGTTCCTGTTCCTTGGAATATCCGGCCTGAAAAATTTCCACGGCGGGCCTGCCCAGTTGATAGAAAACGCCGAGGCCGTATTTTTTCGCGGCCAATTCATATTGCAGGCGCTCGATGGAGTGGCGATCATCCACGTGCGTAATTTCGTGGCCAAGGACGGCGGCGAGTTCGTCTTCGGATTCGAGAAGATTCAGAAGTCCGCGGCCGACAACGATTCTGCCGCCCGGAAGCGCGAAGGCGTTTACGAGATAAGGATTGTCGTCGAGATAAAAATGATATTGAATTTTGGGCCGCTGCACCTGCGGCGTCAGCAGATAGCCGACGGTATTTAAATAGCGCTCGATATTTTCGGCATCGCCGATCTTGTCGTTATCAAAGCGATGCGGGTCGGTGAGCCCATATTCCTTGGCGATTTGCGCGCCGATTTGATTTTCTTCTTCGTCGCTGATGCGGGTGAGCACGAGCGGAATGCGAGAGGCTTCACGTTCTGTATCAGCAACGAGATAAAGGACAGGCGCTGGCGAAATGGGCGCTTCGGATTTTGCGCGCTGCAGAAAATAAAGCGCGGTGCATCCTGCAATCAGGATGGCCGCAAGAATAATCCGGCGCATCACAAAACCTTCCTCAGCAATTCACGATGCTTCGCGTAAAGGAAACTTACGGCCAGTAGCGTCAGGCCAAGTCCCATGAAAGAAATGATGCGGCCGAGCGCGTCAAGATTCCATACGTCATGCACAATGATGCGGCCAACGCAGAGCACGAAAAGTAGAAGGCTGAACCAGCGATAGGCGCGCTCGTCCATTTTCAGAACGATCAGGAAAATGATCAGCGCTTCCAGTCCCCACGCCGCGGTCAAATATCCCCGGCGAACTTCCAGGCTGAGCAAAACTGTTAGAAGAATTGTCGGCACGAAGAAAAATAAATGTTGTGGATAGATGCGTACGAGCGTCCAAAATCTGCGGTGGGCGTTCATCAGACCGTTGCTCGTCTTCGCAGAATTTTCCGCGCCGCTCGATTCGTTTTCTTTTCGCGCCTGCTTGGTAATTTGTGTGACCACGAAAAGAATGTAGAGAAGCGCTGACGCAGCGACGACCGTGGCGATGCGCGTGTTGGTGAAGTGCCAGCGCCCGATTTGGTAAAAATTATCGAAAGCGCAGCGCACGCCGACCAGAAGCGCCAGTCCGAAAGACTGATCGCGGAATGTAGCGAGCTTGCGGATGCCGCCCGCGAAATACAAAACAACCACGAGCGCTGCCCACGCCACGGCGACCCATTCCGCGGAAAGTTGGAAGCGAATGAGCGACACGATAGATATTGTGCCCAGCCAAAAGAGAACTGCGCGGAAGCGCGAGGTTTCGTCGGATGTGAGCGCCACATAAAAATATAACGCCGCGAGAAGTGAGACGGTCAGCACGCGCGCGGAGAAATGTCCGATCGTCGCAACGGAGTTCAAATCCGCAAAGAAAATACGCGCGAAACTGGCCACCAAAAGAATGCGCGATTGAATCAGCAGCGGGCGATCCGGCAATGCGCGCGCGGCTTCCAGCAGAACCATCGCGAACACTCCCCACGCCAACGCGATCGCGGCGCTGGTTAGTTCGCGCCAGAGTAAATCAGCGACAAGAATTGTTGCAGCGCCGCTGTAAAGGGCGGTGAGGCCGCCGAAACGCGCGAACGCATCTGCCGTAAAGGCGCCGGGTGTGCTGGGATCGTGATTCATTTCGCTCGGATATGAGCAGCGATGCGAGATCGCGTAGAAAAGAATTGATGAAATGGCGATGGTAATCAGCCGCACGCTCACGCCGTGAACGGAGCCGGCCGCAACATCGCCGCGCTGAAGATTCAATCCCGCGAGTCGGACAAATGCGAACATTGCCGCGATGTGTCCGCAGGTGATGAGCGTGCGATCGGCGACGCGGCGTCCGACGGTCACCAGCGCGACGGCCAGAATCGTCCAGACGAGTGCCGTCCACATAAAGGGAAGCGCGATCCACGCAGCGCAAAGCGCGAACATTGTTGCGATGGCCGGAGAAATCTTTATAGCGGCGTCGTCAGTTGCGTCGTCGAGATCAGCCGCGAGAGTTTCTGATGCACGTTTCAGTTGACCATTCGCGTAGTACGCGGTGGCCAGAGCGATCAGCAGCCAGCCCAAATGAGAATCCGGCGGAGCCCAAGTCGACAATCGAGGAACGAGATCGTGAATCAGAACGTATCCCGCAAGAATTGTCGAAGCAGCCCAGCCAAGTTTGCGCAGATGCGCATCCAGCGTGCGCCACCCGACGATCAGAACTGCTTCGGCTTCGACCAGCCAAAGAATTTCAAGTTTATTTCCGGAGTAGCGATAGGGAACCGCGCCGATCACGAGCGTCATGCCAAGCGTGCTGGCCAGAATAAATGCAAGCCGGCGATTCGTAAGTTTGGAAAATCCCGAGACGCCAAGATAGGCGATGCCTGCAATGCTGAGAAACCAGAAACGCAGCTCCGGATGAAAAGATTCGTGATGCAGCACGGCGAGATATCCAGCGGCGTTTAGCAAAAATGACGCGGTAAGAAGTAGCTTGTCAGAATCTTCGACGGCCTCGCGCAAAAAATACGAGACAAGATAAATCGCCCAGTACCCAGTCAGCAGCGCGACGCTCGCCTTAAATTGCGGAAATATTTTGTAGCCACCGGTGCGTTCGTAAATTTGATTCAGCCACATCCAATGAACGACGTACGTAGCGATTATCGCGAGTGGCTCGATGCCAAACCATTTGCGCGCGCGAAGCACATACGCGAGCGATGCCGCGAGTAGTGCGGAAGCGATAAGCGCGCCCATCGGAATTTCGCTGACGGCGATGGTGACGAACGCGAGGATATACGCAAATCCAGTAGTGATTTCGCTGTGATAGCGAAGCGAGTGTAAAACCATCGCGACGGCCACGATGAAAAGCAGCGTGAATCCCAGCGAAGCGCTTTGCACCAGACGAACGGCGGCAATGTTGTGCAGCGCGTACGTGGTGAAATATGCGAGCGCCCAGCCGCCGCCCAGAACTGCGCGCCCCGCGATGCGATAGCGCTCTTTGCGCTCGCCAATAATTCCAATAACCAAAAGAATCGCGCTGATTGCGTAGCCGAGGATTATTTTCCCTTCGGCGCCCAAATAATGCATCGAATAATTCAACAGCAGCGCGACGCCAATCACGAATGCCGCGGTGCCGATTTTGTTCAGCCAATTTGCGCCCAGCCGTTCTTCCATGTCGGCCCAATTGCGCTTGGGCTGCGCCGCAGCTGAATCGGATTTCGCGCTGAAGTTTGGCGTCCTCACTGGTTGCGCTGGCTGCTGGTTCGGCCACGCCGGATTTGGTTGAATTCGCGGCGGCGCTGTTTTCGGAATTTCGGGTGCGGATTCGCGCGCCGGTGCCGGCTGCGTTAAAATTGGTGTGACAGCCTCGATTGCTTCGGGAGTTGGCTTTGGCGGTGTCGCCGGAGTTTCGGTTGGAGGCGCAAGAGTTGAAGATGTTGTCGGCGCGATCTGCGATTTTCGCGCTTGCTCCAGCGCATAAATGCGGCCGGTCATCTCGCGCAAAATTTTTAGTCCAGCTTGAAGCTCGGCCTCGATGGCCTCGATACGAGTTTTAGCGCGGCTTGCGCGGACCAGCGCAACGATGGGCGCGACCAATATGAAGCCGACTACCCCCAGGACTAGAATCCACGGCGCCATATCGTCCACGTTCGTTCAGCCTCGCGCAAAATTGCCGAATCATTGAAGTATCAAGCCTGCCGAGCGGGAATCCTATAACGAATCAGTTTGTTTTGGGATTATAAAATATGCACTCGCCGGAACTAGAAGAACACGGCGTGAGAAACGTGGAATCGTTTGCTCAATTTTAAAATATGAGTCTTGTTAAGGCTGCGCTTCTTGTGAAGGATTTCCGAAACAATACTATCGGAACCAAATACCGGCACCAAATCTTTTTGGCGAAGATCATTCGCGTCCATCAGCGAACGAAGAACTTCTACAGCGGACGCATCCGGAATCGAATGATGCTCCTCCTCATAAGCTTCAATCAGAGTCATCAGGACTTCCGCGCCGCCTGAACGATACGCCGATCCCTGGCTGGTGCCAAGATGAAACCAAAGTGAAGCTCGACGGTTCGCCAAGTACCGTAACCGTCCGCTTACATAAATGCTCCGACAAATAAAACCGCGATGGGGCTGCGGAGATAGGATTCGGACCAGAGTGGCACCAGTCTCCTCATGTGCTTTAAAATCTAGGCGAATCTGGAGGACAGGAATCCGGCGACAGGCGATCCGTTTTCCGAACATTCTGTGCACAAGCTCCTTTGTCCCCAAGCTTCGCCATCGCTCGGTGCCCGCCTCCTCATCTCCTTTATTTTCAAACCCTTAGCCATCATCCGCCCACACTTCCCATAACCCATTTTCAAAAAAACGCGTACCCCCCCCCACCCTATTTTGGGGATTTATATGCTAATAAAGGACTTACAGCGATCTGTGGTCGATGTATGTGCTAATAAAGGACTTAGTGGATTTTTCGGCCGCGCCCGGCCCTTCCCCCGTTCCGAACTCTCAACTCTCAACTCTAAACTCTCGACTTTTCTCCGCATTTGAAAAAGTGCACTATAATGCACTTTTTGGGTTTTCCCCTCCAAAAACTGCATTATAATGCATGTTTCCGAATTATACAGTGACGTAACTCTAGGGTAATCTCAGGCTTCGGCAAGTTCTTCCAACTCAAAAACTATCGGCAGGTTTTGGGATTACAAAATGTGGGACGGAGGCAGCGCCGCGCGTTCTGGCCGCGCAACGTTCAATCGCATCGCGCGCACCATTTGATGTTTCGTCCGGAAGTGTTTTTTCGCGCGCCGTCCCCACTGACGCACGAAAAAATAATTCAGCCCGCCGCCAATTGCTCCGCTCACCAGAGGAATAATTCTTCCCGCCCAGGTCTCGGCAACTTCGGCGCTCATTTTTACGGCGATGCTTTCAATGATGCGCGGCACCACGCGCCCGACGGCTTCCTTCTCAAGAATGTCGCGTCCCAAATTGACGCCTGCCGCGCTCGCCGCCGCAATCCACAAAGTGGCGACTTCCTGATCCGTGGAATATTCAAACCCATAAATCAAACTAAGTTTTTGCAGCAGGCGCATCACGATCGCCGAAAGAATTGCCATGTCCGGCACGATGGTGATCATGCCGCCCATGCCAAACCCGGCGCCTTCCAGCACAGCCATTTTCGTGGCGGCGGAAATTGTTTGGTCGGCCAGATCGTCTAAAAATTCTTCAGGCACCAGAAACATATCCTGAAAATTTTCGATGGGCAGATGATGCGCGCGGCGCAGGCGCTCGAGATATTTCGCAGGGTCAACGCGCGCGGAAGTGTATGCGCTGCTGAATCCGCCAATCAGTTTTTCGCGGATGCGTGTGACGAGTGTAGCTTTGGATTCGCGGGACATTAAGTGTTTGATTCTATTCTATACGAGTTTGATTCATCTGACGCTGGCGGGGATGTCCGTCCGGTTCGGCGACATGTCGTTCTGGAACCGCGCCGTGGCGCGGCCTACCGGGAAGCTGTCGCGGCCGAATTCACGCTTTCGATTCCAGTACGCGCGATAATTTGCGGTTTAGAATTTGCTTTGGCAACGTCCAGAAGAAAGATCGAGTCGGCGGACAAGAACGGCGTGTCGGACCTGTTGGAAAAACCAGCCCCACAAAGTCCGGCAATGGAGACGCTATCCGGCGACCACGAGAATTGACTGCACCAGATGTTTTGTTTTAATCCAAGGTGAACCGTATCGGAGCCGTCAGTATTAGCAACGAAAAGTGCTGGCAGTTTCTTCGAGAGCGAAACTGGGTGTCGCTGGGCAGTTTGCGTGATTGCTGGATTGACTCCCTGCGAGTCTCCTTGAAACGGGCCGTAATCGGGGCCCTCGAATTGTGCGACGGTGGAGAAACCACCGTCCATCACTCGAGTCGAAGTGTATGCCACGCGCTTCCCGTCAGGTGACCAGGCCGCTGCGATTACGTCGTAACGCTCGTCAGAAATACGCCGTGGATCGGAGCCATCAGCTCGCGCGACGAAAAGTTCGGGCTCTCGATTTACGGTTGATACGTAAAGAATTCGTTCGCCATCGGGCGACCACAACGGATTCCTCGCGTGATTTATCAATACGCGCGCAGCGGACTTGGCGGTTATGGCGATCGAGCACACCGAAGCGGACTTCACTCCCGCGTCGGATGAGCGCACGCACGTATAGGCAATTTGAGTTCCGTCAGGCGACCATGAGGGAGAGGCGCCGCTGTCGGTCAATAGTTGCGGCGGCTGATCACTATTTACGTCGGCGATATAAATTGGGCGCGTTAGGCCTTCCGGTTGCACGCCGAAATGTCTCACCGTGTTTATATCGAAGGCTAATTTTTTGCTGTCTGGCGACCAGACCAGTGTTCCGACCCAAATGAGGCCCTCGGTGATGCGGCGGACATCCGCGCCATCCGCATCCATCACAAAGATGCCTCCGGATTTTCCTTCACGAATGAAGGCGATTTTCTTTCCGTCTGGAGACAAGACAGGATGAGTGCTGAGATCGTCATTCGTTAGTTTGATTTCAGGGGAGCCGTTACCGGCGCTGACCACGAAAATATTTATGGGAGTTGGTCCGCCGTCGCTATATGCCGGCGCGATCATGTTCCGGTCAAACGCGATTTTCCAAGGTTGCTGCGTGATCGAGGACGACTTCGATGAAGTATTTTTGCTCGGTGATGATTGAGCGCTTAATTTTGAGCCGACGACCAGAAAAGTTGCGGTAGTTGCGGCAACAAGGATGACAAAGCGGAAGATTGCGAGAAGGCTTCGGTCGATGCGCATGTCGTAAGCACCTCAGCACTTTCCGCCATTATACACCCGTGCGGGATCAGCCTGTGATCCGAGGTTTTATTCGTACCGCAGCGCCACAATCGGATCCACTTTCGTCGCTCGCCGCGCCGGAATGTAGCACGCGATGAATGCCACCGCGATAAGCGTCCCGGAAACCGCGGCGAAAGTTACGGGATCTGTTGCCGTCACATCATAAAGAAACGCCGCCAGCACGCGGCTCAGCGCGAACGCTCCAATTAGTCCGACAGCTACTCCAATCACAACAAGCCTCAGTCCCTGTCCGACAATTAATTTCAGTACGTCGCTTCTTTGCGCACCAAGAGCGATACGGATACCGACTTCATGAACGCGTTGGCTTACCGAGTAGGCCATCAGCCCATAAATTCCGACCACGGAAAGCAGCAGCGCGCTGATCGCGAATATTCCAAGAAGCACTGTGCGGAATCGCGGCTGGCTGACGTTCGTGGAAATATTTTCTTCCATGGTACGAATGCGCACCAGCGGCTGATCCGGATTCAAGTCGTGCAACACACCGCGAAACGCCGAAATTTCCGAGTGCGGATCGCCCGCAGTCCGCAGAACAAATGAGAGTGCGAAAACCGGCAGGATAGAATCGGCCTGACGCACAGGAACATACATTTCAGCGACAGGATCGGTGGCCAGATTCTGTTTCATATTGCCAACCACGCCGACAATTTGCATGTACGGAACTTCTTTTTCGGGCGAAGGAATCTCTCCAAGCTGAACTCGTTTCCCCAAAGCAGATTCGCCGGGAAAGAAATGTTTGGCCATCGCTTCGTTCACCACCACCACGTACTGATTTTTTTCCGTGTCGGCTTCGTTCAGCAGCCGTCCCTGAATCAGCGGCACGTGAAGCGTATCGAGATAGTTCGGGCTCACCGGACGATACCCGACGAGAATATAATCCCGCGGCGATTGCGGAGGCCGTCCCTGAATATTGAAATGGATGCTGCCGCCTCCGCCGCTAACCGGAAGAGCAGTGGCTGCCCCCACGGAAATAACTCCAGGAATCACAGCGGCGCGCGCGCGAAGGCTGTCGTAAAAATCCATGCGCTGCGCGGATTTCGGAAACGCTTTCGCAGAAACCGGCACATCCACCGCCAAAAGATTCGACGCTTGAAATCCGGGCTGCACTTCCTGCAATCGCGAAAAACTGCGAATCAAAAGCCCTGCGCCAATCAACAGCACCAGAGCAAGCGCCACTTCAACCACCACCAGCGTGCTGCGGACTTGCTGTTGCCTCGCGCCGCCCGTCGAGCCGCGCGTCGCTTCATTCAGCATCGAACGCAGATCCATACGCGAAGTTTGCAGCGCCGGCGCCAAGCCAAAAAGAATTCCCGCGATGATCGCGATAACTCCCGCAAATAAAAGCACGTGGCCATCAAGAGTGATCGGTCCCACGTTCGGAATGCTGGTCGATGCCAAACGCACCAGCGGCGCCATGGTAAGCGCGGCAAATATAAGTCCAGTCACCGCGCCCGCAAACGCCAGAAGCACGCTTTCCGTCAATAGTTGGCGAAGAATTCTCGATCGCCCCGCGCCAAGCGCCATGCGAATGGCGATTTCCTGACGACGTCCCGAAGCGCGCGCCAAAAGTAAATTCGCAATATTGGTGCACGCGATAAGCAGCACCAGCCCAACCGCGCCCAACAGAATAAGCAGCGCTGGGCGGACGTTCTGCACCATCTGTTCGTGCAACGGAACCACCGTCGCGCCGACGTTCGTATCGTAAAGCGGATATTGCTGCTCAAGTCTTTTCGCAATGATGGAAATTTCCGTATTGGCTTGATCCACTGTCACGTTCGGCTTCAACCGCGCAGTGGCAATAATTCCCGGATGCCAGCTGCGATCGTCAGGGAGAGCCTTCGCCCACGCCGCGATTGGAGTCATCACGTCGACCGGCTGAAAGTATTGAAAATTTGCCGGAAGCACGCCAATAATTTCGTACGACTGATTGTCGAGAGTCAGACTTTTCCCCAACGCATCCGGCATCCCGCCAAACTGGCGCTGCCAGAATCCGTAGGTCAACAGGACAACTAGCGGCCCACCCGCGCGATCTTCCTCCGGAAAAAACGTGTGGCCGAGAATCGGATTCACGCCCATCAGCGGAAAAAAATTCGCGCTGGCCATTTGCCCGTTCAGTCTCTCCGGTTCTCCGTTCCCGGTAAGTGTGAACGACGCATTGTGAACGAACGCCACGTCATCGTAGGACGTGCTCTGATCGCGCCAATCCGCAAAATTTTCATAGGAAGGTCCGATGATGCCGACTGCAGGAAAGCGCTCGTAAAGCACGCAGAGTTTGCCCGGATCGCGAAACGGAAGAGGGCGCAGCAACACGGCGTTCACCACACTGAAAATGGCCGTGTTCGTCCCTATTCCCAGCGCGAGCGTAAGAATCGCCACGGCTGAAAAACCGGGATTCTTCAATAACATTCGGATTGCGTAGCGAATGTCGTGCCAGGTCGTGGACATATTTACTCTCCGGGAAGCGGTTAGACACGCTAGCGATACTTATAACGCGTCGCCCCAATAATTGTTACAAGCATTTCGCGGCCGTCACCATTCGCGCAGAACGTCCAGCTGCGGCCAAAAGTATTTTCAATTTGTGGTACCGCGAACCTCCAATCCCGCATCTAATCAACTGGACGGGAAGTGGCTCCTTCAGTTCGTCGGGATTCTTTTGCGCATACTAGTAACTTCTCATTTACGAATTCCGAAATTTTTTTGCGGAAGTTGAAAGCATTGCTGTTATGCTTGCATCTGGCGCATTGAGGTAGTTCCACGCTTCGCTGGGTCGGACAGGGAATTCGCAGAACGACAAATTAGGCACAAGCCGCGGAATTCGCAGTAGCCGGAGTTTTGTTCAAATGAACAGTAGGAAGGAAGTACTTTGCCGATGACGATTGACGATCTTGGAAAAACGCACGCCGGCGACGATCAAATCAACTGGGTGACGGCCAGCTTTATGCTGATGTTCCACCTGGGAGCGATTGCGGCGCTATTCTTTTTCACCTGGAAAGCTTTTTTTGTGGCGGTTGTTTTGTGGTGGATAGTCTGCTGCTGGGGCGTTGGTATGTGCTACCACCGTTTGCTCACGCACCGCGGATATCACACACCGAAGTGGGTGGAATATTTCATGACCATCTGCTCCACACTTGCTCTCGAAGGCGGTCCGATTTTCTGGGTGGCCACGCACCGCATTCATCACCAACATTCGGATAAAGAAGGCGATCCGCATTCACCGGTTGACGGAACCTGGTGGGCGCACATGGGCTGGATCCTGATGGGCAAGTCCATGCATCATGACACGACCACCCTCGCTCGCTACGTTCCCGATCTCGCCAAAGATAAATTCCATGTTTGGATCACAAAATATCATTACGTACCGATCATCGTCCTGTCCGTGATTCTGTTTGCGCTCGGCGGATGGCCCTTCCTGCTGTGGGGAACTTTTGCCCGCACCGTTGTAGGTCTGCATGCCACCTGGCTTGTGAACTCGGTTACGCACAAGTGGGGTTCGCGCCGCTTTAAGACGCACGATCATTCCACCAACAATCTGGTTGTGGCGCTGCTCACCTGGGGAGAAGGCTGGCACAACAATCATCACGCGCATCCAACTTCCGCGCGGCACGGTTTGCGCTGGTATGAAGTGGACGTGAACTGGTACGGAATCTGGACGCTCGAAAAATTGGGACTGGCGAAAAAGATTCTGCTCGCCAAAGTGAATACGCAATTGCCGGAAGATGAGCCTAAAGCTGACGACAAGGCTCCAATGGCTCTGCCGGTAAGTCCGAGCGATTTGGTTTCGGCTTAAGCAAAGTAATTTCCGTCGATTACCGAAGAAAATCGAACGCCCCGGAGAGAAATCTTCCGGGGCTTTTCATTTTGGCGCGCGGTAACTGATGCGAATCTGGAGACGGCGCCGTTTGACTATGTTGCGCGGTGCGAAACCGTGAGATAAAGTTCGCTCTTCAGCTCAATAAAGGGAATCACGAATGGAACTTCGTAAGGATCCCATAACTCGAAGCTGGGTGGTTGTCGGCCATCCGGAGCATGCTTCAATGCCGGAAGGCTGTCCACTCTGTCCGGGACATGAGGCCAGCCAGCACACTCTGCTGGCGCGTCCGAATGACGGCCCGTGGAAAGTGCGCGTAATGCCGCACCTCGATCCGCTCTACCGGATTGAAACGGAGATGGGCCGCGAGGCCGAAGGAATTTACGATCGCATGGGACTCGTCGGCGCGCACGAAATTGTGGTGGAGACTCCGCTGCACGATAAACGCCTTTCGCAGATGAGCGACGAAGAAATCGAAGGCGTCCTCGCCGCTTACGCCCAGCGCATTGTGGATTTGAAGCAGGATCGCCGCTTCAAGTACGTCACCGTATTCAAGAATCAAGGCTCGGTTGCGGGCGCCGAATGGGAACACGCGCATTCCCAAATCACAGCCACAACTTTTGTGCCGCGCCGAATTCTGTATGAGCTGCGCGCGTCGCGCAAATGGTTTGAGGATAAAGAGCGCTGCGTTTTTTGCGATATCGTGCGTCAGGAAGAAAAGCGCGGCAAGCGTATGGTCGATATTCAGGGCGAATACTATGCATTCTGTCCCTATGCCTCGCGCGTTCCTTACGAAGTTTGGCTGCTGCACAAGAAACACAATCACTTGTTTGAGCAGCCCAAACCCGGCGCGAATCGCATGCAGCTGGCCGCGCTGCTTGGCCGCGTTCTCCGCCGCATCGAAAAAATTGCGCAGAACTATCACATGGTGGTTCACACCGCGCCGAACACAACTTCTTATAAGGGCGAACTGTCGAATTATTGGAAGACGATTGCCGAGGACTATCACTGGCACATCGAAATTCTTCCCATCGTGGAAAAAGGCAGCAAATCCTACAGCATTAAAGAGGTCTACTTCAATCCGCTCGAGCCGGAAATTGCCGCCGAGCGATTGCGCGCGCTGGACCCCGGAATATGACGCCGGCAAATCCGCCAGCACATCGCGCCAAAGACGGCGAACGTGGCGGAATTTTCTTCCGATTGATGTCACTCCTCGTTTTCGCGTTATTGCTCTTCGTCGTTTATCTAGTCCGTCGTCCAATTCTCCGAGCCGTCGGCGATTATTGGGTCGTGGACGATCCCGCATCGCAAGCCGACGCGCTTATTGTATTAAGCGACGACGATTTCATCGGCTCGCGCGCCGCAAAGGCTGCGGATTTGTATCACGAAGGCCGCGCACCACTGATTGTCGCCAGCGGACGCATGATGCGCCCTTACGCCGGCGTCGGCGAACTGATCCAGCGTGACCTGACCGATCGTGGCGTGCCCACTTCCGCAATCGAAATTTATCGGCATAACGCACGCGACACGATTGACGAAGCACAAACGCTTCGGAGCCTTGTGGTTCAGAAGAATTGGCATCATGTTGTCATCGTCACGTCGAACTATCACACCCGCCGCGCCCGCTACATTTTTCAAAAAGTGTTTCCGCTCGGCGTTCAGGTGGATGTGGCGGCCGCAAAAGATCCCGACTTCGATGTTTCCGATTGGTGGGAGCACAAGGCGGGACTAAAAGCGTTTTTGCATGAACTCGTCGGATTGGCCGAAGCGAAATGGGTGCTGCGTCACACCGAGCCAACCACTGGAATCGTCCTTGGAATTCGTTTTGGCCCGGGATTTATTGGCGATATGTGGCCTAACCTACGTTAGCAAGGGAGTGCCGATAAGGTCACGCGCAACCCCCAACCTGTACCACAGGACCATTTACAGTTGACACTCACCTGAGCTATATTCCACCTCTCAGCAAGAGGCGCATTGACCCGCCGAAGTCGGACCCCTCTCCGACATTGATTGAGGAGGAATTATGTGGCGCAAACAAGAAGAGCAGAAGGTACCACCATCTCCGCAGAACGTTGTGGTCACTCCTCCCCCAGCACAAATTTCAACACCAACTGTAGTGCAACAAAGCGCGCCGCAAGCTGCGCCGCCAGTGGTGCACTCCGCTCCCGCGCCGAAGAACGCCGTCAGCATTGTGTGCAAAGGAATTTCAATTCGCGGCGAAGTTTGGGGCGACGAAGATTTGCAAATTGATGGCGAGCTGAGCGGCACCGTGAAACTCGTAGGCGCTCGCGTCAGCATCGGCCCGGAAGGACGCGTCGCCGGAAATATTCAAGCGCGCGAAATTATTGTGCGCGGTACGCTGAAAGGAAATCTGCGCGCCAGCGAACGCATTTTGATGGGCAGCACAGGACGTTGGGAAGGCGACGGCGTTTCGCCGCGCCTGGCGATCGAAGAAGGCGCAACAGTGCGCGGCAATTTGGAAGTTGCCGATGCGCCGGAAAAAAAGGCAGCAGCGCCAGCGCCCGCAGCGGCACCTGCTCCGGCGAAAGTTGAAAAGCCAGCGGTGATTGCAACGCCAGCGGCTGCGCCAGCGAGCGGTGGCAATGGTGCGAGCACTCCGAGTGCGCCGCATTCACAAGGAACTGCGAACGTGGCAGGCAGCGCGAACGACGCGAAGCCTGTGCCGGTGAACTGAAGTACTGAAAATTAGTACGACAATTTAGTGCCGGAATTTACGGACGTGAGTGGAAAGTCGGTAAGCGTATGGGTTTCTTGAATCGGATTGGCATTGCTCGCGCGACGGCACCGTCGGACGCCGTTGCGTTGCGAGCGCACGCGGCAGCAGCGGCAATGGCTCCTCCTTCCTTTGCTCCTCGCGAAACGCGCGGTTCCAATAGCCTGAAAGATTTCCTGTGGCACCTCAGCGGAATCGGCCGCGGCAACCTGCTGGATTTAGGCCCGGTCTGGCAATCCACCGTGAGCTTTTTCATTGAGCGCGGATTCAAAGTTTCCACCGAAGATGTGTTGATGGGCTGGAAACAATTCTCGAAGGAAGATGAGCAGCGGCAGGCTTCGCTGCCCGGGGACGCCGAGCGCGCCACGCGCGCGGAACTCGCAAAAGCATTTCTGGAAACAAGTCTGCAATATGCACCCGGATCTTTCGACGCCGTACTCGCCTGGGACGTTCTGGATTATCTGGAAGACGATACGATGAAACTGGTGGCCGAGCGCCTGCGCCTGCTGGTCCGCGAAGGCGGCGTAATTCTCGCCATGTTTCACAGCAAGCGTCCGCAACAATTTCAGCGCTATCGCATTCTCGACGAAAAAACTTTGGAAATGGTTTCTTCCACTTCCATTTTCCCGATGGCGCGAGTATTCCAGAATCGCGAAATTTCAGATCTCTTCGCGCGATTCCACACTTCAAAAACATATCTGGGTCGGGATCAACTACGAGAAGGCCTGTTCGTAAAGTAGAGCGGTCCCGAAATTTCGGGATGTGACCCGCCCGCCACGCAAATATCTCCCGATCAATTTATCGATGATGACGCGGCCTGTGGTGATGCCGGCGATGATGATGCCGTTTCCCATGCTGCGCCGCCGGTGCGTTGGCCGCAGAAGTCGAAACCGCCATCGGTCCGGCAAAAACTGAAATCGCGATCAATGCCAAAAGAAATGCAAAAAACTTTTTGCGCCAGGTGTTCATGTTACTGCCTCCCAAATACTTGTTCTGAATTGAGGAATTACCCGCGGCAAATTCACCGCAGGATTTTTCCCTGAGAATTATTTAACACTTTCTCGTCAAAAAAGTTTTGGAATCTGCCGCGCATGTGTCCTAAAAAGAAGGCGGCCGCCCAACTGCGAGCGGCCCAATCCCTTCCATCTGAGAGAGAAAAAACGGAAGTACTCAAATTGTCTGCGCGGCGTTAGCCCATGTGTCCGCCGTGCAACGACCACAAATAGCGGATCGCTTCACGCTGCTGCGCAATAATATTTGACTGCCACAGAATCGCCCACAAAAGTCCGCTCATCACCAGAACGCTCAGACCCAATGCGAGACTAAGTTGTGATTCTGACGCCGGAATTTTCAGCTTTGCAATAAGAGTTCGCATTGTGGTGCCTCCGTGCGCCTAAGGGCGCGAAAGGGGTTTGGTCAGGCCGTGCCATGCTCGGCGCTGCGAGAGAGGGCATTCGGTTCGATGCGCCGCCAATCAATTCAGGTTCCATACGCACGTATGAAGGGCAATCACGATGCCATTATTTTCGAGAGGTACAGGTAGGCGTCGCTCTTTGTTTTCAATAACATAGCGCTTCGGACATGCAAAGGGGGGTAACTCTATGGGCAAATTTTTGCCGCTTCCCATAATTGAACTGGAGTCAGGGCCGCAAGAATGAGTGGAGGAGGCTTCAGCCTGCGAATCGCAGGGGCTTGGCAAGGCAAATACTACGGCAGCAACCGCCGCTGCCGCAGATCGGCGTCTAATCGCCGCCGGGAGCGGAACTGAAGCGCTTTCAGACCAATCCGCCGTGCCGCCAGCACGTTTTCGCGAATGTCGTCTATGAAGAGGATTTGGTTCGCGGGAACGCCCGCAGCTCTGATTGCCGCGCGAAAGATCTTACGTCCCGGCTTGCTCGCGCCGACGTCGCAGGAATAAATGCGTTTCGGAAAGTAGCGCATAAAAGGGAACGTCGACTCCATGCACGCGACGTGGATCGGATCTGTGTTGGAAAGAAGCAGAAGGCGGCATTTTTTTGAAAGCTGTCGGAAAAGACGCTCGGGAAGAATCAATTCCGGACAAAGAGTGCTGTTCCACGCGCCGCAAAATTCCTCGAAAGAAATGGGCGTGTGAAAGCGCGCGATAACATTCTCGTACCAATCCTTCGGTGTAACGCGCCCTTCCTGCCAGCCCTGCCACAAGGGGTCTTGCGGCACCGCAGCCCAAACTTTATCAGGCGAAAGTTTCGAGCCTGCTCCGATTGCTGCAATCGCGCGCGCCGGTTCCAGACGAATGATTACGCTGCCGATATCAAAGATAATGGCCTTTATTTTAGATTTATTCGTGGCGCGGGAAGTCTTCGACATGCGTAGCTCTTCAGAGGATTGGCGCCGCAGATTTGCCACGATTGCGCAGCGCACCGATAATTCCGGGTAGCAACGAGAGGAAGACGATTGCCAGAATCAAATAGTGGACGTGACTGTCGCTAAGATTCGGCAGAAACTTTCCAATCGCAAATCCGCCGAGAGTCATGCTGCCGACCCACAGGATGCCGCCGATAATGTCGTAACTGAGGTACTTTCCGTAGCTCATCCGCGCCGCCCCAGCCACCGGCGGACAGAACGTCCGTACGATCGGCATAAATCGCGCGACGATAATCGTTATGCCGCCGTGCGTTTCGTAGAATTGGTGTGCGCGCTCCAAATGGCGGCGCTTGAAAAACATTGAATCGGGCCGGCTATAGAGAGCTTGTCCAGCCTGACGGCCGATTCCGTAACCCAGTTGATCGCCCACAATCGCGCACAGAATCGCCAGCGGCACCAGCGTCCAGATATTCAGCAATCCATGTGCGGCAACAAGGCCCGCGATCACCAGCAGAGAATCGCCCGGCAGAAAAAATCCTACGAACAAGCCCGTCTCAACAAAAATAATTCCGCAAACGAGCAGAACGCCGCCCCCGTTTGTGATCAGGCTGCGGACATCATAGAGAGTATGGAAAAGCTGCTTGAGGTATTCGATCATGCGCCTTCGGACGCGCGCAAATTTTAGGCCGTGTCGCGCGTAAATATTCGCCTGCCGACACGGTAACAGAAAATCGAAGGGTTCTCGCAGCTTTCTTGCCAGGTGACGGCGAGAGAAGCAACCAGCGCTTGAACGCCGAGCATTCGTAGAATTGTAAGCGTTCTTTGGGCGTAAAGGATCATGGCTGAATTGTAGAGATCCGCCGCCGTATGAAAGGTATAAGGCGATAAGTGACGGCGGGTCTCCACTTCATCCATATTGCCGCCCGCAAATGTCTGGAACAATGAACCCGCAGGCTCATACACCCAGTACCGATGTACTGCGCGCAAATAAAGTGCTCGGATTCGCAGAACTCAATCCGCAGCTCAGCTCGCGCCACCAAAAATGTGACCTAAGTACTAGCAGTACTTTAGTCCCAGTACGGTAGTGCCCGCGTACCATTGGCGAACACAATCGCTCTCGGCAAACTGACTTCAGCTTGCATGAACCGTATTCGTACTTGGGAGAATCGAGATGCCGAGCGTGTATGAATCTTGGGTAGGTACACCGGTTGTGCTTCAAGTATCCGCAGGCGAACTAAGAGTTCCTCTGCGCGGCACGATCATCGGCGAAAACGGCGAAGCCGTTCGATTCCGAGTAGGCGATGGCTGGGACATTGACGTGTACAAAAACATGATCATGGCCGTCGAGGAAGATAATTGGGCGAGCATCGTTAGCTCGTAGCCCGCAAGCGAAAAATTACTCCGGCCCTGCCTCAGCTTTTTTCCCCCGGCCCTAGGTTGTCATCCCCCTGACCAGCCTAGGGCCTTCCCCTTTTTTAGGCCCCGTATACAAACCTGTTTACAAATCTTAATCCGCGATTAACGTTCTCGCTTTCCCGACCCTATCCTGTGCGTGTTATGATACCCCGTCGATTGCTGGCGGGGGCTGCGTTGCGGCTAGCCATCAATCTAATTAGCGGCGCGTGCAAAGCAACTCGCGACGCTGGATTTTCATCTGTAGTCCTAGCGCGAAATGTAATTCAAGTTTCAAATCTGTGGGGGTGAGTGTGCAGGCTGGTATCGGGCGAACAAAAAGAGGCATCGGACTGGGCATGATTTGCCTGGCCATCTGCGCGATCTGGATGTCTGGCTGTCAGGATTACAACGTGCCCATCGCCCAGACCAACACCGGAACTTCGGCAGGCGGCACCATCACCATCTCACCTGCAGGCCTTGTTTTTGTGGACGTCGGAAGAACGCGTCAAATGCTCGTCACGGTAACAAGTGACTCGGCAGCACAAGGTGTTACCTGGGCGCTTTCCGGCCCCGGTTCGCTAAGCGGCATCACGACAACAACTGCAACCTACACTGGCTCAATGAATGCCGGCGATACTGCGACCATCACCGCCACCGGCGTAGCGAATCCCACTGAAATCGTAACCGCAAGCCTCTACATGGTTCCGCTGCCCACGATTCCCACGACCACTTTGCCCGCTGGCACGATTGGTGCCGCGTACAACGGCATCGTGAACGAACTCAACGGATCCGCGCCGTTCATTTGGAGCGTTGCCTCTGGAAGCTTGCCGCCCGGAATCACTTTTTCTCAAACCAGCCTAAGCGCGATTTCGTTTGTAGGAAATCCCACCTGTCCCGGCGGAGCGGCCACCTGCACCACGCAAACTTATAATTTCACAATGCAGTTGGACGACGTCACCAGCGCAATCGCGAAACAGTCCTTCAGCATTACGATCAACGGCACGGGCTCGGCAAACTCGTCAGCCTTGAAAACACTTGCGGGCGGCGGCGTGAATAATTCGCTCGTGCAGGGTGACTACGCATTTCGCTTCGGCGGATTTAATTCGCAGCAGGGCATGACTGCCTCCGCCGGAAGTTTCTCCGCCGATGGAAACGGAAATATTGTCGGAGGACTGGTGGATCGCACCGGAGTTGCAGGCGGCCCGCAGCACGGCCTCGCGTTGACCGGCGCATATTCCATCGGCGCAAATAATCTTGGCGTCATGACGTTGAATTTTGCCGACGGCTCAACCGGAACTTACGCCATCGCCGTTTCCGCCGACGGTAGCGCGCGCTTCATCGAATTTGACGCGACCGCAACAGTCGGCACCAACGGCTCCGGCGATATGAAAAAGCAGGATCCAACATCTCTCGCCTCTCTGAAAGTTGCCGGAAATTATGTTTTCCAATTAGCAGGAGTTGACTCACAAGGCGCGCGCATGGCCGCCGCAGGTGCGTTCACCGTGAACGATGCAGGCACAATGAGCGCGGGCGTCGCCGACGTAAATGATGCAGGCACAGTTGCGAACGCTCCATTCACCGGAAATTTCGCGCAAACTACTTCAGGCGCAAGAACCGCCGAAATTGATTTCGATCCCAAAGCATCCGTCGGAATTGTCAGCGATCATCTAAGTTTGTATCTCGTTTCCGCGGACGAATTTTTCGCCGTCGAAACCGATGCCACGGGACTGCCAATAATGATTGGCTCGATTGTCCGTCAGAGCGCGGCATCATTCACAAGCGCGTCCTTTGCAGGCAATGGAATCGTACAGGCCACCGGATTCAGCAACGGCGAAACGCAAATGATTTTCGGAATGATCACGGCTGACGCCACGTCCGGGGCAAGCGCGCTTTCCGCTGCGCAACTTTCCGGCGGCGGCGCTTCGGAATTGAATGCGAAGTACACCGCAACAGTTGCCGCAAACGGCCGCGTATCGCTCGCGTCTATCGCTCCAGCGGCAAACGCTACGCCCAGCTCAGGCGCTAGTTCGCCGATAATTTATCTGGTCCGCCCGAACGCAGGTTTTGTGTTGGGCACCGACGCAAGCGTGATGGTCGGCTGGACGCAAGCGCAATCACCAACCGCGGGAACAATTTCCGCCGCATCGTTCAGCGGAACAATCGCGGGCGCATCAGTTTTCCCGGCCGGCCCTGCCATGACGCAAAGCGTCGTCTCCTTCGCGTTCGACGGCAAAGGAACCGTTAGCGGCACCGGCGCAACCAGCGGCCCCAATGGCCAAGCGCTGCTTCCAATTTTGCAGGGAACATACACCATCGGCAGCGGCGACATATTTATGTCCGTCACCTGGCCACTGCAAACTCCGCAGCCAATGTTAATTTTAAACGGCGGAAAATTAATGGTAGTCCCACCCGACGCAACCTACGCGCCAATCGCCGTGAAACAATAACGCAAAGGTTTTCTCAGCGATCTCTCTGCGCACTCTGCGTTAAGAGCTTTTGACTTTCTCCGCCGCCCAACTTTCCCACACAATTCGTTTGACACTTTCGCGCTACGCAATAACACTACTCCCCGACGCGCATGAAGCTCACCGCTCTCGACGCCATCGCCATCATCGCTTACCTCGCAGGCACTCTCCTGCTCGGACTTTATTTCCGTCGCCGCTCCGGAAAAAGCACCGAAGATTATTTTGTCAGCGGACGCCAGGTTTCCTGGTGGCTGGCCGGAACTTCCATGGTGGCAACGACTTTCGCCGCCGATACTCCTCTCGCCGTCACCGGACTTGTTTACGCGCAAGGAATTTCCGGCAACTGGCTCTGGTGGAGTTTTCTTCCATCCGGAATGATGACGGTATTTTTATTCGCGCGCATGTGGCGCCGCTCCGGACTAATGACCGACGTGCAGTTCGCCGAAATGCGCTACGCCGGAAAACCCGCCGCATTCCTGCGCGGATTCCGCGCCATTTATCTTGGTCTCCTGATGAATTGTTTGATCCTCGGCTGGGTCACCAAAGCAATGACGTCCATCGTCAGCGTCACGCTCGGCGTCAGCGAATTAAAAAGTTTGGCGATCTGCGTATTTTTTCTAATGCCCTTCACAGGATTGTACGTAGCGCTCGGCGGATTGTGGGGCGTTCTCTGGACGGACGTTTTCCAATTTATTTTGAAAATGGGCATCGTAATCGCCGTCGCATGGTACGGAGTCCGCGCCGCCGGTGGAATGGATCATCTTCTTGGAACATTAGCGGCCCAGCGCGCGGCAGTTCCCGGCTCGGGTGACATCACACGCATGCTCCCGGATTTTTCGCAGGGAATTCACAGCTCCGCCGTGTGGACGCTGCCGGTCATGACGTTTCTAGTTTTGCTTTGCGTGCAGTGGTGGGCCTTCTGGTATCCCGGCGCGGAACCGGGCGGCGGCGGATACGTCGCTCAAAGAATTTTCAGCGCAAAGGACGAACGCAACGGATTGCTCAGCGTGCTGTGGTTCAATGTTGCGCATTACGCAATTCGTCCGTGGCCGTGGATTCTCGCCGCGCTCGTTGCCGCCGCACTCTATCCGAATCTCGCGCATCCGGAAAGCGGATATATGTTGGTGGCCACAAATTTTATGCCGCCTGCGCTGCGCGGAATTTTAATCGCCGGATTTATGGCCGCGTTCATGTCCACGCTGGCCACGCAATTAAATTGGGGCAGCTCGTATCTGGTGAATGATTTCTATCGCCGCTTCCTAAAAACAGACGCCACGGAAAAACATTATGTAGTCGTTTCGCGATTGGTAACCGTGCTCCTCGTACTCGCCGCAGGATTTGTTTCCGCAGAACTGGTAAGCATCCGCGCTGGCTGGCAATTTGTGCTGGAAGCAGGCGCGGGCACGGGCGGCGTCTATCTGCTGCGCTGGTATTGGTGGCGCATCAACGCGTGGAGCGAAATTTCTGCGATGACCGTCGCGCTAATCTGCGCGCTCTACGTGAATTTGGCGCATCCATTCACCGGCCCCGAATTTATTATTTTCGCGAAGAGCACCATGTTCACCACGCTGGTCACAACAATTGCTTGGGTGATCGTCACTATTCTTAACTAGCGCCGAACCAGATAGCATTCTCGTCGCGTTCTACACGAAAGTCCGTCCGCACGCCGCCGGATGGAAGCGAATTGCGCAACTCGCTCCTGAAGTAAAGCAAACAAAAGATCTCGGCACGAATTTAGTGTCGTGGATACTCGGCTGCGTAATGGTTTATTCCGCGCTCTTCGCCATCGGCGATATTTGTTTCGGAAGATACGCGCCCGGAATCGGACTGTTCGCGCTTTCCGCGGTTTGCGCCGCGGGATTGTATCGCCAGATCGCCAGAATGACAGGAGCCACAGGAACGGCGTAGCCCCCTGGGAACGCCGATCGCCTGATCGGCGCTTTTAAAAATCGCCAATCAGGCGATTGGCGCTCCCAGAAAAATTCCAAGGAAAATATTTTGCCCGAAAATCAACAAAGCCCAGTCCACGCAATCGCCGCCAGCTTCCTCGGCTGGACTCTCGACGCCTTCGATTTCTTCGTAGTCGTATTTCTTTTCGGCACGCTCTCGCAAGTATTCCACGTCTCGAAAGCGATGCTGGTGTTTTCGACCACCATGACTCTCGCGACGCGCCCAATCGGCGCGCTGCATCTTCGGCGTGCTGGCCGACCGCTACGGACGCCGCATTCCGTTAATGGCCAACGTAATTTATTTCAGCGTGATCGAATTGCTCTGCGGATTTTCTCCCAACTTCACATTCTTTCTGGTGATGCGCACGCTCTTCGGAATCGGCATGGGCGGCGAATGGGGAATCGGCGCTTCCCTCGCCATGGAATCCGCCCCGAAAAAATGGCGCGGAATTTTAAGCGGCATTCTGCAAAGCGGATATTCCGTCGGATATTTGCTGGCCGCGGTCGTCGCGCGATTCGTGCTGCCCACATGGGGATGGCGTCCAATGTTCTGGCTCGGCGGAGTTCCCGCGCTGCTAGCTCTCTATATTCGCGCGCGTGTTCCCGAATCCAGCAATATGTATGATTTTTTAAGGGATCAATTTGTCACACACAACAT
>CAWIZI010000034.1:0-5111 GCA_963840515.1 Terriglobia bacterium
ATCGCCTCTCCAATTTTCTGTCTCTTACTGGCTGTGCTGCTTGGACTGATCTCAACTGCGCTGGCCACCGACATACGAGATTTTTCCGGCCTATATACATTGAAAGAGAAGACGAAAGATCCCCAGGTACAAAAAGGCGAGGTCTGGACTCTACGAGTAATTCAGACACCAGCCGCAATTGAGGTCACAAGGGTCGGGGAAGGACATCAGAACGTAAACAAGTTTCCTCTCGATGGCAGCGAGGGACCATACGTAAGTCCGGGCGGGCCGACCGGTACATGTAAAGCGCAATTCAAGTCCAAGTATCTGATCTTGGACACATTTGTTACAACGCGTCCGCAGGCAAATGGCCCTGCTGTGCAAATGCACACGAGAGAACGCTGGGAACTATCCCCGGATACAAAGACTCTTAAAATTCGCAGTGACGTGGATTTTCCCCAGTTCACTGGCACTTTGAACGGTTTTCAAGTCGTCGAGCCATGGTCTGAAATCTACATCCGAAATTGACTTCACTGGTGCACGCGCCGTCATGAACCTGCCCAAAGTGAAAATCGCCGCGTGGCTCAGACGCCGAGGTTGCGTCTGGGGTTTTTGACTTTCTTTTCGCTCCCCAATCTCCGTTCAATCTTCCCTGATAGCCGTTCCAACCCTCAATTTTCCGAATCATTTTGCCTGAAACTGTGGCTCAGTTCGCGCAACGGTCAACGCACGTTAGGAAAACGTTCCGTCTCCCCCTGCTTTCCCAGGTATGCGGGATCGGAACATTCGCAGTATCATTCCGGTTTTGTATGCGCCGAGGGCAAAAGCAATGAGGAGAGTATGGTTCGGTTCGATCGTTTTCTGCGCGTTCGCCGCCACAGAGGGTTGCCGGGCACCCTCGCCAGACTGGAACGGCACATGGAGATTGAACCGGACTAAAAGCAGCTTTCAAGGCCAGGTTTTGACCATTTCGATTTCGACGGATGGTGAGTATCGCTTTGATGAAAATTCGAGTCACACTCTTCGCTGCGATGGAAAGGATCGACCGATAGGGAACAACCTCACGCTAGTCTGCGTAAAAAGCGGCGATACAGTGTTAGACATAACCCTAAGAGAAAATGCGGTAAAGACGAGGGTTACTCATGATGAGGTTTCGACGGACCGGAAAGTTTTTACGACGACGGTGACCGAGTTTCGACCGAATGGACCCGTTATCACATCGCAGATCATGTTTTCCCGATTGTCTGGGGCCAATGATTTTGCGGGCCAGTGGCGAGATGCGAACTACCTTCAGGAGCATGCTGACATGACCCTTAGACTCGACAATCAAGCTTTGCACATCGACTATCCGAGCGCGGGCCAGCACATCGACGCACCGCTCGACGGGGTCGAGGCGGCCGTACGCGGCCCCCGCGCTCTAGAGGAATCCACCTATACTGTGCGGCCTGCTGGAAGTCGCGAGTTTCTTAAGGTGACTAAGCGCCATGGTAAAGTTTTCAATCAAGGCTCCCTTGAGTTGAGCAAGGATGGAAGAACTATTACCGATTCGTGGTGGAATCCAGATCGGCCAGCTGTCAAAGGCACGCTTGTGTACGACAAAAGGTAGTGGCCGCTCTTCAAGGGGAGACGGGGACAGACGGGTGCTTTTCTATTTTTAGAATTCTTCTGCGGATTCCCGCAGCCGTATCAAATAAGTTAGCCTAGGCCCAACCCTTCAAATCCTTCAACTTGTACCAGCTCGATTCGAATACCAACTCAGTAATCCATAAAAACTATTGACAATCGGTAACTATCCTGCTACCATGTTTTATGATCGTCGCTAATCCCATCCGTTCCGTTTGCCCTGAGGAACGACGGGGTTACCCTGCTGGCACTGAGTTTAGCCGAAGTGAGCGAGCGCGAAGCACCCGTCCCTGGGCCCAGTCTGTCATCCTGCCTGCACTGAGCGTAGCCGAAGTGAGCGCAGCGAAGGATCCCGGCCTGATTGCCTCCGCCCCCGTTTCCGAACTCTGTGCACTCTGCGTCTCTGTGTTTAGCTCTCCGAATCTTGACGCTCTTGACGCCGCGTCAAGCCTAAGTCCTTTATCAGCAACGCTTACAAAAAACACGGGGGGGTGGGGCATGCCCAAGCGTCGGCAAGAAACCCGGATCGCATTCCCTCTCCCTTCAACTTTAAGAATTCAACTTTCAACTGTTTTTCTCCTAACCGCTTTAGCATCCGCACTTGCGAAAAATTCGCCCGCAACCCCTCTACAATGAACAGTTCCAAAACACAGGACTTAAAACTCTTTAGAATGAACAGTTCCAAAAAAACCGGGGAGGGTGCCTACCCCTTGCGGCCCTGTTCACTACTCACTACCCACCACTCATTGCTTTCCCGTAGTATCCTTCCCTGAGCGTCCACCCATGAATTCCTCCCTCCTCACCGAACTCCGCGCCATCACCGGCCCTCGCGCCGTAATCACTTCCCCCGAAGAACTTCACACCTACGACTCCGACGCCCTAACCAACTTCCGCACCATGCCCCAAGCCGTCCTTCTCCCCTCCTCCACTGCCGAAGTCCAAGCCATCCTCCGCCTCTGCCATCGCGAAAAAATTCCCTTCGTAGCTCGCGGCTCTGGCACCGGCCTAAGCGGCGGCGCGCTCCCCGTAGAAAACGGCATCGTCATCAGTCTCACCCGCATGAACCGCATCCTCGAAGTCGATCTCCCCAATGCCCGCGTCGTCGTCGAGCCCGGCGTGATCAATCTCGACGTCACCGCGCGCGTCCTCCCGCAGGGCTATTTCTACGCGCCCGATCCCTCCTCGCAATCCATCTGCAGCATCGGCGGCAACGTTGCCGAAAACTCCGGCGGCGCCCACTGCCTCAAATACGGCTTCACCACCACGCACGTCCTCGGTCTCGATGTCGTCCTCCCCGATGGCACCCTCGTCCACCTCGGCGGAAAAACTCTCGACACTACTGGCTATGACCTCCTCGGCGTCTTCGTCGGCTCCGAAGGCACGCTCGGCATCGCCACAAAAATGATTCTCCGCATCGTCAAACGCCCCGAGTGCGTGCAAACTCTCCTCGCCGCCTTTCCGGATACCAATGAAGCCGGCGCCGCCGTCAGCAGCATCATCGCCGCGGGCATGCTCCCCGCCGCCATCGAAATGATGGACACGCTCGCCATCCAAGCCGCCGAAGCCGCTGTTCACGCCAACTATCCGATGTGCGGCGCGCTCCTCCTCGTCGAGCTCGACGGCCCCATCGCCGAAGTCGAATCCCTAATGGCTCACGTCAACGAGATTTGCCGCGCCCACTCCGCTTCCGAAATCCGCGTCGCGCAGTCCGACGCCGAGCGCGCCCTCGTCTGGAAAGGCCGCAAAGCCGCCTTCGCCGCCATGGGCCGCATCTCCCCCAACTACATCGTGCAAGACGGCGTTATTCCCCGGACCGCCCTCCCGCGAGTCATGAGCGAAATCGCCCGCCTCAGCGCCGCAGCAGGCATCCGCGTCGCCAACGTCTTCCACGCCGGCGATGGCAACCTCCACCCGCTCGTCCTCTACGACGCACGCATCCCCGGCCAGCAACACGCCGCCGAAACTCTCTCCGCCAAAATCCTCGACCTCTGCATCGCCGCCGGAGGCTCCATCACCGGCGAACACGGCGTAGGCCAGGACAAAAAATACGCCATGTCCAAAATGTTCGCCGAACCCGACCTGGCCACCATGCAACGCGTCCGCTGCGCCTTCGACCCGCTAAATCTCAGCAATCCCACAAAAGTTTTTCCAACGCCACGCCTCTGCGGCGAAAAACCCGGCGAGTACGTCCCGCATCCGTCCGAACTCTCCGGCGCCGCCGCATCAAAGAGCGCTGAACCAAGAAATCCGCCGTGAGCTGAACCAGAAAATTGGCGATACATAAACTGCAAGTCGTTTTTCGACATCTTGAGAATCGCACTCGGGCTGTAGTATTCCGGTCGGTACCAGTAAGTCTGCGGAGCGTAGTTCTTGATCAGCTCTTCGGAACGTCCGACATCGGCGCCGCGTAACTGTTGCCGTAGGCGCCCCAATTGTTCAGTGTTTTCCGCTCGGAGCGCCCCTGAGGTATCCGGATCTTTAACCGACTGAATCAAGTAGGAGCCCATGAATTTGAAACCCATGTACTCCGCGTCTTCCGGCTTAGCAACCACAGCGTAGGCACTCGCGATTATGTCCAGGAGGGTCCGGATTAGGATGGGCGTGATGGGCGTCCATCCCGCCTCGCAAAGTGTGCGGACAGAACGGTGGATGACGACAGATCTCCAATGAAGGGAAAATAGGGCTCCATAGCTCAGCGGAAATTCCGGTTTCTTTTGGAACTTCGCCGCAGCCGCGTGATGGATCTCCACTCCATATTCGAGATAGCGTCGTGTAAGATTGGAGGTCTTGGGAAGTCCCAATAGCCTTCCCTCCATAACTCCTCCGGACAACACTGGTGATTCTTAGCGCGCGAAGCCGAGCGAGCAACGTCGAGTAAGACCGCCTAGACTCTTAGCAAATTCCGACTCGACTCCTCTGTCCGACTTTGTGTATTCCTGGCTCTCAATATGAGCCGCGTCATTGCCAAGGAGACGCAAGTCATCTAAACCATCGAGTAGTTCTTGAGGAAGAACCACCTTTGTTGCAAGAGCCTTGATTCGTTCTTTGAGATTTGGGCCAGCAGCATTTCGATCCCGACACAATTCTTCCAGGGTCTTTCTAACCATAATTGCCGAGGCAACAAAACAACCTTGGGAATGGCACTTGATCGCTTCCTCAAACGCGCTTTGAACGCTGGCGGGAATATTCGCCGCATCGAAGTCAAGGGTCTCTGCTGGAAAGGACTCGACTAGTTTGCCAGCCACCCATACAAAAAATATCAGAGAGTAGCAGCTTGGATCCGGGCACCTTCTCAGGCCGGCCACTGATGTTGCGTTCTGAGGATTGGTGAACTGCAAATCATTCGAAAGAGGTTCAAAGGTCCCACGCTGTCTACACACAGGGCAGCGAATCTTGACTACGACCTGCGCCGGAACCTGCTGAGTATTAAGATATACCTTATGAATCACAGCATAGATTCTAGTCCACACTGTAGCAATACAACAAAAACAAAAGCGCAGCACGCGTGC
>CAWIZI010000035.1:0-127607 GCA_963840515.1 Terriglobia bacterium
ATCCGCAGGAATAGTTGCCGAGGCAGAAGCGCCGTCAATCCTTGTAGAAGAAGCAAAGCACAAAAGATAAAAGCACCGGCTGACAGCACGGTGATCCAATAGGCGGCGAATGCCCGAATAAGCCCAAGCATTCCACCATTGGGGGCGGCGAAAACAAACGGCCACACAAGGCCCGCAAAGCTATGCAGTGCCGCTATGCTCAGGCTCAACGCTGTCGCCATCGCCGCGATCTTCGCCAAGAACAGCGTTGACATGCGAACTGGCAAAGGCGCGATTACCAAGACGTCGCGCCGATCGGGAAACGTGGAATCCCAACTCAAAACTGCGAACACTCCAACAATGAGCATTGTCGTTGCAATCAGAAAATGCTCCATCTCCCACGTCACCGCCAGCCTCTGCGCGGGCGTCATTTTCGCATCTCCGAATACCAGTCCCGCAAACGCGATCAGAATACTCACGTAGATGAGCAGCGCGCCAAACTGGCCCAGCAGTTTGCTCACGTCACCCTTCGCAGAAGTCGACAGGAGTTCCAAATCGATTACGCGAAAAAGAAACTGTCTATACAGGACGCGAAATTGAAACTTTTTCATAGGATAGGCTCACGCCTGAATTAGGTCGGCGATCTGTTTTGAAATCGCTTTCGGATTCTGTTCCACCGCCAGCTGCGAAAAAATCTTCTCGAGCGTCGGCAACTCCATTAGCATTCGCAGCCGCTCGATGGAATCGTCAGCTACGATCTTGCCATGATGCAAAATCACGATGCGCGAAGAGACCTGTTCGACAGTTTCAAGCTCGTGAGAGCTGAACAAGACCACCTTGCCCCGTGCCGCCAACTCCTGAATTAAGCTGCGCAAAATCAGGCTCGATCCGACATCAAGCCCGGAAAAAGGCTCGTCCAACAATAAAAAATCAGGATTGTGCAGCAGCGCCGCAATCAGCAAAACTTTTTGACGCATGCCCTTCGAGTAAGCGGATATCGCCGCATGGCGGTCACCGTGCAATGAGAGCAACCGCAGCAACCCATCAATGCGCTCAAGCGCCGGCGTCGCCCGTAAGTTTCTCAGTTGCGCCACCATCACCAAATATTCAAGCCCGCTAAGATGCGCATAGAGATGCGGCTCTTCCGGCACATATCCTAGACGCTGCTTGAACGCGATCACATCGCGCTGAATCGGCTCACCATCGAACAAAATTGAACCCGAACTCATCTCGACGAGGCCGGTAATCATCTTCATCGTGGTGGATTTTCCCGAACCGTTCGGCCCCAGGTAACCGGTGATCTCGCCCGCGCGCGCCGAAAAACTCACGTCCTCAACGGCCACGATGCCGTGAAATTTCTTCGAGACATTGCGAAGTTCGAGCATAGATTTGACCGGCCCGCGCGGCGACAAGTTCAGCCCGCAATTCCCTTCCCACATTCGCTTTCTTAATGAATCGTGACCCTATGTAGCATTCTACATTCGACTTGTCAAGTAGCATTCTACATAGGGTATACTCCGGACGTGCTAACCGATCCCAAGCTCTCTCATTCCGCGGCAATGATTTTGCAGGCGATTCATTGCGGCTACGTCTACGGCTACAATTTGATGGAGACCACTGGGCTTCCAAGTGGAACCGTCTATCCAGCATTGCGCCGATTGCAGCAAGACGGTCTAATTCGTTCCCAACAGGAGCGACAGTCAATCGCGGATGCCGAGCAGCGCCCGCCAAGAAAATATTACAAGCTCACAGCAGCCGGAAAAACCACCCTGCAGGTTTCGCTCAAGCGTTATCCGCTACTCGAAAAACTGATTCCGTCAATGGAAGTCGAAAACGCGTAATGAGCCAACATAAGCGCGATTCGTTCTCTCTGCATTCAATAATTTTATCGAGCGCTTCACTACTGCTGCCGCGTCCGCATCGCGCCGAGTGGCTGGCCGAATGGGGTTCGGAGCTTTGGTACGTCCTGCAAAGTTCCGAAAATGAACCGCGCCACAAATTCTGGGATCGAACCGGCCTGCTTTTCTGCCTGGGATCCTTCAAAGATGCGATCTGGCTGCGTCTTAACGCTTGCGACCCAAATATCCGTGAACGTCGGCTGCTGCGAACCCCTTTGAAGTGCCTTCTCTTACTGGCAATGGTCGCGGCAATTACGACCTGCATATTTTTTCGCTCGGATAGTCTCTACCAGACAATTTCTCGCGATGCGGGGACAGCCATAGCGTCTCAAATCTTGCTGGTGGTTTTGGCCTTCGTCGGTGTGCGCGCCACCACATCGTTCGCGCTCGGAGACTCCTATACGACGCCGCAATCTCCAGTTCGGGCAAATCAACTTTGGCGCCGACTCTTCCTAGGAACTAAGTTCGCACTGATTTTACTCATCGTATTTTGCGGCACTCTGGATCTGACGCCGATAATCAATGCGACGGGCCTCCAACCTCACATAACTCTGACCGTCTACGTTCTCGCGTTTCGTTGGGCGTTCATCGATCAGCGACGACGCTGCCCTGTCTGCCTCCGAATTCTTTCCAACCCGGCAAGAATCGGCCAGCCGTCCCAAATACTCACAGGGTGGTATGGCACTGAGTATTGTTGTGAAAAAGGCCATGGATTGATGTACGTACCAGAAATAACCACGACCTACAGCGCTCAGCGTTGGCTGGACCTGGATTCGTCGTGGAGTAATCTTTTTTCTTAGTGTGCCGATACTCTAGTGGTGTTGATAAGCACGTCTAGCGCAGGTGCTTTTCCATCGCACGCCCATCTGAGCGATAATAGACACACCTTGCCCAACACCCTCCTAATCACAGGCTGCGCCGAACTTCTAACTCTTCGCGGACCGGTGCCCCGTCGCAGGCGGGCGATGCGCGAACTCGGAATTATTCGCGACGGAGCTTTGCTAATTAAGGATGGACGCATCGTCGCGGTCGGCACTCGGCGCGAATTATCGACGCGCAGCGACGCACGTCGCGCGAAAAAGCTCGATCTCGAAGGCCGCGTAGTTCTTCCCGGATTTGTGGACTCGCACACTCATCTTATTTTTCCCGCCGTTCGCGCTGACGAGCACGAGCAGCGCATCGCCGGCGACACTTACGAAGAAATCGCACGCGCCGGAGGCGGCATTCTCAATTCTGTAAAAAAACTTCGCCGAGCAACTTCTCTGGAACTTGAAACTCGCGCACGTCAATCGCTGAAACGTTTCGCCGAGCACGGCACCACTACAATCGAAGCGAAAAGTGGATACGGACTGGACGCCGCATCCGAACTGAAAATCCTTCGTCTGCAATACAAATTGGCTTACGCACAGCCGATTGAAATCGTTTCCACATTTCTCGGCGCGCATGTTGTCCCGCCGGAATATCGGAATCAGAAAAACGGCGCGGACGCTTATGTAAAGTTTCTCGTCACGAAATTAATTCCGCAAATCTCGCAAGAAAATCTCGCCGAATTCTGTGACGTCTTCTGCGATCGTGGCGCATTCACGGTGCCGCAGGCTCGCGAAGTTTTGGCCGCGGGATGGATCGCCGGACTCGTTCCGCGCATTCACGCCGAGCAACTCGCTCACACCGGCGCAGTAAAACTTGCCGTCGAGCTTCACGCCGCCAGCGCCGATCATCTGGAAAAAATTAATGCGGCGGATATTCGCGCCCTCGCAAAATCCGATGTCACCGCAACACTTCTTCCCGGCTGCTGCGCCCATCTCGGAATTCCACACACCGCGCCGTCCCGCAAATTAATTGACGCCGGGGCAATCGTCGCGCTCGCCACCGATTACAATCCCGGCACAAGTCCGACAGTAAATATGTCTATGATCATGTCGCTGGCCTGCGCGCAAATGAAAATGTCGCCAGCGGAGGCAGTCACTGCGACCACAATTAATGCGGCATATTCGCTGCGACGCGCGTCGCGCATCGGCTCGCTTGAGGTTGGCAAGTTTGCGGATTTAGCTGTGTTCGATGTGGCCGATTACCGCGAAATCCCTTATTATTTTGGCGTGAACCTGTGCGTGCTTACCATGAAGCGCGGTAAAATAATTTATTCGCGCGATGTAGGTGTAGGAGAATCGTCGCGTTAAGTAGGCACGGTCTGAAAATAAAACTTCCAGCAGGGGCGTATGTAAGCAATGCAAAAAATAATCGAATGTGTGCCGAACTTTTCAGAGGGGCGTGACGTCTCTAAGATAGAGGCCATCATCTCCGCTATGCGCGAAGTCACCGGCGTTGCAATTCTCGACCGCGAATCCGACGCCGATCACAATCGCTGCGTCGTCACTCTTGCCGGCGAGCCTGACGCCGTTGCTGAAGCCGCTCTGCGTGGCGTGGGCAAAGCGCAGGAATTGATTGACCTCACGCAACACAGCGGCGCGCATCCGCGCATCGGCGCAACCGATGTAGTTCCCTTCATTCCAATTCAAGGTGTTGAACTGGAAGATTGCGTCGCCATCGCGCGTTTGGTTGGCCATGAAATTTGGGATCGCTTTCACATTCCAGTTTATTTTTACGAAGCTGCCGCCGAACTTCCCGAGCGCACGAATTTAGAAAATATTCGTAAAGGACAATTTGAAGGCCTGCGCGACGAAGTTCAAACCAACGCCCGACGCGCTCCTGACATCGGCGAACGCGCGCTCCACGCAACGGCAGGCGCAACAGTTGTCGGCGCACGAAAATTTCTAATCGCCTACAACGTAAACCTGAATACATCCGACATTAAAATTGCCAACAAAATTGCGCGCGCAATCCGTTATTCAACCGGCGGCTTGCGCTACGTAAAATCCATGGGCGTTGACTTAAAATCTCGCGGACTCGCGCAAGTTTCCATCAACCTCACCGATTTTGAATTGACTCCGATGCATCGCGTTTACGAAATGGTGAAGCGCGAAGCCGAACGTTACGGATGCCAAATTGTCGGCAGCGAAATTATTGGACTCGTCCCGAAAAAAGCGTTGGAAATGGCCGCGGATTATTTTCTACAGCTCGAAGATTTCCGACCTGAAATGGTTTTTGAAAATCGTCTGCAAGCAGCGCTTTCCGGCGCGCCAATGGAATCACACGGCTCCGGAAAATTTGCCGCGATGGTCACTCCACTTCTTGACGCAGTGGCTGCGCCAACTCCAACTCCCGGCGGCGGATCAGTTTCTGCACTGGCAGCAGCACTCGCAGCGGCGCTCGGACAAATGGTGGCAGGCCTCGCGCGAAAAAAGAAATCACACGAACATTTTGTCGATGGTCTAACCGCCGCCGTTCAAGAGTTAGATAAAGCATCGCGAATGTTGGCTGCAGCAATGGATCGCGACGCGGACGCATACGATCAAGTTTTGGCAGCGTTCAAATTGCCGAAGGAAACCGAGGAAGATCAAAACACGCGCACAGTTGCAATTGAAGCCGCGTTGCGCGTTGCCGCGGAAGTTCCGATGGAAGTTGCGGAAGCGGCGATGTTTTTGTACGAATTGCTTGGGCAACTCGAAGCCATTACTCCAGCGTCTATGAAATCAGACCTGCGAGTCGGCCGAATGATGGCCGCAGCGGCGGCGCATGGCGCGCTGGCGAATGTTGAAATTAATTTGGAATCATTAACCGATCCGGATTTTGTTTCGACGATGCGCGCAAGATGGGAAGTAGTGCAATCCAGCCTGGTTCCCCGGCCAACCCCGGCTACCGCGGGATAAAATTTTCTGAAAATAGTTTCGTAACAAGAAATTTCTGAGGGGGAACAAAATGAACGCAGCACGATTCCGGATCACCGGATTATTTCTCGCACTCGTATTCACACTTTCTTTTTTCGCGCCCGCTTCCCACGCCGGGTCCCTCAGTTCTGACGTAATTGGACTATTTCCCGCATCAGTTGGAGAGTTCGCTTATGCTGATTTGCGGCAAGCGCGCGCGTTTCCGTGGTTCGGACAATTGAAGGAGCAAATGTTGCCGGCAAAGTTCCGGCAGTTCGAGCAGTTCCTCGCGTCCGCGGGAATGGATCCGAATACACAAGTGGAAGAAATGGCTTGGGCTTTGGTAGCGACATCGACAGGAACAACTTTGGGCGTTTCGTCTGTGCCAACTGGAGAACAGATTATCGGAGTTGCGATGGGACAATTCCAACCTGCTGCGATGGAGGCTTACTTCAAGTCCAAGAAGACACCGAGCACAACTGTTCGCGGTTACACAATGTACGCGTTTGGCGCAACTGCCGGCGCGGATGATTTAGTGTTCCTGTTTCTGGATGCGAACACCGCGGCATTTGGTCAGCGCACACAGATTGAGAAGATGCTTGAAGTGCGTTTCGGCGCGCAACCAAGTGTGATGACGAACAACACGATTTATCCGCTGATCAATCAGGCAAATGGACACGGAATTGTTTGGGCCGTTCTGAATCCGTCTTATGCGCGGCTTGCGCTTGGACAACTTGTTCCGAACGCAGCGCAACTTGGTCAAGCCGCTCCGCTGCTGCAAAAGATTCAGTCATTGCTGATCACGATTCAATCGGGAAATGGAATTCAAGCGGATTTCCAGGCGAATTGCGCAACCGCAGATGACGCAAACACTTTGAATGGCTTGCTGCAAATCGGATTGATGGCCGGAAAATATCAAGCGACAGCGCAGAAGAATGATTCGCTGAGCCAAATGTTGGACAGCGCGAAAATCATTCCGAGCGGAAATCGTTTGAATGTTGATCTTACGCTTTCAAACGATCAGATTACTTCGCTGATTGCGAGCAAGACGTTTGCGTTGCAGAATTAATTTGGGGAATAACTTTTACGAATGATCAGCGTTTTGCGGTCTGCGTAGAAATATTCTTAACCAATAAAATCCGAACTGAATCACCGTGAACTTCGCGATTAATTTTGTCGATGCGTCCATTCAGCGCGCGCTGAATTTTTTCCGGACGATCGGATTTCGCCACGCTTCCTTCGAGCGTCAACGCAACTTCCACTGAACCACCCGTACACCCTAATGACATTTTTATACATGCATCATTTTCGGGCAGCTTATCGAATGCGACGTGGCACGCGTCTTCAATGGCGGCAACTAAATTTGCGCGGGCGGATTCGTCCATTCCGGCAACTTCGGCGACGTAATTCACGGCGCCGGAAACGCCCGCGAGCAAACGCGGATCGCTGGACAGTGTCAATTCAATTTTGCCGTTGTCAGTTGGCTGCATCTTGCACCACGCTAATTTCGCACGCCATGCGGCAATCGGGACAATAATAAAGTCCGTCAACGCACATGCGAATGCCTTCCTGGCCTTTGCAATAAGTGCAGTAGCGGTCGCATTTGCAATCGCGCTCCTCTAAGTTGCATGAAGCGCAAACCACTCGATGGTCCACGACTGCCTCCGCATTCACTTTAATATGGGTGGTGGGGTGCGGACAAGTCGAGAGTTGGGTAGGCATGGGTGGGCCGAAAGAGGGAGAAAAAGTGCATTATAATGCATGTTTGGGGCGGATTTTGGTGAAAAGTGCATTATAATGCAGTTTTTGAGGGTGGAAAAAGATGGAAAACACCTGAAGGCAGACACGCAGAGGCGCTGAGAAAAGATTAGAGGGAGGCGGAGAAATAAAATTGCTGGACATGGATGTTGATTAAATGGTAGCTTGGTTGTGGAGAAGAAGTGTCTACCCGCGAGATGTTGGCGCGGGTTTTTTGTTTTTAGGGGACATTGATCGGAGATGGATTTGGTAGTGGGACGTTTCGTTTTTTGTTGGTGGATGTTTTTGTTTGGATGATTCCCTGCTAGGAAAACCTCGGCCCGCCTGAAGGCGGCCCCTACGAAATCAAAACACATGAGCGCTCGTTGGTTCCCGTCAAAAAACGTCGGGACGTTGACGGCGCACGGACGAAACCAAAACCCAGATGGCGACCTGAAGGTTGCCGCTACATAACCCGCTAAGTCTTTCATTAGCACACACATAGACCACGGAACGCCGTAAGTCCTTTATTAGCACACACATCGCTTTCTACCCCCCGGGGTGGGGGTGCGCGTGCTTTCAAAAACCAACTATAGGAGGAACGATCACATGTCAGCTAAAGATAAAGAAACAAAGTACATAAAGAATCAGGTGGCGGACGAGGAGCGTTGTTTGTTCACTACCAATCATGGGAACCGTTGCAGGAATCCACATCTTGGGAATGCGTCGGGATACTGCGTTATGCATAAAGGTAAGGAGGGGAAAGTGGATGAGGCGGAGGCGCAGGCGGTGGCGGCGCGGTTGCTGGCGGGCGATGCGTTGTTGAGGACGAAGGATGATGTGAACCGGTTTACTTCTCAACTGCTGACGCTGGTGGCGGAGAAAAAGGTGTCGCGTCAGGACGGAAGTTTGCTGGCGTACATTGCGAGTGTGTTGCTGCAGACGATTGCGCCGGTGCGGAAGAAGGCGAATGTTGAACGGGTCGAGGAGTTTTTTGAAAGTGTTGCGGAACCTATTCCCGCTACCAGGGAGGAGTTTGATCGGAAAGTTGCGGAGCGGTTCTCGCAGGAGAGACCGCAGTTTCCTCGTCATAACGCGGGAGTGTTTGGGGAGCAGGCGGGGACGTTGGGGAAGAATCATAATCCGTACTCGCATCCGGGGAAGGTGAGGTAGGAAAAGAGGAGGCAGGGTGCAGGCCCTTCCTGCGTCAGGGTAAAGAGGCATGGAAGCAGGGAGCGGAGGACATATCGTCGGCACGGGTACGAAGATCCCCACGTTCGCCCTCCCGTCCCAAAAATCGGGACAGGAGGGACGAACGTGGGGCACCCTTCGTTCAAAGTCAAAATCTAAGTCAGAATCAATTCAACTTCGGAATGACTGGGCGGCCTGCGGTCAGCGCGGAACACGAATATTTGCGTGTCTTGTTGATACGCAAATATTCGTGTATTCTATTTCTGGACTGTGAGGCCATTTATGCCTGAAGTGATTGTTTGTGCCGAACCTGGAGCGGAGCAAGAAGCCAAGAGGTTTGTAGAAGAGTTAGGTGGACGTCCGGAGACACACTCGATTAGGACTCCGAAATTGCGGCGCAGGACTCCGCGTTTATTAGTCTATCTGAACGGCAGCGAATCGCCGGGTGTCTTGAAAACGTGCTTGAGACATGTGTCGAAAGACAAGAACCTGAACGTTGTGGTCTATTCAATTGGAAACGGCGTGAACCGCGCGGCGGAACTCGGAAAAATTGTGGGCGAATGCAGGCCGAAGCGAACCCAAATATGCTTTGACGCGGCCGCGGTAGGTAAGATTTTCCACTTGCGCCGCGGAACCGGCAAGACTAAATCTGGCCTCAACGGTGTTTCATCGAGGACGATCACGATGCTCCGGAGGAGTTTGCTACTCACGCAAGTAGACTTGGCGAAATCGCTCGGCGTCTCAGAGCGAACCGTACAAAACTGGGAAACCGGCGCTTCCCTTCCGGACGAACGGCAGGTTCGAGATCTCCGTGAACTTGATGGCCTGCTCACACGATACGTCTCCAAGAACCAACTCGGTGATTGGATGAATTCCGCAAGCGACGCCTTTCACGGACACACGCCGCGCGAGTTGATTCTTGATGGAAAGGCGCGCGACATCATTATTGAGTTCCGGCGATTGCAAAGCGGTGAGCCTTTGTGAGTCTTTCCGCGGCCTGGAAAGCGGCGCTAGATCAACTGGCCGGTGACGCCAAGCCGTTCAAGGACGATTGGATTCGATCCGTGGAAGCGCAATTCGGCGCGCCCGATGATGTGATCAGCGGTGAAGGCACGCGAGCGAACGGTGGCAGATTTGCTTCCGTCGGAGTCCGCGCCGTTTATGCTTCCAGTGATGAAGAAACCGTCACGCGAGAAGTAACCCGGCGCAAGAAGCGACTTGGAGGAAAAGCGCTAATTTCTCTGAAAGATTATCCGAGAATTACATACGTCATCGCGTTCGATATACAGAAATGCGTCGACTTCCGCGGAACTGATCCGGTGTCTGACTTGGGAAAAGTGCTCGCTGCTGCGCTGGATGAGGATGACCTCGGCGTGTCTCAGGAAGTGAGTGACTACCTGATTTCAAAGAAGATGCAGGGCGCGATATTTCCGTCAGTCACGGGATATGGAGCGAACGTTGTCGCGTACTTGGACGTCAAGCCAGCTCCGCAGGTGGAGATCAGCAATCGGGCGGATGTGGAGGCTGCGATAGAGAAGCTGGTCAAACGATTTCAGAAGAAAGCTCCCTAAAGGACCGCACGGGCTGGGGGCTCACGAACATTCGTTCAGCAGTGTCTAACCAGGGCAGGAGAAAAAAATGAACGAGAAGAGGATGCTCGGACGGTGCGCACGACATTTTAGCTGGTTGATTTTGCTCTTCTTGAGTTTCGTGCGGCCGACTGGCGCCACCACTAAAATCCCTGCAGGAATACGCAAATGCACGCCGCTTGCTGAATGCATGAAGTTGTTGGACAGCGTAGCTTCGGAGTCAGATGGCGGGATAGGACCGGAGGAAATAGAGATCAGAGGGATCCTGCAGAGATTTGGGGAACCGGCGAAACAGGAACTCTTACGCCGGGCTGCGGGAAACAATCGAGGTTGGCGAAATCTGGCGGGCGCGATTCTCGAAGGGTGGGGAAGTTGGTTTCCTTCCGATGTTCCGGCGCTTCGCTTAGGGTTGCTTAAGGACCCGGGCGGATGGTCGGCGAGAGGGCTACGAGAAATCGGCACAGTGGACGCGATACGGGCCTTGGTCGAAGACGTCCCCAGGCTTGACGAAGACAACCAAACTGTCTTTGCACTTGTGAGACTTGGTCCAAAAACAATTCCCTTCCTCATACCACTGCTTGAAGAAAAGAAAACGGCGAAATCGGCGCAGCGAGTGATCGGTGAAATGGATGATTCGGCGTTGCCTTTCGCGTTTCAATGGGCGCAGGTTGCTGCGGACTCCAGCAAGCCGACGAGAATTCGTGTGGGTGCTCTGCGAGGAATTGCTGCGTTCGGAAGCAGAGGAAGATCTGCAACGGAGAACCTGCCTGCACTCTTGTCCAACCCAGAGCCGGCAATCAGAACAGAAGTGGATGCGACGCTAAGAGCGGTTCGCAATCCTGCTGTGATTCATGAAGTTGCCCGCACTTGCGCTCCGAGGGCGGAGCAGTTTGATCCCATGCCAACGGATTCATTTCTATGCCTCAGCGAAATCGCGGAGTATGGAGACGATGGTCAAGGAGCAGGGCCGGAGCTATTGCCATTTCTTTCTTCAAAGAACGGAACTGAGCGCGCCGACGCAATTACGACATTGGCGGCTATCGGTTACAAGTCTGCATTGCCACAGATTCGCGAAGCTCTAGCTTCGCCAGATTGGCGAGTTACATATGCCGCCGTGCGGGCGTGGGCGAGGCGCTGACGACTATCGCTCCTGGAGTATTCGCGGCGTTGAGCCGGGACAGGGTTGTAGTTTTCACGCGGATGGGAATTTTGGGAATGGCTGTCTGCGAGGCGCATTGAAATGCACGGCAGGGGTGAAGGCCGCGCTACGGCGCGTCGAAGGTCTAATTGAAGGCGCACAAAGAAGTTGGGGTCGCCTTGACCCGATGGGCTAACCCTGCTATAAACTTCGCTTTGCCTGTCTATAAGAGTCTCGCCTGCAGGGTCTCCTGAAGGAATCGAAAGCGGAGGAAGAATGTCGGTAACACCAAACGAGTGGGTCTGGTTCATCATGGGAGTCAGCGTCGTCTCGCTGTTTATGGCGTGGATATTTACGCGAGAGGTGCTGGGCGCGGATACGGGAACGGCGGCGATGCAGGCCATCGCGCTGGCCATTAAGCAAGGCGCCGAAGCGTTTATGAAGCGGCAGTACAGGACGATTTACACGTTCAGCGTGATTCTCGCGGTGGTGATTTTCGCGTATTACTTTGAGGCCAAAGGCAGCGACCTGGCGATCAAGATGGTGGTTTCATTCTTCGCGGGCGCGGTGTGTTCGGGATTGGCCGGACTTTCGGGAATGTTTGTTTCGATTCGCGCGAATTTGCGAGCGGCGAGCGCGGCGCGAACGAGTTTGAATCGCGCGATGCAATTGGCGTTGCGCGGCGGAGCGGTGACGGGATTGAGCGTGGTGGCGCTGTCACTTCTGGGCGTTGGAATTATTTTTCTGGCGTTCGGCGGCATGACCGATCCGCTGCACGTGCCCTATGAAATTGTTGGATTTGGATTTGGAGCCAGCTTCGTGGCGCTGTTTGCTCAGCTGGGCGGCGGAATTTATACGAAGGCGGCGGACGTTGGCGCGGACCTGGTTGGAAAAGTTGAAGCGGGAATTCCTGAGGATGATCCGCGAAATCCGGCTGTGATTGCGGATTTGGTGGGCGATAACGTAGGAGACTGCGCGGGACGCGGCGCGGACTTGTTTGAGTCAACCGCGGCGGAAAATATTGGCGCGATGATTTTGGGAGTGGCGCTATTTCCGAAATTTGGATTGCTGGGAATTTTCTTTCCGCTGGTGGCGCGCGCGTTTGGATTGCTGGCGTCCATTGTGGGAATTTGGTGCGTGAAGCTGAAGAACGAAGAAGAAGATCCGATGGTGGCGCTGAATCGCGGATATATGATTACTTCGGTGCTGGCGATTGCCGGATTTTACGTGGCGATTTATTTCCTGCTGCAAAATAATTTGTGGTTCTTCGCGGCGGGAATTATCGGAGTGATCACGAGTTTCTTGTTTGTGTGGATCACGCAGTACTACACGGAATACAAATATCGTCCGGTACAGAGCATCGCGCAGGCCAGCCAGACGGGCGCGGCTACGAACATCATTACCGGCTTAGCGGTTGGAATGGAATGTACAGCTCTGCCGGTGATTGCGATTTCGGTGGCGATTTTGTCGTCATACTATTGCGGCGTTCACGCGTTGCCGGATACGCGCGGTGCGGGACTTTTCGGGACTGCAATTGCGACGATGGGAATGCTGGCGACGGCGGCGTACATTCTGGCGATGGATACGTTCGGGCCAATCACGGATAACGCCGGAGGAATTATTGAAATGTCCGGCGCGCCGGAAGAAGTTCGCCGCAGGACGGATCGATTGGATTCGGTGGGAAATACGACCAAGGCGCTGACCAAGGGATATGCGATTGGATCGGCGGCGCTGGCGGCGTTTCTTTTGTTCTCGGCGTATTTGGATCAGATTCAGGAATTGGTGCGAGCGAAATTGACGGCGAATCCGGCGTTGCTGACAAATCTGGGATTGACGTCGCCGGACCAATATTTCTTTACGCATGTGGACCTTAGCAAGCCGCAGGTGTTTGTGGCTGCGTTGATTGGAGCGGCGCTGGTGTTCTTGTTCAGCGCGCTGGCGATTAAGGCGGTGGGTAAGGCGGCCTATTCGGTGATTGAAGAAGTGCGGCGGCAATTCCGGGAGAATCCGGGAATTATGGCGGGAACGTCAAAACCGGATTACGGACAGTGCGTAGATATTGTTACCAAGGGTGCGCTGAAAGCGATGGTGGCTCCGGGAGTGCTGGCGGTGGTGGTGCCGGTGGCCGTTGGATTTATTTTCAAATATTTCGCGACGGCAGAGGATATGACCATTGGCGCTGAGGCGGTTGCCGCGGTGCTGATGATCGGAACGATTGCCGGAATTCTGATGGCCACGTTCATGAACAATGGCGGCGGCGCATGGGATAACGCGAAGAAATTTATTGAGACCGGCGCGCTGGGCGGAAAGAAATCGGAAGCGCACAAGGCGGCGGTGGTTGGAGATACGGTGGGCGATCCTTTTAAGGATACGGCCGGCCCTTCGTTGCACGTTTTGATTAAGCTGATTTGCACGGTGGCTTTTGTTATGGCGCCACTGTTTTTGTAAAGAGTTTTAGTTAAGGATTTACACCTCCGCAGAAATAAAAACGTCCCGATGGAATTCATCGGGACGTTTTTATTTTGGGCGCGTGTGTCAGGGGTTAAAACCCTTTTCTCTCGGCGGTACGGCACGATTGAACTCGTGCCTTGTTACGAACCGTTTGCGATCAAGTACAAAACACCATTCGACAACTCTTAGCGATCGGAGTGGACTAGCGTGTCATAGAGCGGACGCGCGGGTTGGACCGTTGTTGGTTCGTCGGCGACGGTGATGGCCATGACGCGGATGCGCTCATTATCGGGCAGTGTGATTGTTGTAGCGTCTTTCGGGACGTCGATGGCGAAGGCATACAAGTAGGAATATGCGTAGGCTTCGTTGAGTCCGGCGGAATCGTGACGGTGAGATGCGAACCAGGCTACGTCGGCGCGCTTGATGAAGCCGGGAGTGAGCACGCCGGTGAATGTTGTGGTGGTGCGAGTTGTGGGAGCGCCGGGAGGAAGAGGTGGCGCGTCGGCTGGGCGGACGATTGGAACTTCTTTCGTGTCCCAATTGCGATTGTCCCACTGGCCGATGTAGCCGGTCCAATCTGGGATGGAAAGCTCCACGGAATTATTTCCCACGGTGAAAATTCCCTTTTGATCGCGAACCGCGGCGGCGAGAATATAAACGCGAGCGTGCTTCCCTTCAGGCAAATTTATTTTCTGTCCGTGCGCGGTGACGGCGTTTGGTTTTCCGGGCGCGGTGTTGGCTAACTTGAAATGAATTCCGGCGTAGGCGATGTCGGCAGGCAACATTTCCGCGGGAATTGCTTTGCCCTGTGACGTGGCTGCGTTGTTTGGCTGCCAATCGAATGCGCCGTCGGCGGGACGGCCGTCACGCGATGTGACGGACATGTCGTAGGGCAGAGAGACCGGATGCGAAGTTGGCGCGATGACTTTTGATTTCGCAGCGCCGAGTTTAACGATGAAACTGCGAACTTGATATGGAGTTAGAGAGGTGACGAGATCGCCCGCGCTGACATTTGCGGAACTATTTGCGAGCGGCATTTCCTGGCCATTCACTTCGCGGGCGATAAGGACGGGCGCGGCAAAAGTGAAATGAACATTGGATTGCGCGGCGCCGCTGATTTCTACGAAGCGGAGCAAAACGTCGTCGCTTTCTTCGGCTTTTTTCATGGCGAGAACACGGACGCGGGAGTTATTTATTTTCAGCAGCGAAAAACTTTGGCCGAGTGCTCCGGGATGCTGCGCGCTTTGGAAAGCGATGAGCGGCTGATTGAGGCGATAAGCTTGCCAATCGGTTTCACCTTTGCGCCAATCGCCGTCGTGTCCGGCGATGCCGAAAATAAATTCGTGATGACCGAGATCCTGGCTGCCTTGATCGGGATAGCCGCCTTTTACGCCGGGAGTGCGGACGAGCGTGAGGCGCAGAGTGTTGTCGGAGGACTTATCGGAGGCATTCTTGTTGTCGGTGAGAATTGTCGCGCCGAAAGAGCCGCTGGCGTCGGTGAGATCGATCCACTGATGAGAAGCAACTTCAAATTGGCGTTCTTCTTCGTTAGGGCGTTGGACGGTGCCGATGTCCCAATTATAGGTGGCCATTTTATTTGAAGCGGTGAGCGGGAAAACGGCTTTCAGATTTGCTTCGGTGGAATGCCAGTCGATTACATTGCCGAATTCAACGCGATTGCCTGCGTCACCTGCGGCGAGGCGTACGGTTTGGACAAACTTTGAGCCTTCGCCTTCGCGGGTGACTTCGACGGCTACGCGAACTGGGCCATTTTCGACGACGCGGATTTTTACCGGGCCGCCGATGAGAGTGCGCGGCGCGCGAGTTTCGTCCTCAAAATCCATATTCCATGCGGGCCACTGCTTTGGATTATCGAGAATGATAGCGAGACGGATTGGTTGCGCGAGCAATTCGTGATTGATTTTCTTATCGAAGATGCTGGAGACGTCGCCATCGCGATCGATTTTGATGCGGTAACGGGTGTTTTCCATTGCGGAATCGGAGACGGAGAGTTCAGATTTAGCGTCGACGACTCCGTCGGCGGGCTGCGCGTCGTAGACGGCGAATCCGACAGAAGGTACTTTCGCCAGGAAAAGAATTTTAGTGGCGCCGTCGGTATTGCTAATCATCTGAGACGGAACTTCGCTGCCGTCGGGACCAAATACTCGCACGCCTCTTGCTGCGCCGAATGTGAAGTTTACATTTGCTTCGACTACGTCTTCGCGCGCGATGCTTAGCGGATTGAAAACGACGAGCGGAATTCCCTTTCCTTCTGTATTCATGCCGGAGGCGATGGCGCTGGTGGCGCTGGTTAGGACGCCGGAAAATTGATTCATCGCGATTACGTCATCATTCCAAATATATTCGTAGGATTTCGGCGTGGCCGTTCCGGCCATGCTGTCATGAAATTGTCCGGCGAGAACCAATCTCCATGCGCGATTTAATCTTTCTTGCGGATAGGCGCGTCCGCCGAGCCAGGAAGCGCCGACGGAAGCTTCTTCGGCGGCTGCGGCGAGCAATTCGTTCTGATGATTCCATCGCTTGTGAACGGTTTCCGAAGTGATGGAGCCTGCGGAATGATTGATCAATTCGAGATCGCCTTTGTAGCGCGGCATTTTTGAAGTTTGATCGGGGCGGATGTCGAGAAACATTTGATCGGCGCGAGTTTCGACGACTCTTAGCGGGCCATCGCCAACTTTTTGCGGCGCGCCTGCGACGGGCTGAACGGCGCCACGTCCACCGGCGCGAACCGGTGGAATTACTGTGACGCTTTTTGTGGCCATTGCTTCGAGCATTTTCACGGAACTTTCCGGCGGTGAGCCGCCGATGTCTCCGGTGCCGATGTAGTGATAGTCGGTGAAGACACCGGTAACTTTTCCGTTGTAGTCGATGCGGTCGGGCCAATTCCAGGTGTAATCGCCTCGGTTGCCAGCGGGTTGCGGATTATTTTTTGTTAGATCGGAATTCACTGTGCTGGTGTAGCTGCCGGGATTCAGCGCGGCGAGAATTGTTCTTCCGTCGGGGCCTTCCCACAGGCCTACATTGAATGGAATACCTTCAGGAGTGTGCTCGGGCGAATCCGGGCCGCCGACGCGCGGAGCAGGCTGCCATCCGGAAGAAAGTTTCTGCGTGGAAAACCCTTTGATTCCGGCGTGAGCGAGAATGCTGGGGAGCGACGCGGGAAATCCAAAACAATCGGGCAACATATATTCAGAGCTGGCTTTGCCGAATTCGTGGCGGAAATATTCGTTACCGTAGAGAACCTGACGCATGATGGATTCGGCGGACGGCGAATTCACGTCATTTTCTTCCATGGAAGAGCCTGCTGGAAACCAGCGTCCCGCGGCGACATATTTTTTCAACTCGGCATAATCCTGCGGATCATATTCCTTCATGAACATGTAGCGATTTGCGCCAGTGAAATTGAAAACATAGTGGGGATATTTCTGAAAGAGCGCGAAATTGTTGCGCATTGTTTTGGTGAGATATTCCTGAATGGTTTGCGGATATTCCCAACGCCATTCGGTATCGAGATGGGCGTAGTTGACGACGTAGAGGGTGGGAGTTTTGGCTAAGTCTACGTGCGAGGCCGCATCAGCGGACTTCGGCGCGGCGGCGCTTTGCGATTTTGCGGGCGGAGCGGCGGTGGGAGATTGGGCGGACGCGGAACCACGCATCAGAATTAGCGCGAGGAGCGAGGTTGCGAGAACGGCGGCGGCGAATTTTAGCGCGCGCGGGAATTTTATTTTGTTTCCGGAGTTAGTCGTCAGGATTTTCATGGGTCCTCGGTCGGCAGTTTGGCCGGCGGAATTTTCTTTTGGGTGCCTAGGCAAATGAGATTCTAATTTGGACCTGCAAAACATATGCAATCGTGGGGAAGAAAGCAATAACTAACGAGGGCGAGCTTTCGGATATGAGGGTATAATCCGCGACGCATGAGTTTAGGGAACGGAACAAAGCTTGGGCCGTATGAAGTGATCGCTCCGCTTGGCGCTGGCGGAATGGGTGAAGTGTACCGCGCGCGCGATACGCGGCTGGACCGTACGGTCGCCATAAAAGTTCTGCCTGCACATCTAGCCGATACTCCCGACGCGCGGCAGCGATTCGAGCGCGAAGCGCGGGCCGTTTCTGCGCTGAATCATCCGAATATTTGCACGCTATATGACGTCGGGTCACAGGACGGCGTTGATTATTTGGTGATGGAGTATATCGAGGGCGAAACGCTTGCCGTGCGGCTGGAAAAATGCGCGCTGCCACTCGATCAGGCGCTGAAGATTGGAATCGAAGTCGCCGACGCGCTGGATAAGGCGCACCGCGCGGGAATTATTCATCGCGATTTGAAGCCCGGAAATATCATGCTGACGAAATCCGGCGCGAAACTCTTGGATTTTGGACTGGCGAAGGAAACGCTACCGCTGGCGGGGGGCGCAACGCTTTCGGTGCTTGCTACCCGCACCACGCCCGCCACGCAGCAGGGGATGATCGTTGGGACGTTTCAGTACATGTCACCGGAGCAGGTGGAAGCGAAAGAGCTGGACGCGCGAAGTGACATTTTTTCTTTCGGATCGGTGCTGTACGAAATGCTGACTGGCCGGGCGGCATTTCAAGGACGGAGCCAGTTGAGCGTGGCTTCGGCAATTCTGGAAAAAGATCCGGAGCCAATCGGCACACTTGTTCCCATGACTCCCCCGGCGCTGGATCGCACGGTGCGGAAATGTTTGGAGAAAGACCCGGACAACCGCTGGCAGACGGCGCGCGATCTTTTGTTGGAATTGAAATGGATTGCGGGGGCGGGTTCGCAGGCAGGAGTGCCCGCGCCGGTAGTTTTGCATCGGAAGAATCGGGAGCGGATTGCGTGGGGCATCGCGGGGGCTGCGACAGTAGTGGCCATCGCGCTTACTATCGGCTTGGTGCAGCGCGCGCCGAAACCGGCTCAGTCGATCCGCCTGAGCGTCGGAACTCGGCACGGACGGGACGATTACGCCTGAGCGCGTCCTTTGTTTATGGGGCCGCTGCGATTATTTCTCCGGATGGCAAGCGGCTTGCCGTGGTTGCCCAAACTTCCGACAAGAAGACGCACCTGTACGTCCGCTCGCTGGACCAATTGCAGGCCACCTTGCTTTCGGGCACCGATGAGGCCCGCAATGCTTTTTTCTCTCCAGACGGCCAGTGGATCGCATTCTTCGCGCCAGGTAAGTTGAAAAAAATTTCGGTGCAAGGGGGCGCCGCAGTCACGCTTTGCGACGCTTCCGGCGATCGCGGCGGCACGTGGGGTGAAGACCTCACGATTGTGTTTAGTGGGAACAAGTCGCGTCGGCTTATCCAAGGTGTCTTCGGCGGGAGGAACGCCGGAACCGCTTACCACACTCGATCCCCACGCGCCCAGAGATAGCCATCGCTGGCCGCAGTTTCTTCCCGGCGGCAAGGACAGTGATTTTCACCTCCGGCACCACGGGCGGTGACAATTTCGACGATGCGGATATTGTTGCGTACTCCACGGACTCCGGAAAATTGACGACAATTTTTCACGGTGGCTTTTACGCCCGTTATGTCTCCAACGGTTATCTCGTCTATCTGCACAACGGCACCCTGTTTGCCGTTCCCTTTGACGCGAAACGGTTGGAACTCACCGGCCAGGCTGCGCCGTTACTGGAGGGCGTGTCAACGGACACCTGATACTGGTGGAGCTCAATTCTCTGTCTCAGACAATGGAACCCTCGTCTATGTCGCAGGCTCCGCCGCGAGCCAGGACGTTTCGATTTATTGGATGGACGCAGCGGGAAAATTCACGCCTCTGCGCGAAACTCCCGGAAACTACGGCGACCTCGCGATATCTCCTGACGGCAAGCGGTTGGCGATGGACATCAACGATGGGAAGAGATCCGATATTTGGGAGTCGATTGGGAACGCGACACGCTTAGCCGGATCACTTTTGCGGGTGTTTCAAATCGTATCCGCGTCTGGACGCCCGACGGCCAGCGGATCGTTTACTCGTCTTCGGAGAAAGGAGATGTCTCCGAATCTGTGGTGGATTCGGGCAGACGGCGGGGGAGACGCGAGCGGTTGACCGAAAGCAAGAATGTTCAGACTTCTGGATCGTGGAGTCCGGATGGCAAGATTCTTGCATACTTTGAAAGCAATCCTGCGACAGGCTATGACGTAATTACGATGCCCGTTGAAGGCAGCGAAAAGTCCGGCTGGAAGCCGGGACAGCCAAAGCCGTTCGTGAATACTACTTTTAACGAAGTAGTTCCCGCGTTTTCACCTGACGGCAAGTGGATTGCCTACCAATCCAACGAGTCAGGAGTCTACGAAATTTACGTGCGACCGTTCCCCGGCCCCGGCGGCAGGTGGCAGATTTCCGTGGGCGGCGGTACGTATCCCGAGTGGTCGCGAGATGGAAAAGAGCTTTTTTACCGTGCGCCGGATCGGAACATGATGGCGGCTAACTACGCCGAGTCTAGTGATTCCTTCCGAGCGGATAAACCGCGCGTCTGGTCGTCCGGCCAGTTCACGAACCGCCAGAGCACCTTCACTTTCAGTTTGCACCCCGACGGCAAACGATTCGCCGTATTAAAAGCACCCGGCGCCGATACGGTTGCGACACCAATCACGAAAGTCAATTTCATTTTCAATTTCTTTGACGAGCTGCGGGCGAAGGTTCCGGCCGGGAAATAGTGAGACGGGTTTGCGCGTCGCGATGGAAAAAGAGCCGACAGGATGCCGGCGCTACGAGATCCGTCGCGTCAATAAACTTCGTCACAGCCAAGAATGGCTGTGCCACGTTGCTTACGTTTTCAGCAGGCGCGGGAATTTGTTCGGATCGTTTGCGAATCCGGGGAAAACTGTTTTTAGATCTTTTGCGCCCAGATGACCTTGGATTATTTCGCCGAGGACGGAGCGGAAGTCGGTGGTGAGCGCGAGATCGCGGCCTTCGTTTAATTGTTGCGGGCCGAGGCCGGGCCATTTGCCGTAAACTTTTCCGCCTTTGACGGCGCCGCCCATCACGAACATACAATTGGCGTGACCGTGATCGGTGCCGCGATTGCCATTTTCGTGAGCGGTGCGTCCGAATTCGGACATGGTGACGACGACAACATCTTCCATGCGATCGCCCATGTCTTGTGTAAAATGCGTCGAGACCCTGGCCGAGATCTTTCAGCAAATTCGCGAGCTGGCCCTGCACGCCGCCTTCGTTGACGTGATTATCCCAGCCGCCGGTATCGAGGAAAGCTACTTCGAGACCGATATTTGCTTTCAGAAGTTGCGCGACCTGCTGGATGCTTTGGCCGTAGCGATTCTTGGGATATTCCGCGCCATTTTCGGGCTGGAATTGCGCGGGATTCGCTTTCTTCAGCATGTCAATGGCTTCAAAAGTTTCCGTGCCGGTGCCGCGCAGAGCGGTGTCGACGGTTTGCGCGTACATGGCTTCAAATCCGCCTTGCACCATTTGCGAACCTGCGCCTGCTAATACTTGAAATTGTTTTACGTCGGGCAGAGCGACGGCGGGAGCGGAGCCGTGCAACATGCGCGGAAGATTTGGTCCGAGAGCGACGGCGCGAAACGGGGTGGCGTTTTCTTCGGGCATGGTTTGCATAGTGCGATTCAGCCAGCCGTCGTCGGTGGCTTTCACGCCGGGCGTGCCGGACTCCATATAATCCTGCGCGTCAAAGTGAGAGCGAGTTGTGTCGGGCGATCCAGCGGCGTGAACGATGGCGAGTTCACCGCTGTGAAAGAGTTTTGCGAGCGGCGCGAGAGATGGATGCACGCCGAAGAAACCATCGAGATCAATTGCGGCGAGATTGCCGCCAGCTGTTGGCGCGGGAATCGCGATGGACGGGCGAATCTTGTAATAATTTGGCTCGGCGAATGGAACCACGATGTTGAGGCCATCCGCGGCGCCGCGTTGGAATAGGACGACGAGCTTCTTTTTATTGGGCATGGCGGTGGCGGCTACGGCGCGTTGAAGAAATGATGGGAGAGTGCTGAGGCCCAGCATTGCGATGCCGCTATTTTTGATGAAGACTCGACGATTGATTGCCATGATCTTGCTCCTTCCGAACTTGGTGCAATTTCCTTGAATAAATTCGGTTAACGGCGTTGAAATTCTGGCGCACCTAGCACGAGTCCTGCTACCGTGCCGACATTTACTTTCTTAATTGGATCGTCCAATTTTGCTTCGATCACTTGCGGATCATAAATTTGTTTTTCAAGTGTGGAACGAGTTTGCGCGGAAATGTCTCCGTTGAGTAAAACTTTTATGGCGCGATCGAGCGCGGTGTTCGGATCATTTGCATCGTCCGCGCCGATTAGGGCGGCGATATCCACGTGTGCACCGCGAAGATGATTCCCTGCCAGCGTGAGCGAATAATTCAGGCGGTTCAGCAAAGCTCCGGTATTGACCCAGGTGTCGGCGGTATCCTTATATCCAGTGGGCGGCTGGCATTGATAGAGCGGCTCGCCGATGCGGGCGGACCAGAGCATCATCGGGAGCGGTAAATCCACATTTGCGCCGACGGCGCGCGCGGCGGAAACGACGAGCTCGAATGGCGATTTAATTTTTACGGCGTAGGCATCGCGTGACCAGAACTCCGGCGAATAAATCATCGTGTGCAAAACGGCGTTGATGTCGCCATCGCTAGAGGTGAAAGTTTGCGCCATGCGATCGACGAGGGCCGGCGGAGGATTATCGCTGACGAAATGCTGAGCGATCTCTTGTGAAATATGTCGAGCGGTGTGCGGATCGTGCGTGAGCAGATGGATGACCGCCATGCCGTCATTCATGCCGCCGGCGTCAATCGTGTGGCCGAGGACATGCTTGGCGCCTTCAACATGGAGCTGCGGATTGTAGAAAAAATCGCCGCTTTGTTGCGGTTGACGAATCGTCCAGCCGGTGAAACATTTCGCAACTTCGATGACGTCTTGTTGCGTGTAACCGCCGTCAACACCGAGCGTGTGCAGTTCCATTAATTCGCGGCCATAATTTTCATTGATTCCAAATTCGCGCTTTTGCGCAGGCGGCTGACCGGGGCGCTGCTGCATTCCGCCGAATGCGCCACGGCCGCGGCGCTGTTGCACACGCTGCGCGGCTTCGGGATCGGTGTTCAACCAATTATCGAGATAAAACATCATGGCGGGACTTTTCGCCGTGGCGATTACGAGATCTTCAAATTTTCCCATCACGTGCGGGCGAATTGTGTCGCGCTCGTAGGCCGTCAGCATCCAGCGATCTCTTCCCTTGCCGGCAAAAATATTGAAATGGTTGAACCAGAACGCGGCCATTTCTTCGTAGAGTTGGCGTTCGCTATAAACTGCGCGATCCACTTTCGCCATGCTGAGTTCGGCGACGATGCGCTGCGGAGTTTTTAGCTGCTGATAAAATTCGAGCGGGCTGCGATTGGGATCGCCGCCGTTGTAACCCTGCTTGGTGAGTTTTGCTTTGCCACCGGCGTCCATTCCGCCGTCTTCCTGGGAACCATCGGCAAGGCCGTCCTTTTGCTCGGAATTTTCCATCGCCATCATTTGCTGATTCACTTGGCGCTGCTGGGTCTGCTGCTCTTTCTGATAGTCGGCGAGACTGACGCCTTCTTTTTTCGCGGCCTGCTGGGGCTGCGGAAATTCGTTGTAGAGTTTCGCGGAACTCATCTGGAGCGTCGGATATTTTTGCAGACGCGCCTGCATTGCGGAATCGTCGATGGAATCGGGATTCAGTTGCTGATCAATCCATTTTGCGAGGCCCATTTGGCGGACGGCTTCGAGATCGCCGGGGCGCGGGCCGTAAGTGAGGCGATTTAGCGCGTGAAGAATTGCTTCGGATTCGTTTAGGTCGGAGATGGGAAGACCTTGCAGCGGGCCGGAGGGCGCGGCAGCGGCGGAGTTGGATTTCCTTTGTTTTTGGGCATTTTTTTGAACTTCGGCGAATGGCGCGGAATATCTGCCAGCGAATAGAGGAGACGCAAGAAGTATCGCGGCGCCCAGTCCCGTGGCAATGAACGCCTCGAAAGGAAAATTTCGGCGTGGGCGAAATTTCTTCGTGGAATGATTTCGACTCGACATCCGTGCCTCCACTTGCGAAGTGCTGGATCGGCGGGGTGATCCTGACTTCCCTCTATTTTAACCCTTGTTGGGAGGCAAAGTTGCGTGGAGTTACAACAGATGTGCCTGAACGAACGGCTAATCGGCGGTGGATAGAGTTTGTGGAGATGAAGGGATGCGCTCGGCGTTATAGGCGGCGCCGAGAAAAATAATGATTACGGTAAAATTCATCCAGATCATTACGCCGATGGCGGTGGCCAAGCCGCCATAAATTAAATTGTAGGGGACGTGGCGCATATAAATTCCAAAGGTCCAACTGGCGATCCACCAGAGCGGAGTGGCGACGATGGCGCCGGGAATTACGTCGCTCCATTTGCGAACGCCGCGGGTGCCGACACGATAGACGAGAGCGAGCACGGACATCGCGAGGACAAGCGCGAGACAGGTGAGCGCAACGGCGAGAAGCACGCGCATCCAGATGGGCGAGCCATATTCTTCGCTAATAATGATGCGCACGGATTTACCGAAGACGGCAATGGCGATGGCGAGGACGGTGGGGACCAGAGTTACGATCAGGAGAATTAGTCCGCGAAGGAATTGTTCCGGGATTTTTGGTTGTTCGATTTTCTGCGCCATATGGAAACCGTTGAGCATCAGGCGCATCATCTGCATCCCCGCCAACAAAGTGCCTGCTAACCCCAAGGACGCCCAACTTAAAGGATGCTCTGCGTGACGGGCGAGAAAATCGCTGAGGACCGCATACATTCCCGGAGGCATGAGGAGCTTGGTGCTATTGAACATTTCGTCGGCGCCGTCGCGGAGAAAATCCCAGCGGCTGACGAGACCCATGACGAGAAGCAGCATGGGGAAAAACGCAAGGAACATATTGAACGCGACGGCCTGGGCCTGCGTCATACACGACGGCCATACGCGGCGAAAAGCTCTCCATAAACGTGCCGAAAAGTTGGCCATATTGGTCAGGCCGGATTATACCGATTCGGCCGCCGTGTATTCTATTTTTCTGGCATCGCGTTGAGTTGGCGTTTGTGATTAAACGGCTATCGCGCTAGCCCACGAAAAAGATGTCGCCGTTGACGGACGATCCGGTGAGCTTGCGATCCTTATTGGATGCAGCGCCTTTCGCGTTGTAGTAGGTGTCTTGCATCATGCCCGGTGCGACGTAAAATCCGCCGAAGCCAGGCTTCTTGGGAATTACCCACAGTTCCCAGTTTGAGCCGTTGATGGTGAGCTTGTAGGTGAAGTTCGGATCGGTGGACGGATCATACTTCAATTTGCTGGGCGGCATGCCGCCGGCGGTCGCCTTTGGTCCGGCCAGCATTTGCGCGACGGTGCAAGGGCCGCCGTTGCGTCCGCATTCGGCTTCGACGTGCTTGATCGCGTCAACGAACATGAACGCGATTTGTTCTTCGCGCTTGAGAGGAATTTTTCCGCTGGCGTCGTCCACTTCGACGGTGGCTTTTGTTGCCCATGCGCCGGTGGCGGCTTGTGCGGCAGGGCGCGCGGTGGTGGTTGCTCCGCAGAAAATGATTACCGCAGCGCACGCACAAATCGTGGTGGTGAGTTTAGAGAATTTTGACATTGGGGAATCCTCCAGAATTCCGACCGGAAAGTATCATCAGTGAAACGCGGGTACAAGGTGAAAGTCCGCGGAGCTGTGCGGTGGTATGATTCGCGCGCGGAATCGTCTGATGGCGAAAATATGACCGTAAAATTTGATGCGGTTCGCAAATTCGTGCTGAGCCTTGAGGACGTCGAAGAAGTGCGGTCGTATGGCACGCCGGGATTTAAGGTGCGTGGAGCGCTTTTTGCACGATTAAAGGAAGATGGCGAAACGCTAGTGGTGGCGATGGGATTTGACGCGCGCGATGAAATGATTGCTACTGCGCCGGAGATTTATTTTGTAACAGACCATTATTTGAATTACAAATGGATTTTGGTGCGCCTGCGGAAGATTGATATGGATGCGATGAAGGACCTTTTGCGTGGGGCGTGGCGAATGGCGGACTTGGAGAAGAATTCTGGAAAGAAGCGCCTGGGCTTAACAGTTGGAAAAAAGGCTGGCGGGCGCAGAACAGCGTAGTGGTATGATGCGCCAGCTTCGGCGGGTCGGAAAAACGATTTGGAGTGCTCGGAGGACAGGATGATTTTGTCTCGGCGACTGTTTATTTTCGCGTTGGTGGTTAGTCTCGCGGCGATTGCGCTGCCGCTGGTGGGCTTGCGCGCTGCAACGGCCGCGCAGGCAGCGCTTACGAATAAGGATATTGCAGACATGCACCGCTCGGGACTTTCGGCGGATGTGATTATTGCGAAAATCAAGGCGGGGCCGTGCAGCTTTGACACTTCTCCCACGGCGCTACAAGGATTGAAGGCCGAAAAAGTTCCCGACAATGTGATTCTGGCGATGGTCAATGCGCCTGTGAACGGAAAGCCGGCTGCGGGGACGAGTCCTGCTGGCACCGTCGTGCTGCTTCACGTCTATCGACAGAAGGGTGTAATGGCTGCGACGTTCCGGCCTTCGATTTTCGTGGACGACAAACAGATTGCGCGCATGGCCAATGACAGCCGAATAACAATTAAGTTAAGCCCCGGAACGCACACCGTTCGATCGGATGATAAATCTTCCGTGGTTACCGTGGACGCGAAGTCCGGACAGGAATATTACATTCGCGTGGATGAAAGTGCCGGGCTGAAAGTCCACGGGAAATTGTTGATGATGACGCCGGAACAAGGCGCGCCGGAATTCAAATTAGAAAAACCGCTTGAGGATAAAGACAAAATCGCGCGGGACATGATTTCGGACGACGGTGGCGGAATTTAGCGGAACGGAAAACCCGGAATTAATTTCGCTTAATTTCCGGGATGATGTCGCGCTCGGTGTGCCCTTTGAGTTCCGCGCGGTAGTAATAGACGTCACGCAGATCGCCGGTGCTGTAACGCTTGGCTTCGTCATCAAAATGCGGCGACGCAGGATTGCCGCTTTCCCCTCCCGCCGTGACCGCGCGAGCATGCACGGTTTTCCCAAACTCAATCACCGCTACGAAACTATTTCCGCTGGTTCCATACCACTTTTTTGTGCCGGGATAAGCGCGTGCGCCGAATGACGCGAGCGATCCCCACATGGACGAAGTGAATCCGACGGGAATACTTGGGCCGGAGTCATTGAAATTCGGATTGATGTCGTCGTTGATGCGCTGGAAACGATTGATGTCGCCCCACGGAGTTTTCCAGCTTCCGAAGTCGGCGGCGAGTTTATCGGAGGCTGCGGCGAGCGCTTGCAACATTTGGTCCGGCGATGCTTTGGTGCCGATAAATTCTTCCACGCGCATTCCCGCGGCGCGGGCTTCGCCTCGGACCCGGCGCGAAATATCTTCTCCCCAGAAAACTGCGAGCGAAGTTGGGACGGAAGTGATCGCCCAACGATGATCCCACGCGCGAAGCACGCCGATTTGATCGGCCAATTTTGCTTTCAGGGGATTATCGGCAGATGCTGCGTCCCAGGCATTGATGAGCGCGGGCAATGGCTTCTCAAACCAGGTGAGGTAGCTATCGTACGCCGCGCCAATCAGAGCGTTGGGCGAGAAATCTGTTTTATTTTGAAGGACGCGGACGGCGTGTTCGCCGCGAGCGCTTTCAACTCCCTGCTCGACATATTTTGGATAGTCTTCTTTCTTGGGGCTGCTGGGGCCGGCGGCGGACCACGGTGCGTTATTGGAATTATAAATCCATCCGCTTTTCGGATTGAGCAGGTGCGGCGTTTCGTCGATGGAAAGAAGTCCATGCCATTCGGTGGCGGGGTTGCTGCCGTCCACGGGCTTTGTGAAATCGAAACTATTATCGCGGCGAGGAATAAAATTTCCGTGGAAATAAGCAATGTCGCCGTCGGCGTCGGCGAAAATCGTGTTGTTGGATGAATCGGCCTGAAGTTCCATTGTTTGACGGAACGATTTGTAATCGTGAGCCTTTGTGCGGATGTAAGACTGTGTGAGCGCTTTGATTGGTTCCTGCATGATGCGCGCGGCAACCCAGTTGCCATTTTCTTCGCGAACAATTGGGCCGTGATGCGTGCGATAGACAGTGAATTTCTTTTCGGCCATGCCGTTTGCCGTTTTATACCGCACGGTGACGACTGATTCTGTTACCGGACGCTCTTCGTTTCCATATTTATAGACGTAGTGATCGCCCTTCTTTTCCACTTTTTCGAGATACTCATCCACGGCGTCGACGCCGCTAGAGGTGTGCATCCAGCCGGCGCGATCGTTGAACCCTTGATAGATGAAAAATTGTCCCCATGTTGCGGCTCCGTAGGCGTTCAGACCTTCGTCGCTGACCATTTGAAGTTCGGAGCGGAAATAAAAAGATGTGTGCGGATTAATTAGCAGTAGGGCGTGATGATCGGTTGTGTTTGATGGAGAGATAGCCATGCCGTTCGAGCCTGTCGGCTCCGGCTCGCGTTCGTTTTCTTCCCATACGTCCGCAACCGTGGATGATTTTGGCGCGGGATTCGCCGTGGATGTTGACCGCGCCTCGGCTTTTCCGTAGAACGCTTGCAATTGGTTCACGTTAAATTTTTCGATGTCGCCGCCGATGCTGCCTTCGGTGAAAGTGAGCGCCATCCACGGCTCGAATTGCGTGATTACACGCGGCTTCACCTCGGGATGTTTGTAGAGATAAAAATTCAGGCCGTCGGCGAATGCGATCATTAATTTTTGCAGCCACGCGGGGCTTGCGGCGTATTGCTTTTTCATTTCGTCAGGATCGATGAAGAGTTTCATGCGCAGATCCTGATAAATTTTCGATTCGCCTTCGGCTTCGGCCAGCCGGCCCATCGCGTTGATGTAATTTGTTTCCACTCGATTGAAATCGTCTTCGGCCTGCGCGTATTCCATTCCGAAAACTGCGTCGGCGTCGGTTTTTCCGTACACGTGGGCGATGCCCCAGTCGTCACGAATGATGGTGACATTGCGCGCTTGCTGTTCCCATCGAGCGACGTCAGGATTTCGATCGGTCTGGAACGCGAAAGCGGCCGACGCAGCCGCGAAGATGAGCACAAACTTCTTCATGATGCCCCCACGTGCGAGAGGATGTCCGAGGTGACGAACGCCGCGCGCCTGAAATAAATGCGCGGCGAAGGCAGCGTAACATATTTTGTGACGGGCGAACGGCGAACGTATAGGCGATTCGGAGGTCAGGGCATAAACAGTTTGACGCCCGCGGCGCGGCATGCTTTTTGCATTACGTTATCTAGAGTTGCTAAGGGCGCACCAAGTCGCGCCGAAAGATCCAGATATGCTGCATCGTAGGCCGTGAGCTTGAACTTACGCGCCAGGGGAAGAACGTTCGCGACGTTTTCCTTAACGGTTTGGGAATTCTCGACGACGTTCAGCGCCCCAATCAGTTGTTCAAAGCGGAGCACATCGACTGGCTTGATACGCTTGCTTCGCTCCCCTACCAGAATGGCATTCGCAATTTCGATTGCCCAAATGGAAGGTACTTTCACCACATTCGTTTTCAGAGCCACTAGCACATCATCGGCATAGTCGCTTGTTTCGTCCGGAAAGCACCACGCAAGCGCAACAGAGGCGTCGACCACGATTCCGCTCAATATCGCCGTCCTGCGCGAACCATCTCGCGGACGCTCATTGAACTTGGTTTCACCCGCTTTCTCAAGGCGCGAAAACCCTCCACGATTTCCTCGTGGGTCATCTTGGGTTCCGTCGTCTCAACGGGAACCAGCATCGCAGCAGGAGCGCCATGCTTGGTAATCAATATTTTGTGCCCGCGCTTTACACGATCGAGTAACGCGGAAAGATGCGTCTTGGCTTCAAATGCTCCGACAGAATCCATGTTTCCTCCCTTCAATCTAGTTTCAACTAGTTTATCTTATCAGCTACTCGTTAGACGAACAAGCGTCCCGCTGCCGAAGCGCGCGATCGGAAAGCAATTGAGTTAAACTGTCCGCCCATGAGCGCTATTGACGAAGTTCTCGCTGAAAATGAAATTTATTCACGCACGCATGAATTGCGCAAGCTGACGCCGCGTCCCGAGCGCAAGCTGGCCGTGCTGACATGTATGGATACGCGGCTTTCGACGCAGACGCTGGGACTGAAAACGGGCGATGCGCACATTATCCGGAATGCCGGCGGCATCGTCACCGATGACGCGCTGCGTTCGCTGATCATTTCGCACTACCTGCTCGGTACCGAGGAAATTATGGTGATCAATCACACCGATTGCGGATTGATGTTGACGAGCGAGCAGGATTTACGCACGCAAATTCAGAATCGCGCGGGAACAGCGGCGGTGAGTCCGGCGTTCTTCTACGCTTTCCAAAATATAGACGAAAATGTGCGGCAACAATTGCAGAAGCTGCGGTCGCATCCGTGGATTCCGGATTCGATCGTGGTGCGCGGATTTGTTTATGACGTGAATAACGGACGGCTTCGTGAGGTCGTCGAAAGCTAAACTGGCCGCACGGATCATCCACGATGACTAAATTTGCCTGTGCATTTGGCCTTGCCCTGATTGCACCCACGACAGTACGCGATGCTTTGCTTCTCATATTGCGAGCGGTACACTTTCTGAACCCAGTCGAGAGTACTGAGTCGAATTCGACTCCCAAGGATATTCAATGACCACGACTCCGAAGCCGGAAACGCACATTGACCCGAAGCCCGAAATTCGCAGCAGCGCGGATGTGATCCGCAAGCACAAGGAATACATTTGGCCATCGGTGTCGAACTACTATCAGCAGCCGCTGGTGGCGGATCGCGGATCGATGCAATACATTTGGGATTTGGACGGGCGGAAATATCTGGATTTCTTCGGCGGAATTTTGACGGTGTCGGTGGGACACGCGAATCCGAAAGTTACCGGACCGATTAAGGCGCAGGTGGATAAGCTGCAGCACACATCGACGCTTTATCCCAATGAACAAATTGTGGCGCTCGCGGAAAAACTGGCGCAAATCACCCCGGGCCACTTGCAGAAAAGTTATTTCACGAATTCCGGCACGGAAGCGAATGAGATGGCGATTCTGCTGGCGCGCATGTCCACGGGAAGTTTTGACGTGGTGGCGCTGCGGCATTCTTATTCGGGCGGATCGACTTTGACGCGAAGTATGACGGGGCAAGCTCCGTGGCGAAAAGCCGGCGTTGTGAGCGTGGGATTTTCGCACGCGGTGAATCCGTATTGTTACCGCTGCCCGCTGCATTTGAAATATCCGGATTGCGGCGTGGCCTGCGCGAATGACGTGGAGAATCTGATTCAGACGGGCACGAGTGGACAGATCGCAGCGTTCATCGCGGAGCCGATTCAAGGCGTGGGCGGATTTATCACTCCGCCGCCGGAATATTTCAAGATGGTTTTCAAGATTGTGAAAAAGTATGGCGGACTTTTTATCGCGGATGAAGTGCAGACCGGGTTCGGCCGGACCGGAAAAAAATGGTTTGGCATTGAGCAGTGGGAAGTCACGCCGGACATTATTACAACCGCGAAGGGCATGGGAAATGGAGTGCCCATCGGCGCGACAATTACCACCGCCGAACTTGCAAACGCGTTTCAGGGATTGACGATTTCAACCTTCGGCGGAAATCCGGTTACGTCTGTGGCGGCGCGAGCGACGATTCAAGTGATTGAAGAGGAACAGCTGCTTGAGAACTCGCACACGATGGGGAAACATTTCCGCGAACAACTGGAGATGTTGAAGGAGAAGCATCAGATCATCGGAGACGTTCGCGGCATGGGATTGATGCAGGCGCTGGAGTTGGTGAAGGATCGTCAAACGAAAGAGCCTGCTCCGGAAGCGGCCTCACAGTTGATGGAGCGCACGCGGGCGCATGGGTTGCTGGTTGGCAAAGGCGGACTTTACGGAAATGTGATGCGACTGGCTCCGATGTTGAATATTGGGAAGGCGGATGTGGACGAGGCGATCAAGATTTTGGATATGGCGCTGGGGGAGATTCGAGCGTAATTTTTCGCGATACGAAACAAAAAAAGGCGCAGACTTTTTAGTCTGCGCCTTTTTTTCGAACTGATTGTTAATGCGCCGGCAATGTTGTTGCCGTTGCGTTGCCGTAGAAGAGTCCGTTGAACAGCAATTTGAACGTACCATGCGGCTGGCCTCTGAAAGTAACTTCCGGACCAATCACAATCACTTTGCCTTGGCCAACATTGGCTTCGGCTACTGCGGTGCCTCCGTCGAGATAGGCTTGTCCGAGCGCCCAGCCAGAATCGAGCGTTTCTTTTCCGGCGTACCAAGCGACGTTCGTGGTTTTCACGCTATCACTTGGCGCGATGTGGAAAACGGGACTGCTATCGAAATCCACGTCGGCGGTTTTCGGCATGCCGTAGGCGAGCGGATCGGTGTTATCGATCGTGACGCGCATGAGCGAGCCAGGAATATAAAACTTTTCGCGCGCGAGCGGAACTTCCCTGCCTTCGGCGTTCTTGTCGACGAGCGCGTTGGTGACCGGCACGCCGAGAAGTTGCGCCATGCTGGTTGAGCTGCCGACGGTTACGATGGAACCGCCCGCGTCGAGAAATTTCTTAATCTGCGGAATCGTTGTTTCCGCGGAGATTCTTCCCTGACGCGCTTTATATTCATCCGGAATCGGCAGATTGTTTGCCGCGCCGCCCCGTCCTCCGCCACCGCCACGGCCACCAGCTCCCGCGCCGCGGAAAGCGCCGTCTGTGAAAATCAGGACGTCGAATTTCTTTATAAGATCGCCGGCGTCGAGTGTTTGCGGGTAGACAACTTCAAACGGGAATTCAAATTGTTCCAGCTCGAAGCGCAGCCAGCCCGAAGGCATGTTTCCGCCGAACTGATCGTAGAGTCCGATGCGAGTGGGCTTCAGCTTGAGCGCGTCGCCGGCCGGCGCGGTTGCGAGTCCGAGCACCGGAACGCCGAGTTCCTTCGCCCCCTGTTGCAGAATCGGTAGAACTGACGCCGACGCGGGAACCCAGATTGCGCCGGTGCCGATATCCTTGCCGTCGGCTTGCTGAGCTGATTTCAGCCAATAAACATCGGCGTGATTCTTCAGTAGACGATTCACCAGAATGAACGAATTATTATTCTGGTGGCTGATGAGGTAGCCCGCCGGGCGCGCGGCGCCCGCAACCGCGGCCACGGGCATCGGCTGAAGCTGGCCGTAGGGAATTTTTTGGAATGGCCCGTCGAAGCCTTCTTTTATTCCGTCGAATTGCACTCCCATTTGATACGCGAGCGTCCATCCGGCGATATCGTATGGCGGAATTGGCGGACCGCCGGGATATTGGAAATCATTCGGATGATCCTGCGGCTGGAACATGTCGAGAATAAAGGGACGGCCGGCCTGCGCGCACTTCACGACGAACGAACCTGCCGGATAAGTTTTGCCGCCGACCTGGAACGACGAACTTGCACGCATCACTTCGATGCCGTTCTTGATAAGCGCGTTGACGAACTTTGTGGCTGTTGCGAAGTCAGCTTGATCCGCGGGAATGATGTAGCCGCGCGGATCTTTTAGTGCGGGATCGTGGAGAATCTTGTCGTACAGCTCCACGGACGCGCCTTGTCCACCTCGGCCACCTCCGCCACCACCTGCTGCGGGAGGTGCTGCATCGCGGTTGGTGGCGCGTCGCCGCCTGCGAATCCACCGCCTCGGCCCCCACGGCCCGCGGGCATTGCGGCGCGAAGAGCGTCAATGCGCTTCGGCGTGATCGTCCAATTATCCTGGCTGCCGCGCTTGATGGAGTTTTCGCCCATCTGCCAAATATTGAAGAGCAGCGTTTCGCGATTGCGCGACGCGTAATCCAGAATGGCGCGGTTCAGCTCGAACGTCATAGTCAACCGACTGCCGGTAGTGCCACAGTTGCGGCGCGATGGGCAGCGGCCAGTCGCCTTGCGGCAATTGCTTATCGGGGACCAGCGGAATTTGCTGCGGAGTCGGGCCGCCGATAATTTCCGTGAGGATGCCGATCATGTTGTGGAAATAAGCGGTGGTGCGCAGACCGCCGTCCCACCAGGTTGAATAGTTTGATCCACTGCGCATTGCGCTAGCCGCCCATTGCCCTGCTCGACCAGGCGCTTGTGCATCGCGGTGCCGACGGCCTCGATGCCGAGCGGAATGAGCGGATCGAAGTTGTAATTAAAGGGATCGCGGAATGGCGGAACGAACACGACGGCACCGGCCGGGCCCGTCTGATGATGGTTGTACATGATTTGCGGAAACCATTCGATGAACATCTGGCGGTTCATGTTGGTGGTTTCCGGCATGTTGGACATGTAGGAATCGCGATTGTCGTCGTGGCCGATGTATTTGTTGTAGAGCTTGGGCAGCCCTCCGAGTTGAGCGCTCGGTTGGATTCGGCTCGCGCATGTACCAGTTGGCGACCATCTCCGAACCATCGGGATTTGGCGGCGACGCACAGAATGATGTCGTCGTTCAGGAAGCGCATGGTCTCGGCATCGGTGCGGCTCACCAGCTGGTAGATGGTCTCGACGAGTTGCTGGAAACCGACGGTTTCGTTGGCGTGGAGTCCGCCATCAATCCACACGACGGCCTTGCCCTCTTGCGACAAAGTCGTGAGCCTGCGCTTCGCGTGACGTCCTTCGGCGCGCGCGAGCTTTTGCGAGATTTCCTTGTAGTGCGCGAGGTTCTTGAAATTCTCCGGCGAGGAAATAATCGACCATCCATTGGTGGCGGCCCTCGGCGGTCTTGCCGATTCTTACCAGTTTCATGCGGTCGGATTCCGAGGCGAGCTTCTTCCAGTAGGCTTCGGCCTTCGTGTAGTTCACCATCTGGATAATCGTCGGCGACATTGAAGCCGAATATGTTCTTTGGGAGTGGTGATATGCGGACCGGCAGCTTCGGCGCGGTTTGCGCGGACACTGTGCGCGGCAGAAAAGATCGCAGCGAACAACATAACGAACACAAAGTGATGCAGTTTAATTGTTCTCATGGAGCAGTTTTTTACTCCCTGGCGGTGAAGTTGTCAAAGGGAAACGCTGCTTCGCATGTTCCGACGTGAGGCAGCTGATAGTGGTTGACGCGCGGTAGCACAATAGCGTTACGAAGAAACGAGATGCAGCCGGACTTACCGCAAGGGCGGAATCCTTTCAGACGGACACGGGCTGGTGTATCGTGCTGGGCTGATTATACCGGGGAGAAGCGGAAATATGATGGATACGTCTGATTGTGACCGGAGCGAGCCGGGGTATCGGGGCGGCGGTGGCGCGGCGGCGGCAAGCCAGTATTCGATTGTCGTAAATTATGTTCGAGACGAGGTTGCGGCTGCGGAAGTCGTGCACCAGATTGAATTGAGCGGTGGACGAGCCGTTGCGATTCAAGGGAATGTCAGCATCGAGCGGATGTGTGCAGTCTTTTCGAGGAGGCGGAAACGGAATTTGGCCCGGTCCGCGCGCTGGTCAACAACGCTGGAGTGACGGGTGGATTTTGCAGGGTTGAGGAATCTCTTACGAGCGAAGTGTTGGAGCGTGTCTTTGGGGTGAATGTCACCGGCACGATTCTTTGTTCGCGAGAGGCGGTGCGACGAATGTCCACGCGAAATGGCGGACAAGGGAGGCGCAATCGTAAATGTTTCTTCGCAGGCCGCCATTCATCGGTGCGGCTGGTGAATGGGTTCACTATGCGGCATCGAAAGGCGCGGTCAGATACGTTTACGATCGGACTGGCTCGTGAAGTCGCGACGGAGGGAATCCGCGTGAATGCAGTTTCTCCCGGATTGATTTCGACAGCACTGCATGCCGCTGCTGGAGCGCCAGATCGCGATGGAACGGATGACGCCGACGATTCCGATGAAGAGAGCGGGCACGGCGGAAGAAGTTGCTGAGGGAATTGTGTGGCTGCTTTCGCGCGCAGCCGCTTATGTGACCGGGGTGATTTTGCCGATTAGCGGCGGGCGGTAAAAACGGTTTACAGCAGGCGGCCGCGGGCTATTCGATTCCGAGTGACTTCGACGTCGCGCGCAGATCTTTCATGAGGAGCATGAGCTGCTTTGAATCGAGTGGCGACGGGTCGAATCCGAATTTCCGGTAGAAAGCAGCGGCATCATCTATTGCGTGAACCAGAACGGCGCGCGCGCCAATCGCGTCGGCCGCGTGGAGCGCGCGCAGCAGCGCGTCCATCAAGAGCGATTTGCCGAGACCTGTTCTCTGTTCTTTTCCGTCAACCGCCAACCTTGCCAGAAGAATCACACCGATCGGATGTTTTGCGAGACCTCTTGCGGTGCGCGCAGGCGATTCGCCTCTACTGACGGCGCCCGCAGAAAGCGAATAATAGCCGACGACGTGCGCCGCTCGACACACATCGTAGGTTCGCGCTGAATCATTTTTCTGATTTGTGAGGGCGAACCGCTTGAGCCAGTCATCGAGCGATGGTTTGCCGCAGTCGAATGCGACAGTTTCGTGATCCTCCGTTAGTTTTTCGACGGGCGACAGACTGACGTCAGCGATATCCGACGAATCGGGTGTCACCTCGAATTTCCAGACTTCAGGGTGCGATGTTGCGAAAAGAGACGCGCGAGACCGGGCTTAACACGCGCAGGCCTGTCCAGAGCGTTCAGGAATGATCGGAACTGTTTTGCCGAGACAGAGAAAAATCGTTTGTCAGCGAGAACGTGCTCGGCTTGCAGGCACGCACTTTCCAGAATAAAATCAGTCACGCTAACGCCCCTGGTTTCCGCGCCCGTGCGGATGAGTCGTTCCTGACGATTCGTTGCGCGAATGTTGATCCGTTTGACCCGGGCGGGCTTGGTGAGTGATGTGGCCATAATCGTCCTTTGAGAACGCGTCTGTACGTACATTGTATGTCATTCACTGTCGTGATTCAACGGGATAAAAACCGACCCGTGCGATTGAGATTTCAATCCATCAAGCGACGTTCCGACGGCGCGAAGACCCACGGTGCAGACTCTTGACCGAATCGGCGGTACGGGGGAACATGGAACGCTGACTTGGCGCACGGCAAGGAGAGATAGATGGCTACGGCGGCGAGCGGTTCCACCATTGCGCGAAATTTCATTGACGGGAAATGGGTGGAATCAACCTCGAAAGAAATTATCGAGCGCAGAAATCCGGCGAACGTGGATGAAGTGGTCGCGCGGACGCCGAAATCCACGCGCGATGAAATGCGAATGGCGATTGCTGCGGCAGCAGCAGCGTTTCCCGCATGGCGTGACACACCCGCGCCGGTACGCGGACGCGTGCTGAGCAAGGCCACAATTTTGATGGATCAGCAGAAAGAAGAATTGGCGCGGCTGCTGACACGTGAAGAAGGCAAGACGCTGAAGGACTCGCTGGGTGAGGTGCAAAAATCCATCAACATTCTGGAATTCATGACGGGCGAAGCACGACGGCTCGGTGGCGAAACTTTGCCGAGCGAATTGCCGAGAAATTTTGCGTATACGGTGAAATGTCCGCTGGGAGTTGTGGGCGCGATCACTCCGTGGAATTTTCCAGTTTCGATTCCTGTGTGGAAACTGGCGCCGGCGCTGGTGGCGGGAAATACCGCGGTGCTGAAGCCGGCAGAAATCACTCCACTGACGGCTTCCGCCGTTGTGCGAATTTTTGAGGAAGCTGGATTACCACCGGGTGTGCTGAATATGGTGCTTGGCTCGGGATCAGAAATTGGCGACGAGATGGTGAAGCATCCCGACGTACGCGCGATTTCGTTTACAGGGTCGAATGACGTTGGCAGCGCGCTGTATGCATCTGGCGCGCGACTACTGAAAAAATGTCAATGCGAAATGGGCGGAAAAAATCCGTTGATCGTTTTGGCCGACGCGGATTTGCCACTGGCTGTGGAGTCGGCGGTGTTTGGCGCGTTCGGGTCGGCGGGACAACGCTGCACTGCGACGAGCCGCGTAATTGTGGAGGAGTCGGTTGCGGATCCATTCGTACAAATGTTGATGGACCGCGCGCGCATGTTGAAAGTGGGCGACGGGCTGGCCTATGGAATTGATCTGGGGCCGGTGGTTGACGAGCATCAGCTTCAGACTGTGCTGCGTTATTTGGAAATTGGAAAGAAGGAAGCGCGGCTGGTTGTCGGCGGCAGTCAACTGCGCGGACAAGGCTATGACAACGGGCATTTCATCGCGCCAACTGTTTTCGACGACGTTCCATGGGATAGCGTGATTGCGCAGGAAGAAATATTCGGGCCGGTGCTTTCTGTAATCCGCGTGCCGGATTTTGACGAAGCGATGCGCGTTGCAAATTCGGTGAAGTACGGACTGGCGAGCTCGATTTATACGAACGATGCCACACGCATCTTTGAGTTTATTGACCGCATCGAAACTGGAATCGTGCACGTGAATTCGCCGACTGTCGGAGGCGAAGCGCAGATGCCGTTCGGCGGAATGAAAGGTACGGGCGTGGGTCTGCGGGAAATGGGCCGGGTGGCGGTGGATTTTTATACGGAAATAAAGGCGGTCTACATTGATTACACCGGACAGAAACGGCAGACGTCGCTTTATTAACCGTCGCAGTTACTCATACCGTTCGGCGGCGCTGCTGGTATTGGCGATTGCGATTTTCGTTACGCCGATAATTCGCGCCGCCGACACCATTTCGTGGGTCCAATACCGCGCAATTTTTATGCGCGTCGACGACGAATCTCCGAAGGAATGGAACATTTGGCGCGATGCGCATTCGAAAAAAGATGAAGTCTTGCTGATTCAGTGGAACAAACGCTACCTGCGGATCAACACCAAGCTGCAAGAAGTTCGCGAGATTGACCCGCAGACTGTCACACACAAGGGCGACTCGGCTACGTCGCCTGCGGATTATAGTTCGGCCAAAGTTTTGCCGAGCGACGGCTGGATTCTGCGCGATGTAGGGTCAGCCGACCGAATTTATTTTGACCTGACCGCAGAAAATCACAAAATCGATATTAATATTCCGCACGGCGGGCGATAGCATCGACGGAACTCACGGCGAGTTCTGACAGTAAGGACAATTCTTCGGAGGACGCACGATGGCAGCATCGCGAGTAAAAACCGCGCCGAGCAGCCAGTCCACCACAACCTGCAATTGTTTCTTGAAGCCAACCAATTTGTAAAGATGCACGACGTTCCAGAAAAGCCACGCGAAATATCCGCTCAGGCGAATTCCGCCCACATTTACAACCGCGTAGTTCATTCCCAACGAAACGAGCATTCCTTTTGAAACGAACCGATAGCTATCCAACGGCTCATTGCGCATGTGATGAACGATGTTGACCGCGGCGATTCTGCCGTGATCGATTGCCACCGGCGCGACGCGCGGCGCATCCGAGGCGGATGTAGCCGCCGCAGAATCACCCGCAATAAATACTTCGGGATGCGTTTCGAGTTGCAAATTTTCATTAACGACGGCGCGGCCAATGCGATCATGAGCGCCCGGCAAAGATTCGACGAGTGGATGCGCGCGAACGCCAGCCGTCCAGACGACAATATCTCCGAGAATATTTTCGCCGCCCTTTATTTCGACGCCGCCCGGAAAACATCGCGCAGCCGGACAATTTGTGCGCACCTCAATTCCCTTTCGCGCAAGACGGTGACGCGCGTGCTCGGCAAGCTTCGGATGGATGCCACGGAGAATGTCAGCGCCGGCCTCGACTACGATCAGGCGAATTTCATCCGCGCGAATTCCGCGATAGCGTTTAACAACATATCCGAACAGCAGATCGTGTAATTCGGTGATCAGTTCGATGCCGGTATATCCGCCTCCTACGACAACAAATGTGAGAAGCTTGCGGCGCAATTCTTCGTCGCGCGTGTGATCGGCGTGCTCGCAAATATCCAACACACGCTCACGCAGCACCACCGCATCTTCCAGTGATTTGAAATCGAGCGTATTTTCGCGCGCGCCCGGAATTCCGTAGTAATCCGTGATGCTTCCCGTGGCGACGATCAGGTAGTCGTAGCTAATCGCCGGACTATCCAATTGCATCGACGGCCCGGGATCGATTCGCACCTCGCGGCGATCCAGATCTACGCCATGAACTGTTGTGCGGACAAAGCGAAATCTTCGCGCGCCGCGCAAATCTCGAATTGCTTGCGCGATGTGCCGGGGATCGATGTTGCTGGAAGCTATCTGAGGCAGGAGCGGAGTGAAAAGAAAATAATTTTGCTCGCTGACGAGAACTATTTCGATTTCGCCGGAGCGGCCGAGCGCGCGATCAAGTTCGACCGCAGCCTGAATGCCCGCAAAACCGCCGCCGAGAATAACCACTCGCTTCGGCATCTAACAAATTTATCATGCCCGGAGAAAAAGTGTTTGAAACCGCTGCTAGCGGCGGGGCGACGAATCGTCGCGATAAAGCTCAAGTACCCACGGAATCCCGAGGAGACCTGGCTGCTCGCCAACCAACAAATCGTCACCGACGCGAAAACGGTCAAAATCAAACGGTCCGACGGGCAAACGCTCGACGTCATGACCCTCGCGCCATGAAGTTACTACGAGGCGGCGGCTCTTGAACAAAAGTCCCGGCATATTAAAACGGCTGACGACGCGCGCCGGGATTCGTTTAGTGGGAGAAGTATCAAACTTTCCGTTGCCGAGCAGCATGATCGCCACGATCCACGGAAGCGGAATCAGCCCAAAGAACAGCCGCTTTAGTATTTCCACATCGCCGCGCTGACGGGCGCGCTGGTCAATCAGAATGGCCAGCCCGAGTCCCACAAAAAACGCCACGCCAACAAAGATCAACATCAGGTCGAGATCGAGCGGAGGGAAAACCTGGCTGGCTGAAACAAACACGAGCGCTCCGACCAGAAACCATGCGGTACGAATAATTAATCGGCGGCGAAGAACGAGTTCAGCGGCGGCGGACGTCAGGCCGCACGACAGGCATTGGTCGGCGGCGCGATCGGCGCCGCAGTTCAAACATCGCGTCACTGAGACGTTTCCAGGTTGGTGAGCAATTGCTGTATCTGTTCGGCGGCGCCGTCGCTAATCAAAATCATTTTCACACCAATGCCGCGTCCCGGCTCGGCGCGAACCACGGTGCACTCGAGCTTGATGGGCGGAGTGGTAAGGAGATTCGCCGCGAAGCGCGCGCCGATCCAAAGTGAAGTGGAAGGAACAATAAACATCCCACCGATGCTGATGTCCTGAGCCTGGCCCGTGATGGTGGACGAGCCCCACTCGATTTCGATTTCTGCCTGGAAGGAAAAGCGGGTTTCCTTCCGCCTTTCCGCTCCCGGAGTGCTGGATGCACCGGATTGAGGCGTCACGATGACTACCTCCGAAGGTGATGCTATCGGCGCACGCATCGGCTGTCAACTAATATGCGCCGACGTGCGAAGTGGTTGTGACGGCGAATTCACATTGATGGCGCCACGGATAAATTACAGAGTTATAATGCGGCCATGAATATTCAAGAATTATTTCTAAAACAAAAAGAAGCGTTGCGCGGACGAACTCGCCAGGTGACTTCTCTTTTCCGCGAAGATCAAATTTCCTGGCGGCCGGTTTCTGGCGCGCTGAGCGTCGGCGAAATGCTGCGCCACTTGTGGGTCTCTGAGCAGGGCGTAAGAAATGTCGCGCTGATCGGAGACTTTTCCTATTACGAAAAGCGAATTCCCGGCGGGCTGGAAGCCGTGCTGGGTACACCGCGAACAATTGCGAAAGAAATCGCATCGCTCGAAAACACACAAACGGAAACGCTGGAAGCGGTGACTGCTTTCCCACTGGAGCGATGGGAAGAAGAGCGCGTCCACGAGGGATTGGGATTCCGCCGAAAGGTCGCGATAATTTTATTTGGAATAAATGAGCATGAAGTGCATCACCGCGCGCAATTAATGACATATTTGCGAATGCTGGGCACGCCCGCGCCTGAGCCAATGGCGCGCAAATAAATCAAAGACTGGAGCGATGCGCGAGCTCGCGTTGCATGTGCCGCCGCATCGTCTGGGAAATAGTTTTCGTTTGTGCGAGCGCTCGCAAATCCGTGGAGGCAACGTGCGGAAGAATTTTCGCGGCGGCCTCCGGCGGTGTGTGCGGATAGCGCAGTAAGGCGAGCGCCACGTTTGGTACGGACGTCCAACGCTGGCTGCGACAAAACGCCGGAACGACCGCGAGAGGCAATTTATCGCGCACTAGTAATTTCAGCACTTGCGCTTCCGTGAGCCGCGGATTTTCCACGGCAGGCTCAACGACTTGCGCGTTGCCCTCAACAATCAGTGCAGCGAGAATTCTGGCAGACGCTTGGCGAGCCAGCGCGATTTTCTGTCCGAGAGTTACGTGGGGAAGCCGCGCAATCAGATGTTCTTCGGCGCTACGTTGCAAATCGGGGGCGGCAGTGGCGGCCTGGGAAAGTTTCATCAGATCCATCAAATGAAGTTCACGAAGAAGACGCAGGGCAACTTTGCGCGGGACGCTTGGATGGAATGACAGCGCGCGAATCACGGAATAGCTGTGCAGCAATTCGCGGCGACGCGTCAATTCATCTAGAAAAGTTACCTGCAAATCTTTTCGTGCCAGAAGAATGCAAAGATGATCGTCGTCCAGGCGCGGATCATCAAGAAAATTTAATAAAGCGTCGGCGGCGGCAGCGGAAATCTCTTCAGCGAATGACTTTGCGGAATTTTGCGGCGATCCGGCTCGTGAATTCGGATTAGATGGATCGGCCACGCGTCGCCCCTTGCGTTTGCGCCTGCCGCATTGCGACGCGCGCGGCGCCCAACGCGGGCGGGTGCTCCAGAAGCCCAACGTGCGCGCCCGGAGCGACGCGGGCGATCAAATCATCGACGCGGCTATCGAGAATATAATTGCGGCCAAAAACTCCGCCGACGCGCGCAACGCGAAATTCCGAATCTTTCATGTTCAGCCTGCCGATGACGGCGAGAGCGATGTTCGCAAGATCGAGAGCCGCGTGAGTCAGGATGTGACGCGCGGCCGAATCTCCGTCCTCGGCTGCTCGCATTACAACGGGCACCAGCTTCGGAAAAACCGAGCCCGGACCTGCGGCAATCTTTTCAACTACGTCGTCCCAGGTGCGGCAATCCAGCGCGGATAAAATCATTTCAGCGAGAAGCGTCGCAGGAGCCGCGAGATCGCGCGCGCGTGCAACGGCCAGCGCCGCATGGCGGCCAATGTCATACGCGCTGCCCGCGTCGCCAATCCACGGGCCGTATCCGCCGGCGCGCGCGAGTTCTCCTTTGGCGTTGCGGCCGAGCGCAATCGAGCCTGTTCCGGCGATCAGCACTACGCCGGGCGCAGCGCCAACCGCGGTTTCAAGCGCAGCTTCCGCGTCAGTGATAATTTGAATCGGGGCGCCGGGCCAAATCCGTGAAAGACGCTGGCGCATTTCTTCGGCAACATTTCGACGGCCCGCGCCTGCAAGTCCAGCGCAAATTCCGCGAACGTCTGCCGCGGAATATTTCGCCGACGCGATCGCTGCAGCCGCTGCGAGTTGAAGTGCGGCGCACGCTGCGTCGTATCCCACGCGCAGCGGATTTGACGGACCGGAATTGCCGTGGCCCGCGATGCGCCCTTCGGCATCGAGCGCGATGCATTCCGTTTTCGTGCCGCCACCGTCAAATCCTAAATAGGTGTTCATTTGCGTTTGAAATCGCTTTGCATTCGAAGTGCCCGCGATTATCGCAGGTTTTTCCCCGGCAAGAAAGATTCACGAAAGATTGTGTACGAAATACGTTCGCTCGCAAATGCATAGCTTGACGCCGTTTCGTGACGCCACTATCATCGCGCCACGCATCTCTCGGAGCGCGATGCGCCTCTCCGCATTGATGTCGCAGTACTCGCCGTCTATTTGGCGGGGATTACGATATTCGGCGCGCACTTCCGGCGCGGCCAGCGCAACATTAGAGATTATTTCCTCGGTGGACGCACCGCGCCGTGGTGGGCGCTAGCGTTATCGATCGTCGCCACGGAAACTTCGACGCTCACAATTATCGGCACGCCCGCGCTGGCTTACGGCGGCAACTCCACGTTTTCTGCAACTTGTGATTCGGCTATGTTGTCGGACGAATTATTCTCGCGGCTCTGTTTATTCCGCGATTCTTTCGCGGCGAATTTTACACGGCTTATCAACTGATCGAGCGGCGCTTCGGCGCCCGCGCAAAATCAGCGGCGGCGCTTACATTTCTGGTGACGCGCGCGCTGGCAGAAGGCGTGCGCATCGCGGCGATTGCCACGGTCGTGCAAATCGCATTCGGCACAGGACAAAGTACGTCCGTCGTGCTGATTCTGCTTCTCACTCTTTTCTACACGTGGGAAGGCGGAATGAAGGCCGTGATTTGGACCGACGTGATTCAGACATTTATTTATCTGGGCGGATCGGCGGCGGCGTTTTTCCTAATCCTGCACAGGATTCCCGGCGGATGGGAGCACGTCGCAAGCGTGGCAGCAACGTCACGGCGATAAATTCCGCGTTTTCGATTTTCGATTTAGTTTCACGGAGGCTGCGCACACTTACACATTCTGGTCCGGCGTAATCGGCGGAACTTTTCTGACGATGGCCAGCCACGGCACGGATCAAACGATCGTGCAACGGCTCCTTGCCGCGTCTTCGCGCAAACAAGCGCAATTGGCGCTGCTTGCAAGCGCGGTAATCGTGCTTTTCCAATTTGCGTTATTTTTAGTGCTAGGCGTGATGCTGTATGCGTTCAACGGAGCGCCGGGTCTCACTCCGGGACAAAGTTACGATTCCGTGTTTCCAATATTTATTGTCACGCAAATGCCGACCGGCCTTCGCGGAGTCGTGCTCGCAGCAATCTTTGCTGTCGCTATGTCCAACGCAAGTGGCTCGCTGAATTCGTTGGCGGCTTCCAGCGTGATTGACTTCAAAACGCTGCGCGGAACTGCCGCAGACCCCAACGCAAATCGATCCCGCGCGAATTCTGAGAGCTCTCGCGATGGATGACTCTCGTATGGGGCGCTGCGCTACTCGTTCTGGGCATGCAGCACTGGGGCCCGTTGTTACCCGCAGGATTAAAAATTGCGTCTGTCACATTCGGAAGTTTGCTCGGATTATTTCTTCTGAGTTTTTACAACGCCCGAGCAAACGCGGTGGGCGCGATCACGGGAATGGTGGCCGGAATGTCGGCCATGCTCTACATCGTGACCAGCACAAATGTCGTTTGGACATGGTACGTTTTGATAGGCACACTGGTGACGTTCGCGGCAGGCTCGCTGGCGAGTTTTTTTGGCCCGGCCGCGCCAAAAGTTTCAGAGCACGGTTTTTCTAACTGAGCATGAGTGAAACAAAACCAAAATTGGAATTAGTGCGCGGGCTTGGCGGATGGGCCTCCGCCGCCATCGTCGTGGGCACCATGATCGGCACGGGAATTTTCCTGAAGCCGGCGGAAATGGCCACGCTCGGCGGATCCATCGGCATCGTTTACGTGGCGTGGATTGTTGGCGCGGTGCTTTCACTTTTTGGCGCGCTGGCATACGCCGAACTCGGCGCGGCAATTCCGGAAGCGGGTGGCGAATATGCGTATCTTCGTCGCGCGTTCGGCCCTGTGTGGGGATTTCTTTTTGGCTGGACGCATTCAATCGTCGCGCGTCCCGCATCCGTGGCGAGTATTGCCGCGGGCGTGCTGCGCTTTTGGGGATTCATGATACCCAGCGTGGCGGCGCCCATCCACGTATTTGATTGGGACTATAATTTGTTTGGCGCGGCGCATCATTTTAATTTTGTTTTTTCCTGGGCGCAGCCGCTGGCCATTCTGGTGATCGCGCTTATTACCGGCATTAATTATTTGGGCGTGCGGCTCGGCGGACGCGTGCAGGTTGTTCTCACAATAATTAAAATCGCGTCCGTCGTTTCCATTGTGATTGCGGGATTCGCATTCTCGAAAGGTGGCGGCACCCCGCTACATCCGTTATTCAACGCAGGCGTCCGCGGCGGCGTGTTCGGCGCGTTTCTCGCAACGCTCGCCGCGTCGCTTTGGGCGTATGACGGCTGGGAGGATTTGAATCTCGTCGGCAGCGAAGTGAAAAATCCCGAAAAGAATCTGCACCACGCACTCGTCGGCGGCGTAGTAGTGGTGGCCGTTCTTTATTTGCTCTTCAACGCCGTCAGTTTTTATGTTTTGCCGTTTGCGAAGATTGCAGCTTCCGAACACGTGGCGTCCGATGTGGTTGCACAGTTCGCCGGAAAAAACGCCGCGCTGTGGGTAACTCTGGCGATGATGATCGCCGGTCTCGGCTCCCTGAATTCTTCGATTCTAAGCGGCGCACGCGTGGACTACGCGATGGCGCGCGATGGATTATTTTTCCGCATCGCCGAAGGAATTCATCCGAAATTTCGCACGCCAACCAACGCGTTGATTTTTCAATTTGTTCTCGCCAGTCTTTTTGCGCTGACAGGAACATTCGAGGATCTCACATCACTATTTATTTTTGCTGGATGGATTTTCTACGGGCTGGCAACAATCGGATTATTCCGTCTGCGATATACGGAGCCGAATATGCCGCGCCCCTACCGATGCTGGGGATATCCCTGGGTTCCCGGCGCATTTGTGGCCGGCGCTGTGGCACTGACAATTAATTTGTGGCTGGATCGTCCAGTGCGATGCACGATCGGGTTAGCGATGATGATGACCGGGCTGATTTTCTACAGGCACTGGCGCAAAAGCAATCTGGTCCCAACTGCGTAACGCAAAGATGCGCGAATAAACAACGCGCAATTCAATTCTCTCAAGCCAGTACTCCGCTCGCCCGGCCAATCGCCATCAGCGAACCTTCTGGAATTTGTAATTCAAGATCCGGATGCAGCGCCTTCGCCAGAATTGCCACACCTTCGGCAAGGCGAGGCCCGGGACGCGAAAGATATGAATTGGCATCGGTCACGTAGACGCGCCCACTTTTCACAGCCGGTAGTTCGTTCCAGCCGTCCGGCAATTGCAAATGTGAAAACTCATCCATCGCCTGCTTCAAGTTATATCCGCAAGGAGATATCAAAATCACATCCGGCCGCGCGTCGAAAACTTGTTGCCATTCCATGCGCACCGAAGGTTTCCCAGCGTGAGCGAGAACATCCTCGCCCCCGGCCAGCGCCACCATTTCCGGAACCCAGTGGCCCGCATTGAAAACGGGGTTCAACCATTCCAAGCAAGCAATCCGCGGACGCGCGTGCGTCGCAATAAACGGCTGCACCGCGCGCTGAACGGAAGCCACTCGATCCTTCAAATATTCAACAAGATTTTCCGCAGCCTTCTGCCGGCCCGTCGCCACGCCAACCGCGATTACGTCGCCCCAAACTTCCTCAAGCGTGTGCGCGTTCAGCGAAAGCACTTTTGGCATGCGCGGCAAACTGGAAAGCGCCGCTGCCAAATCATCCGGCGACGCCGCGCACACGTGGCATAAATCTTGAGTGAGAATTAAATCAGGATCAATTTCGCGTAGCGCTTCGGCATCCACGCGATAAACACTTTCGCCGCGCGAAGTGAACTCAGTGACGCGCCGATCGATTTCGGCGCTATCGGTTGTGTGCGGCAAACGCGACGTGACCACGACGCGCTTCTGCCGCGCTTCCGGCGGAAAATCACATTCGTGGGTTACGCCAAATACGGAATCGCCCAGACCTAGCGCGTAACAGATTTCAGTGGCAGATGGAAGCAGCGCACAGATTCGCATGGCCGCCTAGCGTAGCACATCAGAGGAACTCATCAGTACCGTTTGATACATCTCCCTCCGCGCATGGAACAAATGTGCCGGCTAAGATAATTTCGGTGCTGCGTTCGTCAATTATCCACCGAATCGCAGCGCCGAATTTCATATGAACACTTCTCTACTGAATTTCCTCCTGCCGCCGCTTTTCCTGATTTCGATTCAGCGTGTAACCAGCAGGCAACTGAAACAACGAAGGATCAGGTTCGCCGCGTTTGATTCCAGTGTACTGCGTCGTAACATCTCCTCCGCGCGGATCGCTGCGTTTGTACATCACCGTCAAATGCAAATCCGGCGAATACCAGCTCTCCGTCGTGCTAGTGATTGGCCGGTCATTTCCAAAATCTCCGGCGGGAATTGTGTATGACGTGCGCATACCGTCTGCCATCACTCCATTCACGACTTGCGATCCGAGCGATTCTTCAGTTCCGTCTTTTCTAAACGAATACACACTACCGTCTGTCCCCTGGTCTGAAATCACTACGGAATTTTCCTGTCGAGCCTTTTCTTCTGCCAAAGCTTTCTCCGACTGCGCCTTTAACTCATCCGCTCTCTCCTGGTTGATCTCGTCGAGTCTAATCTTCGCTGCTCCCCGAATGAATTCCACTTTGGAACCGGTGTGATTTTTTTTGTTCAGGCGATATGTTGCGTTCGCAACCGGATCGTAAATCGTGATCCATTCGTCATCCTCGCGGCGCACACGGCCCGCGCTGTCCCGCGCGTAACTGATCGAAGATTTGTTGTTGATGTGCGTACCGTCGCCCAGCGTTTGCGTTGACTCCTCAGTCCGCTGCGCCGTAAAGGGAGCGCCTTTCACAACCTCTCCAAACATCACGCCAGCGTCCTGCATTTCGGGGATATCTCGCCGGATCGAAAGTTGAGCCTGCTCCGCCTGCATTTTTTCCCGCACAGCCGTCTCTTGATCTTGCGCGCTTGCAAATCCACATACGAGACACATAACACCGAAAACCATCACGATACGTTTCATAAAAGTTCCTTTCTCCGTTTACAAATTTAGGCCAGACGCTATTGCAAAAACCGAATTGCTCGAACTTTTCCAAATTCATCCACAATCACTTCCGCCGGAATTCGCTTCGCAGATTGTTGCGCCGACGCACTCGTCGAAGATGGCGCAGGCAGATTTACTCGATAAATCATGCCCGTCTCGATTGGCTCGCCATCATCCAATGCTTGAAACTGTCGCACTTTCGCCGGTATTTTCGGAGTTCCCACTTGAGCCGGCTTCGTTACCACCGCAGTGAGAGCTTCTTTCTTCTCGACAAATGGCGCAGGTGCGAGAGCCCTAGCAAAATTCGTCGCAGGCGGGGAGTGTTGCCGCCGAATCATCGCGAACAATACCAATGCGGCGACGAGCACACCAACAGACGCCGCAGCAGTCCAACGGATTCGCGAATTCGCGCCGCTATACGGAATCCTGACGACCGCACTCACATCGGCATCAGATGGCTCGTGCGGAGCAAGCGAACTAAGTAGCGCATTCACTTTCACCCTCATCACACGAACGCTTTCCAGTTCCTGCTTGCACACCGCGCAGGCCGAAATGTGCCGCTCCGCCGATTCCATTTCGCCCTGCGGCAATTCGCCATCTGCAAACGCCATCAACATTTCTTTCTTCAAGCACCCGCTCATGATTTGACCTCGTACATCTCGCGATATTTCCGCTCGAATTCCGACATCGACCGTAGCAACATTTTTCCAATCGACGCCGGATTCATTTCCAACACCTGCGCTAGCTCCCGATAAGAAAAACCAGCGTTTCGCAGAAGCAGTAATCGCGCACATACCGGCTTCAATTCCGCCAGAACTGCGCGCACATTCCGTTGCTGCTCCTCGCGCAAAACATCGTCCAGCGGATTGCCGCTTGTCCTCGGAAACTCTCGAACACTTTCAACCGCGGCGGCTTTTTCGTGACGTCTGCGCCGCGCGCTAGCTTTCAAATTGTCCAACGCAAGATTCATCGCCGCGCGATACAGCCATCCTTCCAAATTATTCCCCGGACGGAATAACGCGGGCCTCTTCGCAAGCTTACAAAACACTTCAGACGCTAATTCCTCCGCCTGCGCGCGATCGCTCGTCACTCGCGTCAGCACACAAATCAGCCGCGGATACTGTGCGCGGAAAACATCCTCCAGCGCCGCGTCCGCCTCAGTTCGCCGGCCAATTCCCACTTGCGGAAGCTCCAACTTAATTTCCTCGACCGCGCTCATATCCACCTTCATTGATATAACGACGCTCCTGTCCAAAATGTGGCGCTACCGAGGTTGAAACGCGTGGATCGCAGAAACGGCAGGCCGTATGCAAGCTTCAACGGGCTAGCGGTAGATAAGGTATTTCAAACGCATCGTTCGAAACGCTTCAAGCGCTGGATCTTCGTCGGAAAAAATGCGAGGTGGGGAATCCCCGTGTTGTAAACGGCCGATGTACGAGGAGCTGCCGACCAGAAGCGCCAATTGTTCCACGTGGAACATGTCGGGATAAAGTTTGGCCAGCGCCGCGGCAATTTCAAATCCCATCAACATCGAATGAACGGACGCGCGGTCCGTAATCACAATTTCAGCGCCCTCGCAGAGTTCATCTTTGTGCGTTCCACTGCGCGGCGTGAATTTCGTGGAGACAAATCGCACACCCGGCATGAAACGTCGATTCAACGCCGCCGCCAACTCCACGCCGTGAATATACGGCGCTCCAAACAATTCAAATGGCGTGTCAGTTCCACGGCCCACGGAAATTCCCGCGTTCTGCAAAATATCGAGCCCGGGATACAAAACCGTGGAACTAAGCGCGCGCAAATTCGGCGAAGGCGGCGTCCACGGAAGCCCGGTCTGCTCAAACCATTGGCGTCGATTCCAATTCTTCATTGCGATCACGTGCAAATCGCAACCAATATGATTTTCCACGTTAAACATTTGCGCCATTTCGCCAAGCGTCATGCCGACTCGCACCGGCAAAGGAAAATATCCGACGAAACTTAATTTATCGCGATCCAGAATCGGCCCTTCAATTAATTCGCCGCCAATCGGATCCGGTCGGTCCAGAACGTAAAACGCAATGTGATGATGTGCAGCCTCTTCCATCGCATAGCCCATCGTCGTGATGTAAGTGTAGAAGCGCACGCCTGCGTCCTGAACATCAAAAACAAGCGTGTCAATTCCCGTCAGCATTTCATTGGTCGGCCTTCGCATCGCACCATACAAACTGTAAACCGGAAGTCCGGTGGCGGCATCTTTCGACGAATCCACATTGGCATCTTCAGTTCCACGAATGCCGTGCTCCGGACTAAACAGCGCGACAAGTTTCATTCCTTGCGCGTGCGCCAATAAATCGATCGTGCTGCGGCCGTTGCGATCCACTCCCGTTTGATTTGTGATTAGCCCAACGTGTTTTCCCGCAAGCGCCGCAAAGTTATCCTCTTCAAGAACATCAATGCCTGTCTGCGTTTGTCCCGGCGCGGAAGTGCCTTGCGTGTCGTACGGCCGCTGCACCGCTCCGGAACTGCGCGTAACTATCGAACTCGCGCCGCCGAAAGAATCCGCGACGCCAAGCTTCGCGGCAACAATTGTTGCGATTCGTCCGCGCAAACTAGAAATTGCGGGACGTCCGTAAGGATGAACACTGTTCGTCAAAAATAAAATAAAGGTTTGGCTCGCTGGATCAATCCACACTTCCGTTCCCGTAAAACCCGTCATCCCGTAAGAACCAATCGGAAAAAGATCTCCGCGCGGCGTGGAATATGCGGAGTCAATATCCCATCCAAGCCCGCGAACAGATGGGATCCATGGCGCTTGCTGTGGCGAAGTCATCAGACGAACAGTTGCCTCAGCGAAAATGCGTGTTCCATTGGGAGCAACGCCGCCCGCCAGCATCATCTTGCAAAACAGCGCAAGATCATCCGCGGTCGAAAATAATCCGGCGTGACCTGCAACGCCGCCCATCTGCCTCGCGCGAGGATCGTGAACTACACCGCGCAACAAATGCCCTGAACCCGACCCAGCTTTCGCACCGGCTGGCAAATCAATTTCCTCGGTAGGCGCAATTCGCGGCATCCAATTTGCCGGCGGCAAAAAACGAGTCTCGTGCATTCCCATCGGCTCAAATATTTCCTTCGCGGCGAATTCATCGAGCGACATTCCGCTCACGCGTCGCACAATTTCGCCCAACAAAATAAATCCCGTGTCGCTGTAAACGAAACGGCTTCCCGGCGGTGCGGTTAGTGGTTCAGCATAAATCTCGCGCAGTAGCGGATCGACTCCCGTCCAACCCGCTGGAATATTTGCGTCCATCGGATCAGGCGCGAATCCCGCCGTGTGCGTCATCAATTGGCGAATCGTGATCTGATTTTTTTCGGACGTCGCGCCTTCCGTGCCAAGTTCGGGAATATATTTCACGACTGGATCGTTCAGCCGCACCTTGCCCTGCTCAAGAAGTTTCATCACAGCGCCAGTGGTGGCAAACACTTTCGTCAGCGACGCCAGATCAAATATCGTGTCCGTCGTCATCTCTTCGCGCTTCGGCAGGATCGCGCGCGATCCGTACGCCTTGCGCCACACAATTCGTCCGCGCGATCCCACCAGCAAAACTCCGCCGGGGATTTCGTCCTTCGCGATGGATTGCTCAATCACGGAATCCACATCGGCTAGACGCTGATCATTAATAATGTTCGATTGGGCTGCGGTCGGCCTAGCAGCTTGCCTCGCATAAACCGAACTCAGCGCAAAGCCACTGACAGCAGCTAGCGTCAGCACAGCTCGAATTAATTTAGATTTCCGCATCGCAGGCATCTTAGCGAAACTCCCCGCTCGTCACCAGTTTACTTCCTCACCGCGTGTCCAACGCGCACGCGTTGTAGCTCCACAAACCGTGTGCTATATACAAATGAGTTGCGCGCGTGTGGACTCAATCGAAACTGCGTGCGAATGATTCTCAGCCGTAAAACTTTCCTGTGAATACTTCTTTCTGATGGCCACGCGCAAACGCTCCCGAAAGACTACGCCTCACCCTAAGCCCACGGTAGGCAATGCGAAATGGGTCGAAGCAACTTTTCGGAAAATGTCGCTCGCCGAAAAACTTGGCCAGCTACTGATGGTTCCCTTCTTCGGCCGCTTCACTTCAACTGTCAGCTCCGAATATCAGGAATTACTACACGCCGTCGAAGAACAGCACGTCGGCGGCTTCATGTTAGCAACGCGCGTAGGCCCACAAGGAATCGCGCGCGCGCAGGTTTTTCCAGCGGCAGAGCTGGCGAATGATCTTCAGGATCACGCCGAAATCCCGCTGCTCTTCGGCGCCGATTTCGAGCGCGGCACCGTAATGCGCATCGAAGAAGGCACTTCATTTCCGCACGCGATGGCGATCGCCGCCACCGGCACGCCGCAAGACGCGTACGAACTCGGCCGCATAACCGCGCTTGAAGCGCGCGCTGCCGGCATTCACTGGATTTTCGCGCCCGATGCCGATGTGAACAGCAATCCCGCAAATCCCATCATCAACACGCGGTCGTTCGGCGAAGATCCGCATCGCGTCGCGTCATTCGTTTCGTCATTCGTTCGCGGCGTTGAAGAAAATGGCGCCCTGGCAACTGCAAAACATTTTCCCGGCCACGGAGATACCAACATCGATTCGCATCTCGATCTTCCGCGCACAAATGCAAATCTCGCGCGCCTCAACCAAACGGAACTCGTTCCCTTCCGCGCGGCAATTGAGGCCGGCGTAAGCTCAGTCATGACCGGACATTTATCTGTCCCCGCTCTAGAACCGAACGCGAATATTCCTGCGACGCTTTCCCACGGAATTCTAACTGGCCTTCTACGAAAAAAAATGCGTTTCGACGGCTTAATCGTCACCGACGCGCTGGACATGGCCGGCGTTGCCGCGCGTTTTTCTCCCGGCAAAGTTGCCGTCCGCGCAATTCTAGCCGGCGCGGATGTGCTGCTCATTCCACCAAGCCCTGACGCCGCTCTCGCCGCGTTGTACGAAGCAGTAGAATCCGGCCATCTCCCCATCGCGCGAGTAGATGCGTCAGTGAAACGCATTCTGCGCGCCAAAGCAAAACTCGGCCTGCACGCCGAATATTTGGTGGACGCAGCTGCGCTCAGCAGGAATTTCGGCAAACGCGAATTCGCAACCACAAGCCAAAGCATCGCCGACCGCGGCGTCACTCTACTCCGCGATCAGACAAATATTCTGCCGCTCGACGCAACGCGCCCGCTTCGCGTCCTGCTCGTCGCAATTGCAGGAGATGCCGATTTTGCGCCCGCCGAATTTTTAGAACGCGAGTTGCGCTGGCGCGCCGATTCGTTGCAAGTGGTGCGCGTGGATACGCGCTACTCCACAACTTCACTCGCAAAGATTCCTGCCACAGAAACCTACGACGTCATCATCGCAGCGCTGCTCGTGCGCGTCGCAGATCGCAAGGACTCCGTCTCGCTTCCGCCCGAACAAATCCAAATCGTCGAAAATCTTTTCAACTTGCCCAAGCCGGTGATCGTCGCGTGCTTTGGCAGTCCCTATTTGATTGAGAAATTTCCGCAAGCTTCGACTTGGATCGCCGCGTTCAGCACCGCGGATGTTTCGCAGCGAGCAGTCGCCCGCGCGATGTTCGGCGAAATAGCGGTCGACGGGAAAATTCCGGTTAGCGTGCCGCACGCGAGACCGCCAATACAAATCGGCGAAGGGCTAGCAAAACCTGCAACGCCAATGATTCTGCAGCCAGCAACACAAACGCGCGAATCAAAACTTGCCCCCGCATACGACCTGCTGGATCGCAGCGTTGCGGATCGCGCATTTCCCGGCGGAGTTCTTGCCGTCGGCTGCAAAAGCGAACTTTGGATTCACCCATTTGGCAAACAAACTTACGAATCCTCTTCGCGCGCAATTAAATCCGACACGATTTACGACGTCGCATCGCTAACAAAACCCGTCGTCACCACGACGCTTATCGCGATGGAAGTAGAAGCTGGCCGAATCAATCTCGATTCATCGGTCGGCCATTATTTGCCCGAGTGGAACTCCGGCCCGCAACGCGAGTGGCGGGACAACGTCACTATCCGTCATTTGCTCACGCACACCTCCGGACTTCCAGGGCACGTTCCCTACTATCAACCGCTGAAATCCAAGCGCGAAGTCATCAAACGCGTCATCTCGGAACAACTAATCTCCGCGCCCGGCGAAAAGTGCGAGTATTCCGACCCAGGATTTATCCTGCTAGGAATAATTTTGGAAGTCACCACCGGACAGCCGCTCGAAATTCTCGCGCAAAAAAGAATATTCGCGCCGCTCGAAATGAATAACACGATATTTAATCCTTCGCGTGAACTTCATGGTCGAATCGCCCCAACCGGAAACGATTCCCCGCTGCGCGAAGGACTAATCAAAGGCGAGCCACACGACGACAACGCATTCGTAATGGGCGGAATCGCCGGCCACGCCGGACTTTTTTCTACCGCCGGCGATCTTGCGGCCCTCTGCCAGATGATGCTCAACGGCGGCATCTACGCGCATCACCGCCTGCTCAAACGTGCCACCGTCGAAGAATTTACGTCGGCGCAACCGCTCGCAAAAAATGCTCGCGCTCTCGGATGGGTCGTTCCCACGGAACCATCCGCCAGCGGCAAATATTTTTCCGCACGCAGCTTCGGCCACGCCGGATTCACCGGCACATCAAGCTGGTGCGACCCGGAAAAAGATCTCTTCGTCGTTTTGCTTACCAACCGAGCTCATCCCGTCCGCACCAACGAAAAAATTCAGCAAGTCCGTCCGGCCGTTCATGACGCTATCGCCCAAGCGCTCGGATTCACCACTCCCCGCGCCTCATCCGAAAATAAATAATGTTCTGCGCCAGCTATTGGCGAATTCGCTCCGCGCAAACAGTCCACGCGTTTCCCCAGCTATAATTCCTAATCGTGTCTGGCAGACAAAAATCCGTTCGCGCAACCGAGCAGCGCAATCCGCGCACCCGCGGACTCGACCTGCTTTCCACACAGAATTTATTGCGCGCGCTAAATCATGAAGATGCTACCGTTCCGCGCGCCGTCGCAAAAGAAATCCCCGCAATCGCACGCGCGGTTGAAATAATGGCGCACGCTCTCACCCACAGCGGACGCCTGTTCTATGTCGGCGCAGGCACCAGCGGACGTCTCGCAACTCTGGACGCATCAGAAATCCCGCCGACCTTCGGCGTGTCACCAAAAATGTTTCAAGCAATAATCGCCGGCGGAACTCGCGCTCTAACCAACGCCGTCGAAGGCGCGGAAGATTCTTCCTCGCAAGGCGCGAAAGATCTCGCAGCAAAACGCGTGACAAAGCGCGACGTGGTCGTCGGCATCGCCGCCTCCGGCTCAACTCCCTATGTTCTTGGCGCACTTTCCGCAGCCGCGAAAGCAGGCGCGGCAACTATCGGCATCACCTCAAACCGAAATTCTCCGATCGCAAAATCCGTGAAAATATTAATCGCCACCAACACTGGCCCCGAAGCGATCACCGGTTCAACACGCCTGAAAGCCGGCACGGCGCAAAAATTGGTACTCAACATGCTCTCTACAGCCACGATGGTTCGGCTTGGCCGCGTGTATGACAACTGGATGATCGGCGTATCGCTGACAAATCAGAAGTTGCGCAAGCGTGGCCAGCGAATTCTTCAGGAGGCATCCGGCGCGAGCGTGTCTGAAGCGGCACGCGCGTTGCGTCAAGCCGGACACGACCCATGCATCGCTCTCATCATGCTCAAGAAAAAAGTGACAGCATCAGAAGCACAACTATTACTGAGCGCCGCGAATGGAAACATGCGCCGAGCGCTTCACGAATTCAGGAAATAAAACAGGGGCCCATGGACAAACTTGTTATTCAAGGCGGAAGAAGACTCGAAGGCACGGTGCGAATCAGCGGCGCAAAAAATGCTGCGCTTCCCGCGATGACTGCTGCACTTCTCACCGCCGAGCCCGTGCATCTGCACAATGTTCCGCGCGTTCGCGATATCGTCACCATGGGCCGCTTGCTCGCGCACATGGACGCGACCGTTTCCGCGCCGGAAGTTCCTTCCACGAGCTACACAATTCGCACGGAAAGCGTGAACGACGCCGAAGCTCCCTACGAATTAGTGAAAACGATGCGTGCCTCGGTCCTCACACTCGGCCCGCTCGTCGGCAGATTCGGCCGCGCGCGTGTTTCTCTTCCCGGCGGATGCGCAATCGGCGCCCGTCCCGTGGATTTGCATTTGAAAGCTCTGGAACAAATGGGCGCGGAAATCGCCACGGAAAAAGGATACATCGAAGCCCGCGTTCCATCCGGCGCGCGGTTGCACGGCGGCACAGTCGTGTTTGAAAAAATCACCGTCACAGGAACTGAAAATATTTTGATGGCCGCTGTGCTCGCCGAAGGCGAAACTGTAATTCACAATGCCGCGCGCGAACCGGAAGTTACGGACTTGATCGAGTTGCTCCGCGCAATGGGCGCCGATATTTCCGGCGATGGCACCGCAACATTAATCGTAAAAGGTGTCCGCGAATTGCATGGCGCCACGCACACAATTATTCCCGACCGCATCGAAGCCGGAACTTTTCTAATTGCCGGAGCAATCACCGGCGGCGACGTGACTCTCGAATCCTGCGCCCCCGAACATCAAGGCGCCCTCCTCGATAAACTCGCCGCCACGGGAGTCATGATCACGCGCGAAGGATCCAACAAGCTACGAGTCCGCGCGCCAGAAAGATTAATCGCATCCGATGTGACCACCGAGGAATATCCCGGCTTCGCAACCGACATGCAGGCGCAATACATGGCGCTCGCCACGCAAGCCGAAGGTACATCCGTAATTCGCGAAACTATTTTTGAAAATCGATTCATGCACGCCAGCGAAATGGTCCGCATGGGCGCGAATATTTCGATCGATGGAAATGTGGCCACCGTGCGCGGCCCGGTAAAAATGGAAGGCACAAATGTGATCGCCAGCGATCTCCGCGCCAGCGCATCGCTCGTCGTTGCGGCTTTGGTAGCGCGCGGCGAAACCACAATTGACCGCGTCTATCATCTCGATCGCGGCTACGAACGCATCGAAGAAAAACTAATCGCACTCGGCGCAAAAATCCAGCGCGTGTAGGAATCTAAGCAAAATTAATCACACAAAAACACAAACGGCCCGGCAAATTAAATCGCCGAGCCGTCTGTTTACCGCACCTCCTGCGGAGGTGAACTTTTCTGCACCAAATTACTCAGTCGTCGGAGGTCCGCCAGCAGGTGGCACCGGTGGTGCTCCGCCAATCGCTCCAGTTGCGCCCGCTTCACGCGCCTGCTTCTCTCGCGCTTCACGCAGCAACGCTTTGCGCGAAAGACGAATCTTGTTGCCCTCGATGGCCAGCACTTTGACGAGCACCTGATCGCCCAGCTTCAGCTCATCGCGAACGTCCTTAATGCGCGTCTCAGCAATTTCGCTGACGTGCAGCAATCCGTCCGTGCCGGGGAAAATTTCTACGAACGCGCCGAACTCGGCCAACCGCACAACTTTTCCGAGATACGTTTTCCCAATCTCGGCCGAAGCCGTAACGTCGCGCATCATTTGCAACGCCGCATCACCTGCCGCGCCGCTGTTCGCAAAAATGTGAACTTTGCCGTCGTCCATCACGTCAATCTTCACGCCCGTCGCTTCGATGATCGACCGAATCTTCTTTCCGCCCGGCCCGATCAAATCGCGAATCTTGTCCGTAGGAATCATGAGCATGAAGAGCCGCGGCGCATACTGCGACATTTCCTTGCGCGCCTCGGTAATCGTCTGTTCCATGATGTCCAGAATGTGGAACCGCGCCGCTTTCGCCTGCTCGAGCGCCTTGCGCATCAACGGAATACTTACGCCGCCAACTTTAATATCCATTTGCAGCGCCGTAATTCCCGCTCGCGTGCCGGCAACTTTGAAATCCATATCGCCGTAGTGATCCTCCGCGCCCGCGATATCCGTCAGCACGGCCGCGTTGCTGCCCTCGATCACCAATCCCATCGCAATACCCGCGCAAGCCGCCTTCATCGGAACGCCCGCATCCATTAACGCGAGTGAACCTCCGCAAACGGTTGCCATCGATGACGATCCATTCGATTCCAGAATGTCTGAAACCAATCGAATCGCGTACGGAAATTCCGCTTCGCTCGGCAGCAAACTATTCAACGCGCGTTCTGCAAGTGCTCCGTGTCCGATTTCACGACGTCCCGGCCCTCGCAGAAATTTCACTTCGCCAACGGAAAACGGCGGGAAGTTGTAGTGCAGCATGAAGCGCTTAAACGTGTTGCTCTCGAAGAGCACGTCCAGCCGCTGCATGTCTTCCTTCGTTCCCAACGTCAGCGTTGCCAGCGCCTGCGTTTCTCCCCGCGTAAACACGGCCGATCCATGCGTTCGCGGCAAAAATCCAACTTCGCAATTGATCGCGCGAATTTCGTCAAACGCGCGCCCATCCGGACGCCGCTTGTGATTCAAAATATCGTCGCGGAACATTTTCTCGCGTAGACGCTCAAATGCGCGCTCCGCAAGTTTGCGCTTGTCGGCGTCGTCTTCCGGAATCGCTTCCAGAATCGCCTTCTTCACTTCCGCAACCAGCGCGTAACTTTCTTTCTTCGGATGCTTCTTGGTGTCCAGCGCGTCGTGCAGTTTCGCGCCGTGAGTTTTTTCGATCTGCGCCGCCAGTTCTTCATCGAACGGCAGAGGAGCTACGGTAACTTTCACCGGCTTAATCTGCGCGTGCAATTCTTCAATTGCCGCGACGATTCGCTTCACTTGCGCGTGGCCAAATTCCAGCGCTTCGGCCATCTTGTCTTCAGAAACTTCCAGCGCGCCCGATTCCACCATCATGATCGCGTCTTTGCTTCCCGCAATCACAATGTTCAATGCGCTGGTCTTCTGCTCGATCACTCCGGGATTCACAACGAAATTTCCGTCGATCATTCCAACGCGCACCGCCGCAATCGGCGTGGCAAATGGCAGATCTGAGCAATACGCCGCAGCCGACGCGGCCGTCACTGCCAATCACGTCCGGATCGTTCTCGTCCACCGAAAGCACGAAGCAAACAATTTGCGTTTCGTTTCGCCACGCTTCTGGAAATAGCGGGCGCATCGGACGGTCAATCAATCTCGATGTAAGTGTTTCGCGTTCGGAAAGTCTGCCTTCGCGCTTGAAGAATCCGCCCGGAATTTTCCCGGCGGCGTATGTGTACTCACGATAGTCCACCGTGAGGGGAAGAAAATCTCTGGGGTTCGCCCTGTTTTCCATACAAGCGGTGCACAGAACGACTGTGTCCGCGTAACGCGCCACGACGGCGCCATTGGCCTGCTTTGCAATTCGTCCTGACTCCAAAATCAGCGTTCGCCCGCCTAGGTCCAGCTTTACTTGATACGGTGCATCTTGCTGCGCCATGCGTGTACTTCCTTTGTGCGCTCTCTCAGCAAGTGCGTCCACACGGACGCCAGGCTGGCGCGCTTTTTACTCAATTACTTTTGAATGGAAGAGTGAGACGGTGCTAATGGGAACCGCGCAAATCACCTAACAAAAAAGCGACCGGGCGGAATTTCCGCTCGGTCGCGCGATGTTCAGGTGACGCATCCGAATTGCCCGGCATGGCCCTTGATCTCCCCTGGCCGCTGAACGCCGGTATTACTTGCGCAAACTAAGACGGTCCACAATGGAGCGGTACCGATCCGGATTGTGCCGGTTAAGGTACGCCAACAGACGCCTGCGCTTGTTCACCATCATTAGCAACCCGCGCCGCGATGCGTGGTCCTTCAGATGCGACTGTAGATGCGAATTCAGGTAGATGATGCGCTCGCTCAGCAAAGCGATTTGCACTTCCGGCGAACCGGTGTCCTTCGTATGCTGTCGATACTTTTCAATCAATCCTGATTTGACTTCGCTCAAGCCGCTCTCTCCGTTACGCCCATTTTTTAGCTCTTTTTCGTCTTCTCTTCGACCTACGAAGACTACCATAGCTTCCCATCGTAAGCAAAAAATATTCACAATTCTTCACTTGCCCCGGCGGATTCCATTCGCCATCAGCTAATGCATCAAGAATCCCGACCCAGCCAGCACCAATCCCACCACCGCCAGCACCATTCCCAACGCCCAAAACGCCTTTTTCTTCGTCAGCAATGTGATCGAACAAATCACCAGCGCCGCTTCCATCAATACTTCAGACAGGTCGAATCTGTCGGCCTTCTTCTGAATCTTTATCACGTCATTCTCATAGTCGTGCGCCTTGTCCGTCAGCTCTTTCATTTCTTCGTGATATCTCTCAATTTCCTTCGAGTATTTCTCTTTCAATGACGCAGCCTGCGCCGCGCTCTGCACCGAAAACACGCTCAGCTGGTCCAAAAATACTTCGTAGCTTCGCTCGCGAATACTCTTCGCCTGATACTGCGCCCAGGTGTCCGTCGCCAGCGTCTCCGACAAAATTTCTTCCGTGTGCATGCGGTGGCCCATCAACGAAATCGCCGCTACAAACACAGCCAGCGCCGCCATCGAAATTGTTACGCCCGCAAGCCCGTGCTCCGCTCCATGTTCCGCGTTTTCATGCAATTCAGAAAGTTCATCAGCCATGCGTTTTTTCCTTGTGGATGCAGCAGGATTGGAATGCCAAAGCTATCGAACGAGAGGATAGCAGGAAACCCGCGCAATTCCACCGATACTTACAATTCAATCGCGCAAACCACTTTACGAATTTCGGTCCCTCACCAGCGAAAGGAATTCATCCCGCGTATGAATATTTTCCCGGAACGCGCCAAGCATCGCGCTCGTCACCGTCTGCGAGTTCTGTTTTTCCACGCCGCGCATCACCATGCACAAATGCCGCGCCTCCACAATCACGCCCACGCCAATTGGCTGCAACTCTTCTTCAATCGCGCGCGCAATTTGATTCGTCAACCGTTCCTGAATCTGCAGCCGCCGAGCAAACATGTTCACCAGCCGCGCAACTTTTGAAAGTCCCACCACGCGTTTATTCGGAATGTAAGCCACGTGACACTTCCCGAAGAATGGCAGCAAGTGGTGCTCGCACAAACTGTAAAGTTCAATGTCCTTCACCACCACCATCTCGTCATAGCAAACGCTGAACATCGCGCCGTTCAGCACTTTTTCCAAACTCTGTTCGTAGCCCTTCGTCAAAAATCGCATCGCCTTCTCAAATCGCTCGGGCGTGTGTCGTAGCCCTTCACGATTCGGATCTTCGCCCAGCAATTCAATGATCCGCCGTGTGTGATCCGCGATCGTCGCATCCTTAAATTTTTCCGGCGCTGCCGGAACCACAATTTCTTCTGTCGACTCTTCCATCTCGACCTGCCTTCCGATTTCGTTCTTTCAAATGTTGACCTGAAATTACTAAGCGCCTGAATATTCAAAACTGTTCCGGCTGGTTTCTTCAATCCTCACGCGATCCAGTTTCGCGCCCGGAAATCCCTTCAACCGGTTATATATTTCGATGCACAAATTCTCCGTGGTGGGTACAACAGTCTTGAACGCCGCAATTTCTTCATTAATATACCGGTGATCGAAATCCGCCAGCACCTGCTTCTGCACATACCCATCCAAATCCACCAAATTCGCAATCATTCCCGTCGCAGGATCCACCGCGCCGGCCAGCGTCACCTCAACAACATAATTATGTCCGTGCCCATAAGGATTATTGCATTTGCCGTACAGCGTCTGATTCTCCGCCTCCGTCATCGCATCGCTGTGCAAACGGTGCGACGCCGAAAACGAATATCGCCGCGTCAAAGTTACTTTCATCAATTTGTCCCCTGAAGCTGCGCATCTCCCACGCAATCCGCAAATAAATCCGGCGTCTCATACAATCGCACTCGATGTAATTTCCCCATCCGAATTTTCGGCTCCAATATTTTCCAAATCACCATCGAAACGTTCTCGCACGTCGGAATCACTCCCTTCAATTCCGCCACTTCATAATTCAAAAAACGATGATCCATCCGCGCCATCACTTCCCGCTCCAGCAATTCCTTCAACTCCACCAAATCCAAAACCATTCCCGTCTTCGAGTCCGGATCGCCCGCAATCGTCACTTCCAAAGTGTAATTGTGCCCATGTCCATGCGGATTATTGCACTTCCCAAATACACGCCGATTCTCCTCCGCCGAAAACGCCGGATTGTGATAAATGTGCGACGCCGAAAATTCAATTTTCCGTGTGATGGTGACCATAAAAAACTCTAATCTTCCGCATTACGTGTCGCAATGTCTCGCCGCCGGTCGTAGGGGCGGGTCTGTGACCCGCCCGCCTCCAAATTCGCAACTAACCCGCCTCGCCTTTTCCTTACATCAAAACCATAACGGCTAATTCCTCCCCGCCATCCCCACCTTATATTCTCTTCCCTTCCAACTCACCATCCCCCGCCAATATCTCCAAGCAGAAACCGTCAACGCCGCACAATAAAGGATCACCGCAGGAATGTAGTATAAGATGCCCGACGCCGCGAATCGATTCGCCTTCAATTTCGACGCATACGCCGCATGTCGCGCCGCCAGCAGCCCAATCGCCGCAACAAATAAAACCATTCCCGCGAACGGCGGAATTCTCCACGAAGACGTCGCCGTATGCCTCAACAAGAACGCCAGCAAGAAAAATATCGCCGGTATCCACGGAAAAACCGTCAGCACTTCTCCAACATATTTCCCAAAAGTCCCCGCCATCAGCGGATATAAATTCTTCGACCACCCCTGCCACATCGCGCCAAACGTCCGGTACATCCGCGTCCGCGCAATTCCATTTCCCGGCCCAAAATAAATCCGGAATCCCGCGCGCTTCACACGACGTGCAATTTCCACATCCTCCAAAACTTCTCCTGCAACTCCAGTGTGTCCTCCAATAGAATGATAAGCATCACGTCGAATCATCAAATATTGCCCGTTCGCAGCAGCGGCAGGCGATTCCGGATCATTAATCCTACCGTAGCGAAATTTATCCGCCAGCCTCGTAAAAATAAATGGCAGCAGCGCCCGCTCCCACCAGGTTTCCATTCGCTGTTCCGGAGAAAACGAAACCAGCGCCGCGCCAGTTTCCTCCGCAATCTCCAGCGCCGCCGCCGTTGATCCCGCCAGATGCACCACATCCGCATCCGTAAATAAAAACCATTCACCCTGAGCTTCCGCGGCGCCCAACGAAAGCGCGTAATTCTTCCCAACCCAACCTTCAGGCAGTTCGCGCGTTTCCATCACATGCAATCTCGGAATCCGCCCAGCCAACTCCTCCAAAATCCCGCCGGTCCCATCCGTCGACTGATCATTCACCACAATTATTTCCGCAATCTCCGCCTGCGCCGCAAGCGACTCCACCGACGCCGCAATATTCTCCTCCTCATTGCGCGCAGGCACGATCGCCGAAACAATTAGTTTTGTCACTGGCAATTTCTTCGCTCAGTTTGCCGGGGTGCCCCATGTTCGACCCGCGAAGCGGGCGAACGTGGGGTTCTTGACTTTGCTCTTCCGCCCAATCGAACCGCCGGGGGTGCCCCAGGTGTCGCCTTTACGCCTGGGTTCTCTTGATTCTGATTTCTTACCCCACCAAAACCACTCCACCCAGTTCGCGTCACACAGTGGAAACCGTTATTATACCAGTGCGTCTCACGCACCAGAACCCAATGAGCAAATTATCCGATTTGATGGCCAGCAAGATTGGCGGCAAGATTTTCACTGGCGTTTCGCTTGCCGTAGCCGCCAGCGTCATCATCGCGTTTTCAATTCCAAGCTACAGACAAGGCGAGCCCGGCATCGCCGGCAAGCGTGCCGACGATTTCGCTCTCACCCTAAATGGAAAAACCGCCCACCTCAGCGATTTCCGCGGAAAAGTTGTCGTCCTGAATTTCTGGGCTTCGTGGTGTCCGCCCTGCGTAGCCGAAATCGGTTCGCTCAACGCTCTGCAAAATAAAATCGCGTCTCACGGCGGCACCGTCCTCGGCATCAGTGTTGACGAAGATTCCGCCGCCTACGAAAAATTTCTCGCCGAGCACAACGTTCCCTTCCCGAATTTCCGCGACCCCACGAAAAAAATCTCCGAAAATTACGGCACCAGCCTGTATCCCGAAACTTACATCATCGACGCCGATGGCCGCATCGAACGCAAAATCAGCGGCCAACAAGACTGGGACAGCCCCGAACTCGTAACCTATATCGAATCGTTGCTTCCCAACAGCAAATGAGGACCGTAGCGCTGCTGTCGTGGACCATTCGAGGCGCACACGAATGAGCAAACTCAGATTTTGCAGTCCCGAAGGAACCGAAATAGCGCCTCAAGAGTGGTTGCGGTTGTGGGCTGCCCGATATCCGGGAGATAAGTATAACGAAGAAGGGCATGACAGCGTGATCGCCAAAGCCAAACATCAGCGGCTTTCCGCCACTGACTTCGAGTGGATCGGTAGGTGGAAGGATGCTGCGCATTCTGATAAAAAGTGGAATCCAAACGTTGCATCCGTGGCCTATCACATCTGGAAACAGGCGGCTTTTGAACTGCCAAGCTGCCCCGCCCAGGCTCGGACGGCCGATTTCTTAGAGGATTGGTCTGGCAGAAAATGCACCTACAAATATACAAAGACTGAAATCCAGAAACGATTTGGGTTGTCGCGTGCCACCGCGCTTCTTTACTTCATTAGCGGAGGCCGTTTCCCAATCTTCGATTCTCGCGTAAGAAAAGCGGTGGAGCGCCTGTTCAATTCCACGGGCGGAAATAAGCCTCCGAACTCGGTTTCCTGGTATCTCGATTCATACTGCCCACTCTTCCAAGTAATCTCCAGTCATTGCGGTACCGCCGATTTCCGAACAGTAGACAAAGCGCTTTTTTCCTTCGGTAAACGCAAGCTTCAGTTCACAAGCTGATAAGCTACTGCTTCACGTTCACCAAACTCCTCGATCTGCTATACCCAAAATAAATCACCAATCCAATCGCCATCCAAATCACCAACCGCAGCCAATTACTCCATCCCAACCCATACATCATCGCCACATTCACCGCGATCCCAAGTATCGGAAAAAGCGGCACCAACGGGGTCCTAAACGGCCGCGGCGTATCCGGATGCGTCTTCCTCATAATAATGATCCCGACGCACACAATCACAAACGCGAACAATGTCCCGATGCTCGTCATTTTTCCGACTACGCTGATCGGCACGAACGCCGCAAAACACGAAACGAAAACCATCAGCATCAAATTGCACTTCCACGGCGTGCGAAATTTCGGATGCACATCGCGAAACGCCTTCGGCAATAACCGGTCGTTCGCCATCGAAAAAAGTACCCGTGATTGGCCTAACAACATCACCAGCATCACCGATGTAAGTCCCGCCAGCACCGCCATGTTCATGCAGATCGTCAGCCAGCGATGCGGAATCTGCTCCAGCGCCAGCGAAAGCGGCGCCGCAACATCTAGCTTGTGGTAGTCAACCATCCCGGTAAGAACATGCGTATACAAAATAAAAAGCACTGTGCACACCAGCAGCGACCCGATAATTCCGATCGGCATATCGCGCTTCGGAACTTTCGCTTCTTGCGCCGCCGTCGACACAGCGTCAAATCCGATGTACGCGAAAAAAATCACGCCGGCGCCGGCCAGCAATCCGCTATATCCAAAATCGCCAAAGTTGCCGGTAGTGTTGGGCGGAATCAGCGGAGTTAAATTCGCCGGATGAATGTAAGACCATCCAATCGCGATAAAAACTAGAATCACACTGACCTTCAGAACGACAATAATATTATTTACTCCCGCCGACTCGCGAATTCCCGTCATCAACAAAATGGAAATTAGCACGACGATAATTACCGCCGGCAAATTAATAATGCCGTACACCGTCGAACCATCTGGCATAACGGAAGATTGAAACGGCGACGCCAGCAACTTCGCGGGCAAATCAATTCCCAATCCGTGCAAAAATGCCACCAGTGTCTGCGACCAGCCAATCGAAACTGTCGCCGCACCCACCGAATATTCCAAAATTAAATCCCATCCGATAATCCACGCGATCAATTCGCCCATCGTCGCGTACGCATACGTATACGCGCTTCCCGCAATCGGAATCATCGTGGAAAATTCGCTGTAACAAAGCCCCGCAAAAACGCATCCAATCGCCGCCAGCACAAACGAAATCACAAGTCCCGGCCCAGCATTCTGCGCCGCCGCTACGCCCGTCAAAGTAAAAATTCCTGCGCCAATAATTCCGCCAACTCCCAGCGAAATCAGCGAAAGCGGCCCCAGCGATCTCCGCAGCGTATTATCCGATTCCGATTCCGCCATAATCCGCGTCATCGATTTGGTGGCAAATAAACTCATAGGCAGTCTCCTCGACCTGAGGATTTTGAATTTCCGAAACTATATCACTGCACCGATAGATTTTGCCTTGCGTTCACTGACCAAGACGGCGCTTCAGAAACGCGCCTACCGCGGAATCATCCGAAGATGATGAAAGGTCTTCGTAGAACTGCCCCTTCAGCCAGCGAATCGCCTCCGCCCTGTAAAACGGATTCTGATTGACTGTATCTAAAAAGAAGCGGAAAGCGATTGGCGATCCAATCGCTCCCAATTCTTCCGCCGCTTGAAGCCGCACAAAAGCGTAAGGCGAACTGACGATTGCCTTCTCGAGATACGGAACAGCTGAGTCTCCGTAGGCATGCCGCAAGCTGTTGATCAGGCCGGCGCGATCTCTGCCGTTTGCATCGCCGTCCCCCGGTTTAACCAGCAATTCGGCCAGCCTCGGAAGATCGCCTGGATTCGCGATCCAGGTCAAAGCAATAAGCGCCTGTTGATTTCCGCCGTTCGATCCAGCGAATATTTTCCACAGCAAGTCACGGGAACCGTCCGACTTTACGCCGCCAAGAAATTCCGCGAGCGGTCCCGCCGTTTTCTGGCCGTGCGTCAACAGACTCGGCGCGGCGGCCAATACAGCTTCGTCAGCCACCTTACGTATGTCTGGATGCTCAGCCTCAGATGAGCCTCCCGGATGAGCTGTGAAAATCAACATTCTCAACGCACCGGCTGTCTGTCCATCGTCGCCGGAGCTCAAATACGGAATGACGATGCGAACAAGGCGCTCCGTATCGCGTGCAAATAATTCCCGCCGCTGAGAAATCAGATACGCTAACCGCTCGTTCGGCCCTTTTTGATGAATGATTTCGATTGTTTGCGAGTGAACGTCGCCATCCAGAAAACGACGCGTGCAACCCAACGCGTACGCACTCACCGCGTCATTTGCAGAATACGACTGCTCCATCGCCGCGCGAAGAATCCTTCCGTCCGGCGCCGCCACCATCGCGGAAGGTAGAAAATCACCCGCCACGAGTCCGGGATCGGTCGGAACATTCGTAGCTTCGCGCTTGATCCATGAATCTCTTTGTTCCGGATTAGAAGCGTGCACTTCAAACGTCAACACGTTCGATTGCGCCACGACGGTTTCTACAAATCGCCTGGACGCCGCCACCTCGCGCCGCACCACCGTCCACCGGATTGAATACGTGCCTGGCTGATCCAGCAGATACCTGAGGTGAACCGGCAACTGATTCGTCGGTGAGCCGGTTGGCGCAATTGATCCATCCGCGACGCCGCCAGCGGATGCTACTGACGCAAATGACGCCGGCGTCACGATCTGTCCGCTGCGCTTCAACTCAATTCTGTTGGGGCCGAACCAACTGGGGTCTTCAGTATACGGGTAGCGCGCAGTCAACGTTTCTGGCAGGTCGGCACGAATCCATATCGGGAGCCCCACATAAACGGGCTCGGCGATGTGGATTTTGAATTCGGCCACCGGCGGAGTCTGCGCCCATGCGGTTTGCGAGACAGCCGCAGCGAGACACGACATCACTGCCATCGCGGAGATGAGTGCACGGAACATTTCCACCCCTGTACCTATTGCAATTAAGATCTAAACCTTCAGCACAATTTTTCCAAACTGCTCCCACAGTTCCAGCAACTCATGAGCCCGCGCACATTCCGCCAGCGGCATCACCCGATCAATTATCGGACGTAATTTCCCATCCACCACTAATTTCAAAACCGTGTACAACTCCGACCTGCTTCCCATGAATGATCCAAGCAACGACAAATTCCGGCTATACAAATATCGCAAATCAAATTTCCCGTTGTAACCCGTCGTTGCTCCGCAAGTGACCAATCGCCCGTTCTGCGCCAAACACAAAACACTTTTCTCCCACGTCGCTTCGCCAACATGTTCAATCACAACATCCACTCCGCGCTTTCCCGTCAACCGTTTCACTTCTTCCAAAATATCTTTTTCCGAATGATTGATCACTTCGTCCGCGCCCAATTCTCGAGCCTTCGCCAATTTCGCGTCCGTGCTCGCGGTTGCAATCACACGCGCGCCAGTTAATTTCGCAATTTGTATCGCAACGGAACCAACTCCGCTTCCCGCAGCCAGCACTAATACATCTTCTCCCGGCTGAACTTGCGCGCGAGTGATCAACATGTGCCACGCCGTAAGAAAAACCACTGGAATCGCAGCCGCTTCTTCAAATTTCATCGTGGAAGGAATCGGAATAATATTCGCCGCCGGAGATTTCACATATTCCGCGCAACCTCCATCCGCCAAATATCCAAACAAAGTATATTTCCGGCAACGATTATCATTGCCGGCAGCGCACTGCATGCAACGCCCGCAACTCAATCCGGGAGCCAACAAAACGCGCTCGCCAACTTTCACATCCGAAACCAAATTCCCAACTTCCGCAACTTCTCCCGCAATATCGCTTCCCGGAATATGCGGAAACTGGAATTTAATTCCCGGCAATCCCCGACGCACCCACAAATCCAAATGATTCAGCGCACACGCTCGTACGCGCACCAAAACTTCATTCGCCGCAATCACCGGAGTCGGCGCATCCACGTATTTCAAAACATCCGGTCCGCCGTGTTCGTTGAACACAATTGCTTTCATCTCAAATCTCCCGTCGCGAAGCGTACGCTAACATCGCCGCGCGGAATCTGTCCACTTGCCAAATTGCCACGTCGCACGAAAATGCTGTACCGTTTGAATGTGGAACACACGTTCGACTGTCCTTACTGCGGTGAAGAAATCTCAATGGTGCTGGACACTTCCGTGCCGCGCCAAACTTACGTCGAAGACTGCGAAGTTTGTTGCCATCCCATAGAAATAAGTTTCACCGTCGAAGACGAATCTCTCACCGAGTTCAACGCCAAGACTCTCGAATAACTGTGCGTTGACAGCGATAGTTCTGGGCCGTAATCTTTGGGGCAAGGCATTTGGCCGCATTTCTATGGACATCTTCGAGGAGATCGTGAAACTTCGGCGCACTGGAAAACGTGGCGCGCTTGCGACCATCGTTCACACCAATGGTTCGATCCCGAGCTACGAAAGTTCGCGAATGCTGGTGCGTGAGGACGGCTCCATCGCTGGCACAATTGGCGGAGGTTGCGTCGAAGCCGATGTTTGGGCCGCGGCGAAGGAAGTGATGCGTCAGGAAGCGCCGCGCAAAATGATTTTCAATTTGAATCACGAAGCGAGCTACGATAACGGCCTGATCTGCGGCGGCACGCTGGAGATTTTTGTGGAGCCAATTTTACCGCAGCCGGTGCTTTATATTTTCGGCGGAGGCCACATCTCGATGGCCCTCGCGCAATCCGCGCACGGCGTCGGATTCGCCATCGGCATCGTTGACGACCGCGAAACGTTCGCCAACGCCGAACGCTTTCCGATGGCCCACGAAATCTACACGACTTACGAAGAGGCCTTCGAGAAACTAAAGCCGAGCGAATCAAGTTACCTCGTCATCGTCACACGCGGACATCGCGACGACATGCGCGTGCTCGGATGGGCCGCGAAAACTGACGCGCGCTACATCGGCATGATCGGCAGCAAACGCAAAGTGTTCAGCGTTTACGAAGCGCTCGAGCGCGAAGGAATTTCCATCGAACAACTTGCTCGTGTTCACGCTCCGGTCGGACTGGAAATCGGCGCGCTCACTCCGGAAGAAATCGCCATCAGCATCACCGCGGAACTGATCGCGGTTCGCCGTCATGCAGCGGACAGGCGCATAAGGCAGTTCAACTCGCTCGCGCTTCATTCACGACGGAAGCTGATCCGCGAATGCTCACCGCCGTAATTCTCGCCGCCGGAGAATCAAAGCGGATGGGCTCGCCCAAAGCGCTGCTGCTTTATCACGACAAAACATTCCTGGAGCATTTGCTCGAGATCACTCGTCATCCGAAAATCGGCACGCAATTGATTGTGCTCGGCGCAGGCGCGGAAGCAATCAGCAAGCAGGTTGGGTTGGATCCCAAAATGACGGTGATCAATCCCGATTGGGAATCCGGCCAACTTTCTTCCGTTAAAGCCGCAGTGAAAAGTATCGGATCAAAACCAACGGATGGAGTTTTTCTTTGCCTGGTGGATCATCCGCTGATTACTTCCGCGCTGGTGAAGGATCTTGGGGTATCTTTTTATCGCACGGGAAAATCAATCGTCGCGCCAACTTATCGCGGCAAGCGCGGACATCCCGTAATTTTCTCGTCCAAACTTTTTGCCAGAACTTCTGGCAGCACCAGAAGAAACTGGAGCGCGCTCCGTCGTTTGGAAACATGCCAGCGAAGTCCATGAAGTTCCGACGCCGGAAGAAGGAATCGTCCTGAATTTGAATGACCCCGAAACTTTTCGCGATGCAACCGGCGCTGCTTGACCAAATCCCTCGCGTTCCCTGTTACTCTTCACGGTCCCGTAAACATTTTTTCAACTTTTACGGACGACACATTGTGTCCATCGTCTAGCTTGACCTGCACACTCCAATCCTGTCGCACGGCTCCGGTTTTCCCGCCACGCTTGATCGCAAAGATCGTGCCCGACTTTTGATCTAGCGAATAAGAAAACCCGCATTGATCAAGCGCCCTATCCACAACTACCTCTGGCGCTCCTACCTTAATGCTTGCCGAAAGTCTCTCGATGCATTCGTTCTCTGCAACTTTCTTCGCGCATCCGATGGCTCCGACGAAGAGCAATATCGCAAACAGCGCTCCGGAGTTGCGGGCGATCATCCTATTTTCTCGAGCAAACTTGTCAGCGCATCGCACGCTAGTTGAGCGCCGTGAAAAGTTGCGGGCGGAAGTCCGCCGAGCGATTCGGAAATTTGCTCGGGAGTAATTTTTGCAATTTCCGTCGGCGACGCGCCCTGCATTTTTTCTGCGACAAGAGAGCCGCAGGCGATTGATGTGACGCAGCCGCGCGCTAAAAATTTTGCTTCGGCGATACGGCCGTCTTTGACACGGGCGGAAAGGCGCATGGTGTCTCCGCAGACGGGATTTGTGACTTCAACATTCGCGTCGGCGTTTTCCAACTCGCCGGCGTGGCGCGGATTCTTGAAATGTTCGAGAACCGAAACGCTGTACATACTTGCGTCAGCCGCTTTTTGAGGTGCGTTCATGTCCGCTTCCTTATTGTCCCGTAAATTTTGCCCAGCGTAATTGCTGCGCCATGATGTCGCGCGGATAACTGATGATTACGTTATCGATTTTACCGTCGCTATCCTTGTGCAAATCCAGATTCGGATAAATTCCGACGGAGTATGTTGGGAGATTCAGTTTTTTAAATCTCGCTACAACTTGATCGCGCCAATCGGTGTTGAAATGAATTCCGTATTTTGTGATCAGCGCTTTCGCGGCGTCGTAGTCCCCTTCCGCTTTGATGCGCATCAACTCGGCCAGCAACATGCCGACGCCTTCGCGCATTTTCGCGTAGTCCTTCACAACCATATATTCTTTTCCGTCGCGCTCGACTGGCTCAATCGCTCCGTTCTTGTCGCGAATATAATTTACGATCAGTTGCGTGCCGCGGCGATGATCTTCTTCGATGGAATCGCCGGTGGGAACTTCGCGAAGTTGCACAAGCGCGGCGCGGGCTTCGCCGTCATACGCAGCTTTAGCGACGTCCTGATTGGGCATCACGCCCATATCGATTAATTTCGGGTCCCAGAAATTCCAGAGAGCCATCAGATCGGCGCGCGTTTCTTCGAGCGTTGAATAATATTCTTTGATGTAGGAAGCAGGTTCCTTATTTAATTTCGGGCTGAGTTTTCCGGAACCGTGGCCGATTACTTCGTGCATCGCGGTAAAAAGATTCGAGGAAAGCTCGCCATATTCGCGGGCGCGATCTTTTTCTTCCTGCGAATAGGCGAATTCCTGAACTACTTTTTGTCCGCTCGCTTCGGCTAAAGCGCGAATCGAGCCGGTGAAGACAAAACTCTTCGAGCCGTATTTCTCGTGAATTTCCGCTTCGTTCGGAAGATTATCTCCAATTGTGTTCACTTCAAAATCGCCGGTTTCAACCAGCGCTTCAACGGCGTTCACGATTGGCGGATTCGGATTTGGGTTTTTATATTGAGGGTCCCAGGGTGCGCGCTGCTCAAAATATCCGGCGTTTGAAGCGAACTGCTTCATCATCTGATTTAGTTTTTCGTCGACGATGGTGACGAATCCCTGAATCGCGCCTTTTTGTCCGCGCGCATCTTTGTAAATTTCCACGAAGCCATTTGAAAAATCGGGATTTGTTTTGTCGCCAACCCAATCGGCGCCGGTTTGCAGCCAATCTTTGGGATCGCCCGTTTGGTAGTAGCGGATCAAATCGGAAATTACTTTTTTCTGCGAAGCGGGAGCGTATGGCAGCGCGCGGGAAAGATATGTATTCGCGGCGCCGAGTTGCTTGGCGTAAAGACCGGGCAGTTCTTTTCCGTCCGGAGTTCCAGCGCGATAAATTTCTTCAGTGAGTTTGTTGCCGTTCTTCACCAGACGAGAATTCAGCGGATAGTGTTCGCTGAAATTCTTTAAATCATTCAGCGTGACGCCGGAATAATAATTGTTGCTGCTGGCTTGCAGAGGATCTTCGCCATTCTTCGGATTTTTCATGGTCAGCATGGGCTGAAAATCCGGATCGAAAATTGTTTTGTCCAAATCGCGCGCTTCTTTTTCAATAGTGTCGGAAGCTCCGTTGCGCATGGCTTGCGTGACGGCCGCTTTTAATTCCTCGCGCGTGAAAGTGGGCAGGAATTTGTGCGAATTAAATGAGGTGTGATTTCCCTGATTGCCCCAGAAAAGCATGGTGTAGTCTTTTATTTTCTGCAAAACGTCGGGATCGATGCCCGATGAATTGGTGAGAATGGATTCCAGCAAATGTTTTTCGCGCAGTCCATAAACGGAATTTTGATCGTAGACAATTGGATGGACGGCGACGCAGGCCATGTAAAGCCAGTAAGCGTCCAGCTTTTGATTCAGAGAGAGGGAGTTGAAACTTTCGGCGGTGAGTTGGATGAATCCGGTGTCACCGACTCTGGCGACGAGGCTGGGCTGAGATTGTTGAGCCGGATTCGCCGAAGACGAAACCGTCGAAGCGGCGGAAAGATTCGCGCTCGTCCCGGAAAAACCGAGAACAGCGGCGAGACCAAAGATTGAAAGTGCAGATGCCACGCAAGTCTTTTTCACGATCTAATTCCTCCACTCGGTGCAAGCAGCCAAATTGGGCTGCGATATTGGTTGCAGTATGGCAATGTGCGGGCAAAGGCGCAATTGGCGCGTGACGAAATGTCGTCACTGATGTGTTTGGTCGCCATGATTATTGTTAACCTCACCCCCCTCCCCCACCTTTTCCTGTATGTATTGCAAATACAGGACTTAGAGCGCTAAGTGGCGTATGTATTGCAAATGCAGGGGTTACGGACGCCGGAAAAATTATGTTAACCGCACCCCTACCCCCCGTCCATTTTCACGTATGTATTGCAAATACAGGACTTAGCTGGGGGTACCCCATGTATGTATTGCAAACAAAGGACTTAGGTCGATTATCAATCAATATACACATCCTTGTGAAACTAAAGGGCTTAGCCCGAGCTAACGGATCGGACGTCGCAAAAGGCTTTGATTCAATGGATTTTTAAGTCCGGCAGGAGGGCGATTCCCATTTTGGGAAGCTTTATTCGAATGGGAAGTGCGAGTCTGCAACCTAGAGTATCATAGTAGTATATGGTTTGTCAAGAGGAATTTGGTACTAGGTACTAAAATTGTGAGCGTAAAACACGGTTTTAATCGTCGCGGGGCTGGCGCCATCGGTCCGAGGGCAACATATTCTCAAGTTCGTTCTCGTCGCTCTCCTCCTCATCTTCTGAATCGGCTTGCGATTCGCCCGATAACACCGTCAGCGTTCGGCCGTAACTCCCTAACCCAACGATTTCTTCGACGACTTCTAATGTGCCCCCGCAGTCGAACCATGCGTCCATCGTCGAACTTGAAGTCACTCGTCTCGATCCAGTCACGTTTCTCGGATCCTTGTTGAATCTCGATGTTGCGGTTGATTCCGGTATGCCAGAATTCTTCTTAACCCACGTCATGCCCCGCCTTGCCTTGAGAATCTCCGACATGAATGCGAATTCCACTCGATTGTCTTTGGAACAGATCACTGCGATTGCGTCGGCGCAGACTTTGGCATATCGGATGGCGGTGGCGGTAAGTGAAGTCGCGCACTGGACAGCTAGAGCTTCTATGGCGGGAAGGCCCGGCTTCACTTGAGCACAGATTTTGTCAAACAGCACGGTTGGCATTAGCAATGCTGCCGCGAAAGCGTCGGCTTCGCGCTCATAGTGTTCGTCGGATATAAAGCCGCTCACAGACTCGTGACGAACGTTTCCTCCCAAGAACAGGTAATCGAAGTGCCCCTCCAAAAAATAGTGGCCGAGTTCGTGCGCCACTGTAAACCTGCGAAACCCCTCACTGAAAAACCGATTGCTGTAGAATATCCCGAATGTGTCACCGACCTTCATAAGGCATCCAGAAATTCCGGGAGCTGCGCCCTTAAATTCTTCGCAAAGGATTCCCTCGTCTCCCGCGATACGAAAAGGGTCGACAGGAAGTACCGAGATTCCGCGGTGCTTGAGGACCGCCTCAGCTCGTAGTTCAGCCCGCGAAAAATCTGATTTCGACATCGAGTTCTCTCATTTCTTCTGCTTGTCGGCCATCACCTTAGCCATGCTGGTCAGCGTCTTCCGGTCTTCTTCTGACATTCTATTTGCGTGACGAAGAAGCGCGCTAAATCCGGAGTTGGAGCTCTTGGACTCCTCAGTTCTTCCAATTAAGTAGTCTGTCGTCACATTGAGCGCGTCGGACAGAGCTTTGAGGTTCTGAAATGACGGTGAACGCCTCCCGGTTTCAAAATGCGAAACGGCGGAGGGTTGCAGTTTGGTGGCGTTCGCCAGATCAGACTGACTCATCTTGCGCAGTTCACGTGCTGCGCGCAATCGCTCAGCAAAGACTTTCGACACAGGCCTCCTTGACTTTTAATGAGACGATTTCGTATAGTTAAATACGACGAAAGCGTCATTCCTTGGCAGTAGACGTTCTCGTCACACTGTAGTTTACATTTCAACTAAATTCAAGGAGCATGCGCTCCAAAAGGATAATTAATATGCCCAACTTTACAACTCGAGTCGAATTACACGCTGCTTCATATTCCGACTATGAAGTCCTTCACGCTGCTATGGAACGGCGCGGGTTTTCGCGCTACATCAAGTCAGACGATGGAAAGACGTATCACCTTCCGACTGCCGAGTACAACAGGGGTGGCGTCTTGACTCTCAGTCAAGTACGCGATTCTGCGAGTGCTGCTGCTTCCGAAACCGGAAAGACATTTGCCGTGTTGGTCACTGAATCAGCTGGGCGAAATTGGATCGGGTTGAGCGAAGCGGCGGTCAGGACCCACTTCGCTTAAGGATGGCTTTATTTTGAGCGCGGCGCGGGATCATTTCTTCTCGAGGGATGCGGCTCGTCGGCGAATCGCATCCTCCCGTGCGAGAAGAGGCTGGAATTCGGATTGCCAGTACGACGCTTGTTCACGGTCGGGCAAGACCGCGAGCATCTGGATCGTCGTGACTTCTTTCCTGATGATTTGGGCCAGTTCGCGGAAGATTTCGAGAGCGTCAGCGTCCGATTTCATTGCGGCCGCGTGCCCGGAATAAAGTCGCTGAATGTTTACCGGACCTCGGTTCTGTTCCATCGCTACTGCAGCACTCTGGTCATCGATGCATCTCTGCAAATCTCCATCGAAAGTATCTAGCAACGGCTCAACTTCGGCGTAAGCGTGTACATAATCCGCCGCTGTTCCAAGGTCGCGCTGCTTGATCAGGTTGATCTTGAGTAATGTTGCCGCAAGATCAGATGTGTCCTGCGCGGCTCGATTACCGAGTTTTCGGTCGTTGCCATTCTGTACCCCAAAAGCCACGGCGAGACTCATCACGACAACGAAAAACATCCCAACGCCGCTCAAGACCCTGCGGTGACGCCGAACGTACTGTGGATTCGAATTTGGTTCGCGCGACAGAATTTTCTTGAAAGCACCGTACGGCCACCAGCAAAATAGAAGCAACACCACTGTCCCACCCAAAACATTTGAAGCCGGAGCGTTCGTGGTTTCTGGAAGTCCGTAAGCCCATCCGCTCATTTCGCCGAATGTTAATAAGCTCAAAATAAGAGTTAGAACTAGCACGCCAAAAACGAGAGAGATGTAGCGAAGGCGAACTTTCTTGGCTGGATCCGGTGGTGCGACCTCAATCGGGTCGGCTGCACTTATGCCTTGGTGAATGAGCCGAGCGCCCCTTGAAAGCCAAAATATTCCCACGACGAATGCAACCGCAGCCGGGATCGCGGCCTTGCCAGCCTGAAACGCAAAGGCATTTTCTGCTGGCCAAAAACTGAAGCCAAAAACTAATCCGCCGCAAAATGTTGCCGTTGCTATTACCACGATAAGGGTGCGCGCCCAGCGTTTTACGGACGGAATAGTTCTGAGCGGCGAGATGGCAATGCCAGCGAAGCACATGACGGCGATTGCTGCGATTAGGTTGGCGTTCGCGACGAGCAGCGTGAAAGAGAGGATTGCGCCCGCTACGAGGGTTAGTAGCGGCAATCTCACCCATTGGAAGACGACGCTCGAAGTGAATTTGAGTTTTTTGTAGGTATTTGAGGCGGTCTGGCTTCCAATTGCCCACGCAAGGGCTATTCCTAGCAGCAACGTTCCCAGCGCCGCTTTCACTTCTACGCCAACTAGAAGGGCGATCCCAGTCACGACCAAACAAATGAAGAGGATGACTTTGTGTCGTCGGTTGAGAATCATAGTTCGATCATGCTGCGGATGCGGCCTGACAGTTGCTGCGCCACGCCCGACGGCCGGAGTCTATCACGCAGCATTACCTGTAGGGTATGTTAGAGCGATAGTACGGATGTTACGGTTCGCCGGAGTCGCAGCGCATCTCCGACAGGCGATTTAGAAGACCGGGTACGACAGTCGCAGCGGCTAAAGCCCGCGTTTCGTTTTGTCGCTACGGCACGAGTTCCCGACAAAGTGCGCCGGGACGCAAAAGGCGCGGAACTCGTGGCCTGTTACGAGGCCTAAATGTGAATGCGTGGCGGGTGGTAGGATGCGGCGGGAAACGACGACGGAAAAGATCGTCGGATGAGGGCGCAGCAAGCAGCGCCCCTACAAAAAACATGCCAACGAAAGAGGAGCATTTTATGCGTTTGATGATGGTTGTTTTGCTGGGAGCGCTTTTCGGCGCTGCGATTATTTTGGCGTTGGATGAGCCGGCGGCGTTGGCGCAGGGTGGGGCTACTTCGCAGGGATTTCACATCAACTCGGCGCGTCTGCAGGGGACATTGGAGAAGTTGAGCGAGTTTGGGCGGAACGCGGATGGCGGAGTTACTCGGCTGGGATATTCGGAAACGGAAATGGCGGCGCAGAAATATGTGATGGGATTGATGCGCGATGCGGGACTTTCGGTGCGGATGGATGCGGCGGGAAATATTTTTGGGCGGCGCGCTGGCAGCGAGAATTTGCCGGTGCTGCTGTTTGGGTCGCACATTGATTCGGTGGTGCATGGTGGAAATTTTGATGGGGACGTGGGAAGTCTTGGCGCGATTGAAGTGATTCGCGCGTTGAATGAGGGGCGGGTGACAACGCGGCATCCGCTAGAAGTGGTGGTATGGACGAATGAAGAGGGGAACCATTTTGGAGTGCCGACGATGGGAGCGGGAATTGCCGGAGGCGCGATTGGGCCGGAGATTTTGACGCGGAAGGATGATGAAGGGCAGACGGTTGCGGGCTGGTTGCGAAAATATGGACAGGATCCGGCGCGTTTGATGGATGCACGGATTGCGCGCGGCGCCTTGGCGGGATATTTGGAATTGCATATCGAGCAGGGGCCGAAACTGGACGAGAAGAAAATCCCGATTGGCGTGGTGCAAGGAATTGTGGGGATTCGCCGGTGGCGTTGCGCGGCGACGGGATTTGCGAATCATGCGGGGACGACTCCGATGAATCGGAGACAGGATGCGTTGGCGGCGGCTTCGCGGGATTTGTTGGCGGTGCGCGATGTGGTGCGGGCGGAATCGGGCGGGCAAGTTGGAAATGTTGGATACATGAAAGTTGAGCCGGGAGCGATCAATGTGATTCCGGGGCGGGTGGAGTTCCCTATCGAGTTGCGCGATTTGGATGCGGAGAAAGTGGAGCGCATGTGGGCGCGCATTGCGGAGAAGATCAAACAGATTGATGCGGAAGAAAATGTGCAGACGGTTTGCGAAGCGACGGCGACGGTGAAGCCGGCGCGGACGGATGTGGCGATGCAGTCAGCGATTCGCGATGCGGCCAAGCAACTGGGACTTGCGACGATGGATTTGACGAGTGGCGCGGGACATGACGCGCAGGAGATGGCTCCGATTGCTCCGTTTGGAATGATATTTGTGCCGAGCCGGGGAGGGATTAGTCATTCGCCGAAGGAGTTTACGTCGTGGACGGATGTGGCGAATGGGGCGGAAGTGCTTTATCGGACGATATTGATTGTGGATGGGGAGGTGGATAGGACGTAAAAGCGACGAAGTGAAGGACGCGAGAGACAGATTGCGGGCGGGCGATTTGTAAGAGAACCGCGGGTAGGAATGTCTCCTGACCGACGGAAGAAAGCGCACAGACACGAATGTCAATGCTACCGATGCTGGGAACCCTTTTCGAGCTAGAGCGCGTCTAATTCAGTGGGGAGTGCAATTTGCGTTCCCATTTTTTGTTATGCCGTTGCGCCTGCATGGGCGGCGGGAGATTATGGATAGCTGAGTTTTCAGGAGTCAGATACTTCTGACAATTTGCCTGACGGAGTTCCGGACAATCATGCTGAAATTTAACAGAGAAGATTTTCGCGCAAAGATTATGCGTCGAGTGGCTGTAGGTGTGTCGCTTGCGGCGTTTGCTGTGACTTGCACGGCGCTGCCGCTGGGCGATCCGGATTCTGAAATGATATTGGGAACGATGCAGCAGGAATTGACGCGCGCGCAAACTTCGCTGGGGAAATCTGATCCTGCGCCTTACTACATTAGTTACGCCGTGTTCGACCACGAAAATGTTTCGATCAACGCGAGCGAAGGCAGCTTGATGAGCTCGGTGACCAGCAAGCAGCGCACTGCGGATGTGACCATGCGCGTGGGCGCGCCTGCTCTGGACAATACGCATGGCGACGGACGCGAGAGTGGAATTGCGGCAAGCACGCTGCCGATGGGAACGAATCGCGATGCAGTAGCGCGTGGGCTGTGGCTGATGACGAACAGCGAATATCGACAGGCGTCGCAAGTTTATACGCAGGTGAAAACGCAGAAGGCGGTGCAGTCCGAGGAAGAAGATAAGTCCGCGGATTTTTCCGTCGAGAAGCCGCACGAAGCGATTGTGCCGGGTGGCACGCTGGTTCCCGTTCATCAGAAGGAATGGGAAGAGCGCGTGAAGGGTTACTCGACTGAATTCAAGAAATTTAATTACATTTATAATTCGGTTGCTTCGCTGACGTTCGATCAGGGAACGCAATTCGTGGTTTCGTCGGAGGGAACGCGGTTGGCGCAGCCGGGACATTCGGCGCGTCTGGTACTGGAAGCGGAAACGCGCGCGGATGATGGAATGGAATTGTTGCGCGTTGAAACTTTTGAGGCGCCCACGCCCGACCAATTTCCGAGCTCGGCAGAAATTTCCAAGAAAATTGAAAAGATGGCGTCGGATTTGAAGGCGTTGAGGGCGGCTCCGGTGGCTGATCCATATGCGGGACCTGCTTTGCTTTCGGGACGCGCAGCGGCGGTATTTTTCCATGAAGTGTTGGGACATCGGTTGGAAGGACATCGTCAGCGAGGTGAGGAAGAAGGACAAACATTCACCAAGAAAGTTGGCGAAGCGATTCTGCCAAGTTTCCTGAGCGTGGTGGATGATCCTACGCTGAAGGAAATTGGTGGGGTGAAATTGGCGGGGACATATGAGTTTGATGACGAGGGCGTGCCCGCGCAGCGCGTGGAAGTGATTAAGGATGGAATTCTGAAAAACTTTTTGATGTCACGCATGCCGGTGACAAATTTCAGCAACTCGAATGGACATGGACGGCGATCACCGGGGCGCATGGCCACTGGACGTCAGGGAAATTTGGAAGTTATTTCCACGAAAATGGTTTCGGATGCGGATCTGCGGAAGCAGTTCATTGAAGAAATTAAAAAGCAGGGCAAAACTTACGGACTTTATTTTGAGGATGTGGAAGGCGGATTTACTTTGACGCAGCGGCAGAGTCCGCAGGCATTCCAGGTGCTGCCGATTATTGTGTGGCGCGTGTATGCGGATGGACGTCCTGACGAATTGGTGCGCGGAGTGGACATGGTGGGGACGCCAATCGCGGCGCTGCAACGAATTGTTGCGACGGGAAATAAAATTGATGTGTTCAACGGAGTGTGCGGCGCGGAATCGGGATGGGTTCCGGTTTCAGCTTCGGCGCCGATGATGCTGTTTTCTGAAATGGAAGTGCAGAAAAAGGGCCACGGACGCGATCGGCCTCCGATATTGGCGCCGCCGACTTCTACCGCGGGCACGGCTTCTGCGTCCGGCGTTGCAGGAGGTACGCGATGAAACTCTTGCGCACGCATGCACGAGTAATTGAATTTGCGGCGATTGCGATTATTGGCGGAGTTGCGGTGCTGGGCGCGTGGTCGTCGGTAGCACATGCCGGTGCGCCGAAAGCGAACGGGCCGCAAAATGTAGCGGCGCAGACTTCTGTAGGAATGCCGGCCATGGCCGCGCCATCGAGCACAGTGCTTGCGGCGCAGGCAGCGGCGGCAAATACCGATCCAATTCTTCAGGCGATGCTGGCGGAGCTGACGCGCTCAAAAGATGAACTGAAGATGGAGAGCGTTGCGCGGCCGTATTACGTGGAATATCGCGTTACGGACATCGAGCAATACGAAGGCGACGCGGAATTCGGCTCGCTGGAGATTAGCCAGCGGTGGCATCAGCGTGCGTTGCGCGCGGTGGTGCGCATCGGCGATTACAAGCAGGATAGTTATTTCGGGCAGGGACAAGGCGAGACGGAATTGGCGCCCGTCGAGAATGACGTGTACGCGCTTCGTCACGCGTTGTGGCTGGCGACGGATACGGCGTACAAAGAAGCCGGCGAAGCTTTGGCGGCCAAGCAAGCGATGATGAAGACGCTGACGCTGAATGAAAATGTGGACGATTTTGCGCACGCGGAGCCGCTGGTGGCGGTTGGTCCGCTGGCGAAGCTGCAGTATGACGAGCCGCGAGTGACGCACATGCTGGAAGCGGCGAGCGGATTGTATCGCGAAGATCCGGACGTGCAACTGCTGACTGCCTCCGCACAATTCGCCGTGGTGAACGAATATTTTGTGAACTCAGAAGGAAGCGTGACGCGGCGCAGCGAGACGCGTTACCGCACTGCGATCTCCGGAACGACACAAGCAAAAGATGGAATGCGGCTCGATCGTTCGCCGGAATGGTTGGTGGCCACGCCGGAAGAAATTCCGACCGAAGCGACGTTTGTTGCGAATGCGAAGTTGGTGATGGCGACGCTGAAAGAATTGCGCGAAGCGCCAGTGGTGGACGAAGAATATCGAGGGCCGGTGATGCTTTCGCCAGACGCGTCGAGCGATGTGCTGGCGACATTAATTGGAGACAATGCGGCGGGACGAAAAACTCAGCCGGGCCGCGGCGGGCGCACGATGGGACAATTTGCTTCGGCGTTCAAGAGCCGCGTGCTGCCGCCATTTATTACGGTGGTGGACGATCCGACGCAATCCACATTTCAGGGACACAGTTTGACGGGCAGCTATTCGTTCGATGACGACGGTGTGCGCGTGGCGCCTGTTACGGTGATCGAAAAAGGGCAGCTGATTAATTATTTGGTCGGGCGGCAGCCGATTCCGGACTTCCCTGCTTCCAATGGACACGACATTGCTCCGCTGGGTGGCGCCCCGCAACCACATTATGGCGTGTTGACGCTGCGAGGAAGCGAGGCGGCGTCTCCGGCGGAACTGAAAGCGAAATTAATTCAGATGTGCAAGGATCAGGGCAAACCGTACGCGTATCGCGTGGAAACATTTGGCGGACTGACTTCGCCGCGCTTGCTGTATCGAGTATGGGCGAATGACGGCCACGAGGAATTGGTGCGGGGCGCGTTGCTGAATGAATTGGACATTCGTGGTCTACGAAATGATTTAGTTGCGGTAGGAAATGATCAGTTCGTAAGCAATCGGGCGGGAAACATTCCCGGAACGGTGATTAGTCCTTCGATGTTGTTTGACGAGCTGGAAATTCGGCGGGACGATCGCGCGAAGTCGAAGCTGCCGGAGTATCCGGCGCCTCCGCTGGGTGCGCCTGGGAAATAAAGAACTTGGATGAGAGAGATGTAAGGCGGGGCGGATGGGACTACCGCCGGCCGCGGGATCGCCGTTCCCGAATCCCGGGGCAACCGCCGCCACCTCCTGCATCGACCGCCCGCTAGCGACAGCGCTTCGCGTTGGTTGCGAGGAAGCCGTTTTTCGACGCGCGCGAAGGCCGAAATCTTTGGGTTCGTTTGAAGCTTGAGAAGCCGTCATTCCGGGATGGTCCGAAGGGACCAGACCTCAGATGTGCAATTGCACATCGGGGAATCCCTGAGATTCCGGGTTCACGCTTCGCCTGCCCCGGAATGACGTTGGAGAAAAAGTTTGAAACGTGAATCAGAAGTAATGTATCGCGGGCCAGCGCGCTCTATCCAGCGTCGTCCCGGCGAATGCCGGGACCCATAATCACGAATGTCAATGTTGCGCGATGCTGGAGCGGCAGTCTTGTTTGCAACAAAGCGGTGGTTGTGGGTCCCGGCTCAAGGCCGGGACGACGTTGAGGGATGCAGGAGCACCCTTCGCCTCACATCTTCTCCTGCCCGGCCGGCGCCTGGCCCTGCTGCTGCTGTTGCAGCTGTTGCTGCCGGGCATGGCGGCGGCCGTAGATGCAGCCGGCGACAGCACCAGCACGCCGTGATGGCCGGCATAGTGACCGGCGACGCCGCCGACCACCGCGCCCTTGATGCAGCCCTTGGCGTCGGCGGTCGGGGGATTTGCCGCCAGGACTCGGTAACTCAAAGCAGCGGACTTGGGACCCGCTCAACACTCCGGCAGAGCCTCCCTCGGACGGATGGCAGTAGTGCCAATAACACGCCTTTCCTAGCCCTTAGCAAGGCGGCCAGGGTCAAGGCCAGAGGGTATTGTGCCGCCGTTCCACGGGCGAAAATGCCGAAGTCATCGCTAGCGGTCCTCTACCAGTTGAAGGCAAACGCCAGGTCGCTAGACGTTGCCCGTCGTCACCGCAGAGCCGGTCCCAATAATTTGACCCTGGGGTGCGCCCAACGCCACGAAGGACCCCGATGCCGCCAGTGGCGAGAATTACCGCGTCGGCAGGGAAGGCGCGCACTTCCATGGTGCGGAGGTTCATCGCGGTGATGCCGCGGCAGACGCGCTTCGAGTCGACGATGGCGGAAAGAAACTCCCAGCCCTCGTACTTGTGCACATGACCATCGACCTCGTAGCGCCTGACCTGTTCGTCGAGCGCGTAGAGGAGTTGCTGGCCGGTGGTGGCGCCGGCGAACGCGGTGCGGTGGTAGAGGGTGCCACCGAAGCGGCGGAAGTCGAGAAGGCCCTCGGGAGTGCGATTGAAGGGCACGCCCATGCGATCGAGGAGATCGATGATGGCGGGTGCGGCTTCGCACATGGCCTTGACGGGGGTCTGGTTGGCGAGGAAGTCTCCGCCGTAGATGGTGTCGTCGAAGTGCTGCCAGGTGGTGTCGCCTTCGCCTTTGAGGTTTTTGGCGGCGTTGATGCCGCCCTGGGCGCAGACGGAATGGGAGCGCTTGACGGGGACGATGGAGAACAGGTCAACGTGTCCGCCTGCCTCTGCGATTTTGATGACTGCTGCGAGCCCGGCCAAACCTCCGCCAACCACGATAATTCTGGGTGCTGCCATTTGCGTTCGAATCCTTTCAAAGGCCAGCTTTCAGCTATCAGCTATCAGCTTTCAGCAAAACCGAAAAAACAGAGCTAGGAACCGCTGGGGATTGGCGGTGTGAAGCGGAGTGGAGCCGCAATCCGGTTCCAGAAATTGATCTGGCCGATGGCCGTGGTCAGAAAAGCGAGTTCGCGTTCAGAGAAATGCGCGGAGACGCGGGCCCAGGCTTCGTCTTCGACGGGATGAGCGGCGATGAGGGTTACGCGCTCGGCCCAGTCGAGGGCGGCTTGTTCGCGCTCGGTGTAGATGCCGGCTTCACGCCAGGCGGCGAGCAGGTCGAGCTTGGCGGCGGGAATGTTGAGCTTGCGCGCGTCATTGAGGTGGAACTGGACGCAGAATGCGCAACCGTTGAGTTGCGAGATGCGAACCTTGATCATTTCGAGAAGGTCGGGCTCGACGCCGGACTTGCGAAGAGCGTGACTGACAGCAGCCATGCCGGTGCCCATTTCGGGGACGATGTCCTGGAAGGCCTTCCAGTCGATGCGCGCGTTGGTGGTGGCGGTGGGCATTCGTTGCCTCAGGGGCTTACGCCCCAGATTCTTCTTCGGTCTTTTCGGCACGATTCAGAGGCCTGAAGACCTCTGCTTCCTCAGAGGTGCTTCGGCCGCTCCGCTCGAGGCACGGAATATCAGTCTTGGATTGGGCTTCTTCAAGAAGCAGATCCTTCGCTTCGCTGAAGAAAACCGCTCCGCTCAGGATGACACGGAGTAATAACTCATCTTTGGATTGGGCTTCTTCAAGAAGCAGGTCCTTCGCTTCGCTGAAGAAAGCCGCTCCGCTCAGGATGACACGGAGTCATAACTCAGGATCCTTAACCCTCCGTTTGTCGACGTGGCGACGGGCATTTGCGCGATGGCGACGGGGACGACGTCGGGGGTGTTCTGGTATTTGGGGCTGACGAAGGCCCAGATGCTGGCGAGGCCCATGGCGAGCAGGATGACTCCGAATGCGCCGCAGGCATAGGCAAAGCGCTTGCGGGCGATTTCGCCGGGAGTGATTCCCCACTTGGCGGCGAAGAGCCAGATGCCGTAGGCAAAGTGCCAGCAGATGGCGATCATGGCGATGACGTAAACAACAAGCATGAAGGGATTGGCGAGTTCGTGCTGGACCTTGGCGAAGGCGGCGCCGGGATTCTCAGGAAGGCTGATGCCCATGAAGCGCTGGCGCAGGACGTGTTGAGCGATGTAGAGAACGGCGATGAGGCCGGTCCAGCGCTGTGCGACGTACATCCAGTTGCCGGCCCAGGGGTAGTAGACAACATTCGACTTGCCGCGGAACCAGATGTAGAGGCCGTAGAGGCCGTGATAGAGGATGGGCAGGAAGATGAAGACCCACTCGAGCACGCGGACCAGCGGCAGGGAATTGAGGAACTTGACCTGTGCTCCGTAAGCTGCCGGACCTTTGAGCGCCTCGAAGTTGGAGAGCAGATGCTCAAGGAAGAATGCGCCGATGGGGATGATGCCAAGGAGCGAATGGAGCTTGCGCCAGATGAAGCTTGTTCCCTGGGCGGCGCGAAGCGGCTGCACGCCGGTGTGAACCTTGGGCGTGGCAGGATTTTGGGCTGTTGCCATTGAAATGTGGCTCCTAAGAGCTTCGAGTCCGGAGGCCGGAGCAGTGAAGTATCAGATTGAGGGACGCAGTATCTAATGCAACTCCAAGTGCATTATTCGTAACGCAGATAACGATCGTCAAGCGCCGAGGCTGATGGATGTTCGACATGTGGAATGAGGTCGATTGGAGCAAGAGCCCTTCACACGCGCAGTTGCGCAAGGAGTGCGGCGAGGGCGCGTCCGCGGTGGCTGAGCGAGAGCTTGGTGGTGAGGTCGATTTCGGCCATGGTGGACTGAAGCTGGGGCAGGTAGAAGAGTGGGTCGTAGCCGAAGCCGCCGGTGCCGCGCGGAGCGTCGAGGATGAGGCCTTCGACGGCGCCGTCGGCTGAGTATTCGGGCTCGCCGTCGCGGGCGGCTACGAGCACGCAATGATAGCGGGCGGTGCGGTCGGTTGGGGGCAGGTCGCCGAGTTTCTGCAACAGGACCATGTTGTTCCAGACATCGGTGTTGTCGTTGGCGTCGGGCGAATCGACGAGGCCAACGTCGGCGGCGAAGCGGGCGGAGCGGACGCCGGGCTCGCCTTTGAGAGCATCGACTTCAAGACCGGAGTCGTCGGCGAGGACGAGCTCGCCGGGGGCGAAGCGGGAGTAGTAGACGGCTTTGATGGCGGCGTTTTCAGCGAAGGTGGCGCCGTCTTCTTCGGGTGGTTCGATGTCGGCGAGGCCGGGAAGAGGCTCGATGGTGATGTTGTGAGTTTCGGCGGCGGTGCGGAAGTCGCGCAGCTTTCCCTGGCTGGTGGTGGCGACGTAGAGGGACAGGGCCATGAGACGAGTGTAAAGGGCAGGGACTGGGGAAGAGGGACGTAGGGAAGAGGGACTAGGGACTGAGGGACTGAGGGACTGAGGGAGTAGGGAATAGGGAGTACCAGACTCTAGAAAGATGTTCGCGAAGGTGGTGGGGTCAACGTAGGATGCTTGTGACGTGAGGTGCATTGAGGCTGGAGGATTATGCCGGCGATCTTAGCGGGGATTGGGTGGCACATGGTCGGGGCGGCTTCGGCTGCTTCGTTCTATGCGCCGATTGAGAAGGTGAGGCGGTGGTCGTGGGAGACGACGTGGGCGGTTGCCGGGATCTTCTCGTGGGTGCTGCTGCCGATTTTCGTGAGCTTTCTGCTCCTGCCGCACTTTGGCGCTTTCTATGGATCGATTCCGCCTGATGTTTTGTGGAAGGCGGCGCTGTTTGGGGCGATGTGGGGCGTGGGGAATGTGAATTACGGGCTGACGATGCGGTACCTGGGGATGTCGCTCGGAATTGGAGTGGCGATCGGCGTGACGCTGGTGGTGGGCACGCTGGTGCCGGTGTTCATGAACGGCCAGGCGGGCATGCTGTTCAACACCAGGAGCGGTCACTTCAACATGGCGGGCGTGGCGGTGGCGCTGATCGGAGTTGCGATCGTTTCGTATGCGGGACATCAGAAAGAACTGCAACTGAAGACTGGCGAGCCCACAGAATTCAACGTGTGGCTGGGATTGGGGCTGGCGGTAATGTGCGGCATCTTCTCGTCGGGCATGTCGTTTGCGATGAACGCGGCCGGTCCCATCAAGCAGGCGGCTGAGAATATCGGCGTCAGCCACCTGTATTCGGCTCTGCCCGCCTATGTGTTCATCATGGGTGGTGGGGCCGTGGTCAATTTCGCATATTGCTTTGGGCGGCTCGCGGTGGTGAAGAGAATTTCGCTGCGGGAGGACCTGGGGCAGCCGCGGCCGACACTGGTGAAGAATGCATTGATGGCGGCGACGGGCGGGATCATGTGGTACTTCCAGTTCTTCTTTTATGCATGGGGACAGGCCAATATTCCGGAGCGGCTGAGCTACGTGAACTGGATGCTGCATATGAGCGGGTATGTGTTGTTTGGCGGGATCGTCGGGCTGGTGCTGGGTGAATGGGCGGGCGTGACGAGCAGGCCGGTGCGGCTGTTGTGGGTTGGAATCCTGGTGATTATTGCGGCGGCAAACCTGGTGGGATTGGGGCTGGCATCGTGAAGGCGGGAAACAGGAATAGGGAATAGGGATCAGGGAACAGGGTACAGGGGTTAGCGATCAGGGAACAGTGGTCGCGGACCGCAGCACAAAAAGTCCTGCGAGTGGTTGATGGGCCTGAGAACGGATTTGGAGATAGATTCTCAGGCCAACTCGGGCACTGCGAGGGTCTCCGAAGTCTGGCGATCGAATTCCGGCTCTTCGGAAGTTTCGATGGCTTCCAGTTCGACGGCCGAACGTGGTTCCTTCTTCTGCGCTTCTGCTTTTTCCTTGGCGCTGGGCCTGCGAATATCAACCGAGCCTTGGAGGACTGCTCCCTCTTCGATGTAGATGCGCTTAGTAGCCAAGTCTCCCAGAAGGGAACCTTCGCTACGAATTTCCACGCGATCGCCGCTGTTGAGATTGCCGCAGACGTCGCCCATGATGACGACTTCGCGCGCGGTGATGTCGGCCTTTACTCTGCCCTCTTTTCCGACGGTTACACGGTGCGCGGGCGCGCTGATCGATCCTTCGACGCAGCCATAAATGTAGAGAGGGTCTGACCCGGTAATTTCGCCTTTGATGACGATTGATTTGCCGATCATGGAGTGCTGGTTCAGCGCTGCCAGGGGTGCCACGCGGACGGGCTTGCCGTTGATTTCTGACGCAGGAGCCGTTTCCTGTTCGGCTGGATCGCTAAGGGATGATTGCGGCGTCTTGCTATCGCTTGAGGTCCACATAGGTATTCCTTTCGTTTCTCATTTAGAACAACGGGCTATAAGATTCGCCGGATCGAAGAGTTTCATGATTCTAGCCATTTAATGGGAGAACGAAACGATTACCAGAGTCTCGCCCGGAGGCGAGACCTTCGCGAGGGATGTGTGAATTTGATGGAGATAAAATTGCGGGCGATCTGGGTGGGAATGACTGGAGCTGGTGCGTGAATCGAGGGGTTGCTAAAAGACTCGAGGTTCTCCACTGATATTAGTTCAGCGGCCTGAGAGCGCACAGGTTTACTTATGTGACTTAAGGAGCGAGTTAGCGCCGCTTCGCGGCAAGCAGGTCAGCAAGTTAGCGATGAAACTCCGGTTTTCATGCAGCGACTTGGAGCCCGCAGGCGCCGCGTTCTGTTGGAAATGAGATGGGGTTCGAACGCCCCTCCGGGGCTGGGGCTTCTTTGCCAATTCGATTCCCAGGGTTCCGTCCGCGGGGGCGGACTCCACCCTGGGCTATTCTCGGTGCTCCCTCCGGGAGCAACTCGACGCGACGGTTTCGTTACCTTTGGTGGTCGGTTAGTTGATGGTTTGGTGGAGGCGGAGGTCGCGTGAGGATCCGCCTACGCTGATGGGGCGTTTGCCACTTTCGGTGGTCCACTTCTGGTCCTTGGTGGACCAGTACTGAAGCTGGCGTTGAGCGACGTGGAGTGTGACTGCCTTCGATTCGCCCGGAGCGAGATGGATGCGCTCGAAAGCGACCAGTGCACGGACAGGAAACTGCACACCATCGGGAATTTCGGCGGGTGCGCCGAGGTAGACCTGCGGGACTTCGTCGGATGCCATGGCGCCGGTGTTTTTGATGTTGACGCTGACGTCGAGGCCACCATCGGAGGCTTTGGCGACGTTGAGGCCGGAGTAATCGAAGGTGGTGTAGCTGAGTCCGTGACCGAAGGCGAAGAGGGGCTCGATGTTTTCCTTGTCGAACCAGCGGTAGCCGACGTTGACGCCTTCGCTGTAGGTGGTCTTATGGTCTACGCCTCTCCTGGAGCGCTCGGGGTGTTTGGGATCGTTGGCTGGATAGTCGGTGAGGCTCTTGCCCCAGGTGACGGGGAGACGGCCGGCGGGACTGGTTTTGCCGAGAAGGATGTTGGCGGTTGACCAGCCGCCTTCGTCGCCGGGCCACCACATTTCGAGAACGCCTTTCACCTTGTCGACCCAGGGGAGCGCGACGGGCTGGCTGGTGTTGAGCACGACGACGGTGTTGGGATTGGCGGCGGCTACTTCTTCGATGAGCTTGTCCTGACTGCCGGGCAGACCGAATATGGGTTCGAGGCGAGTCCAGGCAAAGACGACGGCGATCTTGGCGTGTCTGGCGGCTTCGATGGCGTGCTCATGATCAGCCTGGCGCCGCTCGGGGGTGTACCAGTTGAGGCGAACCTGAACAGGAGAGCCGGAGGTGTCGGAACTGGTGCTGATTTCGATGGAGTGCGGGCCGGCCGTGAGATCGACTGCGCGGCGAACATTGTCGAGACCATCGGTGGTGGGGATGGCGTTGTCCTGGTTGGCCTGGAGGATGTCGCCGTGAATGCCGCCCTGGAATGCACCGGTGGCGGCGAGGCGTTTGCCGTCGAGCTTGATGGTGGCATTGGTGCCGAGCGCCTGAAGGTAGAGCCAGTACACGCCGGGGTGGGGCGGAGTCAGAGTGCCTTTCCAGGTGATGAGGGAGTTGGGCGGAAGGGCATTGCCGCCCTTGATGGTGAAGTCGATTTGCGGATCGACTTGTGTGGCGGCAATGGCCGTCTGGCTCGAGGGAGTATTGACAATTGCACGCTCGAGGCCGGGTTGGCCGCCGTGGCTGAGTGCGCCTGCGGGAACGGTTGAGCCGGTCATGTCGTCGTCGACAGCGAAGCCGATGTTCGAGTTGCCGGAGATGCTCTTCATTGCCGTCAGCGGACCAATCTGGCGTTCGGGGATGCCAACGGAACGTTCGCCGTTGATGCCGATGGAGTCGACCTGGGCGGCGGTGGGACCAATGAGAACGATGGAGTCGAGTTCTTCGTGCTTCAGCGGCAGCAGGTTGCCTTCATTCTTGAGCAGGACCGCGGCGTCTTCGCCGGTCTTCTCGATAATTCTGGCGTTCTGTTTGATGGACTGCGTGGTGATGCTGTGCTTCGACTCTCCGTCGAGATAGCCGAAGTGCACTATCTCGTATAGGACTCGACCGGCGGCGCGGGTGACGGCGGCTTCGGTAACGGTGCCGTCTTTCAGTGCTTCGGGCATTTTCTCGGGACTAAGCTTGACGCCAAAGTTGCCGCCTCCCCCACCGCCTTCGGGTTTGGGAGCAGGCTCTTCGGGGATGTGGCCGCCGAACATGTTGGTGTTGGCTTCAACAGCGGCGCGTGTTGGGGGCGGCGGAATGGGACGGGAATCGAAGAATGATGAGATGGAGAAGCCGTGCGACTTGGGATCGGGTTCACCGGGCATTTCCATGTCGAGGCCGGCGTTGATGAAGTTGACCGCATGGGTTGCGCCCCAGTCGGATGTGACGAAGCCTTTGAAGCCGATCTGATCGCGAAGGATGGTGGTGAGCGTGTCCTTGTTGCCGCAGGCGAAGGTGCCGTTGAGGCGGTTGTAGGAGCACATGATGGACGAGACATCGGCCTTGACAGCCGCGTCGAAGGGCGCGACGTAGACCTCGTGAAGGGTCTGGTCATCGATGATAGGTGTTTTCGTTGTCGGAGTCGTATCCGACGTAGTGCTTGACCTGCGCCATGACATGCTGCGACTGGATGCCTTTGATTTCGGCGACGCCGATCTGCGAGGTGAGGAACGGATCTTCGCCGAAGGTGTTGTAGCCGCGCCCAAACTCGAGATCGCGATCGATGTTGACGAAGGGCTGGAGCGAGACATCGATGCCGAGCGCGCGATCTTCGCGGCCGATGACGATGCCGTTGTCTTCAGCGTCCTTGACGCTGAAGGTGGCGGCGACGCCCATAGTGGCGGTTTCGCCCTGCGAAGGATGGCGGGTGAGCACGCCGGGAGGTCCGTCGGCGAAGCGGAGGCCGGGGATGCCGAGGCGCGGAATGCCGGCGAGATAACCCGCCTGGCCCTGGTAGACGTTGGGATCTTCCTGGGTGCCGTGAATCAGGATGAGCTTTTCTTGAAGTGTCATCTGGCTGAGGAGTTTGTCGACGCGCGCGTCTCCGGTGACGACGGGGACCGATTGTGCGAGGGCAGATGCCGTGATGATTGCGAATGCTGCGGTGGCGAAAAGGATGCGCGTTGCGCGCGAAGACCTGAATCGAACGAGTGCGTTTGCTGATTGCATCTGGGCCCCCTGGCTTGTCAAAGGATCATCTGAGAAGTGCCAGATAAACGATTGATCTGGCGCTTTCATTCACGGCAAGCAAGTGTATAGCAATGGGGCCGGCAGGTGCTGTGCGCAAGTTTTGCGCGGGTGGATCGATGATCAGTAGCCTATGGTGAAGCGGGCGCGTTCGTGGGCAGGTTTCTCCAATTCGTCGACGAGTGCGATGGCGTAGTCTTCCATCGAGATGCGGCTGTTGCCTTGTGCGTCGGCGATAAGTTGGTTGGTGCCCAGGCGGAACTTGGCGGTGCGCTCACCGGGCTCGAAGAAGCCGGCGGGGCTGAAGTAGGTCCAGTTGATGTCGGATTTTTTGAGCAGCTCAAGGGCCTTCTCGTGCGAGGCGGCGATGGGAATCCATTCGGCGGGGAGATGGCCGGACTGGAGGATTGTGACCCCGGGAGCGACTTCAAGAGATCCGGCACCGCCAACGACGATGAGGCGGGTGTGTTTGTCCACTTTGCGGAGGGCTTGGATTTGGCGCTCAGTGACACCGATGAGCTGGTCGGTATCGTCGGGCGGGGGTGCATAGGCGCTAATGACCGCGTCGGCACCGGAGATGACGGCGGCGATCTTGTTTACGTCGCTGAGGTCGTCTTTGACTGCCTTGGTACCGGCGGGAAGGCCGGTGGGGTTGCGTGCGACGGCGGTGACGTGGTGGCCGCGGGAGACAAGTTCGGTGAGGATGCGGTTGCCGGATTTTCCGGTAGCGCCGTAGAGGATAACGTTCATTGGATTCTCCAGAGAAGACGTGTTGTAGTCTGCAATTGGCTCTTTGAGAATATCGCGAACGAGAGGGCGAGGAAGACTAGCCGTACCCCAAACCAAATCTAAAAGCAGGTCCCTCGCGGATACAGTTGCTCAGGAATTGCGATCGTTAGAAGCTGGTGCTCGATTCGGGAAGCGGGAGTTGCTTGTCGAGGCCGGTGGCGATCAGGTCGTCGCGGAGCTTTTCGACGGTGGAGAAAAGAATGGTGACGAGGCCGAGTGCGCGGGCGGCTTCGATGTTGACCAGCTTGTCGTCGATGAAGAGCGTTTCTTCAGGCCGTGTGTGGAGTTGTTCGAGGGTGCGATGGTAGATGGCTGAGTCGGGCTTGGCCATTTTGTGCTGGAAGCTCCATACGAGGACGTCGAATCGCGAGAGCCAGTCGAATTCGCGCTCCATGTTGGCGAGCACGGTGTCGCCCATGTTGGAGAGAATGGCGGTGCGGATGCCGCGTTGCTTGAGCTGTTGTTGCCAGGCAAGCATGGCGGGGTTTTGCGTGGTCCACATGCGCGCGTCCCAGAGGTTGAGCTCGTCGATGTTGGCGGCGTCGAGATTCAGGTTCGCATCGCGTACGAGGTTCTGCCAGAACTGGAGTCCGGTGATTTTGCCCTCGTCGTAGGCATGGCGGTCGGCCCAGTAGAGGGCTTCGAACTGGTCGTGCGGCAAGCCGGTGATGCGGAGCATGGTGTCGTGCGCCGCGGCGTTGGGTTGACCGGTGAGAACCATTCCATAATCGAAGATGACCGCGCGCAGAGCTCAAAGTTCCTCCCAGGTTGGCGCATGTATGGTTTAAAGGACGCCAATCTCTATTTTGAACGATGGAGAGGGAGTAGCGATCAGGGAGTTGGGGCATCGGATGGGGTTTTCGAAGCGGACGGAATGGAACACGGAGGAGAGCGCACTGGCGCGGGCGCATCGCGAGCGGCTGCGGGCGGGATTGCCGGTCGCGGATCTGACGGCTTCGAATCCGACGCGGTGCGGATTTCAGTACGACGCGGATTTGCTGACGGCGCTTACGGAGGCGCAGGGGCTCGACTACGATCCGCAGCCGCTGGGGCTCAAGCGTGCGCGGGAGGCGGTGTGCGGGTACTACGCGGATCATGGCGTGGATGTGCGGCCGGAGCAGGTGGTGCTGACGACAAGCACGAGCGAGGCGTACAGCTTTCTGTTCCGACTGCTGTGCGATGCGGGGAGCGAGATTGTGGTGCCGCAGCCGGGATATCCGCTGTTCGACTTTCTGGCGGTGCTGGACGATGTGCGGATCAAGGGCGCGCCGCTGGTGTTACGACCACGGATGGCAGATCGAGCCGGAGGGGTTTCGGCGGGCGGTTTCGGCGGAGACACGGGCGATTGTGCTGGTGCATCCGAATAATCCGACGGGTCACTTCACGAAGCGCTGGGAGGGGGAGGAACTGGCGCGGATTTGCCGCGAGCGGGGAATCGCGCTGATTGTGGACGAGGTGTTTCTGGATTATGGATTCGGCGAAGAGAAGCGGGCGAGTTTTGCGGCGGGGCTCGAGGGCGTGGATGTTATGTGGTGAGCGGGCTGAGCAAGATTGCCGGGCTGCCGCAGATGAAGGCGGCGTGGATTGTGGCGACCGGACCGCATGCGGCGGAGGCGATGGCGCGGCTGGAGGTGATTGCGGATACGTTTCTGTCGATGAATGCGCCGGTGCAGGGGGCGATGCCGGCCTGGCTTGCGGGACGAGAGCGCATTCAGAGGCAGATCCGGGAGCGGGTTGCGGCGAACCTGGCGGAACTGGACCAGCAGCTTACGGACTTGGACCTGGTGCGACGGCTCGAGGTGGAGGGTGGGTGGTATGCGGTGATGCGGATTCCGGCGCTGCAGGCGGATGAGGCGACAGTGCTGGAGTTGCTGGAACGCGGAGTCTGGGTTCATCCGGGGTATTTTTTCGGGATGGAGGAGAGCGGCTGGCTGGTGGTGAGTTTGCTCGGGGGTGTTGAGGAATTCAAAACGGGGCTGAAGAAGATTGTTAACTATTTCAGAACGCATCAAGGTGATAACAATTGTCTAGTCAGAGTTAAATCATAATCTTAAGTAGTTTACATAAACGATTGTAAATAAATGACCGTGTACTTCATTTCTAAAGATTATTTCGTGATCATTTCAGGAACGGGTTGGTCTTGCGTTCGGCGCCGATTGAGGTAATGGGGCCGTGGCCGGGAACGACTTTTGTGTCGTCGGGCAGGGTGAGAAGGCGGGTGTGGATGGAGTCGATGATCTGGTTGTAGTCGCCGCCGGGGAGATCGGTGCGGCCGATGCTTCCGGCGAAGAGGGTATCACCGGCGAGGACCATTTTGAGCGGGGCGAAGTGGAGGCAGATGGATCCCTGGGTGTGACCGGGGGTGTGGAGAACCTTCGCGGGATAGTTTTCGAGGCCAACGCGGAGGCCGTCGGTGAGGCCTTCGTCGGGCGGGGCCGTGACGGGTGTTTCTACGTTAAGCCACGCGGCTTGGGCAGACATCATTTGCAGGAGGGGAAGGTCGTCCTCATTGAGGTAGATGGGTGCGCCGGTCAGGGATTTGAGTTTGAGCGCGCCGCCGACGTGGTCGATGTGGGCGTGAGTGATGAGAATCTGCTTGAGGGTGAGGCCGAGGGCGGTGAGACGGTGGTGGATGCGGGTGACTTCGTCGCCGGGGTCGACCACGATGGCTTCGCGGGTTTCCTCGTCGGCGAGGATGGTGCAGTTGCATTGCAGCGGGCCAACGGGAAAGGTCTCGAGGATCATGGAGTCATTGTAGGACCGCGGGGTGTGGCTCGGATTTTCAGACAGGCAAGAAAAGGCCTCCGGCTGAAGCTGGAGGCCTTCTCTCTTGCCCGATCAGACGAGGCCTGTTGGGCGAAACCTCCAGCTCGTCATAGTGGAACTTTTTCCAGTGAAGCGATGAATCCGATACCCGGCACATCAAGCTTGTGCAGGCTTTTGTCGTTAGTGATGAAGAGATCGACACCGAAATGGGCAGCACATGCCAATTGGATGGCATCGGCGCTCCGGAGCGTGTGGGTAGCGCGAAGTGATGCATATCGCCAAGCGACCGAAGCGTCGAAATTGACGACTTGAGCCGTTGAGCGAATGGCTCGATCGTATTGTTCGATCAGGCTGGTCTGAGCAAGCTTCGTGGGTTTTACAAGCACCTCGCCAAGCGTCATAGCCGAAGTCACAATGCGGTCGCCTCGCTCGAGCATCCTCTTGCGAATCTCGAGTGTTCTGCTGCGGTTGGGTTCGATGCCTTCGAACATGTAGATGAATACATTGGTGTCGAAGAAGACCTTGCTCATAGGTCCTCTCTCCGCAGATTCTCTACGTATTCGTCTGCGTGTTCGTCAGCCCAAATGTGCTTTCCCGAACCGATCAGCTGGATTAATGGGTCATGCTCCCAATCAACAATGCTACTTGCACTCTGTTGCCTACACCATTCCTCATACCAGTCGAGAAGGGGATGATACTGTGTTGGAACTTCTTCTCGTTTCGGCATGTATTTAGAACCCCGTCTCGATTGTCTTTGAGGATCAATCACGTCGCCTGGGCGATACAGGCGCAGGAAACCTACTTTGGTCTCAAATAGCATTGTGTATTTGCCTGTTGATGGCGGCACATTGGCAACGAGGTGCTGCTTCAAGTGTGCATTGACTGAAGTGGGGTTTGTTCCATTCCCAAGCTCAGATTTTTCGAGCTCCTCTCGAATTTCGAGTTTAGAAAAGGCCACCGCCTGCGGATGCAGCTGGTGAAGCAAAGCAACAGCAAGCCAGATCCGGTCAGCCAGTCGCAATTCCGATTGAGCAATACTCATGTCTTCCCCCGTTAGTTAATTCCAGCATAGGTATAATACCATATATTCCTAGGAATGCCTTGCGTGACTGAAAAGCCCCCGAGCTTTTACTACTCGAGGGCCTTTCTGTTTTGGCGCCGAAGGCGCGATTGCCTGGACGGCCAGTCCTAGTACATGCCGTCCATGCCGCCGCCGTGGCCGCCGCCGGCCGGGGCCGCCTTGGGCTCCGGAATTTCGACGATCAGGGCTTCGGTGGTGAGCAGGAGGCCGGCGATCGAGGCCGCATTCTGCAGGGCAGTGCGAGTGACCTTGGTCGGGTCGATGACGCCGGCCTTGACCAGGTTCTCGAACTTGTTGGTGGCAGCGTTGTAGCCGAAGTGGGGGTCCTTGGACTCGAGCACCTTGGCGACAACCACCGCACCCTCTTCGCCGGCATTGGCAACGATCTGCCGGAGCGGCTCTTCGAGAGAGCGGAGCACGATCTGGGCACCGATCTTCTCGTCGCCTTCGAGGGTCTTGATGAGTTCCTGAACGGCAGCCGCGGTGCGAACCAGGGCAACGCCGCCGCCCGGGACGATGCCTTCCTCGACTGCTGCGCGCGTGGCGTGCAGAGCGTCTTCAACGCGAGCCTTCTTCTCTTTCAGCTCGGTCTCAGTGGCTGCGCCAACCTTGATGATGGCAACGCCACCTACCAGCTTGGCCAGCCGCTCCTGGAGCTTTTCCTTGTCGTAGTCGGAGGTGGTCTTCTCGATCTGCGAACGGATCTCCTTCACGCGGCCTTCGATGTCCGACGCCTTGCCGGCGCCGTCGACGATGGTGGTGTTGTCCTTGTCGATGGTGATGCGCTTGGCCTTGCCCAGATCCTCGAGCTTGACGCCTTCGAGCTTGATGCCGAGGTCCTCGGTAATGGCCTTGCCACCGGTGAGGATGGCGATGTCGCCCAGGATAGCCTTGCGGCGATCACCGAAGCCGGGAGCCTTGACGGCAGCAACGTTGAGTGTGCCGCGCAGCTTGTTGACGACGAGGGTTGCGAGTGCTTCGCCTTCGACATCCTCAGCGATGATGAGGAGGGGCTTGCCGCCGCGGGCAACCTGCTCGAGCAAGGGAAGCAGATCCTTCATCGCGCTGATCTTCTTCTCGTAGATCAGGATGTAGGGATCTTCCAGAACCGCTTCGAGGCGCTCGGCGTCGGTGACGAAGTAGGGGCTGAGGTAGCCGCGATCGAACTGCATGCCGTCAACGGTTTCCAGACCGGTGTGCATGGTCTTGGACTCTTCGATGGTGATGACGCCGTCCTTGCCGACAACCTTCACGGCATGGGCGATGATGTCACCGATCTCCTGGTCGCCGTTGGCGGAGATTGCGCCGACCTGGGCAATCGAATCCTCGTCGACAGTCTTCGAGAGCTTGCCGAGTGCGCCGTGGTCGGTGAATTTACCGTCCTTGTCACGGGTGCCAATGATGGTGGTTACGGCCTTTTCGATGCCGCGTTTCAGAGCCGTTGGGTTGGCGCCGGCGGCAACTGTCTTCACGCCTTCGCGGAAGATGGCCTGGGCCAGAACGGTCGCGGTGGTGGTGCCGTCGCCGGCAACATCCGAGGTCTTTGAGGCAACTTCCTTGACGAGCTGGGCGCCAACGTTTTCGAGCGCGTCCTTGAGCTCGATTTCCTTGGCCACCGTCACGCCGTCCTTGGTAATGGTGGGCGAGCCAAACTTTTTCTCAATTACGACGTTGCGGCCCTTGGGACCGAGCGTCGCCTTCACGGCGTCTGCCAGCGCGTTCACGCCGCGCAGTACCGCTTGACGGGAATCTTCACCGTGCAGAATCTGCTTTGCCATTTCTCTCTCCAGTGATCAGTGAACAGTATTCAGTGATCAGTTGTCAGGGTTTCGTTTTTAAATCTGTGGCGAAAACTCATGGGCCAGGATTCATTGTTGGATGGCCATCTCTGACCACTTTCAACTAATCACTGACCACTTGCGCCATTACTTCTTGATGATGCCGAGGACTTCTTCTTCGCGCATGATGAGGAACTCTTCGCCGTCGATCTTGATCTCGGTGCCGGAGTACTTGCCGAAGAGGATTTTGTCGCCGGCCTTGACGTCGAGAGGGAACACCTTGCCCTCGTCATTCGACTTGCCCTTGCCGACGGAGATGACTTCGCCCTCCTGGGGCTTTTCTTTTGCGCTGTCGGGGATGATGATTCCGCCACGAACGGTCTCGCCCTCTTCGACACGGCGGACGAGGATACGATCGTGGAGCGGGGTGAAGGTCGTGGTAACCGATGTTGCTGCCATTGCTTCTCTTCTCCTTCACACGCGGGCGGTTTGCGTCCGCGGACTTGGGTTGAGTTGGTAAGACTTCGGAACTCAGCCTCGATCGAGGCCGATACTGCAAGCACTCAGGTTAGCAGGGTGCTAGCACTCGCTACTTCCAATTGCTAAAGATAGGTGCAGCTTCAACGGGTTGTCAAGGGGGAGTTTATTAAAATCTGAGCATAACTCGCTCATGATTACATATAGTGATGCAAATACAATGGTTACCGGTCGGCCCTCGATGCGGACGAACTGGTCCCACTTGGAGTTCTTTGACGGTTCTGAAGCGGAAATGCAGTAGCAATTTCTTGTAAATTGACGCGATGGCGCGATTGCCGGCGCGCGGGATGGAGTGCGTGATGGGAAGAGCTCACGGATTTCTGGCTCGAACACGGGGAAAGAATGGATGCCGCCAGAGACGCTACTTTGAAGCATTCCAGTCTCTGGGCGTGCGAAGGAAGAGCCAGATGCCCTTTAAGCCTGCTTTGAACAAGACACGCCAGCCGCTAGTTACGATCTCTCCGGCTTCCTGCGTTTCTCGAGGCCAGTCAAGCCGCTTCCGGCGAATGCGCCGCAGGATGAAGCGCAGCAGGTTCAACCGCTGCGGCGGAAATGAAGAGAACAGCAGGAGCCAGTAAGCGAGAGAATTGCGAGCTTCGAACTCAATGGGATAGCGCTTGTGAAGCGGATGAAATACGACGGCGGAGGGCAGATAGACCGCGGTGAATCCATGCGAAAGAATTCCTGCGAAGGCGTAGGATTCTTCACCAATATGGAACGGAGCTCCGCGGCCGAGCCGCTCGTCGAAGACTGTCCAGCCGACGCAGGCGCTTCGGCGGAGCGCCATGTTGCATCCGATTCCCATGCCGCCGAAGGTCGCTATCTCAAACCACTGCCGGTCCTGGTTACTGAGCCTGCGCGGATTTTCCTCAAGCTGGTCGTGGTTGGATTCAGGGGTGATGACCTTTCCCGTGGACGCGGCGATTTTGGCGTCTTCGAAGGGCTCCATCAGGATGCCAAGCCAGCCAGGTGATGGGATTGCGTCGTCGTCGAGGAAGGCGACGATATCGGTATCGCACTCGGCCAAGCCGCGGTTGCGTGCCCGGCTCAGTCCGGGTCTGGGCTCAACAATACACCGGGCCGAAAACTCCTCGGCAATACGCTTCGTCTCTTCGTTTCCGGGGGAATTATCGACAACAAGGACGTGATCAGCCTTTGGGTACAGCTGGGCGACGGCGGCGAGGCATTTTTGCAAAAACGCAGGCCGATTTCGTGTACAGATTACAACGGTGGCCGTCAGATTCTTTTCCTTACCAATAGAACTCGATGGACGTTCGGTTAGAGGGGTCCCACAGCACTTGTAGCCATTTCCTGCGCCGTTGAAGGTAGCTCTTTCTTAAAGGAAAAGGCCACCTGGCTCACTCGCTTCGGGGTAAAGCAGCTGTGGAACCGCTGTAGCCCTCGCGGTTTTGAATCGGGTCCATGGACCTGGAACTTCGGATCAAGGGACCAGTGGGCTCCCGTCACTCAGACACCTACGGGTGTCTCCGCCACGGTCACACCTAACTTTACAAATCAGCCAATTATCCCAGATGGGACGAATTGCTTCAAATAGTTAGACGTACTTCAAAGGTAATCTGCCGGCTGCGGGCTCAGACGCGCCGACTCGTGGCCACTAGAAAACCATTGAAGCCAGGAGCGCAAATCCAAGCCCAGCGAAAGAAATGATCGTCTCGCAGATCGACCAGGACTTCATGGTTTCGGTGACGCTGAGGTTCAGGTATTCCTTGACCAACCAGAAGCCGCCGTCGTTGACGTGAGAGAAGATGAGCGAACCGGCGCCGGTGGCGATGGCGAGCAGTTCAGGCGAGGTTCCGGGAGTCTGGAAGGCGATGGGGGCAACGATGCCGGCGGCGGTGGTCATGGCAACCGTGGCAGAACCGGTGGCGAGACGCATAAGCGCAGCCAGCAGCCAAGCGAGGAAGAGCAACGGGAGATGGCGCTGCATGGCGATCTGGATCATAGCATGCGAAACGCCGCTGTCCTGAAGGACGCGGCCGAAGCCGCCACCGGCGCCGACCAGAAGCGTGATGGTAGCGGTGGGGGCCAGGCACTCGTTGCTGAAACGGAGGATGGTGTCGCGCGAAACGCCGCGCATGGCGCCAAGGGTGATGAAGGCGATCAGCACGCCGATCAGGAGCGCCATATCGTCGTTGCCGATGAAGTGCAGGGTTTCGTTGGCGATGGAGCCGTGGGGAGCGAACACGTCGGCCCAACTGCCGATGAGCATGAGCGCGACAGGGAGGAGAATGCTGCCGATGGTGAGCCAGAATCCGGGAAGAGTGCGGCCGGGCGTGTGGTCTTCGAAGTCGGCGGCCATGGGGTTTTCAGCTGGAACTTTGATCCACGGCGTGATGATTTTTGCGAAGAGCGGTCCGGCGAGCGTGGCTGTGGGGATCGCGATGATGAGGGCGTAGAGGATGGTCCGCCCGACATCAGCATGGTAGGTGGTGACTGCGAGCAGTGCCGCGGGATGGGGTGGGACCAGGCCGTGATCGACGGAGAGTGCGGCGACGAGCGGAAGCGCGACCTTGATGAGCGGTGTGCCAGTGCGGCGCGCGACAGTGAATGCGATGGGAATGAGGAGAACGAAGCCGACCTCGAAGAAGGCGGGCAGGCCGACGATGAGGCCGATGCACATCATGGCCCAGGGCAGGCGCTTCTCGCCGAAGACGCGAATGAGCGTGAGGGCGATGGTGTCGGCTCCGCCGGACTCGGCCATCATTTTGCCGAGCATGGTGCCGAGCGCCACGACGATGGCGATGTGGCCGAGGGTGCCACCGACGCCGGTTTCGAAGGAATGGACTACGCCGGAGAGAGGCATTCCGGCAACGATGGCGAGGGCGAGGGAGGCGAGCAGCAGGCTGAGAAATGGATTGAGCTTGAGTAGAGTGACGAGCAGGATGAGTCCAATGACGGCGCCGAGCGCGCTGAGCAACAGGAAGACGCTGTGAGGATCGATCATCGGCTGGCCAGTTATCGAAAGATGGTTGCTCGGATCATTGGATCCATTCGGTTCGGGCGCGAGGCAGGAAGCGGCCGGCGCGTTGTCCGATGAGTCCCTGAGCAGTGTACGACAGCGTGCCATTGACCCAGACGGCATTGATGCCATGGGCGGGACGGATGGGGTCGGCGAAGGTAGCGGTGTCGTGGATCTCGTCGGCGTCGAAGAGAACGAGGTCGGCCCAATAGTTTTCGGCGATGGCTCCGCGCTGGGCAAGGCCGAAGCGTTGCGCGGGCATGGACGTCATTTTGCGAATGGCCTGAGGGAGCGGGAAGAGGCGCTCTTCGCGGCAGTAGCGGCCGAGGACGCGCGGAAATGCTCCCCAGAGGCGCGGGTGAGGATGCGCGTCCCATGGCAATCCATCTGAACCGATCATGGTGGCGGGATGCGCGAGGATGAGGCGCATGTCCTGCTCGTCGATGCTGTGGTAGATGGCGCCCGCGGGCTGGAGACGCCGGGCGGCATCGAGCTGCGAGAGATTCCACGTTGTGGCTATGTCGGCGAGAGTGCGGCCGGCGGCTTCAGGGTAAGCGCTGCTCCAGGTGATTTCGATTTTGACGCGGGGGTCAACCTGCTTGAGATCGAGCGTGCTGGAACCGGCGGCGTAGGGGTAGCAGTCGCAGCCGATCTGCTGGGTGGCGCGGGAGTGCTCGAGCGAGTGGAGGACCTCAGCGCTGCGGCCCCAGTTGTCGATACCGGCGCACTTGAGATGCGAAATGACGACGGGAGAAGCAGAGGAGCGGCCGATGCGGAAAGCTTCATCCATGGCGTCGAGGATGGCGTTGGTCTCAGTGCGCATGTGGGTGGCGTAGATGGCGTTCGCGCCGGTGAGCGCCTCGGCAAGGATCGTCACTTCTTCGGTGCTGGCGGCGTTTGCAGAGGAGTAAGCGAGCCCGGTGCTCAGGCCGATGGCGCCCTCGCGGAGTGCGGCGGCGAGTTCGTCACGCATGGCGGCAGTTTCGGTGCCGGTGGCGGAGCGGTCGAGGCGATCAAGATGGTTGTTGCGCAGGGAGGTGTGTCCGATAAGGGCAGCGACGTTGACGGAAGGGCGTGCGGCGCTGAGTGCGGAGACGTAGTCGGCGAAACGGGGATAGCGGAAGTATTCGCGCTTGCCGAGCAGGTTCATGGGATCGGGCGGGTTGCCCCTGAGCCGCACCGGCGATGCGCTGATGCCGCAATTGCCGACGATGACGGTGGTGACGCCCTGCGAGATTTTCGGCAGCATTTCAGGTGTTTCAATCACGCTGGTGTCGTCGTGCGTGTGGGCATCGATAAAGCCGGGTGCGAGGCAGAGGCCTTCGGCTTCGACGACTTGCGCGGCGGTGCTGTGAAATGGTGCGCCAATTGCGGCGATGCGGCCGTTGCGGAGGGCGACATGAAGCAACTGCGGGTCGTTGCCGCTGCCGTCAAACACATTTGCATTGCGGATGAGCGTGTCGCAATTCATGCGGGCTGCTTCAGACTATAGACTATGATCGCGGGGCGTGGCAGCAGATGCGGTTCGCGATAAGAAGGAAGCGAGATGCAGGCGAAGGCGACGCAAATGGATGAGCAGATCGGCTGTCTGAACAAAGGGCTGGGTTCGCTGGACAAACCGAGCGCAGCAGAGGAGATCATCGGGCTGGGCTGGAATCTTTTGCGCGAAGATCTGAGCCTGCCGGCCGCGGTGCTCTATCGCGATCGACTGGAGCACAACCTCAAGTGGATGCAGCGATTCATCGATGCTTATGGAGTGCGACTCGCGCCGCATGGGAAGACGACGATGGCTCCGCGGCTATTTGAAATGCAAATTGCCGGCGGTGCGTGGGGAATCACGCTGGCCAGCGCACATCAGTCGATGGTGGCGCATGCGCATGGCGTGAGACGTGTCTTGATGGCGAACCAGCTGGTGGGCACGCAGAATATGCGCATCATTGCGGACCTGCTTGAGGATCCGGGTTTTGAGTTTTATTGCCTGGTGGATTCCGCGGCGAACGTGGATCGGCTTGGCGCGTTTTTCCGCGAACGCGGGATGCGGCTGAAGGTGCTGGTTGAACTTGGCGTGGTGGGCGGACGATGCGGCGTGCGCGATGATGCGCAGTTGCAGGAAGTGCTGGAGGCGCTGGGCCGATGGGGCGGCGTGGTGGATTTATGCGGTGTCGAGCTGTATGAAGGGGTATTGCAGGACGAAGAGAATATTCGCGCGTTCATGCGGCGGGCATGCGAAGTGACGCGCAGGCTGATTGCGGAGGGTCGATTTGCGCGCAGGCCGGCGCTGATTTCTGGCGCGGGGTCTGCCTGGTACGACGTGGTTGCGGAGGAATTTACGGCGGCGAAGTTCGGTGACGCAGTGGAGATTGTGCTGCGGCCGGGCTGCTATCTGACGCACGATGTGGGCAACTACGAGGTGCAGCAGAAGCGGATTCTCGAGTCGAATCCGATTGCGCTGGAGATGCGATCGGGGCTGCGGCCGGCGCTGCATATCTGGGCTTACGTGCAGTCGATTCCGGAGAGCGGGTTGGCGGTGGTGCAGATGGGGCGGCGGGACGCGGCTTTCGATTCTGGGCTGCCAACGCCGGCATTGCATTTTCGGCCGGGAGAAGGTGCGCCGAGTGCGACTCCAGCACACTGGGAAGTGACGAAGCTGATGGACCAGCACGCGTATTTGAAGATCGCGCTGGGAGACGATGTGCGTGTGGGCGACATGGTGGGATTCAACATATCGCATCCATGCCTCACTTTCGATAAGTGGCGGGTGATGGCGGTTGTCGACGGGAGATACGACGTGGTGGATGTGGTGAAGACGTATTTTTGAATGGGGTTCATCTTCTGGTGCTGACCAGGGCGGCGGGGGCGTCTCCAATCCGATTGGGAGCGCTCGCGGACCGGACCGTATCATTGAGATTGTGGCTGGTTTCAGCGTCGAGCATGTTGAGGAGAGCGATGGTCAGCCTTCTCTCCACAAAAAGGGAAGCGCCTGGGATCCGGTGATCCTCCCGGTCTTCAAAACCGGCGGTCGTCCTTTCGGGCAACGGTGTGTTCGACTCGCACGCGCTTCCGCCAACCATCGAGCGGGGCTGGAATATCCATAGGCAACCTCATTCAGGTTGATGAGCGCAAAATTCCCAGGCGATTTGTAGAAATTAAATTCGGTTGTTCGTCGTTATAGTGAAGGCAGGACAATCGGCCCGCCGGCGCGTCGTGCGGATCCGGGGTCAGGAAATGGAGCGCAGGCTTTGGCGAAACCCGTCCCAATCGACCTCGGGAGCCAGTGTTTCGAGTTCCTTGTGGGTGCGCTGCCACACCGGCACAGCGCGCGCCAGCAGCTTGCGCCCTTCTTCGGTGAGAATAAGGATGCGGTTACGGCGGTCGTTCGGGTCCTGCTTGATTTCGACGAGGCCGCGGCGTTCCAGCGGCTTCAACGCGGCTGTAAGCGTGGTCCGGTCCATGGCAAGCAGGGAAGCAACGGGGCCCATCGGGGGCGGCTCGGGGCGATTCAGCGAGATGAGCAGCGAAAACTGGCCATTGGTCAACTGGAAAGGGCGCAGGGCATCATCGAAGCGGCGAGCCAGGGCGCGCGCCGCGCGCTGCACATGCAGACAAAGGCATCGGTCCCGGACCATAATTGTTGTCTCGAAGGGCAGCGTTTTTCCACTTGACACGAGTGGAGAATAGTTGATATCAACGTATTTGTCAAGTTGCAGTCCGATTCCCGTCGGAGGTCACATCGATGTCATCATTTTTCTGGGATATCAAACTTGCTATCCGCTCTCTGTCTCGCGTTCGTGCCCTGTGGTTTACGGTGGCGTTAACCCTTGCGCTCGGAATCGGAGCGAATGCCGCGATCTTCAGCGTGGTGCGTGCAGTGCTGCTGCGGCCATTGGCGAATCGCGATGAGGATCGGCTGCTCTACGTGCGCCAGAGCGCGCCCGGTATCGGCGAAGAAAATGCGACATTCTCGATCCCCGAGATCAATGACATCGGAAGCAATTTGAAGACCATCCAGGAACTGGGCACGTTTTCGGAGATCGACTTCACCATTGTGGGCCTGGGCACGCCGCGCGAGATTCCGGCGGGCGTGGTGGATGGCAATTACTTCGAGGTGATGGGGTTGAGGCCGGTGCTGGGGCGGCTGCTTGGGCCGGGAGATGACGGCCCCAACGCTGCCGGCGCCGTGGTGCTGACGTATCACTTCTGGAAGTCCGAGTTGCATTCCGATCCCAGCGTGCTTGGCAAGCAGGTGCGGCTTGAAAGCTTCCAAGGAGCGCGCTCGGCGACGATTGTGGGCGTGCTGGAGCCGTCGGTTCCGTACCCGGTGTCGACGGAGATTATCGCCAACGTGGTGACGAGCCCGCATCATCTTTCGGCCACGATGGTGCAAGGGCGCGAACACCGCATGACGGAGGTGTTCGCGCGGCTCGCCCCGGGCGCCACGCTCGATCAGGCGCGTGCCGAGTTACGCGCCGTACACGCCGCGATGATTGTCGCGCATCCCGAGGTTTACAAGCCGGAGGATCACTACCAGATCGATGTGACGCGGATGCACGACCAGATCAATGCGCGCGCGAACACGATTCTGTGGGTACTGTTTGCGGCTTCGGGGCTGCTGTTTGTGATTGCCAGCTCGAATGTGGCCAACCTGGTGCTGGCGCGCACGGTGCGGCGCGAGCCGGAACTGGCGATTCGCGCGGCGCTGGGCGCGAGCACGGCAGTGATCCGGCGGTCGCTGCTGGCCGAGGGGCTGGTGCTGTGCGGCAGCGGCGTTGTGGCGGCGGTACTGCTGGCGGTGCCGATGGTGAAGGTGCTGGGGCGATACGCCGCGCGGTTCTCGGTGCGCGCCGACGATCTTACGCTCGATTTCAGCCTGGTGTGGTTCGGGATCGCGCTGGCGCTGGTGGCGGCGGTGTTTCTTGCCTATATTCCGCGGCTGCCTTCGCCGAATGGAACGCAGGGAGGCTTGACGGCACGCGGTGTGCGGGCTGCGGGATCAAGCAGCAGACGGCTGCGCATCTTTGCCGTTACGCAGATCACCGCGTCGTTCCTGCTGCTGACCGGCGCCTGCGTGCTGATGAAGACGCTATTCGTGCTGGAGGAGACGCGGCCGCCGTATGATTCGGCCAACGTGCTGGCGGTGAATCTGCCGGTGATGACTTACGGCAAAACGCCGGAACAGGTGAGCGAGTTCTATCGCGAGGTGCAACGCAGGATTGCGACTCTGCCGGGCGTGGAGCATGTAGCGTCGGGATTCAGTGCTCCATGGCGCGACGACCAGGGGCTGAACATCAGCTTCACCTTTGCGGCGCAGGGCGCGCGGCGCGCCGACGGGCAGGACTTCCGCGCAAAGTTCCGGTCGGTGTCGCCGGAATTCTTTGCGACATTGGGCGTACCGATCAACGCGGGGCGCGACTTTAATGACGGCGACAAGGAAGGATCGAGCGCGTGGTGATCATCAGCCAGAGTCTGGCGAACCTGCTCTATCCGGGGCAGAATGCGGTGAATCGCAAGATGTGGTGGACTGACGGCGTGATCAAGTTCATCGGCATCAGCCCCGAGCCGCGGCGGATTGTCGCGGTGGTGCCGGACTTCGACGATGAGAACATCATTCCAGCACCGGCGATGACCATCTATCAGCCTGTCGACCAGGAGGGGTGGGGTGGGCGGCTCTTTGTGCGCGCGCATCAGGATCCTTATGCGCTGGTTCCCGCGATCACACGTACGATTCACGAGATGTCGGCGGATCAGCCGGTGGAGAAGGCCAGCACGCTGGGCGATGTGCGCGCCGAGGTGCTGACGCCGGACAAGCTCAATGCAATTGTCTTTGGCGGATTTGCGGCGGTGGCGCTGCTGATTTCGGTGGTGGGCGTGGCCGGCGTGCTGGCCTTCTCAGTGAGCAGCCGCACGCGCGAGATTGGAATCCGCATGGCATTGGGAGCGCAGCGGCGCAACATTCTGACGAATGTCCTCGCGGAGGGGTTGGTGATGGCGGTGATTGGCGTGGGTTTGGGCGTGCTGCTCGGCTTTGGATTGTCAGAAGCAGCGGGAAAGTACGTCACCGAAATTCATCAGCCCGGATGGCTGGCATTTGCCGCGTCGGCGTTGACGATTCTGGCGGCAGCCGCGATTGCGGCGGCGGTGCCGGCGGCGCGCGCAGCGAACGTGAATGCGGTGGAGGCGTTGCGGGCGGAGTGAGGGGGCAGTGGACTGTCCCTGGGCTTACGCGGACTGCGCTTCAAGATGGCAAAAGAGGCACCCTAATGCACGGTTACGGTTACCGAGGCTGTGGAGCGGCCGTACTGGTTTGTGGCGTTGAGGGTGTAGGTGGTGGTTGCCGAGGGAGTGACGGGGACGCTCCCTCCGCGCACGCCGCCTAGCTGATCGATGAAGTCATAGCTGTCGTTGGTCGCATTCCAAGTCAACGTCACGGATGTTCCTGCTGCAACGGACGATGCTGAGGCGGCGAAGCTGTTGATCGTTGGTGGATTTCCGGTGGGTGCTGTGGCGTCGTCGTATCCGGGGAATGACGGGGTCATTTGCACTACTTCAAAGTTTGACGACTGGATGGCATCAAGATTCTCCAGGTCGTTATCGTTCCAGCGAGGATCGGGAACACCCTGGAAGTAGAAATAGCCGCCATTGTCGGCGAGGATCATGCCGTACTTCTTCATCGCCGTAAGTATGACTTGATTAGCCTGCGAGAATCCGGAGATGTCAAAGCCGGCCTTGAGGCGGATGCGCATTCCCATGACGTTGCTCACGCCCCAGACGGTTCCCGCTGCGTGGCTCGCGGGTTCTACGAAGTAGCCGCCGTTGGCGTCGTTCTTGGTTTGCTGCATGGTGAAGCGAATGGCGTGATCGATGGCTCCGGATGCGACCTCATCGTAGCGTACGAGGCCTGGGAAGATAGCGAGTCCGGCGGCGTCGGCGGAGGTCCATCCCCAGGGCCGCTGCTCGTAGTTCTGCATGTCCCAAATGGTCTCAGACGAAGCGCTCCACGCGCCATTGCAACGATGCGTGTTGAAGGTTTCGTAGAGGAAGCAGGTGTTGCGATCGAGAACCAGCACGTGTGAATCGCCAACATAGGTGTCGGGCCAACCATCGCAATCGGCCGGCGAGCCCTCGATGGGCGCGGTGATTGGGAATGGGGCGAGTGCGACGTCGCTCTCGCTGGCGTAGTCGAGCACTGAGATGGGAACGAGGGGCGTAACGCTGGAGTCGACCACAACGTAAGGAATGCCGTAGTTGCCGCCGGCGGTGGAGGAGAAATCGTGGTGCAGATGCAGGCCCACAAAACCGGACGCAGAGGTAATGGCGGCGTTGTTCGGATCGAGTGGCGCGGATGAGATGTCGGTATTCCAGGGAGTGGTTGCCGGGAAGGGAACATAGCCGTTAAGGCTGGCTTCGTCGCCGGTGCTCATCTTGCTGCAGGCCGATGGGGAGGTTCCGGCACTTATGGTGATGTTGAGTTTGGCGGAAGCGGCCTGCGGAGATTGCGATGAGTCCGTAACTGTAAATGTGACTGCAGAGGTGCCAACTGAACTTGAGGCCGGTGTGCCCGTGATGGATCCGGTCGAGCCACCGATCGCCAGACCGCCTGGCAGCGCATTTGCGCTGAATGCATAGGGAGCAGTTCCGCCGTCAGCGGATATTGAAGCGGTGTATGCGGCCCCGGCAGTTCCGACCGGCAGAGAGTTTGTGGTGATGCTGAGTGGGCTGGGCTGAGTGGTTCCGCCGCTGCTGCCAGAGAGTTTTCCGGTGACCGTTCCGCAACCAGCTATAAGTCCGGCGGCCAATAGCACGAGCAATAGCTTTCGTTCTTGCACTTTGCTCCTTCTTTTAAACCGCGTGCTTGACCGGAGCGATGAAATTGTCTGGAGCCCGATTAGGAAAAAACCGGCGGCACAGCGGCGCATGTGAAAGTCGAAGCCAGATCGGGGGTTAAATCAGTGCAGCCAGAGAAGGGGCCCGTTCAGCAGATTTGGGCCACAGATTACTCGGAGCGCAGTCATCGGTGAAATGGACAGATTTCGGAAAGGCCAACTGGCCTTTCTCATTTGCCGGCGCTCGGGAATTATCGTTCCTTCAAGATGAGCAGGCCCGGAGGGTGAAATTCAAGCTCTCTGATGATATTTCCGTTCGAGGTCAATTACCTCGGTCACTTATTGTTGAGGTTTGGGAGTTTCCGCCCATGTCGCGATGAAACTGCGCCATGGATAGGGCAGCAGGTGACAGGAGCAGTATGCTGCAAGACGACGGGGAACAAGGACTATGATGTGTTAAGCCGGACGGCACGGATCTTGTGCTGGAAGGCCACCCAACTTCAAATGAAAATCGAACCTGGACAGAGGATAGGCGACTACGAGATCGTCGCGAAGTTGGGAGCCGGCGGTCTGGGCGCAGTGTATGAAGTCGAACACCTGATCTCGCACCGTCACGAAGCGCTGAAGATTCTGCTTCCGGACCAATCGGGTGCGCCGGAGATGGAGGAGAGATTTCGGCGCGAGGTCCAGACGCTGGCGACGCTCAATCACCTCAACATCGCACAGTTGCACACTGCGTTCTACTGCGAGAACCAGCTCGCGATGGTGATGGAGCTGATTCCGGGAGAGACGCTGCGCGACCGGCGGTTGAAGGTGCCGGTGAGCCTGGCCGAGGCGCTGAACTACATAAGCCAGGTGCTGCAGGCGCTGGTTTATGCGCATCGGCTCGGGGTGGTGCACCGCGACATCAAGCCCTCAAACATCATGATCACCCGGGAGGGCGTGGTGAAGTTGCTTGATTTCGGCATTGCGCTCACCGATCACGCAAGCGACCTGACGCGCGCGGGGTACCTGGTTGGGTCGCTGAATTACATGTCGCCGGAACAGGTGAGCGGCAAGAAGGCGACGGCCCGCTCAGATATTTACTCCGTGGGAGTGACGCTCTACGAGTTGCTCGCTGGAGTTCTGCCGATCATTGGTGCGAGCGGTTACGAGATCATGATGGGCCACGTGAATCACGTGCCGGTGGCTCCCGATCAAATTGAACCGTTGATTCCGAGACCGATTTCGAACGCGGTGATGCGTGCGCTGGCCAAGGACCCGGCAGATCGATTCGGCAATGCGGAGGAGTTTCTCGGCGCTTTGAAGCTCACGCCCGGCACGCCGGAGCATCTGGCAGGGCATACTGTGACTCTGCCAGTGTCGGCGTTGCCCGCGGCCCGACCGAATACGGGATCGGCGCCGCCGAGGTCCTCGGCTTCGAGCGGCTTGCAGAATCTAGCTCTCGAGGATCTGAGCCGCAAGCTCGCCATTTACATAGGCCCGGTGGCAAGGTTTGTAGTGAAGAAGCTGGCGGCGCAGTCAGAAGATATGGATTTCATCTATCGGGAAGCGGCCAAGCAGATTCCTTCCGACAGCGACCGGGCTGCGTTCCTGCGTTCCAAGGGCCGATAATCCGCGTGATTACGATCAGCCGTTATTGAGCATCTCGAATGCTTTGATCAGGCTGGTGTGCATGCGGTTGAAGGAAGCCGTGACTTCGGCGATTTCATCTTTGCCATGGATATCGAGCGGGGGCAGGTCGATTTCGCCTTTGCTGATTTCGTCGGCGTTGCGGGAGACGCGGCGCAAGGGACGAATCACGATGTAGTACATGGCGAGATCGATGAGGATGATGGTCAGCAGGAAGATTGCTCCAAGGCCGATCAGGAGATTCCGAAAGCCCGTATTTGCCATGGCGATGGGAACCGACATGGGCACTGACACGATCTGCGCGCCAATGATCTGATCGCGAGTCCAACCGAATCCATGATCGGGACCGTAGTGGTGAATCAGGGCCCTGGGCGCGGCGGATGGCTGAGAGTGGCACGCAAGGCATCCAGCGTCCGCGATGATCGGATTTGCCACATAGAGCACCTGGCCGGTGGGTGTGCTGCGCTCGCCAATCTGTTCCTTCTGGGTTGGATTGTTGCGGAAGTAGGTGATCAGGTCAGCTTCCCAATCGGCAGCGCGATCATCGAGATTGGTGGGATTCAGCGCAGCCTCGCGGAGTACGTAATCGGGATACGAAGAGCGCAGCCGCTTGAAAGTGACGTTGACAGCGTAGAAGGGAATGGTTTGCGAAAGAAAATTACTGGTGTGCTGCGGCGTCTTTTCGAGGATCGGGCTGACCTCTTCGACGGTGTAGTCCTTGGTAACGCTGGCGCTGGCAGCCATCAACTCGGCCTGCTGAAGGACCTGCTGACGCGCGTTATCCATCAGGAAGTTATATGCATAGTGAGCGATGAGGTAAAGGCCGAGTCCAAAGACGAGAATGAGAACGATGTTGAACTTGGTGAGGAGCTTCAAAATGAGACCTCCGGGCCCGCAGAAACGAGTCTTCAATCGCGAAGTTCGAGGAAGCGAATGAAGCCCGGTTTCCTGGTGAAAGGGTGCGCAACCACAATACAACGTCAGGATGGGTTGGGTGCGGCAAATTTCCGGCCGGGGAGTGAAGAGGGCTCAGTTGGTTGCAGGTGATTGAAGTCGCAAGCCGGGGCTCGAGGGACTACCCGGAGTCAGGATTCTCAGGTCCGGAATTGATATACCTTCTCAGCCGAGCTTGACACGCAGGCCGCTTGCGTGGGGGATGGTGAGGTCGAAGTGGTGGACGGCGGCTAGCCGGTTCTTCGATGCCTGCGTGATGCGGACTTCGCGGCTGTCGATGGAGGGGGCTTCGAGAGTCTCCACATCGAGGGTGCCGGTGTAGGCTTTGCCGAAGTCGAGGGTCAGACTTAGATCCTTTTCCAGATCCTTATTGAGGATGATGACGCAGCGCTTTCCGTCGGGAAGCTCTGCCGCGTAGGCGGTGGCATCGACGCCGACGGCCTGGAGTTTCGTGGCGAAGTCGGTTTTGAAGAGCTTGCCACCGCTGAGCGAGCCGGCAAACTGGAGTCCGCGGGCAACCGGCTCGAGGAGATAGTCAGAGTCGAAGGTGGCGATGGGCGTGTAGAAGGGATGCGGGTGCGATGCGATTTCTTCAGGTGTGGCGCCCTGCTGCTGGAGCATGACGTCGCCGGGCAGAGTTCCCCCGACTGAGTTGGCAACCGATTTTCCCGTGCCTCCGTGCAGGTTAACGCCAGAGTAGTTGTTGTCGGCCAGCAGAAGGGAATAGTCAGCGGACCATAGCGCTGACGCCAGCACGTCGGAGACGCCGGGCTTGCCGCCGCGATAGCAGGTGTTGCCCTCGGTCATGCGGACGCGTGCGTGCATTTTGTCGGCGGCGGCGGTGGCGATGTCGGCAGTCTTCTGCACCCTGGCCATGGTGGCCGGGGACATCAGGTTGGGAATGTTGACGGCTGGGTTGGTGGCCGGTCCGCCGAAGTAGTAGTGGTGCGTAAGAGTGGTGACGTGCGGTGGATTCTCGATCGTCGGCCACATGGAGGCGATCTCGGTGAGCCATTCGACGTTGGCCGCCACATCGGGCATGCCGAACCTGGCTCCCGGAACGCGAGCAGTGATGGCGCGGGCCAGCGCGAGCCACTCTTCGAGATAGGCTTTGGCCGACCACGTCTTTGGGTCGCGCAGATGATGGGAGAAGAGATCGACCTCATTGCCGATTTGGAAGTATTGCAAGCTGGCACCGAGTGTCTGGTCGACAAAGGCAGCTTCAACGGCAGCGCGCGCGGGCGTGTTGGTGCCCATGCCGATGCCATAAAGGCAGGTCCAGCCGGTGGCCTTGAGGAAGTCCGCCAGGTTGAGAACCGCCTGTGTCGTTACGGCGTAGTAGGTCGCTTTGGGTTCGCCGACGACCTCGCGGGTCTGCGGGTGCTCGGGCTCGGGCGATTCCGGAGAAGGCTTCCACCAGGCGAATTCGCTGGTATTACCACCGAGGCGGAGAACTCCGTGGGGCGAGATTTCTTTGAACGCGCGGATCAGGCCGGTGTTTTTCGCAGAAAAGAAGTTTGGATCGACGAGTTGTTGGACTTCATAGGAGAGTCCGATGAAATCGGGCGGCATCTGGGCGCCGGTAGCCTCGGCGGGAATCTCAAGCGTGACCTGCGTTTTCGACTGAGCGCGCAGTTGCGCCGCGGCGACGGATATGGCGGCAGCGGCAAGAAATCTGCGGCGGCTGATCGTGCCAGTGATCATGGAGTCAACCTCTCGCTAGAAATCTTAATCGCGCAGGCCGCTCCTGTGCAGGCGGGGGAGACGGGGAGTAGGGAGTAGGGAACAGGGAAATGGGAGCAGGAACAAACCGGCTTTCCGAGTCTTGCTTGTCTCACTTCCGATTTTCGGAATTTGGTTCGGTTTGCCCCCTATTCCCTACTGGCTGCCTTTTCCATTGATCAAGCCGGATTGATCATTCCTGCCAGCCGCCGCCGAGGGCGCTGTAGAGTTGCACAAGGGTGAGCGCTTCGCCTTGTTGCGCGCTTACCAGGTTCAGCTGAGCCGTGTAGAGGTTGGAGTCCGTTGTAAGCACTTCGAGATATGCGGTTGAACCGCCCTGATAACGGATTCGAGCCAGGCGTGTGGCATCCTGCGCCGCTTCAACGAGCTTCTCCTGCTGCTCACGGTAGGCGCGCTCCTTGTTGAGCGCGATCAGGGCATTGGAAACGTCGTGGAATGCTCCGGCGATGGTTTTCTGATAATTCAGCACCATCTCCTGCTTGGTTTCCTGCGAGAGCCGAAGCTGTCCGCGAAGCTTGCCGCCTTCGAAGAGCGGCTGGGTGAGCGTGCCGATGCCGTAGATGGTTTTACCCGCGGGATCGAAGAGGCTTGACAGGCTGTCGCCGCCGACTCCGCCGGAGCCACTGATGGAAAGGTTGGGAAAGAATTGTGCGCGCGCGACACCGATCTGCGCGTTGGCGGCGATGAGAGTCGCTTCGGCCTGCTGAATGTCGGGCCGGCGCTCGAGAAGTTGCGAGGGAATGCCGGTGGGAAGATTCTGCGGCGGCGGCGTGAGCGCGTTCGGATCCTTGTGCACCACGGGGCCGGGATTCTCGCCGAGAAGAAGTTTCAGTGCATTTTCCTGCTGCTGAATCTGCTCTTCAAGCTGAGGAACCTCTGAGGTCGCCGTGTAGAACAGTTGCTCTGCCTGGCGAACGTCGGACAAGGGGACGGAGCCTCCGCTTTCGAGGGTCTTGGTCAGGTCAAGAGAATCCTGGCGGACCTTGATGGTTTGCTTCGTGATTTCGAGTTGGCGATCGAGGGCGCGCAGTTGGAGATAGGCGGTAGCAACCTGCTGAACAAGCGTCAGGCGGACGGCGCGCTGTGCCCATGTCTGAGCCAGAAGTTGCGCGCGGGCAGCCTCAGTCTGCCTGCGATAAAGACCCCAGAAGTCCGGCGTCCACGCAGCCGAAAGATTGAATGAACCCTCGACGAGCGGGTTTGGAATCTGGGTACCGAGAGAGGACGGCAGGGTAGCGCCGATGGCGGTGCCTCCGACGGTGGCGCTGGGGAACTGCTGCGAGCGCGTGATCTTTACCTGGGCCTGTTGTTCAAGAATGCGCTGAGCGGCGATGCGCACGTCGTAGTTGTTGGCGAGCGCCTTGCGAATCAGATCCTGCAGTTCAGGTTCGCGATATACGGCGGACCACTGCTCGTCGCCGAGGGAACCTTCGGCATCGGACGTGATCGCTGCGTCGTCTGCGCCGCGGAAAGCCGGCGGCGCGGTGGAGGCAGGGCGAACGTACTTGGGACCGACAGTGCAGCCGGCGAGGAACAAAAGAGCGATAATGGCTGCGCCGATGAGGCCGAAGCGCGGAGAGAGCGCAGGATTTGTCATGCCTGGCCTCCTTCTGTTTGAGGATGAGCAGGAGCGGGCTCTGTGGTTGGTCCGCAGAGGCCGTGAGAAGAATCCATGGTGGTGCCTTTGCCGCCCCTGACGAAGCGGTGCGAAAGGTACTCAACCACCGCGAAGGTGACGGGGATGAAGATGAGGCCCAAGGCCGTGGAGAGCGTCATTCCGCCAACAACGACGGTGCCGAGAATGCGGCGCGAAGCAGCCCCGGAGCCGGAGGCGGTCCAGAGCGGCAAGCAGCCGACGATGAAGGCCAACGCGGTCATCACGATTGGGCGGAGACGCAGACGTGCCGCATCCAGCGCGGCTTCGCATATGCTCTCGCCGCGTTCGTAGTTCATCTTGGCAAACTCGACGATCAGGATCGCGTTCTTGGCGGAGAGACCGATGAGCATGACCAGGCCGATGGTTGCAAAAATGTCGTTCTCGAATGCCCGCGCATGCAATGCGACGTATGCACCGAGAATTGCGACCGGGGTGCTGAGCAAAACGCTGAAGGGCAGGGTCCAACTCTCATAAAGAGCGGCGAGGATCAGGAACACGAAGACAAGAGAGAGACCGAAGACAGCCCACGATGGAACGCCCTTCTCTGCTTCCTGCTCCTGGAACGACATGCCGGAGTAATCGAAGCCTGCGCCGGGCGGCATGGTCTCATGGAAGACCTCTTCGAGCGCCTTCCTGACTTGTCCGGAGCTGTAGCCGGGGGCGCCGGTGATATTGAGCTGCGCGGCGTTGAACTCGTTGAAGCGGTAGATGAATTCGGGGCCGGTGATCTGGCTGACTTTTACGAGTGAGCCGAGAGGGACCTGGCTGCCGTTGGCGCTGCGGACGTAGAACTGATCGATGTTCGCGATGTTCGTTCGCGACGTGCCTTCGGCTTCAACATAGGTTTGCCACTGCCGGCCGAAGCGATTGAAGTAGTTGACGAGGTAGCCGCCCATGAACGTCTGCATGGTGGTGTAGATGTTGGTCAGGTCGACCTGCTGCTGGAGCGCCTTCTCTCTGTCGACGTCCGCATAGAGCTGCGGTACGGCAGGCTGATAAGAGGGAATGGCGGCTGCAATCTCGGGGCGTTTGGAAATGGCGCCGAGGAAGGTGAAGACGTTCTTGGTCAACGTTGCCGGGTCATCAGATCCGGAGCGGTCCTCGAGAATCATGGTGACGCCGCCGGAAGTTCCGATGCCGGGAATGGATGGAGGCGGGAATGCAAAGGCGATGCCGTCGGGATTGGCGGCGAGTTGTCGCTGCAGGTGGCTCTGGATGTACTCGAGCTGCTGATCTTTGGTCTTGCGTTCTTCCCAGGGCTTCAGATTGACGAAGAAGAAGCCGGCATTTGTGCTTTGAACCTGGGTAAGGAGAGAGAAGTCGGTGACGGCAATGACGCCTTCGACGCCGGGAGTCTTGAGGAGCGCCTCGCTGATTTTTTGCTCTGCGGCGTCAGTTCGTTGCGCCGATGCGCCGTCAGGGAGCTGGAGGGCGAGGAACATGTAGCCCTGGTCCTCGGTGGGAATGAATCCGCCGGGGAGACTGCTGCCGAGATAGACGGCGGCGACTGCAACCAACACGAGGCCGAGCATCGCAAGCGCGGATTTGTGGATCAGGATGCGCGAGGTGCCGATGAAGTTGTCGGTGGCGCGCCCGAAGAACTTGTTGAAGAGCCCGAACCCTCTGCCGAGGAGACCGGGTTTGCGGCCTTCTTCTCTGGGCTTGAGAAGCAGCGCGGAGAGCGCTGGAGAGAGCGTTAGAGCGTTGAATGCCGAGATCAGCACCGAGATGGCGATGGTTACGGCGAATTGCTGATAGAGGCGGCCGGTGATGCCGGGGATTGCCGCTGTCGGGATGAAGACGGCGGCGAGGATCAAGGCGATGGCGACGACAGGTCCGCCGACCTCTTCCATTGCTTTCTCAGTGGCGGCTTTGGGATCGAGACCTTCGTCGATGTGGTGCTCGACAGCTTCGACGACGATGATGGCGTCGTCTACTACCAGGCCGATGGCGAGGACCAGGCCGAAGAGCGAAAGCGTGTTAATGGAGAAGCCCAGGGCGGGGAAGATGATGAAGGTTCCAATGAGCGAAACAGGAACGGCCAGCAGGGGGATGAGCGTGGCGCGCCAGCCTTGCAGGAAGACAAAGACGACGAGGACCACGAGGCCGAGAGCTTCGAAAAGGGTGAAGAGGATCTCGCGAATGCCAGCAGTAACGGCCTTGGTGGTGTCGAGAGGAATGCTGTAGGAGATGCTTGGCGGAAAGGTGGCGGAAAGCTCCTTCATGCGCTGGGTGACGGCCCTGGCGGTCTCGACAGCGTTGGACCCGGGGAGTTGGTAGATGGCCATGACGCCGGCGGGCGCCTGGTTATAACGGCCGGAGATGGTATATGCCTGGTCGCCAAGTTCGATTCTTGCCACGTCGCGCAAGTGCAGGATGGAGCCGTCTGGATTAGCGCGAAGAATGATGTCACCGAACTCCTCGGGCTTGACGAGGCGCCCCTGGGTGCGGACGGTATAGGTGAACTGCTGGCCGTGCGGTATGGGTTCTCCGCCGATCTGGCCTGCAGGATTCACGTTATTCTGCGTCTGGATCGCAGCGATGACTTCAGGGGCGGTGACGCCGAGTTTCGCGAGCTTGTCGGGATCGACCCATACACGCAGGGCATACTGACCGCCGAATACCTGGACGCGCGAGACACCCTTGACGCGCGCGAGTTCGTCTTGAAGATTGATGACTGCAAAGTTGGTAAGGAAGTCCTGGCTCAACTTGCCGCCGGGCGAGTCAACGGCCACCAGCATCAGCGGCGAGGTGAGCGCTTTTTGTACCGTGAGGCCGGCGGTGGTGACCTGGGCGGGGAGTTGCGACTGCGCCTGATCGACACGGAGCTGGGCGAGGACCTGGTCGATGTTGGGATCCGTCTTGACGTCGAAGTCGACAAAGAGCTGAACTACGCCGTTGTTAGCGCTGACGGAGTCCATGTAGATCGAGTTATCGACGCCGTTCATCTGCTGTTCGAGCGGCGTGGAGACAGCTTGTGAGACGGTCTTGGCATCGGCGCCCGGGTACGTAGCGGTGACGAGGATCTCAGGCGGAACGATGTTGGGATACTGTGAAATCGGAAGCGTAAACAACGACACGATTCCAACTATGACCGTGATAATCGCGACGACAATGGCCACAATGGGCCTGCGTATGAAGAATTTTGACATGGATTACCGTCCGGCGGGCTGGGTTGTTTCGGTGGTCGCTGAGGCGATGAATTTGGTTTCCTGAGGACTGACGGGAACGCCTTCGCGCAGTTTCTGGAGGTTGTCAGTAATTACCAGCGAGCCCGCCCGGAGGCCGCTTTCGACAACCCAGCTATTTCCGTATTGAGGGCCGAGGGTCACGGTATTCACGTGGACCGTTCCGTTTTCGCCAACCGTGTATACCTGCTCCATGCCCTGAAATTCCGTGACCGCGAGTTGCGGAATGAGAACCGAGTTATGACGAACTTCGGTGACTGCTTTTACCCTTCCAAACTGGCCGGGGCGAAGGACATTACCCGGGTTGGGAAATGATGCGGCAATTCGAATAGCTCCGGTTTGCGCGTTCAGCTGCCTGTCGACGAAGGCGATGTGGCCCTTGTAGGGGTAGACTGCTCCATTGGAAAGCGTCAGCGTAAGCGGAATCCTGGAAGCGCCCTGAATGAGCCCATTTCCGCCCGTGCGCGCCTGTTCAGCCAGTGCGAGGTATTCGCTGTCGCCAATCGAGAAGTAGACTTTGATCGGATCCAACTGGGAAACGGACGTGAGCACCGATTGCGTGCTGACGAGATTTCCGACTTGCGTTGTAGCCTGACCGGCAACGCCGGTAATCAGAGAGCGAACCTTGGTGAAGCCGAGATTCAACTTGGCGTTATCAACCGCTGCCTGGGCCGTCTTTACAGCGGCTTCGGCTTGGAATTTCTGCTGAACTTCGTTGTCGAGCTGGCTCTTCGCGATTGCACGTGCTGCGGCGAGCGGAGTGTCGCGGTTTACGTTGATCTCCGCGAGACCCAATTGCGCCTGGGCTTGCCCGAGCTGCCCCTGGGCCTGCTCCAGGGCTGCTTCAAACGGTCGAGGATCAATTTCAAAAAGGACCTGGTCTTTCTGGACCTCCGAGCCTTCGCGATAGTCCTGGCGGACGAGGTATCCGTTGGCCTGGGGCTGAATCTGGGCGTTGACATATCCATCGAGCGTGCCGACCCACTCTCCTGTCACCGGTACGTCGCGTTGCTCGGCCTTTACAACGGAAACTTTCATTTGCTGTGCAGGACCGGGATGCGCGGCGGCGACGTCCTTTCCGCAACCGGAAAGAAACTGGCTGCCGACGGCCAATACGGCAGCTGTTACCAGAAGCATCGGTCCGCTGAGGACGATTGTTCCTGCTCTACGTTTGTTGTTTGCGAGCATTTTGATTCTCCATTCGGGCTCGAGACTTTTCTTGAGTGAGTTGTCAGCTTTGGGGAAGCCAGAACAACAATTGCGTCCTACTCAGATGTTCCGGATGCGGAAGCGGATTCAGGAATTGGCGTCGGAAGAGGCTTTTAGAAGGTCTGGATGCGACCAGGAATCTGCTATTCCTCGAGCCACGTGGTCTCGAAGGCAGAGTTCAGATGAATATCGAGTTGGCGCAAGACGCCATCGCCGCTATTGGTGAATTTGTGTGGTTCCCCAGCCCGGACGATCAGGACGTCTCCGGCATGAGCCAGTCGTTCCTGACTTCCGACCGTCCATTTCGATTGGCCCTCGATTACGTAGACGATCTCATCGTAATCGTGCTTGTGCAGGCGGGTTCCGCGGCCGGCTTCTCCGATCACGATGAAGAACGAGATTCCAACACGCCCGTGATCTATTCCGACGAATTCGCGGGACATTCCCACGAAGGGCAGTTGCGATTGATTTACGACGTACACGCCACTTTGGATTCTGAACTTGCGACCGTGGATTCATTATGTGGTTACGGCCGGCCGGTCGAAGCGTTGCTCTCGAACGTTGACCAGGCCCAGTCGATCGGAAACTGCCTATTATTGCTCTGCTGCGCGGGTTCGACCGAGTCCTTGAATTGCCTCTGGATTATTCGGATCGCAGTCCAGGATCTGCCGGAACACCCGTTCAGCATCGGTGTACTTGCCCTGCTCCCGATAGCCCTCGGCGAGCGAAAGATAGCTTTTGAGACTACTGGGAAGCTTGCATTCGGCTTTCGGCGGAACATTATCGGCAACAGCCTTTTTGACGTGCGCGGAATCGCTCTTGTCCCTGGGTCGAGCCGGCGCCGCCGGTTGCGTCTTCTGATCTGCACCGGATAACTGAGGGTTCGCCTTTGCACCTGGAGATTGAGTCACAGGCGCCAGGGGCGGCGATGTCGGGGGGGCTGGCCTGGGAACCTGGTTGGTGGTCGTGACCGGTGGTTGTGCAGCCGGTTTTTTCGTTCGGAGCGTGATTACGGCGGCGACAATGATCACGAGAAGCAGGGTGACGATTGTGGCGATCGACCATGGGGATCGCAGAGAGCGCTTCCAGTCGGAGGTCCTGGCGGAGAATGTCGCCGGGCTTAACTGCGTTTCAGCATTTTCTTCGGAAGGGATGTGAGTTTCAAACCCAGTCAATTCCGATGTCTCAGATTGCTGGCTCCGCTCTTCTATGGAGTCGACAAAATGACCGTGCTGGCTTTGGAGTGCGACGAGCTTTTCTTCCGAGGTCCAGAGATACTCAAAGACGCCGAACCGGCCCTGAAAGGGTTTGAGGGGTAATCCCTTAAATGGGGTTACGTGCTGAAAGAGATCGTGGGTCAGCAGAACCTGGTCGGGTTTCGACATCCGGATCAAGGTCAGAAGATCATGCGATGCCTCCATCTTTTTTGCTGGAGGATTTTCCGAGGCTTCAACGGCCTTTGTATTTTGCGTGTCTGCGTCGATGGAGATGGAAATCGCAACCGGCCGGTTCCCGGACTTGTCCTGAAATCCCCGCATTCCAAGTTGAACCTGTCTAGAGACAACGAGGGCTTCCGACGGGCTCTCCAGGATGGAGACGAAGAAGTTGTCGTCGGTTGCAACCAGAACTCCCTTTCTGGAAGCGATGATGTCTTCGATGAAAGCGATGGCGCCTTGTCGTCTGGCAGCGGCCTCGTCGGTTGGCAATTTCTTGCTCTCCGCGCCGCAGGTCCAGACACGGAACAAAATCTCGGTCTTGCAGGCGGGCAGCCTCATTCCGCCGCTGTCGGAGACTGAGTGCGCCGGCCTGGTGGTTGCATGCGAGGGCATTGGCTTTGCCGAAGAGGGGGCTGGATTCCTGTTGCGTCGACCCTATGGACTTGGTACAGTAGGGCGAATTATAGCATTGGTGCACAAATCAGCTAACGCATCCTTAGCGGTGTGCACCCAGCTTGCTTCAACAACTGAGGATTCGATGACGTCGTCAATTGTTGCCGGGCGTTTGGGCCCACTACGCCGGGCCGCTCTGTTGTCTTTGTTTTTGCTGCCCCAGGTTTCAGAGCAATTAATTGCCAAGACTGGCGGACTGACCGCAATCGTGGTCTATCCGAGCGGCACTGGCATGTCTTATGAGCAGATTTCCGGGTTTATACTTAACAGCAAAAACGAAGTTTACGTGTGCCCTGGGGCGGCGCAATGGGATAAGTCTGAATACCATAAGTTGACGAAGGTAGTGCTCAGCCCGGGGATGTCTCTGGAGAGGAATGCCAAGGGTGTCCTGATGCTTACCCAGGAGTCCGGCCCACCCGCCTGTGTCGTTCCCGGCAATCTCAAACTGGACAAGGGCGATGCCCTGACCCCCTCCTCGCTGGCTGACAAGGCAGCGATTGAAGGCAGCGTATTGCCGGCTTCCGATCCGCCGCAGACGCCGATTGTTGCTCTGAAAGCTGGGGTCAAGATCGTTATTGTCGCCGCTCCGAACCAGGAACTTGCCGAGTTTCTGCGGGGGGAGAAGGCGGGAGATATCCCTGGCTGGGAAACCTATCTGAAGAAATATGATGGCGGCCCACACACGGCAGCGGCAAGGAAGGCGCTGGCTCAGCTGTACGTTCAATCTGCCAGTGCTGCCTTTGCGGATTATGGGTCGAGCAAGGGGAAAAATGCGGAGTACGCCAAGCTCAAGGGCGCCCGGCAGTTCACCGACAAGGCCAAGACGCTGGTTCCAGATTTCAAGGACGCGCTCGCCTTAAGCGACCAGATCCATGCGGAAGTGGTCGAGATGGGCAAGACGGCGCTTCAAGACCTGAATCTATATCGAACGGCAATCGAACAACAGAAGCCGGGGTATTCGAACCTGCCGGATGCCGAGAAACTGGCGCAGAATGCGATCGATATTGAACCTGCAACCTCCGAGGGAATCGAGGCCGACAAGCAGGCGAAGCAAGCGCGCGAAAAGTTGGAAAGAGTTCTGAAAGAGAGTGAAGGGTTGATCGCGCAGGATCATCCTGACGATGCAGAGGAAAAGATCAAGCCATTACTGTGTTTTTCAAAAGAGGTGACAAGGATTTCAGACGATGTGCGCGCTATTTCGGCGCTCTACGTCAGTCGCGCCCGGAAACGTGAAGGGGCGGAGAAGTGGCCGGAGGCAGTGAGCGATCTTACCAAGGCCGATGAACTGCTTCCGGGCAAGGATACGCATGCGCTGCTTGAAGAGGCACAGCAGAAGGCACACGATGCAGCGGTGAAGGCGGCGGCCGACGAAGCGATGCAAAAGAGCACGGCTTTCGAGAGCAGCGGAGACATTATCAATGCGTTTGAGGTTCTCGACAATTTGCCCAAGGAGTCGCATGCACTTGTCTCTCAGCGCCTAAGCGATTTGCAGGCCAAGTACGTGAGCGCGGCGGAGGATGCAGCCAAAAATCAGCAGAAGGCGCATGAACCTATCAGCGGACTAACGGACGAAGTTGGAATTCAGAAAGCGTATGACTATCTGCAGCGATGCTACCAACTGACCAACGATCCGAGCCTGCGCGATCGCGTCGCTCTTCTGGCGGATGAATTGAGCGCATATTACCTGCAGCAAGGCACGAAGTACGCCGAGAAACCGGAAGGAATAGGCGTAAATGTCGGCTGGACCTACCTGAATGAAGCGCTGCAATACAGATCGACGACCAATTCGAGCGCGGCGCGGGACGAACGGGAGCGCGCCAGACCGAAGCATCTGCTTAAGTCGAAGTTATCGGTGAAGGTGGATTTCCGCGATGGGACTTCAAGGCGCGCGAGTGCCCAGTTCGCAGACCAGCTGGATGAAGCGCTGGCGAGCGGTCTGGAGTCTTCCGGTTACCAGATCAAGATTGTCCGGAACGAGAATACGGTGGTTCCTGCCAACTTCCAACTGATCGGGGACGTTCTGGAACATGATATGACCCCGCTAACTCAAAATATTCCGAAACAGTCGAAGTTCGTGGCGAGCGAAGAACAAATCCCAAATGATGCCTGGACCCAGCTGAACAGGGAGATCGAGAAGATCAATCGGCAACTGGACACCGAGCGGAGTCAATTGGAGGGGGCGGAAGCGCGCGGGAAAAAGAAGGAGGTTTCCGACGCGAAGAGCGCCATCGACCAAGACAGCACGAAGGTAGAGCAGCTTCAGACCAAGCTCGACAGGATACCCAAAACGATTTCTCAGCCGGTGATCAGGGATTATACGTACACCGAAGTTGTCCACAAGGTGGTGGTCACAGTTGACCTTCAATTCCATATTCTTGATAGCTCGGGAAGTGAGATAGCATCGAGGATGCCGATTCACAGGGAGAAGCCCACTTCCTATTCGGTACTGGAAAACGTGAAACCCGAGGACACGCAGGGCGTGAAGAACGACTCCATTATCCCCGACGAGAATAAGTTCTTTGAGCAGACGGAGAATGAAGCGCGCGACGCATTGATTTCGGAAGCGAAGAAGAAGATTAATGAGCTGCCGGGGATTGTGCTGAGCACGGCTGATCGGAAAGCGGCGAATGGAGATAGCGATGGCGCGGCAGAGCTCTATATCCTTTATCTGAACTGCACGCCTGTTGCGGACACACCTGAACGGAGAAAGGCGCAGGGATATCTCGCCGATAACTTCAACTTCAAAGATATCGGCAAGACTCAACCAGAGGACTAGGGGCAATCACCCCCAGAATGTTTTCAGGAGATATGTGAGCGAAGAGGAGCAACCACCCAAACCGTCGCGGATCGGGAAGTACGAGGTGCTCGACGTCCTCGGAAGAGGCGGCATGGGTGTGGTGTATCGTGCGCGCGACACCCGGATTGGCCGCAACGTCGCCATCAAGACCCTGACCGAAGGCTTTGCGGGAAACGCGGACATGCTGAAGCGTTTCTACCAGGAGGCAGGACATACCGGGAATCTGCAGGCATCCCGAATATCGTGATCATTTACGATTTCGGCGATGAGAACGGGCTGCCATACATCGTGATGGAATATCTCGACGGTGACCCGCTGGACAGGCTGATTCACGAGAAAGTGCCTCTGCACCTTTCAGTGAAGCTGGAGATCATCGAGCAGGTGTGCTCTGCGCTTGCCTACGCGCACTCGCAGGGCATGATTCACCGCGATGTGAAGCCTGCCAACGTCATTGTGCAGCGGGATGGACTTGGTGAAGCTGCTGGATTTCGGTATTGCGCGGCCGGAGGACGTGAAGGTACGACGGGGGAATGACACGGACGGGAACACTGGTGGGAACGCCGGCATACATGGCGCCGGAGCGCCTCCAGGGCAGTCCGTTTGACGGCAGATCGGATATTTTTTCCGCGGGCGTGGTGCTGTATCAGATGCTCACGGGCTGGCTTCCATTCGATGCGGAGTATCCGGCGATACTTCACCAGATCCTGGAGCAAGATCCCCCTCCGTTGAGTTCGTTCCTAGCCGGGTATCCGCCGCAACTCGAGCAGGTCATAGAAAAATCTCTTGCCAAGAAGCCCGGGGACCGGTACGCCGGCGCTGGTGATATGGCGGGGGACTTGAATGTCGTCGGCGGGCAAATGAAAGCGCAGCGGCTTTTGGAACTCTTCGCGGAAGCTCAAGCGGCGGCGGACAAGGGCGACTACACGGAGGCGAAGCAACAGATCCGGCAGATTTTGCGCATCGATAGCCATCACGTCGAAGCCAAGAGACTGAGTACGGTGGTGAATGAATCGATTCGTCGGGAGGCAGTGCGTCGCCGCGTAGATCAACTTATCCAGGTGGCGGAAGAGTCGATCGGGCGAGAAATTGGGAGCACGCGCTATCGATCGGTTACGAGGGGCTTGCCTCGAAGCGGAGAATTCGGCCTCATCGCTCTCTGGCGAAAGCCAGCGCCGGAAAAGAGCGAAAGGAGCAGGTTCGCAAGCTTCTGCGCGAGGCCGACACGGCCAGGGCGGCAGGGAAACTCGAATCGGCGAAGGGCTTTGCGGAGAAAGCGTTCGATCTCGAACCGGAAGACTCGCGGATTATGGCGATCTGCAAGGTGCTTCGGCAGGAGGCGGAGGAAGAGCGCGAAAGGTTCAAGGCGCGGCAATGGCGGCAGAAGGCCCAGGAGAACCTTGCCGCGTTGGACGAGCGGGCTTCTTGGCCTCGATGCGAGACTTCAGAAGCGGAAAGCCTGAGATCGGCGATGTGGAACTGATGCGGCTGATGAGCGACGGAAGCGATTGCACTGGAAGAGAAAAGGACTTCGCGGGAAGAAGGTGAGCGTGGCGCTGACCTTGAGCAGGTGCAGAGCGCGATGCACGAGGTGACGGCAGCCCTGGAGCGATATCCCGCGGAGGCAACACTGCTGCGGCTCAGGATGGAACTTGAGCCGCGTCTGCGAGAGAACGAGAAGAAGCGCCTGATTGCCGATGTGAGCGACGCATGCAAGAAGCTGGCCCCCACCGAGGCGCTTACGCAGGTGCGGGATGCGCTTACCAGGATGCCGGGCAATACCTCGCTGCTGAAACTGGAAGCGACCATCACCAAGCGGTTGACGCGGCAGCAGCGTGACCAGATGTTGAAGGATTATCTGGCGAGGGCGCGGGCGTTGCTGGAAGACCATCTCTACCTGGAGACGGCAAAGGTCCTGGAGCAGGCAGAGAAGGACGGTTTCTCTTCTCCGGAGATGACCGCGCTGCTGAACATGGCGCGGTCGGCGGCTGCGGAGCGGGTGTCGCAGGACCTGGTGGAGCGAAGCTTCCTGGAAGCCAAGCGGTTGCTCGAGGAGCAGGATTATGAATCGGTGCTGCGGCTGCTCCCGCCAGTTCTGGAACGCGTGGACGAGCCTTCGCTTCGAAGGCAACTGGAAGAGGCATCGAAAAATCAGGTGAAGCTCGACGAGCGAGTCGAACAGGTGATTTCTGAAGTCAATGTCTTGTGCGGGCTGGAGCTTTTCGATTCCGCGATCGGGTTGATCGGCGGTGAGTCTGCTGGAGTGAGACGAGCGAAAAAGCGTGCAGGCGGCGCTGCAATCATGCACCGAAAGACTCCGAACTGAGGAGGCAAGGCTTTCGATCTTCGGGGCTGTTTACGCTCGGCTTGGC
>CAWIZI010000036.1:0-4787 GCA_963840515.1 Terriglobia bacterium
CAAGGGGATGTCATTTAGACCGCGGGCATTGAGTTTTGAATTTAACCGTCTCTTGCCTCAAGCTGCTGAGCGCTGTTTTGGGACGTCCGTTCTATCTCGCGGCTACGAGTTCAACTTTAGCCGCGGACTTGACCTTAAATATGTCTCTGAGAATTGGATGAGCGGTCAGGAATTGTGCAGTCGCCTTTCCGATTTTGCGGAGGATGAGGAATACGGTGACGTATTCGCGCGCTCGGCTGAAAGGCCGAGTTGAGAAGTGAAAATCTCCGGAGCGCGGTACGGCAAATACTTTCAGCGCGACCCCGGCCTCAGGCTAACGGGACAATGTTGAAGCTGAATTTACTGCCGATCATTCGCTAAGATGATTCCGTCTTTCAATCCGGTGACCCCTTCCCAAACATCCGTTGACGTAGTTATGCCTGTGTTCAACGAGCGGCCGGAAGCGATCGAAGCAACGCTGGATGCCTGCCTCAGTCAGACTTACACGATTTCGCATATTTTTGTAATTGATGATGGTTCTGCAGTTCCCGCCGCGATCCCTGAGAGGCTCGAACTCTCGGGAAAAGTCTCCCTGACTCGATTGCCCAAGAATCAGAAAAACGCAGCGGCGCGCAATGCTGGCCTTGCAAAATGTACGTCTCCACTCATCGCCTGCGTCAATTGCGAGGTTTTGCCTGCTCCAGACTGGCTGTCGACATGTGTTACCTACCTGTCAAACCATCCTGACGTTGGCGTCTGCTTTACGCGGACAGCGCCTGACCATCCGAACCGGCTGCTTTCGCGCTGGCGGATGCGATTCCAGGAGAACAAATTTGGCGATGTAACGGGTCCGGCCCATTTCGCTACTGGGCACGCTGTCTTGTTTCGCAGGGAAGCCATCGAAAAAGTCGGCCGCTACAACGTTTGGCTAGGAAACGTGTCGGAGGATTCTGATATTTGCGAGCGGATTCGCGCTGCTGGCTGGGATACTCATTTCATCGCGAAAAGCCAGTGCGTTTCCATTCAGAATAATACGATTACAGAATTCGCCAAGAAAGAGCTGTCGCGTAATGGTTGGGAATCTCCGAAAGACTATCCGTTCAGCCGATTGTTCCTCGACCGTTCCAAGTGGACGATCATCCGAATGGGACGCAACGTGCTGAAAGGCCGGCTGCTGTTCCTGCCGGTGGATTTAGCCGTTTGGGCTGTAGCAATTAAGATTGCGATTTCAAAGACGCTCGCAGCGCGCAAGCAACCGGCGGTCGGGTCTGTCGACACCACTTAGAGTTTCGATTGGAACTCGCGCAAGCCAATGAGCAATCCAGCCTAAAGCGTCGTAGCGCGGAGCCCCTCACAGGAAATACGTTCCAGGCTTCAGAACCGGAAGAATGAACCGGTGTAATGCCTCTTTCGGAATGTCTGAGACTCAGTAATAATCAGTGTATCCGGCCCAAAGCCATTTTATGAGTCTTGCTTCCACTCTGTCTTCCGGCCAGTTCGGAAGACGCCCGCTGCTCGTCTTCGGCACATTGGTCGTGGGGGCGTACGCCGCCTACGAAAGCGCACAATATGTGATCAACGACGATCTGACTGGCCTAGCCTACGCAGTCCTCTGCATCCTTGGCGGAGCGGTCGTTATAGCGATCCTCAACAATTGGCGTAGCGGCGTGTACTTTTTTTTAAGCTGGCTGCTGTTCGAGGATTTTGTGCGGAAATTCCTCGGCAATAACATGGCGATCTATTTTGCCAAAGATTTCCTGTTCATGGTGGTTCTTATTTCCTTTTTTGCGGCCTTCCGGCGAAAGAAAGTGGCGATCTTCAAGCCACCTTTTCTCATGCCGCTGTTGATCTTCATTTGGTTTGGCGGCATGCAGATATTCAATCCGGCCTCGACCAGCATTTGGTATGGACTAATGGGCTTCAAATTATTCTTTTATTATGTCCCCTTGATGTTTGTCGGTTACGCACTTCTGAATTCCGAGGCGGAACTGCGCCGCTTTTTCACTGCGAATATAGTGTTGGTGCTTGTCATCGTCTCTCTGGGTATCGCTCAATCCATTCTTGGTCCAAGCTTTCTGAACCCCGCGGTTCAGGCCGAAGACCTTCGGCTGCTGAGCGGGCTGTATCGCGTGTCCGCATCGGGCGGCGCCGTCGCTTACCGGCCTACTTCTGTGTTCGTCAGTGCAGGCCGCTATGCGGATTTCATCATGGTGGCCTGGATTCTAGTGCTGGGATTCAGCGGATACCTTCTTCTACGCCATAAGAAAGGCAGGATTCTCAGCTTCATCGCCATCCCTGTGACGGCAGCCGGAGCATTCCTGACTGCGTCCAGAGGCTCTTTCATGTGGGGCATGATCAATGCAACGGCAACCAGCTTGGCGTTCGTCTGGGGCGCCCCATGGCGCCAGGGGGAAGTGTTACGAGTGTTCCGTTCGATTCAGCGAGTTGCCATTGGCATCGCACTTGGAATGGTTTTACTTTTTTACGCCTATCCAGATGCCCTTCTGTCGCGGCTTACAATTTACGAAGAAACGCTATTGCCCAATAGTCCGACTAACGAACTCACGCACCGAGGATGGACGTATCCTATCGAGAACTTCCTTGGCGCCTTCAACTACGAGCGCTGGCCCTATGGCTATGGCATTGGGACAACGGCGCTCGGCGGCCAATACGTCGCACGATTTTTTAGTGTAAAGCCGCCGGTGGTCGGAGTGGAAAGCGGTTACGGCACGCTGATTGTTGAGATGGGGATCATGGGGCTGATCCTCTGGCTCGTTCTGAGCGTGGCTATCCTGTTCGCCGCGTGGAAGGTGGTCAAGAAGCTCAAAGGTTCCCCCTGGTTTCCGCTCGGGTTCGTAATTTTCTGGTACTCGTTTTTTTTGCTTTTTCCTGCCACGTTTGGCGGCATTCAGGCTTACGAAGATTTCCTTTTGAATGCATATTTTTGGCTGTTGCTCGGTTTGCTTTTCCGGCTTCCGACCATCGCTCTCTCAGAACAGTTTGCGGTCAACGCTCCCACCACGAGCCGTTCGCGCCGCTGGATACGCTGACTTGCGCCTCGCCGTTGTTTCGCCCTTTGTCGATCGGCGCCATGGCACGGAGCGTGCGCTTGCGGAATTGCTTGAACGGCTAGCGCGGGATAGCGGCTGCGAGATACATCTCTATGCGCAGGGCGTTAAAGACATTCAGATCAGCGACCTGAGAGGGGAACGCTCCAAGGAATCGGGCGCCATCTTCTGGCACAAAGTGCCTTCCATCCCAGGTCCGCATGTAGCGCAGTTTCTCGCCTGGATGTTCCTGAACGGATTCCTACGAAGGTGGCATACGACATTTGGCGGCGCGTCCTACGATCTTGTTTTGTCTCCAGGAATCAATTGTCTTCATCCAGATGTGGTGATCGTTCACGCGCTGTTTCATCGAATGAAAGAGCTCGCGCACGAAGAGAAGCAAGATGGTGCCGCCGCACATGCCGGTTTTTTTCGAAGAGTTCACCGCAGAGTTTACTATGCGCTACTTAGCAGACTCGAGCGCCGGATTTATACAGATCCTGAAGTCATTCTTGGAGCAGTCTCCAAGCGCACAGCAGGGCTACTGAAGGAGTACTTTGGCCGTGAGGATGTCTCCATCATCCCGAACGGCGTGGACACGGCATACTTCTCGACGGCGGCCAGGCTCGCGCGGCGCGGGGAAGCCCGCCGACGGAGGAGTTTTCGCGACGAGGATTTTGTTCTGCTTCTCATTGGCAACGATTGGCGTAGCAAAGGCCTGTCAACAATTTTGGAAGCGATGGCTGCTCTTTCTACCTTGCCAGTGCGGGTGCTGGTGGTCGGCAACGATACCTCGGAGCCCTTTCTTGCACGCGCAACACGCCTCGGTGTGCAGGACAACTGCCATTGGGAGACTTCGAGTTCCGATGTGCTCGATTTTTACGCTGCGGCTGACGTTTATGTCAGCCCGAGCCACGAGGACTCTTTCGGGCTACCGGTGGCGGAGGCCATGGCGTGCGGCTTGCCAACGATTACTTCCGTTTGTGCGGGCGTCGCCGACTATGTTCACGATGGTGCCGATGGCTTTGTTCTTCGCGAACCGCGCGACGCTCAAGCGCTGAGTAAACTGATTGACCGGCTTCAAAGCGAGCCAGATTTGCGGCGCAAGATTGGGGAGGCCGCAGCTAGGAGCACCCTTCGCTGGAATTGGGATCGCCCTGCAGCGACGCTCTGGCAACTCTTACAGAGCGTAAACGCAAAAAAGCATTCATTTAACTCCTAGCAAGACCCAAGAGGGTGCGACTCGGCCCGTGCCTGAGCTAAGATGCATTCCCTAGAGAAGTAGTGGCATGGACATTCTTACAAGGTGCTGAATGGATCCGAAACTCGATTGCGGCGTGGAGATGCAACGCAAGTATTACACCGACACAGCCGCACGTTACGAACAGATGCACGAACACGAAGGCTCCGGCGACCCTCTCGCCGAACAGGTTTGTCCACTCGATCCTCCGCATGGTCGACGCTCGATCCGTTTCGATGTGGGGACGGCAACGGGCCGGGGGATGCAAGATTTGAAAGGAGCGCTGCCGAATGGTTTCGTATGCGGCATCGAGCCCGTAGCCGCGCTCATCGAGCAGGCGTTGCAGAACGGCAACGCCGCCGCCGGTTCCGTGGTTCGAGGGAGTGGCGCGGCGCTGCCTTTTGCTGATGCCAGCTTTGATGTCGTGTGCGAATTCGCCGGCGGTATCACCGTCGCCAATCCTAACGCCGTCGTCAAAGAAATGCTCCGCGTAGCGAAGAAGGCTGTGTTGATCTCGGACA
>CAWIZI010000037.1:0-4144 GCA_963840515.1 Terriglobia bacterium
AAGTATTCCATAAAAGAGTGTTTCACAGAAGGCGAGGCGCTTGCACGCGGCGACCGCGTGAAAACATGAAAGCTTTGCGAGGAAGTGCTGAAGAAAAGAGTGCTGCTTCAGCTCTACGCCAATCAACTTGATGAACAAGAAACGCAACGATCGTTTTGTCTCTATTTTGACTCACGACTTGACCGCCAGAAACGCAGAGTCCGAACCGAGGCTGTCCACAAAGCAGAAGCCCAGATCGACGCGTCAACAGGAAGAAAATAAATTCGGCCTTTCAATAGATTTCGGGTGGCCCTAATGATTGTCCACTTGCTGAGGTGAACGTACAGGTGGAGCAGCGAGCTCTCCGCAGGAGAATACCAGTAGCTCTCCCGCATCTCCTTGGCGGCGAGTTGCTTAAGTGTGTCTTTTTGTATGGAGACGCAACGGCTTTCCGCAACGTAGTGCGTTTCCCAGCCGGATTTCCGCATTCTTAGACAGATGTCTGAATCCTCGTGGTGTAGGCGAAGGCGGACGTCGTAGCCACCGACAGCGTCGAGGGCTAGTTTGCGGAAGAGCACAGCGTGTCCTGGAGCAAATTCGGAGAGGCCGGATTGATCTCCGAATTTTGCTTCCAGAAAACGCATGCGCCAACGGGAAAGGATGCGACCCGGGGTAGCGGAGACGAGGCGCGTGTAGCAAGCGCCTACGCCAGGATGCTCCAGTAGATAGTCTGCGCACGAAGCAAGCCAGTTAGGATCAGGGAGGACTTCGGTGTTAATGCACGCTAGTAGCGGCGCCCTCGAGCGTGCGATGGCTGCATTGCGCGCACCTGAGATCCCCAGATTTTCGGGAAGACGAAAAAGAAAAATCTGTGTGGAAGATTGGGCCCAATCGGGCAGAGAAACCGGTACGGGCGAGCCATCGTCCACAACGAAAATTCGGGCAACCGGATATGTTTGTTTCACGCAGGCCGAGAGGGTTGCGGCAAGCGCTTCTGAACGCTCGCCATAGACTGGGATGACCACATCCACGACGGGCTGGGTGTTGCTTCTTTGATCGGCCATCCGAAAGACGACTGCCCTTCTAGGCTTTTGTGGATTCCTTAAAATGTGTACGTGCGGCGAGGGCGCTTGCTTGCTACAACTTGCCACTCGCACTAAGCAGACTTAGGCACAAGTATAGGGCCTAGGCCGAATGGCGAACAACGAGCCTGAGCTACCGCCTAAGCAGGACTGAATGGCTGAATGCCTCTTTCGGAATGAAGAAGACTCAGCAATAATCAGAAGGCCAGCATAAAGACATTCTATGAGAATTGCATCGGCTCTCGCTTCAGGCGAATTCGGAAGAAGGCGGCTGCTCGCATTTGGCACTCTTGTGGTGGGGGCAATTGCCGCCTATGAATTTGCACAATATGTAATCAACGACGATATGACCGGCCTTGCATACGTGGCCCTATGCATCGCTGGCGGAGCAGTCGTCGTGGCGATTCTCCATAACTGGCGAAACGGCGTGTATTTTTTCTTGAGCTGGCTGCTGTTCGAGGATTTTGTGCGGAAATTCCTCGGCAATAACATGGCGATCTACTTTGGAAAGGATCTGCTTGTCCTGGTCGTGTACATCTCCTTTTTTATGGCCGTTCGCCGAAAAGAAGTGACGATTTTCAGGCCGCCATTTCTCGTGCCTCTCTTGATGTTCATTTGGTTCGGCGCAATGCAAGTATTCAACCCCGCCTCGACCAGCCTCGGGTACGGCCTGATGGGCTTCAAAATATTCTTTTACTACGTCCCATTGGTGTTTGTAGGTTACGCGCTTCTGAATTCCGAAGCGGAGCTGCGGCGTTTTTTCGCGACGAATATGGTTCTGGTTCTTGTGATCGTCTCTCTGGGCGTCGCTCAATCCATTATTGGTCCGGGCTTTCTAAATCCCGCGGTTCAGGCCGAAGACCTTCGTCTGCTGAGCGGGCTGTATCGCGTGTCCGCATCGGGCGGCGCCGTCGCTTACCGGCCTACTTCTGTGTTCGTCAGTGCAGGGCGCTATGCGGATTTCATCATGGTGGCATGGATACTCGTCCTAGGATTCAGTGGTTACCTGCTCTTGCGCCATAAAAAAGGGAGGATTCTTGCTTTTGTCGCCATCCCGATAACGGCAGCCGGCGCATTTCTGACTGCGTCCAGAGGTTCTTTCATGTGGGGAATGATCAACGCGGCAGCAACCAGCATTGCGTTTGTCTGGGGCGCTCCGTGGCGGCAAGGGGAAGTGTTGCGAGTGTTCCGCTCGATTCAGCGTGTTGCGATCGGCATCGGACTGGGAATGGTTCTGCTCTTTTACGTTTATCCAGACGCCCTCATGTCGCGGCTTGCCGATTTACGAAGAAACGCTACTGCCTGATAGTCAGACAAACGAACTTACGCACCGTGGCTTGACCTATCCTTTGGCCAACTTTGTGGGGGCCTTCAGCTACGACCGTTGGCCATACGGCTATGGCATCGGGACAACTGCGCTGGGCGGTCAGTATGTCGCGCGCTTTTTTGGCGTGAAGCCGCCGGTGATCGGCGTGGAAAGCGGCTACGGCACACTCGTCGTTGAAATGGGGATCATAGGATTGATCCTGTGGCTCGTCATGAGCGTGGCGATTATGTTTTCCGCGTGGAAGGTGGTCAAAAAACTCAGAGGTTCGCCATGGTTTCCCTTGGGCTTCGTGATTTTCTGGTACGCATTCTTCTTGCTCTTTCCCGCCACGTTTGGCGGGATTCAGGCCTACGAAGATTTCCTTTTGAATGCATATTTCTGGCTGCTGCTTGGTTTGTTGTTCCGGCTTCCCACCATCGCGCTTTCGGCGCAGTTCGCGGCCAACGCTCCCGTAAGTCAACCTGCGCACCGCTGGATGCGCTGACTTGCGGCTCGCAGTTATTTCGCCATTCGTCGACCGGCGCCATGGCACGGAGCGCGCCGTAGCGGAGATGGTGGAGCGGCTCGCTCGCGATTACGGCTGCGAGATTCATCTGTATGCGCAGCGCGTCGAAGATCTCCCTGTAAGCGAACACAAAGTGGGACGTTCCGTCCAAGCGGGCTCCATCTTCTGGCATAAGGTTCCGTCTATTCCCGGTCCGCATCTGGCGCAATTTCTGGCTTGGCTGTTCTTCAACGGGTTCTTGCGAAAGTGGCACACGACCTTCGGTGGCGCTTCTTACGACTTTGTTCTGTCGCCGGGAATCAATTGCCTCCGTCCGGATGTGGTGATCGTTCATGCGCTGTTTTATAGATTGAAGGAACTCGCAAGCGAAGAGAATGGCGATTCCAGCGCGCGTGCCGGTTTTTTTCGAAGAATTCACCGGAAGGTTTACTATGAGCTCCTGACTGCGCTGGAACGCCGGATTTACAAGGATCCCAGAGTCACTCTTGCGGCCGTCTCGAAACGCACGGCGGGACTTCTGAAGGAGCACTTTCGCCGTGAGGATGCCTGCGTGATCCCGAATGGCGTGGATATCAAGCATTTTTCCGTAGCGGGCAGGCTCGCGCGGCGCCCCGAGTCCCGGGGGCGGCGTGGTTTTCGCGACAAAGATTTAGTTCTGCTTCTGATTGGCAACGATTGGCGTAACAAGGGGCTGCCAACCATCTTGGAGGCAATGACAGATCTTCCCAGTCTGCCAACCAGATTGCTGGTGGTGGGGAACGATACTGCGGAAACCTTTCACGCGCGCGCCGCACAACTCGGTTTGCAGGACCGTTGTTGTTGGGAGCTTTCAAGCCCCGAAGTGCTCGATTTATATGCTGCCGCTGACGTCTATGTCAGCCCGAGCCGGGAAGATTCCTTCGGGCTTCCCGTAGCCGAAGCCATGGCGTGCGGCTTGCCAGCGATTACATCGGTTTGTGCGGGTGTCGCGGACTACATTCAAGACGGAGTCGATGGCTTTGTACTTCGCGATCCGAGCGATGCGCAAACACTTAGCAAACTAATTGAGCGGCTTCAGTCACAGCCAGATCTGCAGCGACTTGTTGGCGAAGCGGCAAGCAAAACGATCCAGGATTGGGACTGGAATCGCAACGCAGCCGCAATATGGGAACTCCTCAAAAATGCCAAAGCGAGAAGTCTTTCAAGAAATTAGAGATTCATTCCGGCAATAGGGTCATTTTCTTGCTCTGCCGAGAACGGCTTTTCGCGTGG
>CAWIZI010000038.1:0-80782 GCA_963840515.1 Terriglobia bacterium
ATTGCCCGCCGGGTATCGAAGGCACTGTGGTCGACGTGAAGATTTTCTGCCGCAAGGGCGCCGAGAAAGACGAGCGGCACCGCGCCATCGAAGCCGAGCAGGTTTTCAAACTCGAAAAGAACCTCGCGGACGAAATCCGCATCCTGACGGACGAGCGCTTGAAGCGTCTTTCCGATTTGCTGGGCGAGCAGAAACTTGTCGCCGACCTGCATGACGAAAAGACCAACAAGAAATTGCTCACCAAGGGCACGGAACTTACGCGGGACATTATCGAAAAAATTTCCACGCGCAATCTGAAGCGCTTGCGATTGAATGACAAGGATCCTCTCCTCATCGAAAAGATCGACGAAATTGAGGAGATGACCTCGCGCCAGATTGACGTGCTGCGCAAAATCACCGAAGAGCGCAAAGACAAACTTAAGAAGGGCGACGAACTTCCTCCGGGCGTTATCAAGCTCGTGAAGGCTTACATCGCCATGAAGCGCAAGCTCTCGGTCGGAGACAAGATGGCAGGCCGCCACGGCAACAAGGGCGTCATTGCCAGAATCGTTCCCGAAGAAGACATGCCTTACATGCCCGATGGCACGCCCGTGGAAATCGTGCTCAACCCGCTTGGCGTTCCTTCCCGAATGAACGTCGGACAAATTTTGGAAACGCATCTTGGCTGGGCATCGAAAGAACTCGGGCGCGCGCTTGGCCGTTTGCTCGACCGCGACGTTCGCGCCGAACAGGTGCGCAAGTGGCTGAAAGAAGTTTTCGGCGACACAGGCATCTGGAAAAATATGTCCGGCAAGTCCGACGACGAAATGCTGGAACTGGCCGACGGCTTCCGCGAAGGAATTCCATTCGCCACGCCGGTATTTGACGGCGCACGCGAAGTGGAAATCCGGCACTTGCTGGAACAAGCCGGATTGCCTTCCGCGGGCAAAATTGAATTGTTTGACGGCATGACCGGCGAATCGTTCGCACAGAACGTCACCGTCGGCTACATCTACATGCTGAAACTTTCTCACTTGGTCGACGACAAGATTCACGCGCGATCCATCGGACCATACTCGCTCATCACACAGCAACCGTTGGGCGGCAAGGCGCAATTCGGCGGACAGCGTTTCGGCGAAATGGAAGTCTGGGCTTTGGAAGCTTACGGAGCCGCTCACATTTTGCAGGAATTGTTGACCTGCAAGTCGGACGACGTCTACGGACGCGCGAAGATCTACGAGGCAATCGTCAAGGGCGAGCCGGGCATTGAGCCAGGCGTGCCTGAATCCTTCAACGTTTTGGTGCGCGAGCTTCAGTCGCTTTGCCTTGACGTTGAATTGATGAAGCGCCAGCAGAAGACGGCGCTTCCGGAAGCCGCCGACTAAACGGTCTTTTTGTTTTATCGCAGTAGATTTTTCAAATCTTAACGCAGGGGACGCCGCGTTTATTCGCGTGGCGTTCCACGCAGCGAAAATCGGGTTTATTGCTCCTCGGGAAACCGGGGATGCCCGGAGGGCCAAGCGCTCGCCGGGAGGAGGAATCAACCTTGTATCGTAGCAGCCCTTATGATCGTGCCAGTCTAATTGCAGATTTCGATTCGATTCGCATCAGTCTGGCTAGCCCCGAACGAATTCGTTCCTGGTCGCACGGGGAAGTAACCAAGCCGGAAACCATTAACTACCGCACGTTCAAACCAGAACGCGACGGCTTGTTCTGCGCGAAGATTTTCGGGCCGGTAACGGACTGGGAATGTTTGTGCGGAAAATACAAGCGCATGAAGCATCGCGGAGTGATCTGCGATAAGTGTGGCGTGGAAGTCACGCTCAGCAAGGTCCGCCGTGAACGCTTGGGCCACATTGAGCTGGCGTCACCCTGTTCGCACGTGTGGTTCTTCAAGGGATTGCCTTCGCGCATCGGCAACCTACTGGACATCACCATGCGCGACCTCGAACGCATTCTGTACTTTGAAGGCTACGTGGTCGTGGATGCCGGTGACGTGCCGGGCATCAAAGTGCGCGAAATGCTTCCCGAAGAAAAGTATCGCGAACTCATCAAGGAATATCCCGGCCAGTTCGTCGCCAAGATGGGCGCGGAAGCCATCAAAGAACTTCTGAAAATTGTCGACGTCGAAAAGCTCAGCGATGAGCTTCGCGAAAAAATGAAGAATGACCAGAGCCTGCAAAAGCGAATTAAATTCGCCAAGCGGCTCAAAGTCATCGAAGCTTTCCGCAAGAGCGGCAACAAGCCCGAATGGCTCATTCTGGATGTGATTCCGGTTCTTCCTCCGGAACTTCGTCCTCTTGTGCCTCTGGATGGCGGACGCTTCGCTACTTCCGACTTGAACGATTTGTATCGCCGCGTCATTAACCGCAACAACCGCTTGAAGAAGCTGATGGAATTGCACGCGCCGGATGTAATCGTCCGCAATGAAAAGCGTATGTTGCAGGAAGCTGTTGACGCTCTCTTCGATAACGGACGACGTGGCCGTGTTTTGCGCGGCACCAACAACCGTCCGCTGAAATCGCTTTCCGATACGCTCAAGGGCAAGCAGGGCCGCTTCCGTCAGAACCTGCTCGGCAAGCGCGTGGACTATTCCGGCCGGTCCGTCATCGTCGTGGGTCCCGAACTGAAGCTGCACCAGTGCGGATTGCCGAAGAAGATGGCGCTCGAACTTTTCAAGCCGTTCATCTATCACCGTTTGGAAGCTAGCGGACACTGCACGACGATCAAGCAAGCCAAGGAAATGGTCGAGCAACAGGATCCGATTGTGTGGGACATTCTGGAAGAAGTAATTCGCGAACATCCAGTGCTTCTGAACCGCGCTCCGACTCTTCACCGCCTCGGAATTCAGGCATTCGAGCCGGTATTGGTCGAAGGCAAAGCCATCCGCATTCACCCGCTGGTTTGCACGGCGTTCAACGCGGACTTTGACGGCGACCAAATGGCCGTTCACATTCCGCTTTCACCCGAGGCGCAAATCGAAGCGTCGGTGCTGATGCTTGCATCGCGCAACGTGCTTTCTCCGGCAAACGGTTTGCCTCTGGTTGTGCCCACGCAGGACATGATTCTGGGCATCTACTATTTGACCAAGGCCAAGCCGGGCGCGAAGGGCGAAGGCCGCGCGTTCAGTTCGGTGGAAGAAATTATTCTGGCTCTGGAAGCCGGCGAAGTGGAAATTCTCAGCCCTGTGCGTCTGCGCTACACCGGTGAAGTCATCGACCTCGGCACCGCGTATGACGATCAGGACGTTGTCCACACCGAGCCTATCAAGCTCGAAAAACAGTTCGTCAACACCACCGTAGGCCGCGCGATTTTCAATGACTCTCTGCCCGCCGGCACGCCGTTCGTCAATGGCTTGCTGAAGAAGAAGGGCGTGCAGCAACTCGTACACTACGTTTACTTGCGCTACGGTATCGAACGCACCGTCCTGATGCTCGATGAGTTGAAGGAACTTGGTTTCTTGTACGCCACCAAGTCCGGCATCTCCATCGGCATTGACGACATGTTGATCCCCGGCGATAAGTCGAAACTCGTGGAAGCTGCCGAACGCGAAGTCGTGAAAGTGCAGGAGCAATATCACGACGGAGCAATCACCAACGGCGAGCGCTACAACAAAGTTATCGACATCTGGGGCAAAGTTACCGAGCGCGTTGCAGACGAAATGTTTAAGGCGCTGGAACGTCAGGACAAAGAAGGCGTCATCAATCCAATTTACGTCATGGCAGACTCGGGAGCTCGCGGATCGAAACAGCAGATTCGCCAGCTTTCCGGTATGCGCGGACTGATGGCCAAGCCGTCGGGCGAAGTTATCGAAACTCCGATTACTTCAAACTTCCGCGAAGGACTTACCGTGTTGCAGTACTTCATCTCAACGCACGGCGCTCGTAAAGGTCTGGCGGACACGGCATTGAAGACGGCCGATTCCGGCTACCTCACTCGCCGCCTCGTGGACGTGGCGCAAGACGTGATCATCTCCGAAATCGACTGCGGCACCAGCGACGGAATTTACGTCGAGCCGATTCTCGAGCAGGGCAAGAAAGAAGTTGAGCCTCTGCGCGATCGCGTCGTGGGCCGCGTTTCTCTCGACAAGATTAAGGATTTCGAGGGCAACGTAATCGTCGAAGTGAACCAGGAAATCAGTGAAGAGCTGGCCAACGCAATTCAGGCAGCCGGCGTCATGCGCGTCAAGATCCGCTCGGTGCTCACCTGCGAATGCCGCCGCGGAGTTTGCGCGCGCTGCTACGGCCGCAACCTTGCCAGCGGCCGCACCGTGGAAATGGGCGAAGCGGTGGGCGTTATCGGAGCGCAGTCCATCGGCGAGCCCGGCACTCAGTTGACCATGCGCACCTTCCACATCGGCGGAACCGCAAGCCGCGTGGCGGAACAATCCGAACTCGAAGCACGCAGCGCTGGCTTCGCGAAGTTCGCGGATATCAAACACGTCAGCGGACGCGGCGGCACCACGGTGGTTATGAACCGCGGCGGTCACGTGCTCGTCGTTGACGAAAAGGGCCGCGAAAAAGAACGCCACGAAGTTCCTTACGGCGCGCGCTTGCTGGTCAAAGAAGGCGAAACCGTTCAGATGGGCCACAAGATGGCCGAATGGGATCCGTACACTTTCTCGATTCTCACGGAAGTTGGCGGCTCCATTCAGTTCAAAGACTTGCAGCCCGGCATCACCATTGAAGAGCAGGTCGACGAAGTCACCGGCCTGGCGCAAAACGTCGTCATGCTTCCACCGGAAGACGAGAAGCATCAGCCGACCGTCATGGTTCGCGATTCAACAGGTAAGGTTCGCAAGAAGTACCTGATGCCTTCGCGAGCCCACTTGATGGTTACCGACGGATTCGACGTTATGCCCGGCGACGTGCTCGCGAAAATCCCTCGCGAGTCCACCAAGACCAAGGACATCACCGGAGGTTTGCCGCGCGTCGTTGAATTGTTTGAAACGCGCAAGCCGAAGGATCCCGCCGTCATCAGCGAAATCGATGGCGTCGTGAAATACGGAGAAATCAGCAAGGGCCTGCGCAAGATTTATGTGGAAAGCGAAGACGGCAGAACGCAGAAAGAATATTCCGTTCCTCGCGGCGTCCACATTCAAGTGCAGGAAGGCGAGCGCGTCAAAGCGGGCGAACCCCTGATTGATGGGCCATTGAACCCGCACGACTTGCTGGCCGTTCTTGGCGAGCGCTTTACGCAAGCTTACTTGGTGAACGCAATTCAGGAGGTTTACCGCCTGCAGGGCGTCAACATCAATGACAAGCACATCGAAACCATCGTTCGTCAGATGATGCGCTGGGTCAAAGTGGAAGACGTCGGCGACACGTCCATGCTTCTCGAAGAGCAGGTTGATAAATTCCGGTTCCGCGAAGAAAACGATCGCATCATCGCGAATGGTGGCCGTCCCGCAACTGGACGCCCGCTGCTCCTCGGAATCACCAAAGCATCGCTTTCCACCGACTCGTTCATTTCGGCGGCAAGCTTCCAGGAAACCACGCGCGTGCTTACCGAAGCCGCTGTGGCCGGAAAAGTGGACTATCTCCGCGGCCTAAAGGAAAACGTAATCATGGGCCGCTTGATTCCGGCCGGCACGGGCCTTGAATGGTACCGCAACATCCAGTTGCTCACGGAAGTTCCGGAACCAATGCCGCAGGATATGTCCATCACTCCGGATCTCTCGCCGGAAGAAGCGGCAGCTCTGGAATTCCTGCGCAAGGATGCGGATGGCGCGATAGCTGAAGGCTAAAGCCAAAAACAACTCACAGAATCACAAAAGGCCCGGTCGCCAAATGGCAGTCGGGCCTTTTTATTTTCGCGCGTGTCGCATCTCACTGCGATACAGCGCCGCGCGTTTAGTACTCTTGGCGACTACGAAACGGTTTTCCAAATCTCCAGTGACTCATCTTTCATGTTCCGGGAAAATGGAATTGACGCCTCTTGTCAGGCGCATTTGAAAACCACGTCCGCCGCAAATGTCACCCAACAACCATCGCTTCATTCGGATTGTTCTTACACTCATCGTGCTATCGCTCTCTGTCTACGTGAGCTGCAATCGTACGATATTTGTGATGGCAGTTATCTTTCCCATGTTCACGCTCACATTGGGAAGCATGATCCTCATTCTGTTCAGCGTTCGTCCGCGCCGGGACGATGCGGTCTTCGTCGTTGCTCTTACCCTGTTGCACGCTGTCGTGGCGTACATGCTTCTTTACAATTGGTATCACTCGTTTCTTTGGCTGGCCTTCGCGGGCATCAGCAGTTTCTGGGTGCTCTGCGTCCGCACGATCTGGGCCCCCGATGCGGAGCGCAAAGTTCTCCAGTACGCCACGTTTTGCGCTGGCCTGCTGCTCACCGTGGAATCCAGCGTTGCATCCACTCTTAAATGGGCCGAGCGGATGCATCCGAAAGCGTTGGATCTTTTTCTCTATTCATTTGACGGAAGCCTGGGAACGCAAATCAGTTTTCAAATGGGAATGGTGTTTGCCCGCTGGCATCTTCTAAGAGGCGCCGCGGTTTATTTCTATGAAGGTCTGCCTGTGGCGATTGCTCTCGTGTGTGCCCAACAAATCGCCGCGCGAAAAGGCAAAGCTCTTTCGACAGTCACCGCGCTTGTAGCCACCGGCCCGATCGGCGTCGCTACTTACAATCTTTTTCCCGCGCTCGGCCCGCGCCTTATCTCGCTGTGGCAATTCCCTTTTCATCCACTCACGCGCGCGCAAACTATGAATCTTCCGCTCGTGGAAATTGCCGCAATCGGTCCGCGCAATGCGATTCCTTCGCTTCACATGGCCTGGGTCCTGTTGATTTGGTGGTATTCGCGTGGACTTTCCTGGTGGGTTCGCGCCGTCGCGTTTCTATTCCTGATCTTCACCATCGCGGCCACAATCGGCACCGGCGAACACTACTTCATCGATCTTGTAGTCGGCTTTCCATTCGCAGTCTTCATGGAAACTCTCTGCTCCTTTGGCTTGTCCGGGCGGGCCCGGCCGAAAATAATCGCTTTTGCCTGGGGAGTGGGCGCCGTACTTGCATGGCTGGCGCTCCTTCGTTTTGCGCCATCGCTCTTTTGGATTTCTCCGATCATTCCGTGGAGCATGGTCGTCGCCACAATCGCATTATCCATAATTTGCGAGCGCGGTCTTCACGCGCCGGTGACTTCATCAAAGAAAGTGGCGGCAATTGGATTCATACGGCAGGAAACCAGCGCGTAATCGAACTTATTTCTTTTTCGTCCCCGCGGGCGCGGGATCAACTCCAAAATCCCAAACGTAAAAATTCAATTCATCTGGCAAATTAATTGTCAACGCGTATTCGCCCGGCTCCATCGGTTCGGAAATTGTGTAGCGATATACGCCCTTCGCCACATCCCACTTCAGCAGAGCCACCGTCTTCCGCTTCTCATCATGCTCCCCCACGATGTTTGTGTTAATCGTTTCCAGCACGCGCAAATCGCCCTTTTGCTGTGCGCGCATCAACTCAATATCCGGTTCCGCTTCGTCCAAAGGAATCCGGTAATAAAATTCCAACTCCCCGGCGGGCATGCGGATCACCGCGCGCTTCCCTTTCAATTCCATATAATGCCGCGTTGGAATCATGGGCACGCCCGAAAGCGCTTTTTCTACTTCGCGCCCTTTATCAATTTTAATTTTCGCCATGCTCTTCGTCAGCGGCACCACATCTTTTCCGGCCAGCGCGAACATTCCCAACTGCGGCGGCAAAAATGTTCCCGGCGCCACCAACAAACTCGCATCCACATCCAGTTTTTCCATCGCGTGCTCATTCGTGTCGCGGACCTTCACCTTGTCCGCAAAATCTTTCTGCGCCTTCGCATCGTCGGCTTCAGCCTGCGCCGTGGCTTTCCAATCCACCATCGTCGACGGAATTTCTTCCCACGCCGAACGCTCCACGCTGTAGTAGCGCACCGAATCGCCCAGCTTCTCGTAGCTGCGCACAATTTGGAACGTGCCGTCTGTCAGACAAAGTTTTTTTCCACGCGGCATAAACGCCTGCGCCGGCAAATCCTTGTCGCTCTTTTCCTGATCGGTATCCGGCGGCGCTTTCTGTTGCGCGGGTGGCGGCGTCTGCTGCGGAGGAGAAGCCTGCTGCTGCGAGTTTTGCCGCGCGCATAACGCCACGCCGCCGCTCATCGCAAACGCAAGCGCCATCCAGCAAATCACTCGTCGCGTTCGATTATCTACTCGTAATTTCACGCTGAAGTTCCTGTGCCGAATAGGATGCCGCACACTCCCGAATGGTTTTTCCGCCCATTCGACGAGGCACGTCCAGAATAGCTCCGCTCTCTGCAACGGGCAACTCACATCCGCGATATCCAGTCCGTCACATTGGTCGTCGCCAAACAGTATGATAAATTGCCCGCACAACTTGGGAACGAATGCCCGGAGGTCCGCATGTCGATTTCAATTCGCATCCGTAAGAACAGCACTGCCATTCTAATCGCGATTCTCTCGCTCGGCGCTCTCGTCGCGGCATCCACTTCGTCGCGCCTTCACGCCCAAACTCAGGCGCAATCCTCGTCTCAATCTTTCGACATTATTCCGGTCGCTCCCGGCGTTTACGCCGCCATCGGCAAGAATGGCGTCTTCGGCAATGGAGCATTCATCGTCGGCCCGGATAGCGTCGTCGTAGTCGATACACAACTTCGTCCAAGCTGGGCGCGCGATTTAATCACCGAGATCCGCAAAGTCACAGACAAACCCGTGCGCTACGTGATCAACACGCACTGGCATGGCGATCACACCAACGGCAACATGGCCTACCTCGCCGCTTTCGGACCAAACGTCGCATTCGTCGCACAGACCAACACACGAGAAGACTTGATTGCTCGCGGCGCCCCACAAATTGAATTGCAGCGCACCAAAACTCTTCCCGATGGCATCACCGCTCTCGAAAAACAGCTCGCCGACGGAAAAGACGCCAAGGGCGTCGCGCTCACTGACACCACGCGCCAGCAAATCCAAACTCAACTAGCGAATCAGAAAGCGCAACTCGCCGAATTGCTGGTAACAACTGTTACGCCTTCCACGCTCACCTACGACACAAGCATGGTCATTCATCAGGGCGATCGCGAAATTCATCTGCTGCACTGGGGCAACGCACACACTCGCGGCGATACCGTCGTATATCTCCCCAGAGAACGCGTTGTAGTCACCGGCGATCTTCTCACCAACGGAATTCCCAACGTACGCAGCGGCTATCCCGTGGAATGGATCGCCACGCTGGACGCGATCGACAAACTTTCGTGGGACAACGCAATTCCGGGCCACGGAAATGTTCAGCCCAACAAAGCGCAACTGGAATCGCTAATCGCTTACTTCAAGGACGCCGTAGCAGCTGTGAAAGATTGCGTCGCGAAAGGCATGACGCTCGAGCAAACCGAAAAATCCATCGACCTCTCGAAAGACAAATCCGCATTCCCGAATTTCGATACCGGCGGAAACACATCCATGATCGAACGCACCTGGACGGAAATCACCGGCGGCGCAATGCAGTAATGATTCGTCAGAAATTATTTTTATCGGCAGGAGGCTCCGGCGCAAAAAAAAGCGTTCCGATAATCTCGGAACGCCATCAACTCATCCCCGGTAGGCGAGTCGAATTTGTGATGCAGAAAGTCTAGCTGTGAAATCTCGGGTACAGAACCGTCAGCACCATCAAGTCAGAAAGTGTAAACAGCAGGTTCACGGCCTGAGCTTCGGCGGCTTCGGCCGCGCGGCTCAAGAATCCCAGGTGACGGCTGCGCGCCAGTTCGCGCAAATCGTCCAGGCTGATCCCCGTCAATGAGGAAACCTCAGTGTCGGTGAAGAGTTTCTGGCTTGACCTGACCTTGACCACTTTCGTTTCTCCGTTCGTCCGCTAAAACCACTCTACTACTCTGATGCAGTCACGATAATAAATGCCGCATCAATTCCCTGCAATAGTGCTTCCGTTCCAATAGGCGTAGAACTCCAGTCCTAGTCCTAACGTAATCCCTTCGCTTATAAGCATTTAGCTCGAATTAAGCATCCGCCACCCGTCAAACTTTCTTTCCGAATTGTGACAAAAATGGGCAATGTCTACATTTTTTGGAAAAAATAATGCACTTGCGGATTTCTGCGCACACATTCAAGAACGCATCGAGTCGGATCGAAGTTTCAAAACGGAATGAAAACCAGAAGAAAATATCGCGGAAAATAAAGCTAATTCACGTTCATCGTCTGCTCGAAAGCATGAGCCAATTGCAGCACTCGCGCTTCTCCAAAGTGCGGCCCGAAAATCTGCATACCGACCGGCAGCCCATCCGGAGTCAGTCCGCACGGCACGGAGATCCCCGTCACGCCGGCCAAATCGCCCGTAACTGTATATATATCAGCAAGATACATGGCTAGCGGATCGTCCGTTTTTTCACCCAATTTGAACGCCGGAGCCGGCGAAGTCGGCGTCACAATCAAATCCACCTTCTTAAAGGCCGCCTCGAAATCCCGCGTGATCAGAGCACGCACCTGCTGAGCCTTCCGATAGTAAGCGTCGTAATATCCCGCCGAAAGCACATACGTTCCCAGAACAATTCGCCGCTTCACTTCGTCGCCGAATTTGTGTCCCCGCGTCGCGCGGTACATTCCCATCAACGTCCCATCACCCACATCGCGCGGACCAAATCGCACGCCATCGAATCGCGCCAAATTCGAGCTGGCCTCGGCGGTCATCAAAATGTAGTACACCGCAATCGCATACTCCGTGTGCGGCATGTCCAGCTCTACAGTTTTGCATCCCAGTTTTTCCAGCGCGCCGATTCCGGCCTCAATATTGTGCCGCACCGCCGGGTCCATTCCTGGCCCAAAATATTCGCGCGGAATTCCGATCCGCGTTCCTTCCACCGACTCGCCTAGCGCCGACGTGTAATCCGGCACCTCCGCGTCCGACGAAGTTGCATCGTTCGCGTCGCGGCCCGCAATCACATTCATTACTTCCGCCGCATCCCGCACCGTCGTCGTAAAAGGACCAATCCTATCCAACGACGAGGCCAGAGCAATCAATCCGTAGCGCGACACGCGTCCGTATGTCGGCATCAGCGCCGGAATTCCGCAGAATCCCCCCGGCTGACGAATCGATCCGCCCGTGTCCGTGCCCAGCGCCGCAACAGCCAATCCCGCCGCAACCGCCGCCGCCGATCCTCCGCTCGATCCGCCCGGCACTCGATCCAGCGCCACCGGATTATGCACCGGCCCGTACGCGGAATTTTCGTTCGAGCTGCCCATTGCAAATTCGTCGCAATTCGTTTTGCCCAGCATCACCGCGCCCGCAGCCTCCAAACGTTCCACCGCCGTCGCGTCATACGCCGGCACATAATTTTCCAGAATGCGCGAACCGCAAGTGGTCGTCACACCATGCGTGCTAATCACATCCTTAATCGCAACGGGCACTCCCGCCAGCGGGGGCAGGGGCTCGCCGCTCGCCACCATCGCGTCCACACGCTCCGCCTGCGCAAACGCACGCTCCGGCGAAAGCGCCAAAAATGCATTCAGCTTCGGATTTTCCTGCGCGATCCGCGCGAAATAATCCTCCGCCAATTCCCGCGCCGAAACGCGCTTCTCAATGAGCGCATCGCGAATCGCGCCAATCGTCCACCGCTCGAATTTTTCCGTATTCTCCGCCACCAATTTACCTTCACAGATCGGGTAGAACCGACACGGGAGCCTGCCCTGAGCTCCGAAAGGTCGGTGCGCTCTTCAAATCACTTCAGTCAAGCTCGCTCAATCACCTTCGGCACCCTAAAATAGTTTCCATCCGCATCCGGTGCTGTCTCCAAAACTTCCCGCGAAATATCGCACGGCACCACAACGTCCTCTCGAAACGTCGGATTCGGATCTCCAGCAGCGCCAGCCGCACTCGCCACAACCTGCGTCATCGGCTCCACATTTGACGTATCCACTGCATTCAATTTCGCAACGTAATCCAAAATCGAATCCAGTTGCGTTAAATATTTCGCAACCTCCGCCTCGCTCAATTCCAAATGAGCCAGCTCCGCCACGCGCAAAACTTCTTCACGGCTAATTTTCACTCGCTACTCCCAAAATTACAGCACTCCGAAGAACGCTAAGAATAGCACAGGGCACACGAACACCACGCCAGCCACATGGCAAGCCACACTTTCGCAAACTCAGGATTGAATTATTTCACTTCTGCGGGCAAACTTCGTAGAAATATAATCATCCACCAGCGCCTGAAACGCGCGTGAAAGCTCATCGTAATTGCCCTTGCAGCGTGGTGAAGTGCTGCCCATCAATATAAACCGGACACCGCGGCTCCTCGCCCGTTCCCGGCAAACTGATTCCGATATTCGCGGCCTTCGATTCGCCCGGCCCGTTCACGATGCAGCCCATCACCGCCAACTTCATTTCCTCGACGCCTTCATATTGCTTCTTCCACGTCGGCATTTGCTCGCGGATGTATCCCTGAATATTTTCCGCCAACTCCTGAAATGTTTCGCTTGTCGTGCGCCCGCATCCGGGACACGCCGTAACACTCGGCGCAAAACTGCGCAGCCCCAGCGCCTGCAGCAATTCGCACGCCGCGTAAACTTCTTCGCGCCGATCGCCGCCGGGTTTCGGCGTCAACGAAATCCGAATCGTGTCGCCGATTCCATCGTGCAGCAAAATCCCCATCGCCGCGGACGACCACACCGACCCCTTCAATCCCATGCCCGCTTCCGTCAAGCCCAGGTGCAGCGGCTGCTCCGTCTTCGCGGAAAGATCGCGATAAACTTGTAATCAAGTCCAGCGGCCGAGAAGTCTTGCACGAAATAATAATCTGATCGTTACGCAGCCCGCATTCCAGCGCCAGCTCCGTGGATTCCAACGCCGAAATCACCATGCATTCGTTGATGATTTCTTCCGACGTGAATCCCAAATCGCGGTCCGTATTTTCCTGCATCTTGCGCATCACCAGCTCTTGATTCAGCGATCCGCCATTCACGCCGATGCGCACCGGCTTGCCGTGATCCCGCGCGATATTGCAAATCGTGGAAAATTGTTCGTCGCGCCGCTTTCCCGCGCCAACATTTCCGGGATTAATTCGGTATTTATCCAGCGCGTCCGCGCATTTCGGATATTGCTTCAGCAGAACGTGCCCGTTGTAATGAAAATCTCCGATGATCGGCGCCGTGCATCCCGGCGTCCAGCAACCTCTGTTTAATTTCAGGCACCGCCGCGGCCGCTTCCGGCACGTTCACCGTAATGCGCACCAATTCCGATCCCGCCTGCGCCAACTCAAAACACTGCTGAAATGTCGAATCCGCGTTCGCCGTATCCGTGTTCGTCATGGACTGCACCACAACCGGCGCGCCTCCGCCAACCATGATCTTTCCAACGCGCACTCCATAAGTTTTCTTCCGCGGAATGCTGGAAATGTGCGCAACGAAAGGCGCAGCACCAGCGCCATTGCCGGCCGGCGCGCCGTTCTCCGATATGCGCACAAGTGGTGTTCCGGTTTTCATTTTCTCAGCCATTGGGATTCTCTATTATATCGCGGAACGCCAAGTTCCTGCTCGGAAAGCAGCAAATCCGGCCACTATCGTGCCCAAACAAAAACCGGACCCAGCGCGCCTAACGCAGGGCCCGGCAATAAAACAATTTCCTGCTCGAAGATCTAAATCTCGATGTGAATCACATCTGCTACACGCCAGTTGCGGCGATCCACCAGCACAACGTGCCCGCCTACAACGTAATAAACGAAGTGCGGCGGTGGTGGCGGCAATCGGCGATACAGATCAGGCGGAACTTCGTGCAGTCGTGCGCGCCAGCCGGAGTCAAATACCAACCCGACTTGCAGACGAGAATCCCAACCATCGGGCAGCCTATCCGCAACGCGGAATCCGACCACCGGATGCGCGCGATGTTCGCCCCACCATCCGTTCACAACTACGCGCTCGTGATCATCAAACGCCGGATGCTCCCGATCCCACTGATGGTCATGACGCTCTTGCGCAAACGTGTTTCCCCCAACAAACATCAGCATCGCAGCGGCAACGAACGCAGCTAAGAACCAACGTGTCTTCGTCATATCTCCTCCGTAGATTAGTTAGTCCGCCCAAGCTTGTACGCAATGCTCTAATTTCGCCAAACTTGGAATCGGACTTTTGGCCTGTGCTTACTTCTGCAAGTTCAGATGCCCAAACACGACATATTGTCTCGCTCTGATAAAGCCGCGCTACTCTACTAAACACAGTTTACGAAAAATAGTCTCGCTCAAACCCCCGCCACGATCCCTTCCAACCCAAGCGCCTCTGCAACATCCCGCATTGCTTCGATACAAAACGAAATATGCTCCGGCAACGACACGCCCATTTCTTCCGCTCCCTTCCGTACATCTTCTCGGCTCACTCCGCGCGCAAATGCTTTATCCTTCATCTTCCGCACAACTGACTCGGCTTCCACCGCAAAAATACTTTTCGTCGGCTTCACCAACGAGCACGCCGTAAGAAATCCCGCCAGTTCATCGCACGCAAACAACGTTTTATCCAACTGAGTTTCCCGCTTCACTCCCGTGTAATCCGCGTGCGCTAAAATTGCGTGAATCATTTCTTCCGGATATCCGCACTCGCGCAAAATTTTCGATCCGCCAAATGGATGTTCCGCGTCCGCCGCGTGAGCGTCATTCGGCCAGCGCTCGTAATCGAAATCGTGCAGCAGCGCCGTGATTCCCCATAGCTCCTCGTCAGCATGAAACTTCCGCGCATAAGCTCGAACGCACGCCTCCACCGCCAGGGCGTGTTTTCGCAAACTTTCGTTCTGCGTATACTCGCAAAGCAAATCCCATGCAGCATTTCGATTAATTCCCATCATCTCTCCTGTGCATCAAACCTGTACTTAAGGACAGTACCAAAACGGGTTTCATTCTGCCCGGAACGACCGAAATTATACATTACCGCAGTTTTGGGCATTTCTAGGCAGTTCTTGGGGTATGTCAGGCACAAAAAACTGTACCTCCCTAAAATAAATCAAAAATGTGCAAAAAAGCACTTGACATGAATTCGCGTTGCCGCCATTATGCCGTTGCGCCTGTTTCTGTCTCCCCTCTAAGGGTCATACCTTAGTTCCTCCCTCCGCATGCCAGAAGAATAAGTGAGGCACACGTGTCGGATACTCTCGTTTCAACCAGCTCTAGTGAGCTTGATCGTGAAGTAACACGCTGCAAGACGTGCGGCTTGGTGCAGTATCGCACCAAGAACGACATCTGCCGGCGCTGCGTGCACATGCTGCCTCCGAAGGTGGAATTTCTAATTCCTCCTCCGGCGCCGCAGGAATTGCCGGGCGACGAACGACAGCTTTTCGAGAAGTGGCCGAATCGCGAGACCGTCGAGAATATCGGTCAGCGCATTCGCCAGCTTCGCGAATCGCGGGGCATGACGCAGAGCCAGTTACAGGCCCGCTCTCGCGTCTCGCGCTCCTATCTTTCCCGTATTGAAAGTGGACAGATGACGCCCAGCCTCGGCACGCTCGAAAAAATTTCCGAAGCTCTGGGAGTCGGCTTGAATCGCTTCTTCGTTCCGGAATCCAACGGCGAAGCGCTTCTCGAAGACGCCTTCATTCAAGGTCTGCGTCCGTTCCTCCGTCAGCTTGACTGGGAACAATGGCAGTCCATATTGAAGCGTCTCGCCGCGATCAGCGACCACGTCGGCTCGGCAATGCCGAGCCCCAACATGGCGTCAATCCGGACTATGCCTCAACCTGCTCGCATGACAGCTCCACCGATCGCACGCCGCCCTACTCAAAGCGTCGCGGTCGGTCAACGCTAAGCCCAGCGGCGCTGTAAGCAGGCAAGTTAGCGAAACGCTAAAGGCGGCACGTCCCGGTGTCCAACCAATCGGATATCGGGACGCGCCGCCTTTATTTTTTTCCGAGTCCGAAACTGTGGCTCACCCCTTCAGAGGTGAGGCCTGTTTCTTTTCGTCCGAAAGGCTTCGGCGTTCCATTCCAATCCCCGCCAATTTCTTCTGAATAAATCTCCGCTCCGGCTCGGTCCGCGCGCATTCCAACGCCAAGTTAAAACACCGCGCCGCGTCATCTAAATGATCAATCCTTCGATGAAATTCGCCTTCCGCCAAAAAGAAAAACGGATATCGCGCCGACTGCCCATCCACAGAAATCATCGCCAGCGCCGCCAATCCTTCCACCGGCCCGCGGACCTCAGCCACGACGATAGCGCGATTCGTCAACACCACGGGCGTCGGCTGCTTTTCCGCCAGCAAATCGTACAACTCAAGTATTTGCGTCCAGTTCGTGAGAGTGAATTCATCGGTGTTCGCATGAACCGCTGCAATTTCCGCTTGCAAGTGATACGTCGACAGCTTTTCGCCAGCCGCCGCGCGTTCCAAATGCAGCAGCCCGCGATGAATCATCGCGCGATCCCACAACCGGCGGTCCTGCTCTGCAAGCAAAAGCAAATCGCCAAATTCATCAGTCCGCGCCGGCAAACGCGCCGCCTGAAATAACATCAACGCTAGCAACGCGTGAACTTCCGGTTGCGCCGTCACCGAACTCTCAGCCAACGATTCGCCCAGCCGAATCGCTTCCTCACACAAATCATTCTTGATCAGCGAATCGCCGGAACTAGCCGCGTATCCTTCCGTGAAAAGTAAATACAGAACTTCCAGCACCGCATCCAATCGTTCCGGCAATTGCGCCGGACTTGGAACCTCGCAGCGAATTCCCTGCTCTCGAATTAATTTCTTCGCGCGTACCAACCTCTGCGAAATTGTCACTTCCGTCGCCAAGAATGCGCGCGCAATTTCTTCCACGCCAAATCCGCAAACCACTTTCAACGTCAATGCAACGCTCGCCGCCCGCGGCAACACCGGATGGCAGCAAGTAAAAATCAGCGCCAACTTTTCATCGACGACTTCCTGCGAAAATCCAACCAGCCCGCGCTCCGTCACCGATTGCAACTCGTCAATCTTCCTCCGAATTTCGGATTCCTTCTCATCGTCAAAAGATCTCAACCTGCGATCGCTCCGCAAAACATCCAGCGCCCGGTTGTACGCCACTCGCGAAAGCCACGCCGACGGATATTCCGGCACTCCCTGAAACGGCCACAATTCCAATGCCTGCATCATTGCGTATTGCACGGAATCTTCAGCCAGCGTCAAATGTTGCGCGCCCAAAATGCGCGTCAATCGGGGAACCATTCGCCCCACCTCGCGGCGAAACAAATGGTCCACCAATTGGCCGACGTTTTCCGAGCGCTCTTCCATCAATTTCTCTACTTCCGGTGGATATTATCCACTTGGCGAACTTCAATTCGGTTGCCGGCAAACGAGAGATGCGGGCACGTCCGCGCGATTTCCACGGCCTCATCGTAATTCGCCGCCTCAATCATGAAAAACCCGCCAAGGACCTCCTGCGATTCGCTAAATGGCCCGTCGGTAACGGACACTTTTTCGTTTTTCACGCGCAACTCGCGTCCACCTTCGTCCGTCAACTTTTCCCCACCACGCAGTTGATTGCGCTTCGCGATTTCCGTCCGCCACGCTTCATACTTCGCGATAATTTTCTGAATTTCTTCGGGTGCCATCGGCCCAAACTTCGTTGGTGGCTGGTGCAGCAACAACAAATAATTCGGCATGCGTAATCTCCTTCATCAAATTGATTTCACCGGCACGCACCATTAGCCGGCGCGAAGCCTTCACTACTTAAACGATCCGGCTCGCCCAAATTCGACACCGAATCCCAATAAATATTTCTCCGCGAACCTGTCGATTCCCAACGATGTCAATCGTCTCTATTGTAGGCGGTAATCAAACGAACTTTCTCGAAAGGAAAACAAAATGGCAAATCCATTCACGCACATCGAATTGAACACTACAGACGTCGGCAAATCAAAAACTTTCTACGGCAAACTTTTCGATTGGAAACTGGAAGATATTCCGATGGGCCCGGGCAATTACACATTCATCAGAGTCGGCGAAGGCACCGGCGGAGGAATGATGAAGCATCCCGTTCCCGGCGCGCCTTCCGCGTGGCTTCCCTACGTTGAAGTGGACGACATCGCCGCTTCAACCACGAAAGCCAAATCGCTCGGCGGCACTGTGATGAAGGACGTCACAGAAGTGATGGACGCAGGATGGATCAGCGTGATCATCGATCCAACCGGCGCGGCGCTAGGTCTCTGGAAGCCGAAGAAAAAATAAAATTCAATTCGTAGGGGCGGGTCTGCGACCCGCCCGCTGCGAATTTAAATATCGTCGCTCTACTGCGCTTCACTTCTCCCCATCCGCGCCAAATCAATTTTCGTTCCGCCGTCGGCGCCATGCTTCAGCGACACAATCATTATCGCAGGTCCACTTTGCGAAATGTAAGCAATCTCGCCGTTTTCGATTTGCACCGTCGTGCCCTTCACCTTCAGAGAAGTTGGCCCAGGGCCTTCGCGCTCAAAATCTTTGTCGAGACGTCCGCGATACCAGTCGTCCACCTGTTCCATTGAATCCGCCGTTGTGTAATGCGCGCCGCTCACGCCGGATTGCGTGCCGTTTTCTGACGTAATCTCTACGCCGCCCGCTTTGCCCTGCGTTGCAGCACCTGGATATATCGGTAATCCAACGTCAGCCGTTTCGCCCGCGTGGATCGTCATTCCACCCGGAACTTTGATCTCCACACCTTTGCCGTTGCTTCCGATACTTAAGTTCGTTCCACGAATCGCGTGCAGAATCATCAAGCCCGCGAACATCATGCAGACAAACAAAATTCCGATTCCGGCCAGAATCCATAACATCACATTTTGGCGCGGCGGAGGAACTGGTTGCTGTCCCATTCCCGGATTATTGCCGGGAAGCGGATTTGCTGGCGTGGACATAATGATCACCTCTATTTAGTCTACCAATAGATACGAGCGAACAAGCGCGAAAGTTCCTCAGATAACTTGCATCTACCATTGCCTCTAGTAGATACCTGGAATATCCTACGCCCACACTATTAATGAACGCCTGTTTCAAGGGAGAACGATGATGAAGCGCTACCTTTCCGCTCTGCCAATTTGCCTGCTTATGCTGATTTTCGCTGCGGCGTTTCAACCGCAGTTCGAGAACACTGTACGCGCGCAGGCGACGTCACAAGCGCCCGCTTTTGACGCGCAATTTTTCAAAAGCATGCGCTGGCGCAACATCGGCCCAAATCGCGGCGGCCGCTCCATCGCTTCCACGGGAGTTGTTGGACGCCCCAATGAATATTATTTCGGCGCAACAGGAGGCGGTCTTTGGAAAACAACCGACGGTGGCGAAACTTGGAACCCCGTGACAGACGGCCAATTGCATAGCTCATCGGTTGGCGCCGTCGCAGTTTCCGAATCAAATCCAGACGTCGTTTACATCGGCATGGGCGAAGCCTGCCTGCGCGGAAATATTATGCAGGGCGACGGTGTTTACAAATCCACCGACGCTGGAAAAACCTGGCAGCACGTTGGCTTGGAAAATACACAAATTATTTCGCGCATTCGCATCAGCCCCACGAATCCCGATGTCGTCTACGTCGCCGCTCTCGGTCATCCGTCGGCGTCCAACGACGAGCGCGGAGTTTTCAAATCAGAAGACGGCGGCAAAACGTGGAAGAAAATATTATTCCGTGATGGCAAAACCGGCGCGATTGATCTCGCCATGGATCGCAATAATCCGAAAGTTCTCTACGCCGCGATGTGGGAAGCCTATCGCGTGTCCTGGCAAGCCTCCAGCGGAGGCCCGGGCAGCGGACTTTTCAAATCTGTCGACGGCGGCGAAAACTGGACCGAACTTACGAAAAATCCCGGCATGCCGAAAGGAATTATTGGCCGCATCGGCGTCGCAGTTGCCGGCACCGATTCCAGCCGCATCTATGCGCTCGTTGAAGCCGAGGAAGGCGGTGTATTCCGCTCCGACGACGGCGGAAAAACCTGGACCAAATCAAATGACGACCGCAAACTTCGTCAGCGCGCCTTCTACTACACGCACATTTTTTCCGATCCGCAAAATGCCGATACCGTTTACGCGCTCAACACTGGCTTCTACAAGTCCACCGACGGCGGGAAAACATTCAACATCACGCTTCGCCCGCAGCACGGTGACAATCACGACTTGTGGCTCGATCCCACAAATCCAAAACGCATGATCGAAAGTAACGACGGCGGCGGAAATGTTTCCACAAATGGCGGACAAACATTTACGCACGAAGAATTCCCCACCGCGCAGCTTTATCACGTCGCCACAACACACGAATTTCCGTATCAAGTTTGCGGCGCTCAGCAGGATAACAGCACCGTTTGCGTGCAAAGCACGGGTGGTGGCCGTGGCGGAGGCGGCGGTTCATTCGCCGCAATCTACGCCGTTGGCGGAGGTGAAAGCGGCTACATCGCGCCGAGTCCGAAAGATCCAAACATTTTCTACGCTGGAAGTCAGGGCGCGTTGCTTAGCCGATACGATCGCCGAACAGGAATGGAACGCGACATCGAAGTCTATCCGCGATTTTTCTCCGGCGAAGCTGCCGCTACCCTTCCCGATCGCTGGCAGTGGACATTTCCAATCGTGTTTTCACCGTTCGATGCGAATACTCTGTACACCTCGTCGCAATTTCTTTACAAAACAACCAATGACGGCCAAAGCTGGCAGAAAATCAGCGGCGATCTTACAAAACACGATCCGAAAACTCTCGGCGATTCCGGTGGACCCATCACACACGATCAGAACGGCCCGGAAATCTTCGGCACAATTTTTACAATTGCACCTTCGCACAAAGAACCGAACACAATTTGGACCGGATCCGACGACGGCCTTGTCTACATCACCCGTGACGCTGGAAAAACGTGGACGAATATCACTCCGCCAGATATGCCGAATTTAATCCGCGTGAGTTTGATTGAAGCGTCGCCAAATAAAGCTGGCACAGCATACGTTGCCGCAAAGAATTATCTGCAAGACGACCGCGCTCCTTATCTCTACAAGACAGACGACTACGGCAAGACCTGGAAAACAATCGTGAACGGAATTCGCAAAGACGATTACGTCCACGCAATTCGTGAAGACACGAAACGTCCCGGGTTGCTCTACGCCGGAACCGAGCACGCCATCTACATTTCATTTGACGACGGCGCAAATTGGCAATCACTTTCACTTAATCTGCCCGATACTCAAGTTTCCGATATCGTTGTGCAGGATCACGATCTCGTAATCGCCACGCACGGCCGCTCGTTCTACGTGTTGGATAATATTTCCCCACTGCGCCAGCTCACGCCCGAAGTCGTGGCAACGACGACGTTTCATCTTTACACTCCAGAAAATCCAATTCGCCGTGTGCAACCGCTCTCGATCGATTATTTTCTGAAAACGAAAGCCGATAAAGTCACCATCGAAATTCTCGACGCGAAAGGCAGCGTCATCCGCACATATTCCGGTCCACCAGAAGTTCGCACGCAAGCAGAAACTCCTGACGACGAAGGTCCTCGTCAGCCGCCGGCGCGTGTCGGACTTGATGCCGGACTGAATCGCTTCACGTGGAATCTCCGCTATCGCGGAGCAATTACATTTCCGGGAATGGTTTTGTGGAGCGCCAGCGTCAACGAAGGACCCTTCGCGGTTGCGGGTGCATATCAAATACGCGTGGCGGCAAACGGCACAACCCAAACACAAACATTCCACATCAGCGAAGATCCGCGCGTAACAGTTAGTCAAGCGGATCTACAAGCCAGCTTCGATCTTTCCAAACAAGTGCTCGAAAAAGTTGGGCAGGCAAATCAGGCAGTGATTGACGTCCGTAAATTGCGCGATCAAATCAACGATCGTCTAAAGAAAACGGATGCTGCGCAAATTCATTCCGCGGGCGATGCGTTGAATGCAAAACTTACCGAAGTGGAAGAAGCGGTCTATCAAGTGCGAAATCGCAGCGGACAAGATCCTCTGAATTTTCCAATCAAACTAAATAATAAAATTGGCCACTTACTGGAAGTGATCGAAGGCGGACAGGACGCAAAACCAACCGACCAAACTTACGCTGCGTTTAAAGAACTTTCCGGCGAACTCGATATTCAACTTGCAAAACTTAAATCGACTTTGACGACAAACTTGGCTGCATTCAACGCTCAACTCACAGCGGCTAATTTGCAGCCCGTGACGCTGGAGGCCTCGGCGAGGAAATAAAAACATTTATTGCGGCGAATGAGCAGCCGGATTTGCGCGCATCAATTTGATTTGCGTACTTCCCAGGATGGAATTTATTGTGACCGCGTACCTTGTTTCGTCGCGCTTGGTTATGTAGGAGATCGCGCCAAAATCAGTTGGAAGTGGAAACGCTTTGTCGCCAAGTACGGACTGGCTCTTACCCGCATCGAGCCGAATAAATTCCGGGCCAAGGTTCAGGTGATACCAGTCGTCGACTTCTTGCACGGAATCTTTTGACGAATAAATTGCCTGACTCACCGATTGGGTCCCGTAATTCCGGGTCGGCAGAGTGGCTTCCATTCCCATCGCATGGGCAGTGTCCACACCGGGATAAATTGGGAGGCCGACATCAGGCGCTTTACCGGTGTGCATGCTTACGCTTCCGATTTTCATGTCGACTTCGCCATTCGGGCCGACGTGAAAATTATTTTTCATGAAAGAATGAAACCCCAAAACGGCGACAATAACGAGCAGAACAAGCACTGTGCCACAGCCGCTCAAAATCCAAATAAGAACGTTTTGCTTTTTCGGCGGAGGAGGAACGCCGGGCATTTCAGGTGAAATTCTGGGAAACGGAGTTGGTGGCGTCGCCATAAAAACTTTCCTAAACTTCTTCCAATTCTCATTCCGAAATTCGCTCACGAATTTCCGTAGCTTCTAGAAGAAGCGGACTTTTACATCCTTGCGCTTTTCCAGATGCACGGTGTCAATGAATCGAACCTGACGCGAATCGAGAGTGAGAATCAACGAGTGCGTGCGGATGCCTTCGCCGAAAAACCGCACGCCGCGCAAAAGATTTCCGTCGGTGACGCCTGTGGCCGCGAAAATAATTTGTCGGCCCGGCGCGAGATCGCCCTGATCGTAAATTCGTTTCGGATCCTTCACTCCCATTTGGGCTAGCCGCTCCTCATCTTCCGGTTTTGCAATCACAAGACGCGCCAGAATTTGTCCATTCAAACAACGAAGTGCTGCCGCGGTGAGAACGCCTTCTGGCGCGCCGCCAGTTCCCATCACAGCGTGAACTCCAGTGCCAACAACGGCGGCGGAAATTCCAGCGGAAAGATCGCCATCGCCAATCAGACGGATGCGCGCGCCAGTGGCGCGAATATCAGCAATCAATTTTTCGTGGCGCGGACGATCGAGCACAATTACTACAAGATCTTCCACATCGCGATCGAGGCGCCGTGCGATGGCGTGAAGATTGTGGGAAGGCGTCGCATCAAGTTCGACCGCGCCTTTGCACGAAGGGCCGACAATAATTTTTTCCATGTACAAATCTGGCGCGTGCAGCAATCCACCACGCTCGCTGGCGGCAAGCGTGGCGATGGAATTCGGCTCGCCCGTTGCGCAAAGATTTGTGCCCTCGAGAGGATCAACGGCGATATCAACCGCAGGATATGTGCGCGATTTATCGCGCTGCGCCGCGCCAACTTTTTCGCCGATATAAAGCATCGGCGCTTCGTCGCGTTCGCCTTCACCGATTACGATGGTGCCGTCCATTCCGACGGTGTCCATCGTGGCGCGCATGGCTTTCACGGCTTCGTCATCGGCTTTGTGACGGTCGCCCAAACCCATGGTGTGGGCGGATGCGATTGCGGCCTGCTCCACGACGCGCAAGAATTCGAGACTTAATTGCGATTCCATTGACTCTCCCGTTGAACTTTTCTAGTACAAACGAACTGCCACAGGCTGAAGCCTGTGTTACTGAGCCAGTTGAACGGCGCTCATCATAGCGTAACTTCAATTATTGCGGCAGCTTCTGAATCGTTGCGTTCACCAAATACGGACTGTCGAATTCAGTGCGGTCGCCGGCTTTTTTGCCGGGGACGGGAAACAGTCGCGCGGTTAATGGCTTTTTCCATTTGAATGCGAGCGAAGCTACGTCACCAATTATTTTTGCGAGTTGATCTTCGGTTGTGTCGCCAGGAAGTGGAGCCGTATCGATGCCAGTGCCACAAACGGCGGAATATGCGAGCAGCGAATCGAGCGTCAGGCGGCCTTCGCTCCAGCGTTGCGCCAGTCCTTTATCTTCCAACACCGGCATCATCAGGCCGTTATAGCCGACGCGTAGCGCGGGAGTGTCCTTTTCAGCACGCCTGTGATTAGCGCAGCGGCTGTCATTGTGCCGGGAGCACCCATCGGACTCCCGGTGAGTTTTTCAATTGCTGCGCCGATGGAAACGTCTTGCAGTGGAGCGGTGGAAGCGTCGAGGCCGAGATATTCCCAGCCGGTTTTCTTTGAAACTTGAACTGCGAGCTGCTGAATGCCGGGCAAGTCTCTTCGCAGAATTGAGGCAAGTCTTTCACGCGCGTCGTCAAAATTTCCGTGCGCGGCGGAAAAAGCTTCGTCAACAAATCCCGCGCCTTGGAGGGCGATTGCGAATTGCTTGTTGGGAGTGACGCTGTAGCTCGCTGGGAAAAATGGCGAATGTTCGGGAACCATTGCGGCGGCCGCAAAACCGAAATTACCTTGTCCATTCTTGGTGTGCGTTTCTAGATATTTGATTACGAATGCGGCTTCGCGAATTGCGGGCCAGTGAATTCCACTTTCGTCGGCGACGATCACACATCCATCGAGCGACGAATGTGCCGCGAGAATCTGAGCAAATGTTTCGACCCACTTGTGATCGACATCGTGCAAGAACGCGGGGCCAATCGCGGAAATTATATTTTCCTTTTCGATTGCAGCCGCATATTTGTTGAAGAATTCGATGGCGTCCTTCTGAGTCATGCCACGGACGAGCGTTTGAAACGGTGGCGTGCTGATGCGAATTGTTTGAACTGTGTAGCCAGATTCCTCGAATGACGCTTTCGCGGTTTTCAACGTGACGACTGCGTCGTGAAGCGTTGAATCGAGGTAGGCTGGAGAAATATCCGCGAAAACGGTGATTGCGCGGATCACCGGTTTATCCGCGGCACGCGCGGAAGGAGCTAATGTGCACGCGACGAACGCGATCAACGCGATACAAAATTTAGTCGAGTGAATTTTCGTCATAGAATTCAAAAGTACGCCGGAATTCCGGTGATGCGTTCGCCGATGATCAGGCGGTGAATGTCGTTCGTGCCCTCGTAGGTGTATACGGATTCCAGGTTGTTCATGTGCCGCATGATGGGGCAATCGTCCACGATTCCGTTTGCGCCCATAATGTCCCGGGCTTTGCGCGCAGTTTCCAGAGCCATCCAAACATTATTCATTTTCAGCATGGAAACGTGGGTGAAATCCACTTTGCCGGAATCTTTTCTGCGCCCAACATGCAGCGCGAGCAACTGCGCTTTGCTGATTTCCGTAATCATGAAAACTAATTTGTCCTGCACCAATTGGTGCGACGCGATCGGTTTATTCGCGAATTGCTTTCGCGTTTTGGAATATTGCAGCGCAGTGTCATAACACGCCATGGCGGCGCCGATGGCTCCCCATCCGATGCCGTAGCGTGCGGCCGTCAAACAACTAAGCGGGCCGCGCAATCCATCCACTCCCGGCAAGACATTTTCTGCGGGAATTTCACAGTCCGTCATCGACAAACCCGAAGTGACGGAAGCGCGGAGCGAAAGTTTTCCGTGAACGTCCCACGCTTTGAATCCCTTGACGCCTTTTTCCACCAGGAAGCCGCGAATTTTTTCGTCTTCGCATTTCGCCCAGATGAGCGCGACATCAGCGATGGAGCCATTTGTGATCCACATTTTTTCGCCGTTCAAAACGTAGCGATCGCCGCGGCGAACGGCACGCGTCAACATGCCGCCGGGATTGGAACCGAATTGCGGCTCGGTTAATCCGAAACATCCGATGGCTTTTCCGCTTTGTAATTGCGGCAGCCACTTATCTTTTTGCGCCGGCGAACCGTAGGAATGGATCGGATACATCACCAACGCGCCTTGCACGCTGACGAAGCTGCGCAGTCCGCTATCGCCGCGCTCGAGTTCCTGCATCACCAGACCGTAAGAAACATTGGACATTCCCACGCAGCCGTAGCCGGTGAGGTTCGAGCCGAAAAATCCGAGCTCGCCAATTTGCGGAACCAATTCCATCGGAAACGTGCCTGCACGATTGTGCTTTTCGATGATGGGCAGAATCTGCTCGTCAACAAATTGGCGCGCGGTTTGGCGGACGAGTTTTTCCTCGTCGTTCAGCAAAGAATCAAAGTCGAGGAAATCTACTCCGGGGAACCCGGGCATTGGCTGTGTCTCCTATTGTGGCTGTGACCGCGTATCTTAGCAGGCGGCGTTTGCGGCCAGCAAGGAATGCTCGTTCGCCGGCGCTTGTACCCCACCCCCCACATGTTTTCTGTAACTGCTCCATCTAAAGGACTTACAGGAGCCGAAATCTGTAACTGTTGGAAACACAGGACTTAGCCTGTTAACGTAATGGTTACTACGCTTGTTGATTCTAAAGGACTTAGCTCAAGTGATCTGTAAGTGTTGCAAACAAAGGGCTTTAAGTCCTTTAGAATCAGCAGTTACAGGCTTGAGGTAGCTCAAGGCATGCCTTGAGTCCGATTGAAGGCGATTCCCAATTTGGGAATGAATATGCGAGCCGCGCGTCCAAGTCGGTTAGATATGTTAGCATATTAGTATATACATGTCAAGAGGAAAATGCGGGAGAAATTGTTACAGAAGCGATTGGCGGTGCGTGTTCGAAGGGAACGCTTGAGCAAAAACCTGCATCTATGGAAATGACGAGCGGCGGGAATCCGAGTTGGCCGTCGATCAAGGGTCAAAACCAGACAGCACTTGAGACGAGGTGGATCATGAGGGCGTTCATTTCGATTGCGCTGACACTTTTTCTGCTAGTCGCATTCATTCCCGTACTGGCGCAGAACAAGATGGGGTCCAAAGATGACCAGTACAACGTATGCACCACAGCGATGGAGAAGACTCCGCTGACTGCCGTTGTTCCGTGCAAGCAATATTTGGAACAGCAACCTTACGATGACGCCACGCGAATTGAACGCGTCACAAAATGGATTGCGAATTATGAAAAAGTACTTCCCTACGTGGATTTTCTGCGCGGGTTGCCGGCGAATCAGAAGGCGAACTGGTTTATTTACGAGCCCGACATGAAAATCGAGGTTCCGCAAACATCCGATAGCAAAGGTCCGTTCAAGATGGAGATATCAAGAACCTTTGCGGATTCAAATGAAGATGCGATGCTCAAGAAAGCTGAGGCTGTTTATTCGGGCGCGAGCAACTCGGTCGACGACATATTTCGGTCTTTGGAATATTGGGCGAATGAATTTCCGAAGGAGATGGAGCCGGTTTGGGGAATGCGAGGAAATGACAACATCCAACAGGCCAGCATCGTCACGGCGCGGGCCGTGCGTTATTACTATGACCTGACACTCGCGGAGAGAAAAAATCCGCACCTGGCGACAGGATTTACGGCTCAACAGACCAGCCTGAAATACAACGCTTCGATAAAGCTGGTTGATAAATATACGCACAAGAAAGACACATTCGAGGATGTGTACGTCGCTGACATGACGCTCGAGTGGGCCTTTAATTGTGGCGGATTGTGCGGAATGGGATTCACGAGAAACAAAGTTGTGCTGCTGGATCGAAGTGGAAATGTGATTGCGATGTTCTTGGATGCGCCGGTGAATTCCAGTTCGTGGGTGAGTTAGACAGCTTAACCTTTTAAAACACCGTTCGTATTCAGGTTGAGGCGACAACCCACAGATGTCCCTGGCGACGTGTGAACGCGCCCCTTGACAGCATTTCTCCGACTAGTGTACGAGATGAATAGTGGAGAATGTAAGTATGGCTGCCCACGTGTTGAACCTCCGAAGCAAACCAGCGGCGGCAATCGTTAGCGCCCTTGTACTTGTGTCGCTGGCTCTGCTCTGCGTGATGAATGTTCCCGCCCGAGCACAATCGCAAACGCAAAATGCAGCCGCGGCTAAAGCCGACGCAACCGTGAAATATGAATACGACGTTGTCTCCATAAAAATATTGGATCCGGATTTGCGCGGAGTCGAGATCGGGACGGGCTATGCGGCGGATGGACTTACCGCGCACGGCGTGAGGATGTTCTGGATGTTTCGGAATGCTTACGGCGTGACGAAGCCTGAGCTTGTGGGCGCGCCGGCGTGGTTTGACGATGTGCGATTCAGCGTTGATGCGCGGTTGGATCCCGGAACATCGGCAGAACTGCAAAAACTTTCGCCGGATCAGTTGAAAGTGGCGCGAATGCAAATGCTTCAAGCGGTATTGGCTGACCGTTTTGGACTGAAATTCCATTACGAGACCAGAGAGCTTCCCGCGTATTTCTTGACCGTTGCTAAGGGTGGCCCGAAGTTGCAGGAAGCAAAACCGGATTACGTCGGCAAACTAGACCTGCCCGACATCAACGGGAAGCGATACACGGACTTCGTCACAATTGAATTCGACGAACAAAACACGCTGGTGGGGCAAGCAGCGTCGATGAAAACGTTAACGGAATTTCTTTCTCAATGGGCGCTTTCACTTTCGGGCGAAAACGCAAAGCCCGTCGTGGACAAAACAGGATTGACCGGCGCATATGATTTCGTTGTGAAATTTTCGCCGCAAGCGACGCTTGTTGCGCCTTCGGGAGCGGACCCGGCGGGACGCCAACCTCAAGCTGAAATGCAAAATCCAGGTGGGCCGAATCTTTTCAAAGCGCTGCAGGAGAGCCTGGGATTAAAAATGGATGCGGGGAAAGGTCCCGTACGAGTGATTGTGATCGACCATGTGGAAAAGCCGTCGGCGAATTAGGCAGAGTGGAATTTGACCAAGGTCAGAAACCCCAGACACAAATCCGGCGTCCGGGGCACCCCGGCACAAACCCCTTTTAAATCGCACGTTTTGCGCTAAACTTCGCCGTTTGGAGGGCGTTTTTATGGACCCGGAAAACGTGTCGGGGGCGGCGCAGAGTGCGGGGCATACGGCGAAGTCGGCGTCGTCGGCTGGAGAGAAGGCAAAGAAGGCGTGGGAGTGGGGCGAGCACATTCACTTCGCGCATTTTGTGTGGACTTCGGTGCTGGTTCCGGCGCCGGCAATTATTCTTTCGATTGTCCATTGGACGGCGCACGCGGCGAATTCATTTTGGAATTTGTTGGTGCTGACGGCGCCCTTGACGATTGCCGTAACTTTAATTGTTCGCAAATTTCGATTGAAGGATCGATTGGAAAGCGGTTACTGGACTTACCTCGGATTTCCGGCGATTGTGCTTTTGCTTTCGGCGTTTATTAGCAGTTGGTCGGGCATTGGAAAAGGGTTTTACTGGCACAAGGCGTTGCCGCAAGGGATGGCGCGCGGGCAAATCGGGTCATGGATGCTGGTGCCGCTGGCGGCGCTTGGGGCGTTTTATGATGTGTATGGAGCTGGGGCGTTTTTTATGTCGATGAGTTTTGGGATTGTGCTGGGGTTGGTGACGAGTGGCGGCGCGGGGTAGTAGGTGACATTACGAATTACCGTCTGGATCCCGTGCCTACTACGCGAGATCAATGGGTTTCAGTTCTCGCCTTGCCGAATGGCGAATGGTCAAGATGCGGACGAACTTCTGATTTTCGACCACGCGAAAAATTACGCGATAGACGTGAGGTCTGTTGCCAAAGAGCAAATGTCGGAGTTCATTACGCTTTCGCGTTATCGGGCAACGATTCGGGAGATTTTCCAGAGTGTCGACGGACCTTTTTAGATTTCGACACCATATCAGTGCGGCAACAGAATGTTCCGCGTTGATATTCGCATAAATTAAGTCGAGGTCGCGGTTGACGCGATCCGTAAAGTCAACCTGATAGTCCATGCCGGGCTTCAAATTCTTTAAAAACTTCCTTGGCTGAACGGACTCTCCCTTTTTTCACATCCTCGAGGCCCTGACGGATCGCCTCATCGGCGTCCGCGAGTGCTGCAATGTCAAGCAGGCGCTGATAGGCTTCGGCGTCTTGCACAATGGCCGCGGCTTTACCTTTCACCGTTAGCACGATCGGGCGCTTGCTTTTTTTCAGATGCTTCAGGAAGTCGCCTGAGCGGCGGCGAAATGTTGTGAGGGATTGAATGTCTTTTGTGATGTCCAGCATGGTCGTTGTCTCCGCGCGTGGCACCTTTTTAGGTGCTGTCGAGATACTACACGATGGGCGCGTACAAAGATACAACCCTGGCGGCGCGGGCCAACCGAGCCGTTTACCCTTTGTCAGAACGCGTAACCCACGCCAGTCGTGAACGCCACGTTATTCTTCTGGCTGCCGGCAGCGGGATTCGTTAGATAGAGATCGATAAGGCTGGTGTTGAGCGAAAAGCGTTTGCTGAGGCTGGCGGTTAGGCTGGTTGTAGTGTCAAAGCGGTACTGGCCTGTGTTGGAGAGATTTGGATAGAAATTTAGATTGTGATCGAGACGCACACGCTTGGAAATTTGTACGCCGAGTTTTTCGCCGACGAGGACAGCGGCGGTCTGGTCGTTTGCGCCGGTGAAGAATTTTTCGTGAACGAAGGTGGCGCCGGCGAGAACGCTGAACTGCACGCGGGAATGATCGATGAGCGTGCGGCCGTAACCTCCGCCAAAAGTTTCGCGGAGGTAGAGACCCTGCGCGCCGATGTGATCGAGTCCACCGAGTACGAAAACGAAATTCGCGGGCGAGAAGAGATAATCTTCGCGGACGCTGGTATCGAGCGTGTTGGAAGTGATGGCGGTGGCGCCCTGCGTGGATTTGGACAACAACGTGGTGAGATTGAAATTCGTGCGGAAGTGCGAATGGAAAATCGGCGCGGCGGGACGTTCGCGAACGGCGGCGACGGTGATGGCGAGGTTGCTGGTGTCCTGATCTCCGCGCTGCAGGCTGTAGCCAAGGGTGGACGCGCCCTTCCAATCCTGCCAGGGCTTTCCATTGTGATTTTCCAGCGCGTCGTATTCGGAGGCGACCATGATCATGTCAACGGTGGACGCGGTGATATTTTGTGATTTTCCTGATGCGGTGATTTGCCAGTCGCCAGACGGGGTTAATTCGAGCTGGCCTTCGATAGGCTTCTGTCCTTTGATTACCACCGCCACTGGCTTTTCAGCGCTGAAGCTGGCGATTTTGTCTACCGGAATTGAGAGATCGCCGAGGACGTCGGATTTCAGTTGGAGCTTGCCGCCCTTTTCGTTGACGAATGTGCCGGTCACGCGGTCGCCGTTTTTTAGAGTGACGACGTCGGCGTTGGCTGCGACGGCGGCGAAAGTTAAGAGCGCGATCATTGTAATGAAGATGCGTTTCATAATTAACTCTCCTAGGCGAGAAGGCCAAAAATTCTAAGCTATTGTACACGCGTGGCGGCGCGAGAAAGAGGCGGCTCCGCGGTGCAGACCTGAAAAGAAGGATCAGCGCCAGCCGAGATTGGAGGCGCATCGCATATTTAGTTGACGATAGTATCTATTCGATATAGCCTGCCGCGCATCATGGCTAGCTCTGGCGATTCAGGCGCGACGTGGGCGGATATTGTCAAATCGTTGATGGATACGTTCCAGCTTTTGCGGGACATATTCGGATACGCGCTGCCGGGGCTGGTGTTTGTCGCCATCGGCGTAGCGTCCGGCCGGATTCAACTACAGCATATTCACGATTTGTTGAAGCCATACGATCCACCGATGTGGGTTGCCGCGGGACTGGCGATTTCGGCTTGTTACGTGATTGGCCATTTACTGGCGAGCATTGCGTATTTGCCGATTGATATTCACAAATGGATCAAGCGGCACGATCAGGCATGGCTGGACAAACATCCGACTGAAGTCTGCGCGACGGATTTGAAGTGGCGGCATTTCTATCCCGAATTGTTTCATGACATAGACCGGCGGGAAACGATGGGGCTACTGGGGTATTCAACTCTGGCGGCGATGATATCGGGATATGTGGTTTTTTATTGGTGGGAACTGCCTCTGCGGTACGCGCTGCTTGTAATTTCCGCGTTTGTGTTCGTTGACGGGCTGACGCTGATGCAGCATTTGTCTCGCGTGCGAAAGGCGATTCACACAGCCGGGGATGAAATTCAGAAGTGCGAACAGGGTCACGGCGCCGGAGACGATCCGAAGAAAGTGGTGGCTGGCGCCTTGCAAGCGGCGCTGGATGAGGTGAACAAGCCGGCCGCTGGGAAGTAAGACCTCGTCTGCCTATAGTTTTTATAGGTAGTCGGTCAATTTCAGATTTGGCTCCTCAAAATCGGGAATTTGGTATACTCCCCGTCCCATGATAGACCATCCAAAACTGAAGGAACTTATACGCGCTATTCCTAAATCGGCGTGGCACAAGTCGCCGAATCGCCAGGTTTTGTACCTTGAAGGGAAAGAAATCAACGTCCGTCCTTTATTCGGAGGCCACAAACTATTTGTTGCTATACGCGGCAAAGGTGGCGAAGATGAGTGGTTCACCTGGGACAGGTCGGAAGTGAATCAGTAGATTTTCCTGCGTTGCCAAAATAGAATTGACCGATTCAAGGGCGCATTGACGGAAGTTCGCGCGAATGCTATAAATTTTTGCCCCCCTTCAGGGCCGGAGTTAATTACCGTCAGGAGTTCAGACGCCGGGGGTGTGCGTCTGGCATGCGGGCGGTGACGGAGATGACTGCGAGCGGGAGTTAGACCCAAAATTAACAATGCAAATGCTGCTCCAACTCGAAGATTTATTCCTGCAATCGGTTCCGACCATCATTATTGTGCTGGTGCTTTACGTCGTGCTGAAATACACGTTTTTCCAGCCGCTGATGAAGGCCATGGACGAGCGGAGCGCGCGCACGGAAGGCGCACGTCGCGAAGCGGAAGCGAGTCAGATGGCGGCGCGCGAGAAAGTACGTTCGTACGAAGAAGCGCTGAAGAAGGCGCGGATCGCGGTTTACGCGGAGCAAGATGTGGCGCGACGCGCGATTTTGGACGAGCGCGCAAATAAAGTGCGCGACGCCCGTGCCCGAGCCATGGAATTGGTGCAAACGCAGAAGACCGAGATTGCCAAGGAAGTTGTGGCCGCGCTGGAGCAATTGGAAGTTACGACTCCAGATTTGGCGGCGGAGATGGTACGGACATTATTGGGAATGCAGCCGGGCGGATCGAATCCTGGGCAGAGCACGGCCGGCGGTGCTCGATGAAGAGCGCACGGCGGCGATTTGCGTTTGCGGCGATCTATTTTATTTTTGCGGGCGCTCTGATTGCATTGCCGGTTAATGCGCAACAACCGCAAGAACCGACGATGCGGTCGGAGGAGCGCAAGACTGAGGAAGCGCCCGATCCGCTGCAAGGGCCAGCAGCAAAAATATTGCGCTGGTTGAATTTCGCGATTGTTGTTGGCGTGGCCGGATATTTCATCATTAAGAAGGGCGGCCCGGCATTCCGCGCGCACGCCAATGATATTTCGGCGGGAATTTCTTCGGCGGCCGCGGCGAAAGCTGAGGCGGATGCGCAGCTTCGTACGGCGGAAGCTGGATTTGCGCGATTGCCGCAGGATTCAGCGGCCATGCGCGCGACGGCTACACATGAATTTGCCACGGAGTCAGAACATTTGCGCGAAGGGACCGAACGCGAAGTGACGCGCATTGAGAATGCTGCGAAGGCGGAAGTAAACGCAGCTCAGCGCGCGGCGCGATTGGAAGTGCGCGAAGTTGCGGCGCGATTGGCGGCGACGCGCGCGGCGGAAATTGTTGGTCAGCAGATTACGCCTGCGCAACGCGCGACGCTGGTGCAGAAATTTGTGGATGGCCTGCCGGCGGCGGGCGCGGGCGAATCGCGAGGTGTGAATTGAACGCGATGGCGGAACGATATGCGTCGGCGCTGTTGGACGTGACGATGGCCCACGGCGACGCGGAGAAAGTTAAAACGAATTTGGTGGAGTTTGCGGCAGTGGTGGGCGAGTCGCACGATTTGCAGAATTTTCTGGCGAATCCGGCGGTGCCGAAAGAATCAAAGCGAATTGTGCTGCGCGAATTACTGAACCGGATTGGTTCAACCGTGACGATGCAGAATTTTCTAAATGTGGTGGTGGATCACCGGCGCGGCGGATTGCTGCCGGAGATTGCGGAAGCGTACACGCGGAAGCTGAATACAAAATTGGGAATTGCCGAAGCGGCGGTTACGTCAGCAAACGAATTGAGCGCGACGGAACGAACTGGATTGGTTTCCGCGCTGGAACGAGCGACGGGACTGAAGATTACGGCGAAGTATGCGGTGGATAAGGAATTGTTGGGCGGCGCGTCAGTGCGGATCGGATCGGTAATTTACGACGGGTCGGTGCGCGAACAGTTGCGTCGGTTGGAAGCGGAATTGGCGACGGAATAATTTCCCGTCGGAGTAGTTCAAGAGATTCGGGGAATAGGAGCAAGGAATGGCGACGATTAAGGCAGACGAGATAACAAAAATACTGCGCGAGCAGATTGAGAATTACCAGCAGACCGTTTCGGTGGAAGAGGTCGGTGCGGTAATTTCCGTCGGTGACGGCATCGCGCGCGTTCACGGGCTGGAGCGCTGCATGTCCGGCGAAATGCTGGAGTTTCCAAACAACGTTTTCGGAATCGCGCTGAACCTGGAAGAAGATCAAGTCGGCGTGGTGCTGCTGGGCGATTACACCACGATTCGTGAAGGCGACACGGTGAAGCGCACGCGGACGATTATGTCCGTGCCCGTGGGAGACGAGATGATCGGGCGCGTGGTGAATCCGCTGGGCCAGCCGCTGGACGGCAAAGGGCCGATCGCCACGAAGGAAAGAATTCCGCTGGAACGTTTGGCGCCGGGCGTTGTGGATCGTCAACCGGTGCGCGAACCTTTGCAAACTGGAATTAAAGCAATTGATTCGATGATTCCGATTGGCCGTGGACAGCGCGAGCTGATCATCGGCGACCGTCAGACGGGAAAGACCGCCATCATTCTGGATACGATTATCAACCAGAAGGGCGGAGACATGATTTGTATTTACTGCGCGATTGGGCAGAAACGCTCAACGATTGCGCAGATTATTAAGGTGCTGACCGACGCGGGCGCGATGGAGTACACGATTATCGTAGCGGCCTCTGCGACCGAGCCTGCCACGATTCAATATATTGCGCCTTACGCGGCTTGCTCGATGGGCGAATATTTCCGCGATACAAAGCGCCACGCAGTTTGCTTCTACGACGACCTTTCCAAACACGCGCAATCCTATCGCGAAATTTCTTTGCTGTTGCGGCGTCCACCCGGACGCGAAGCGTTCCCCGGCGACGTTTTTTATCTTCACTCGCGTTTGTTGGAGCGCGCAGCGAAATTGAATGACGAGAAGGGCGCCGGATCTTTGACGGCGCTGCCGGTAATTGAAACGCAGGCGGGCGACGTTTCCGCGTACATTCCGACCAACGTAATTTCGATTACGGACGGACAAATTTACCTTCAGGCGGACCTTTTCAACGGCGGCATCCGGCCTGCAATCAACGCAGGAATTTCGGTAAGCCGCGTTGGAGGCAACGCGCAGATTAAAGCGGTGCGTCAGGTAGCCGGCGCACTTCGCTTGGACATGGCGCAGTACCGCGATTTGGCAGCCTTCGCGCAATTTGGTTCGGAATTGGATAAGGCCACGCAATCGCAGCTTTCGCGCGGTCAACGTCTGACGGAAGTGCTGAAGCAGAATCAATATTCGCCGCTGCCTGTTGAAAAACAGGTGATGATTATTTTCGCGGCAACGAATGGATACATGGATGACGTGGAAGTCGGCGATTGCCGCCGATGGGAAGCCGAGTTCCACACGTTTATGGACTCAAACTATCAAGGATTGCTGGCGCGAATCGTGGAAAAGAAAGCGTTTGACGACGCGATGAAAGCTGAGATGGTGGCGGCAATCAAAGCGTTCAAGGAACGATTCGTAGCAACGGCGAAGGCTGCCAGCTAAGCACGCGTCGTCGTAAATAAAGACGTGCAAACAAATAAATGCCCACACTTCTTAGATTATCGGCGACGCATCGGCTCTGTGAAGAGTACGCAGCAGGTTACGCGCGCGATGAAGTTCGTGTCGGCGGCCCGGCTGCGGCGCGCGCAGGAAAAAGCAATGGAAGCGCGGCCGTATGCGAACGCGATTACCGAGTTGGTGAAGTCGGTTGCGGCGCGCATGGAAAAGCCGGCGCATCCGCTGCTGGCGCGAGCGCCGGAACAGCGCGCGTTGCTGGTGATTGTGACCGGCGATCGCGGGCTGGCCGGAGCGTTCAATTCAAACACCGTAAGACGCGCCATGGAATTTCTGAGTCGCACACGGCGGAAAGAAGCTGGAAGTGTCTGCCCATTGGACGAAAGGGGCGCGATGCGTTCCGGCGTTTGGCAAAAATGGCCGGTGCTCGGCGAGTATGTCGGCATTACTTCACGCGCGGAATTCACGAAGGCACAGGAAATTGCATCGAAGTCATCGCGCAGTACGCGAAGACAAAACAGATGCGGTGTACTTGCTGTTCCAGGAATTCAAAAGCGTGATCACGCAGAAAATGGTTTTCGAGAAATTGCTGCCGATTGATCCGGCGAGCGCCGGACGCGAGCGGTTCGCAGGTGGATTACATTTACGATCAACCGGCCGAACAAATTTTGAGCGGACTGATGCCGCGCTACGTGGAAGCGCGAATTTACCGCATGCTGGCCGATTCATCTGCTGCGGAACACGCGGCGCGCATGACCGCCATGGACGCGGCGACGAACAACGCCGGACGACTTGATCGAATCACTTACATTGCAAATGAACAAAATCCGCCAGGCCGCCATCACCAAGGAAATTATTGAAGTGGTGAGCGGAGCATCCTGGAGCGCGTAAAAAGTTAGGAGACTGGAATGGCAGCAAAACAAGGCGCAATTGGGCATATCGTGCAGGTCATCGGTCCTGTCGTAGACGTGAAATTTGATAGCGACAAAGCGTTGCCGGAAATTTTCAACGCGCTGCGCATCACCAGCGAAGGCTACGACATCGCGGATCCCGATCGACATTATTTGCGAGGTGCAGCAGCACCTGGGCGAAAATCGCGTGCGCGCCGTCGCGCTGCAACCGACCGAAGGTTTGGTGCGGGGAATGAAAGCGTACGACCTGGGCGAAGGCGTCACAGTTCCCGTGGGACGCGAAACACTTGGGCGCGTGATGAACGTACTCGGCCAGCCCGTGGACAAGCTCGGCCCGATCAACGCGAAGACGACCTATCCGATTCACCGGCCGGCACCGTCGCTGGAAGATCAGTCCACGACACTGGAAATGTTCGAGACGGGAATTAAAGTTGTGGACCTGATGGAGCCGTACCTGAAGGGCGGCAAAATCGGATTATTCGGCGGCGCGGGCGTCGGCAAAACAGTTTTGATTCAGGAATTGATTCACAACGTCGCGATGAAGCACGGCGGCGTTTCAGTTTTCGCGGGCGTGGGCGAACGTACACGCGAAGGAAATGACTTGTGGCTGGAAATGCAGGAATCCGGCGTAGTGGTGCCGGGCAATACGGAAAAATCACGCTGCGCTTTGATTTACGGACAGATGACGGAACCACCCGGCGCGCGTCTGCGAGTGGGATTGACGGGCCTGACGGTTGCGGAATATTTCCGCGATGAAGAAGGGCTGGACGTGCTGCTGTTCATCGACAACATTTTCCGATTCGTGCAAGCGGGATCGGAAGTATCGGCGCTGCTGGGACGGATGCCTTCCGCCGTGGGATATCAGCCGAACTTGAATACGGAAATTGGAGAATTGCAGGAACGCATTACGTCCACGAAAAAAGGTTCGATCACTTCGGTGCAAGCAATTTACGTGCCTGCCGACGACTACACCGATCCGGCGCCTGCGGCAACCTTTGCTCACCTGGACGCGACAACGAACCTGAGCCGCGCGATCGTGGAACGCGGAATTTATCCCGCCGTCGATCCGCTGGCCAGCTTCTCTCGAATCTTGGACGCGAACATTGTTGGCGTGGAACATTACAACGTGGCGCGTTCGGTGAAGTCAGTTCTGCAACGCTACAAGGATCTGCAGGACATTATCGCGATTCTGGGAATTGAAGAATTGCCTGAAGAAGATAAACAAATTGTGGCGCGCGCCCGGAAAATTGAAAAATTCCTTTCGCAGCCCATGTACGTGGCCGAGCAGTTCACCGGACTGGCCGGCAAATACGTGAAGATCGCAGACACCGTGCGCGGCTTCAAGGAAATCGTTGAAGGTAAGCATGACGAAATTCCGGAGCAAGCGTTCTACATGGTGGGCACGATTGAAGAAGTGCTTGAGAAGAACGAGAAGATGACGGCGAAGGCGTAGAATTTCGTCGACGCTTATATAAAAATTATGCTGCCTCAATCGCTCAAACTTGAAGTTGTCACGCCGGAACGGCGAGTGGTCAGCTCGCCTGCCGTGGAAGTTCAACTTCCCGGATTAGATGGCTACCTCGGGATTTTGCCGGGGCACGCGCCGCTGCTTGCCACCATGGGCAATGGCGAGCTGAGCTATCGCGACGGTTCCACCATTCATTATGCAGTGGTGTTCGGTGGATACACGGAAGTTCTGGCGGAACGCGTGATTGTGTTGGCGGAATCGGCGGAGCGTGCCGAAGAAATAAATGCGGATAGCGCGCGCGCTGCGAAGCAAGAGGCGGAGAAAATTTTGGCCACGCCGAATACTCCGGAAGAACAAGCGGGACCTGCTCGGTTGGCCGTGGCGCGCGCGGAATTACGATTGAAAGTTGCGGCGCGTGGTACGGGCGGCAGTTCCCGCGCTGCGCATTAGTACAGAATCCTCAGATTCTTCGCTGAATCTCCTTAGGTCACATTACATCTAATACGTTGCGGTAATTCTTCTGCATTCGATTGATAATTGACCTATGGCGATGCCAAAAATGTATACGACCGGTTGGTGTCCGGATTGCCGGCGCGCAAAAGCGTTTCTTGCTGCGCGTGGAGTTACCGTCGAAGAAATTGATATTGACGAATCTCCGGACGATGAAGATTTGGTGATGTGCGTGAACGACGGACGGCGGAAAGTGCCGACGTTTGAAGTGAACGGACAATATTTTTCGTGCAGTCCGTTTGATCCGTATTTGTTGGCGGAAAAGTTTGGCGTGAAATTGAATCCGTAAATTTAATTTTAGTTTAGTCCCGCCCCGCGCGTTACCACTTTTGAAATTTCCAGATTTGAATCAAGGAACACCAGATCTGCGTCCGCGCCCGCCGCGATAATTCCCTTCCGCGATTCCAGACCGAGCAATTGCGCGGGATAGAGCGTCAACATCCGCACCGCTTCATCGAGCGGAATTCCAAGTGCGACAATATTTCGCAGAGCGCGATCCAGAGTCAGCGCACTACCGGCTAATTTTCCTTCAGAATTTCGGACTACGCCGCCAGTCACCTGCACATCGAAATTCCCCAAACGATATTTCCCGTCTGGCATTCCCGTCGCGGCCGTGCCATCACTGACGAGAATTACTTTTTGTGGTTTCGCGCTCAGAAGAAGTTTCATCGCGGCTACGTCTACGTGAATTCCGTCGGCTATCAGCTCGGCGGTTACTTGCGGTGACGTAAGAACAGCGCCGAGCACACCGGTATCGCGGTGCGAAAATGGGCGCATGGCGTTGAACACGTGTGCGGCGTGGCGCGCACCATGAGCGATGGCGTCCATTGCCTGTTCGTAAGTTGCGTCTGTGTGGCCAAGTGCCGCGACGATTCCAGCTTTGCGTGCGGCGTCAACCAATTCGATGCCGCCGGAGATTTCGGGAGCAAGCGTGAGAATTCGCGCCGTGCCCGCGGAGGCTTCGATCATGCGCGCGAAAAGCGCGAGCGATGGTGCGGCGATCCATTCGACAGGATGCACGCCGCGGCGTGCAGGACTGATGAAGGGTCCTTCAAAGTGAATTCCCAAAATTTCCGCGCGTGGAATTGCGGAAACGTCGCTTTCGTTCTGCGTCTGCGCAGAAATAAATTTCGCGATTCCTGCCGCACTGCTGCACAGTGCGTCCGGCGCAGCCGTTACAGTTGTGGCTAGAAATGAAGTCGTTCCACCACGCGCCAGCGTTGCCGCAACGGCGTCTAGCGCCTCGGGCGTAGCTTCCATTACATCATCTCCGCCAGCGCCGTGAACGTGCCCATCCACAAATCCCGGCACGAGAGTAATACCGCGCGCTTCAATGCGCTTCGCCTTGGCCGGCAAGGCAATTTCATTGCGCGCGCCAACCGCGCTGATGCGGCTGCCTTCGATAATCACCACGCCGTCACGAATTTCGCGTTGAGGCGTAAAAATTCGTTCCGGGAAAATAGCGTACGGCGTCATAGGCAACATATCCTACCGCGCATTGTTGGAATTCGTTCTATGGATTGACCGCCGTGTGAGTCCTAACGCAACAGTGGCTCAGGCGAACGCGGAATCGGAGGTAATCGGCGCGGGACGCCGAAATTCTCCAGCGACGTAACTAAGGATCGCTTCCGACTTGTATCCCTCCAGATCATCTGAAATCCAAGTCTCGTGAGGGCGTATGAAGTGAAAGCGTACGACACAGCCGTCGGTGGAAAATGACGCGAGGATCTGGAATCTTTGCCTAGGGGCGAAGTTCGCCAGCCCGACATCAAGCTTAGTGCAGTATTCCAAGCAAGATACCGCAGAGCGACGTGTGCCGTCAGATGCCAGATGAACGTGGTTCACGAAACATTCATACCCAGTTTTGTCGGGGAAATGCTTTTGCGAAACTCGTGAGAGTTTGAATCCTTGCTTCAGGAATACACAGCCACGAAAGCGCATAAAAGCGTTCCGCCTGAATCCGTCTTTTGACGAAAACTCCGGCCCGGGAAATGGTAGCTTCAGCTTCTTCAATATCCGCTGCATTCGCCGATTCATCTTCATTGGATTTCTCCGAAATGAAAAAAGCACAGAGTGAAGAGAACGCGGTGCGATGGAGGATTAACTGGAGCTTTTCGCTTCACTGCGGAGTCACTTACTGCTCTTCGCCGGTGCGGCTGTGATCGAACTTGCCGTGATCGTAATTGTCGCCGTATCGACCGTGCCTTTCACGGTGACTGCCCGCCCCGCATAACCGGCCGCTACATTTTGCGGGTTCAGCACATAAATTCTCTGCGTCTTGGATTCCATGAACGCATAGAGCGCGCCGTGTTCCTTCACATTTTCCGTTACACGAGCCGCCTCGGTATCCGCGGCGCCGCCGATGGTGTCCGTAACGACGCCCGTCCATGTGCCTGCTTTAACTGTCGGCGACGCAATTGCCAGTCTTCCGCCGATCAAAAGCACCACTGTTGCGAACAACACGCGCCTGTTCATCTCGAAATCTCCGTTGCCGAATTTAATCTCTCACCCTAATTTCGTGCATTCCGCACCATGAAGTCAACTGGCCTGCAAAAAAGAAAAACGGGAGAACCCGTCGCCGGATCCTCCCGTTCTGCTTTGTCGGAGAAAAACTCTTCTACAAATTTACTTTCCGCCGCCGGATGCAGGCGCCGCAGCGGAAGCCGTCTGAACTTTCGGAACGCTCAGATAGCCCACGATTTTATCCTTATCAACTTTGTTGACCACGAGTTCCATGGACGCGCGATTGCCTGCGTAGAAAAAGATCGGCTCGTTCACTGCGCGATTCTTTTTCTCCAGTTTCAAGTCGTCCACATAAAGCTCGACGGTATATTGGTGACGGCTAACATTCACTCCGTGCAATTCCACAGAGATGTTGCCGACGCGCTGCTTCGCATTCTTGCCGGCCAGCGTGAATTCGTAATAGTCACGTTGCCCCAAGCGGCGAAGCGCTTCGATATCTTCATGAGTGCGCGCGATCTGCGTGCCGAGTTCGCCCTTGGCATCCAGCAAATTCTGTTTGGTAGCGTCCAGGTCGGTGCGTACGCCGTTCACGTTCGTAGAAACGGCGTTCACATCATCGGTGCTGGCGCGCGTCGCCAGTACTGACTCGTCCGCTTGCACTTTGTCCTGCATCGCGCCGAGCTTCTTGGAATAGTCCAGACTTGATCGCTCCAGCGGTCTTGCGTGACTTATCCAGTTCGCCCTGAGTGAGCTGCAGACGGTCGGTAACCACGCCGAGATCGCCCTGCACCTGCGCGTTTGCCGATTCGGCCTGCGCGAGGCGCTGCGTTACCACTTCCAGATTCTGACGCAAAACTTTATTGTCGTTGGCGGCTGCTTGTTGAGCATCGCGCACATGATTTGTGGCGCTCCAGCCTACTCCGAGTGCCAGCAGCGAAACTGCCGCCAGCGCTACCACGGCCACGCCCAGCCAGCGCGGCGTGCCTTCAGTTGTGTGCACCACTTCTTCCTTATGATCTTCGTTAAACATTTTCGTGGGCTCCTTGTCGCAATTCCCTTGCGGTAGGATAAAGAGCACGCCTCTCGCCAAAGGGACAAAGCCGCCTAAATTCCCTGTAAACAACTGAAATATAAGGAGATAGAAGATGGCGTGGGCCCCCCGGAAAAGTGTGTCAAATCGGCGACTGTGGAATTCTTTACAAGGGGGATGTTGTTTCTCCGTGTTGATGCTTAGGACAAATTTGGGACGAGATTCGGCGCGGTTTAGGATTGGGTTGGCAGGGTACTTCGAGAGGCGTGCGGACCGGCGGGAAGCGCGCTTAAACCGTGTGTGGATGCGGCATTCGTGCCGGATCGACGTCAAAATAGACTTCTAGCGTCTGTTCCGCTGCTTCAAGCACCAAGTAACAGGTCGCGCACTTTGTAAGGTGTTGGGAGATCTCGCGCTCGACCGACGGCGCCAAGCGGCCTTCGAGGTAATCACAAATCAATCGGATGGTTTCCTGGCAATTCATAAAATCCCCCTGACCCACTATGGACAAAGCAGTTCGCAGGCCAAATGGCCGCGCAACGAATGCTATTCTAAGTTGTTGGAAACACTTCATTTATCAGGCACCCAAAAATCTCTGAAGGGTAAAGGTGGGTACTAGGACGATGGTCTTTCTGCACGACTACTGAAATTCTGTCCGCCCGTTCGATGCAAAGGCCACCAGCTCGGTTGCGATTCTGCGCGATTGCCTGATTGTGAACTAGCGGCCGATGGTCATGTTTTGCAGAATCGCGATGCGCTCGCTGAGCGGCGGATGGGTGCTGAACATCGCCGAGAAAACCGCGCGGGCGCTGAGCGGCGCAACGATAAACAGTGACGCTGTTGTTGGTGAAACATTCATCGGAATGCGTTTGTTATATTCGCCAAGCTTTTGCAGCGCGGAGATCAGTCCATAAGGATGACCGACGAGCTTCACTCCGGCGGCGTCCGCTGCATATTCGCGTTGGCGCGAAATTCCCAATTGCAAAAGCAGTGCCGCAATCGGCGCAACGATAATCATCAGCAGCAGTGCAATTGGATTCCCACGGCCGCGATCACGTCCGCCATATCCGGTGAACATCAAGCCCCATCGCGCAATGTACGCCAACATCGAAAGCGCGCCGGCTAGCATCGCGGCAACAGAGGTGATCAAAATATCGTAATTGCGAACGTGCGAAAGTTCGTGAGCGATCACACCTTCCAGTTCGTCGTCATTCATGAGCTTCAGCAATCCCGCCGTGGCAGCGACGGAAGCGTGCTTCGGATTGCGGCCCGTTGCGAATGCGTTCGGCGCTTCTTCCGGAATTACATAAAGCTTTGGCATCGGAAGATTGCCTTTGGCGCAAAGGCGTTCCATCACCGCATAAAGTTGCGGAGCTTGTTCGCGCGTGACTGGTTGCGCGTGGCTGGACTTCAGCGCGATCTTGTCCGAGAAAAAATACGCGCTGATGTTCATGACAAACGCGATTCCCAGTCCGAATATCATTCCGTTCTGCCCGGAAATGGCAGCCCCGGCGAACACTAGCAGTAGTGTTAGCGCGATCAGCAAAAATCCTGTCTTCAGTCCACGCATATCGAACAATCTCCCCTGGGAACATCCTCAGTTTAGAAACCCTGGTTGCTTACGTCAAATTCTTGACGCCGCTTTACTTCTTCTTGGATCGAGAAGCTGGCGCATTTGTTGACGTGGAAGCACCCGCCGCAGCGGCGTTCATCTCTGCCGCGGGCAATTCCGTCGCCGGCTTCCGCACAAATTTCACTTCGTGCGTTGCCGGATCGACATCCACGATTACGTGATCGCCGGGCAAAACCGTGCCCGCAAGAATCTGCATTGCGAGCGGATCCTGCACCAGCCGTTGCAACGTGCGCCGCAAAGGACGAGCGCCATACGCAGGATCGTAGCCTTCGTCGAGAACAAGCTGGCGCGCCGCAGGAGTAAGTTCCAGCGTGATGTTGCGGTCGACCAGAAGTTTCGCGATGTCCGCAAGTTGCAGATCAACGATGTGCGCAAGTTGATCCTTGGTCAGCGGATTGAACATCACGATTTCGTCCACACGATTCAGAAATTCCGGACGGAACGACGCTCGCAAAGCTTCCATCGCTTCGCGGCGCGCTTCATCGGGATTCGTCGCGCCCAATTCGGAAATCGCGGCGGAGCCGACGTTGCTGGTCATCACGAAAACTGTATTTCGGAAATCGACAGTTCGGCCCTTGCCGTCCGTCAGCCGGCCGTCTTCCAGAATTTGCAAGCAAGAATATTGAAAACATCTGGATTCGCTTTTTCAATTTCGTCGAACAGCACGACGCTGTACGGATGACGGCGGACTTGCTCGGTCAGCTGGCCACCTTCTTCGTAGCCAACGTATCCCGGCGGTGCGCCAATCAACCGCGCGACGGAATGCTTTTCCATGTATTCGGACATGTCCAAACGAATCATGGATTTTTCATCGTCGAAAAGAAATTCGGCAAGGGCTCGAGCAAGTTCGGTTTTGCCAACGCCGGTCGGCCCCAGAAAAATAAACGAGCCGATCGGGACGCTTCGGATCGCTGAGGCCCGCGCGGCTGCGTCGAATGGCGCCGGAGACGCGAGCGAGCGCGTCATCCTGCCCGACCACGCGCAGACGGAGACGCTGCTCCATGTCCACAAGCTTCTGCGCTTCGCCTTCCAGCAATCGACCGACGGGAATGCCGGTCCACTTGCTGACCAGTGCGGCGATGTCTTCCTCGTCCACTTCTTCCTTGAGCATGCGGCCGTGCTTTTTGTAATTCGGCCAAATGATCCTGCGCGGTTTTCAGTTCGCGTTCCGCTGGCGGAAAGTTTTCCGTAGCGAATTTCCGCCACACGCGCCAGTTCACCGGCGCGCTCGAAGCGCTGCTCTTCCGCTTTCAGCTGATCGATCTGTTCTTTAAGTTTGCGAATTGCGCTGATGGCATTCTTCTCCGATTGCCACCGCGCTTTGCTCGTGGAAGATTGCTTCCCGCAACGAAGCGAGTTGCTGGACAATTTGCGCAAGTCGCGCTTTCGAGTGCGCATCCGATTCCTTCACCAGCGCCTGCCGCTCGATTTCCAGCTGCATGATGCGCCGCTCAATCTCGTCAAGTTCTACGGGCAGCGAATCGATTTGCATGCGCAGACTCGCCGCCGCTTCGTCAATCAGGTCAATCGCCTTGTCCGGTAGGAATCTATCCGAAATGTAGCGGTGCGAAAGCGTGGCCGCGGCAATGATGGCGGAGTCCTTGATGCGCACGCCGTGGTGCACTTCGTAGCGTTCTTTGAGACCACGCAAAATCGCGATGGTGTCTTCAACGGACGGCTCAGCAACCAGCACCGGCTGGAAGCGGCGCTCGAGCGCGGGATCTTTTTCGATGTACTTGCGATATTCATTGAGCGTGGTGGCGCCGATCGCGCGAAGTTCGCCACGAGCAAGCGCGGGCTTTAGCATGTTGGAGGCGTCCATCGAACCTTCGGCGGCGCCCGCGCCAACCACGGTGTGCAGTTCGTCGATAAAAAGAATTACCTGGCCATTCGGAGTCGATGACTTCCTTCAGCACGGCCTTCAGTCGATCTTCAAATTCTCCGCGATATTTCGCACCCGCGACCATGGCGGACAAGTCCAGCGCCACAAGGCGCTTGGGCTTGAGAACTTCGGGAACGTCTCCCGACTACGATTCGTTGCGCCAATCCTTCCACGATGGCGGTTTTGCCCACGCCGGGTTCGCCAATCAGCACGGGATTATTTTTCGTGCGGCGCGCGAGGATTTGCATCACACGGCGAATTTCTGAATCGCGTCCGATCACCGGATCCAAGTTTGCCGCGACGAGCAAGTTCGGTCAGGTCGCGACCGTATTGTTCCAGAGCGCGATAGGTGGATTCAGGATTCGGCGATGTGACGCGCTGACTTCCGCGCACACTGGCCAACGCTTGCAGAATTGGCTCGTGACTTACGCCATGGCTCCGCAATAATTCGGCGGCGGGATCGCGGCCCAAGATCGGACATGGCCAGCAGCAGATGCTCGTTGGAAACATATTCGTCGTGAAATTTTCCCGGCTTCTGCGAATGCTTTTTCAAAAAGTTCGTTGACCGCCGGACTGAAGTGTTGCGAAGCCACGCCGGAAACTTTCGGCAGTCGTCCAAGCGCCGTCTCGATATCTTTCGCCAAGGCTTCCGGCGACGTGCCAAGGCGCGTAAGAAGCGGACGCACTACTCCGTCCGTCTGCGCAATCAGTGCAGCCAGCAGATGCAGCGGCTCAATCTGTTGTTGATCGTGCCGCGCCGCCACTTCCTGCGCTTCCTGAAAAGCTTCCTGGGCTTTAATTGTTAGCTTGTCGAGACGTAGCATCGTTCACTCCATAACCCATAATGCCGTTAGATGAATATTGGCCGGCAGCGTTACAAATTCGCGGGCCGACAATCGTGCTGTACCATGAATTGTGGCCGGGCGACAATACCGTAGTTTCGCCTAATTCGGCCGGAGCTTGGGAAGGTCCATAATCGGCACCCAAGCGGCCGGAATCAGGTTCTGGTCGGTGTTTCGGACAAAATCCTCCACGACTTTTGAGATTTGTTCGTGAACTCCAAGCCCCGGAAGCGGCTCCCAGCGCGTATCTTTCTCCATTTCGCCCCCCTCAGGCTGCTATATCTTATTTGTGAAATCATATAATATGAGTGTGTTGTTGTCAAGTATTTTCCATCACGTGATGCATTATTGTTAAAACCAGTAAAAACAATCACTTAGCACATTATTCCACGCTTCGGGCCCTTCCTTAAACTGTCCGCCCTCCGGCTCAGTCCAATCGTTCCCAAGGGCACTCTGTTTCAGGTAGAATCGGGAGGCTCCTGGCACACACCCATGAAGCTAGAAGACTTCTCATACGATCTCCCCGACGATCGAATCGCCCAACAGCCGTTGGCGGAGCGTGACGCCTCGCGGCTGCTCTTGCTTTCACGTGACCGGGGCGACTGGGAGGACCGCGTATTCGCAGAATTGCCGAAGCTGCTGCATGGCGACGAATTATTGGTGGTCAACAACGCCCGCGTAATTCCGGCTCGCCTGTTCGGACGCCGCCGCGGCGATAAGAGCGAGCCGGTCGGGAACCAAGCGCGCGAACGCGGCGAATATTTAAGCTCGGTAATCGAAGTTCTGCTTACACGGAACATTGAAGGCGATCTGTGGGAGGCGCTGGTGCGGCCCGGACGGAAAGTTCGCGTCGGCGAACACATTTTATTCGGCGATGACGAACTTGAAGCAGAAGTAATCGAGCGAGGCGAACTTGGTCTTCGCCAACTGAAATTTACCCACCCGCGAAACGACACCGCAGAAACCGTGCAACAGACCATCGAACACCTGGGCCACGTTCCCCTGCCGCCCTACATTCGCCGAACCGATGAAGCCGAAGATCGCGCGCGCTACCAAACAGTTTTCGCGCGGCGCGGCAGCGCGGTAGCTGCTCCCACCGCCGGACTGCATTTCACAGATTCAATTCTCGAAAAGTTGCGCGCACGCGGCGCTGAAATTTGCGAAGTCACATTAAATGTAGGCCTGGGAACTTTCCAACCGATTCACGAAGAAGAAATCGAGCGTCACGCGATTCACACCGAGTCCTACGAAATCCCTGAAGAAACCGTGACCAAAATTTCGGCCGCAAAAAAAAGCAGTCGTCCAGTACTGGCCGTCGGCACAACTGTCGTAAGAGCACTCGAAGACGCAGCGCGAAAAGCTTCTTCCGCAAACGCAAATACATTAATTTGCGCGGGCACTGCGGAAGCAGACATTTTCATTTATCCGGGATACGAATTCCGCGTCGTCGACCAAATTCTAACGAACTTCCACCTTCCGCGCTCCACGCTGCTTGCGATGATCGCCGCATTCGCTGGCCTCGATTTAACGCTGCGCGCATATCACCACGCCATCGAGGCGAACTACCGCTTCTACAGTTACGGCGATTGCATGTTGATTCGCTAACAGACGAAAAAATTGCGAGCCGAAGCGGGAGGTGTCAAACCCGCGTCGGCTCGCAATTAATCAGAGGTTGATTCGGTGCGAAGCACTTACAAGTAGAACTGAATTACATTCCGCTGATGACGAACGCGCGCTTCTCGCCGGCAAATCGGAGTTCCTGAATTTGTCCGTTCGAGTCGGTGATCACGGTATCGGTGTCGTATTTCTTATCGCGGGGTTCCCAACGTCCGGTAGCTTCCGCAACGACGTGGCTTCCCTTCACAACCACCAACTTCGTGTCATCCACCTTGAACGCAAAAACGTCATTCTTCAGTTCTTTGCCGGCAATTTTGTCGGTGCCGTCGATGGTGATGATTCGCGTTTCGGGTTTTGCGAATGCCGGCGTTACCAGCATCGCTAGCGCCGCCACTGCAACCAGGGACTTCAAACCATTAATTCGCATGTCATTACTCTCCTTCCGATTTTGGGAACGTTACTTCAACATTGATTTTCCATTGCGGGCGAAAGAAAAGTTGACAGGCCTGCGGGTCGGCGATAGTCTCGCCGAGTCACATTGACCTGCTGAGCCCAAAACCGGTGAAGTCATTGTGCACAAGCCTCGCGGTTACTGCCGCGGGGCTTTTTTCTTCACCGGAACTCGTATTTCGCCTGCTAAATCAGAGCGTCGGCTGATACGCCTATAAATCCGCCCTAAAGGTTAGACGAGCGCGGAGTGAAATATGTTTCGTTTGAAAATAATAAATAATCTCGGTTTGGAGCACCATTTCGGGTTCCGGTACCGGAAGCGGAACATGAACTGTCTCCGCTTCCGATACCGAATAATTGGATCGCCAGGCCTAAATATGTTGCGGATTTAACCAGATTACATTGAGCCGATAACAAATGCGCGCTTTTCACCCGAAAAGCGGATTTCGAGTATCTGCCCATCAGCGCCACTCACTACAGTATTGCCGTCGTACTTGCGATCGCGTGGTTCCCATCGGCCGGAAACTTCGGCAACAACTTTGCGATGCAGTTCGACGACCAGCTTCGTATCGTCCACGACAAACGTGTAGTCATCGTGATTCAGTTGTTTGCCGGCAATTTTCTGATCCGCCGCCATTGTAATCACCCGTGAAACAGGTTTCGCAAATGCCGGAGACACAATCATTGCTAACGCCAACACCGCAACTACGGACTTCCAACTGTTTTTTCGCATAGCTCTGCCCTCCTTTTGGTATTTGGGACGTAACTAGCCATTTCAGGTTGCGGGCGAAAGATAAAGTTGACAGGCCTGCGGCACGGCGCGTAGTCTCGCCGTGAGACACAGACCTCCTGAGCGCACAGCCGGTGAAGTCCTTGTCTCGTGGCCCCGCGGTCGCCGCCGCGGGGCTTTTTTCTTCACCGGAACTTGTTTTCGTCAACCGGAACAGGACTCTGGAATTTTCGCCGAAATTCCTGTCCTGTATATAAGACGAAAAGATTCGGGAAATGTTCCGTCCGGCTATGTGAATTTACTGTCATTTACATGAATAATTTCTTTTTGAATCGTTTTGGCGCTTGCTGCGCTTCGTCTATAATCAACCGACCCTGGGGACACTGATTGCGCTTTCTGATTCTTTCTGATATCCACGCCAATGTAACCGCGCTGCAGGCGGCAATCGCCGCCGTCGAAGGCCGTTGGGATCGCGCGCTTTGCTTGGGCGACATCGTCGGCTACGGGCCGGATCCGAATGAAGCAATGGATCTTGTGCGAACGCTCGATCCAATAATGATTCGCGGAAATCACGACAAGGCCGCGTGCGGCATAACAGACGCCTCCGATTTCAATCCCGTCGCGCGAATCGCCGCGGAATGGACCACATCAAGATTGACTGCGGAAAATTTGGAACTTTTGGTTGAACTGCCCATGGGTCCGGTAGTCGTCAGCGATCTGGCAATCGTCCACGGCGCAGTTGCCGATGAGGACGAATATGTTTTTGCGCCGGCGCTCGCGCTCGACGGTATTGTTAATTCTCCCGCGTCGATAACTTTTTTCGGTCACACTCATTTTCAGGGCGGCTTTTCCTACCGCGGCACACAACTGGAAGTAATTCAGCTGAAGCCGCCGCCGGGCGCAAATTTTTCCGCGCTGCAATTGGAAGAAGGCACGCGCTACTTGCTGAATCCCGGCTCCATCGGGCAACCGCGCGATGGCGATCCGCGCGCGGGATTTGCCATCGCCGATATGGGCCATCACGTGACAGAATTCTGGCGCGTGCCATATGATATTCCCGCCGTGCAAGCGCGCATGCGCGAAGCGAAATTACCGGAAGTGTTGGTGCAACGACTGACCTTCGGCCGCTGATGATCAGAAAGTTTTTGCGATGTAAGGGATGAAGTTATGAGTGAGATTCAAGACGAGCCGCAACTGGGCCAAAAAGAAACCGGGCATCAATTCGGCTTCGCGCTGCTTGCCGGTTTGATCATCGTGCTGATCATCGCCGGCGGCGCATATTTTTGGATTGAGAAGACCAGCGATAAGCCCGCCGTGGCAGCCGCTCCGCTGCCGATGGGCGCGGCCGAACAAGCCTACGCTTCGCAAATTGATTTCGGAAGTTTTGATTTGAGCCGCACGACAAATTTTCTGAATCAGCAGGTCACAATCGTCGCCGGCGTCGTTTCCAATAACGGTCCGCGCACCGTGCTCGAAATGGAAGTCTCCATGGAATTTCACGATCTATCGCAGAACGTAATTCTTCGCGAAAAGCAACGGATGTTTGGATCGAAGGAACGCCCGCTGCAATCGCTCGATAAACGCGCCTTCCAGCTTAATTTGAAACGATCCCGACGGATGGAATCAAGCCTCCGCCGACATTTACTATCACCGGCTTGCGCCTTCAGTAGCTCGGAAAGTAGCTCGCATATTTTCCGCACAACGCAAAATGGCTGAAATGCCTGAAATAGTTGTCGCGTCTGAAATCGAACAATCGCTCGCCGCGCTGGTAGCGGCAGGCCCTGTTGAAGTGCGTGAGAACGGAGTGCGGCTCGCATCGCTCGCCAGTTTTGAATACGAAATCCGCGCGCAGGGCCGCGGCACACTTCTTCATTTGTGGAGTCCCGATCGCACTCTCGCGCGCCGCGTCCTTCGCATTTCCGAGCAAGCGCCGTCGCTGTTGCAATTAGAAGTAGAACATTTTGGCCGCAACAAGCCTGACCGTTTGGAATTCGCATTATCCGGCGAACGCGCCTCCAATCAGCTGACGCGCGAAAAATTCCTCGAGCGTTTCGCGGAAATGTTGCGCGAACAATTTGTCGACGAAGAAATCGTTTCACTGAGCACGTCGGCCGACCTGAAGAACTCTCTCTCGTCAAGATACACGCGCGCGCTTCTGAAATCGCGTGACGGTCACTGGGCCGTGCTCGCAGCGTCACCCGAAGAAAGCGCCGCCGCGATCGACGACATGCTCACCTTCGGTCTTTTGTGGCTGGAAAACGCGAGAGCTCGCGCAAAAATCGGGCGTATACACGGCCTGCGCTTCTTCATGCCGTCTTCCACCGGGAAGCTTGTTGCACATCGCGCCGGCGCGCTCACTCCCTCAACCAAAATTGAATTTTACGAATTGAATCAGCGCGACGGACCGCGCGCGCCGCGTGGACGCAAAAGAATTGGGGAACGTGGTCACCTGGCTAACCGCGCGGCGAGAAGTGGAAAGCATCCTCGCTGAAGCCGCGCCGGAAATTGACGCGGTCCGCCGTCTCGCACCGGATGCAATTACCGCAAGTGTTGTGCCGGGAACGCGTGAAGTCGCCTTGCGTTTTCGCGGCGCCGACTTCGCGCGCTGGCAAAATGCCACAATTTTCTTCGGACTAGGCGATCACCGCCGCTCGCTGACTCATGATCGTCAGCGCGAGCTTGAGCAGCTCGTCCACAAGCTAAACACTTACCGCCATCCCGCCGCGCAGGATACCGCGCATGTGCAATATCGCATGCAGGCGGAACGCTGGCTCGAATCGCAGGTGTTCGCCGATCCTTCGCGCATTGACGCACGTCTCGATCCGCGATTTCTTTACACGCAGGTGCCCGCGTTCTCCGCCGGCGATCGCGGCGTTGTTGATCTGCTCGGCGTGACGCGCGAGCGGCCGGTTGGCAATTTTGGAATTAAAAGCGAATGAGGATATTCATCTCGTCATGCAAGCGGCCGACTACTGGCTGCGCGTGCGCTGGCATCAGCAGCAGGATGACATTCAGCGCGTACGGCTATTTTCCCGGCGTGGAGCTGCGGCCGAACCGCCCTTGCTATTTCTGGTGGCTCCGGCAATTCGCTTTCATCCCGCCACGAGCGTGCTGTCTGCGTCATCTCTCGCACGAAATTGAAGTTGCGCGCGTAGGCCTGGCAGAAAACTGGCGAAGAGGATTGCGCGTGGCTCTCCGTCAGTAATTCACATCAGAGGTTTTCGCAGGAATTAAATCGCGAAAAATTTCGCCGTAAAATAAGAGAAGCAGCCTTGCGTGTTGCCAAGACTGCTTCCCGGGGTGTGTCCTAGAAGTGGTGTTAAATACTTAGATGCGTTTCCCGTCCAAACGGGTTGCACTTATCGGAAGACGTGACAAATCAGCGCGCCGGGCATGCGCGTAAATATCAGTAAAACAAGATACTTGCGCCACTTTTCGTCCTTGTGGCCGATCAGCCGCATCAGTTGCCGCGAAGTGTGTAGCGTGAAGGGCCGCGGCCGGCGCGAAAGCTCGATCCCCGCTTCTTCCGGCGTGCGATCTCCTTTGCGGTTGTTGCACGTGTAGCAGCACGCCACCAAATTTTCCCAGGACGATCTTCCTCCGCGCGACCGTCGGCATCACGTGATCCAGCGTTAGTTCCGACGCAGGAAATGTCGCGTCCGCAGAACTGACAGGTATTGTGATCGCGCAGCAGAATATTTTTCCGCGAAAGTGCGCGCGTCTGCTGCGGAATATGCCGGTACGCCAGCAGCCGAATTACAGAAGGCACCTGCACCGATTTAGAAGTCGTATGAACCTGCGTGGTGTTCGATTCTTCCGCTTGCGCCACGCCCTTCAATAACAAAACTAGCGCGCGCCGAACAGCGGTCACGTTAATCGGCTCAAACGTCGCATTCAGAACAAGAACCGGCTCTTGCATTACCGCGGGGCGTCGATGCTGGCGGGCTGCCAATCGTGCGGGTGATTCGGGCACAGCCGCGCCACCTCTGGCGGTGCGCCAGGGACGATGGACAGGTTGGCCTCCGGTGCTCATGCTCCAAGCACTCCCGGCTGCTCGAATGCGTCTTCCGTTGCCATCCAGTTTGGAACTGAGCGGGCTACGGTCAGAGCCGTCACTCGAGCGGCTCCGGCTTTGCGCAACGCCCTCGAACATGCGTCAAGCGTCGCGCCAGTCGTCATTACATCATCTACCAGTAGGATGTGTAGCTTGTCAACTCGGATGCCTGCACGCGCAACATAAGCACCCTTAACTGTGGCCCAGCGCTCATGCCGCGTCATGCGAAGTTTGTCTGGACGCGGCTTCGTCCGCACCAGCAGAAATGGCTTCACGCGCAATTTCAAACGACGCGCCAACGGCTGCGCAATCAGCTCCGCCTGGTTATATCCACGTTCGCGCAGACGCGTGGGATGCATCGGCACCGGCACAATCACATCAACGTCCGCACATTCCGGCATGCGCGAAACAAGTTCGTGCAATCGATCCGCGAACCACGCTCCCAGCGGCCCCACTCCTTGATGCTTCAACAAAAGTATCGCTCGCACCATCGACTCGTTGTAAAGCGCAAAGCTCCGCGCAGAATCAAATCCAAAAATTTTCAAACGGCACAGCCGGCATTGCACGACAAGAGAATCGGAAGCTACTGCGGAAATAATCGGCCGTCCACAGCAAACGCACATCGGCCCGGAAATTTTTTCAAATGACGCGAGGCATTTCTGGCAAATCGGAACGCGGCTGGCCGTATCCAGTGTGCGGGCGCAAATCAGGCACGGCGCGGGAAAGACGACCGAGGCGAGAGCGTCGCAGGCATTTCGCAGCGCCGAGAGCACAGCCACACCGGAAGCGCGGCCGAACGACACGGCAGGCTTTCAGTGTAATCCTCTGGCGATGTTATTGATATGTTAAATCAACCGGCGAGGGACGGCGCTACAGTTGGCCGCGTTCCTGCTTTTCCTGGCAGGCGATGCAATATTTCGCCCAGGGTACAGCTTCCAAACGCTTCTGATTAATTTCCTCTTCGCAATTCGCACACTGTCCGTAATCGCCGGACTTGATGCGCTTCAGCGAATCGTCAATCAATTGCAAAAATGCGCGCTCGGCGCTGGTTTGTCCAAACAGAAATTCCTTGGTGTAGGAATTTGCTGCTTTGTCGGCCAAGTCCACGGTCGTATCCACGTCCGCCGCGCGTCCTTCTTCTTCCACACGCGCGATATTGCGGACCAGATCCTCCCGCTTCACCTGCAATTTCTTTTTATAAGTTTCTTGTCGTTTTTTATCCATAGCATGGGCCCCACTGCGACCTATAAATCTGTACAACAAACCGAGAATTGTAGGCGGCGTGCTATCAAGTGTCAAGGAAGCCGCGCAGATTTTCCCGATAGCCCGAACGCAATTCAATTCGATGCTGCATCACGCGGAAAGTTTCACAACCTGGGAAGTTTTATCGAATTTCAACTGTGCGGCTGATCGCCGAAAGTTTTCCGCCCACCACTTCCTGCACAACCTGCCGCAGCCGATACGTCCCCGAGGGCGCTTGCAGCGTGGACTTCGAGTCAATTCCATCCCGCGCAATATTGATGTGCGTCGCGTCCAGAAGTTTCATGTCCATCACCACTTCGCTGCCCGCCAAATAATGATCCTCCATGTCAAAAAGCGCGGTGACAAAAATAATCCGTTCGTTGTGCCGCTTATTTTCTTTTCTGAATTGCATCGAATGCCCCGGCACATGCACTGTCACTCGCAGCGCCGGTTCGCCGGTAGCCAGTACGCCAGAGTTCGTCGTCACCTCTGCAACAATTTCGGAAATCGTGTCCGGCGCCATCACTTCCTTATTTAATTTCTGAAACTTTACTCCCGGCGCGGCCTCTTGCTTGGAAAGCGCAAAATATCCCGGCCGCGCGGCAATCCGCAAGTCATGCTGTCCGGGAATTTTCACTTTCAAATTGTGAAACACACCATTGTCTTTTATTTCCTCCGGCGAAAATCCCAGCACGTAGGAAATTTCCGGCGCTTCGGCCAGTTGGCGCACTCCGCCAACCATATCGTTATTATCGTGAAAAAACTTTCCGCCCGTGCCATACGCAATCGCAGCCATCGGATCGTTTGACACTTCGTGCTCTTCATCCGCCAGCATCCCCGCGTATCCATTTCCCGATTGGCGGGCCATCATTTGTTCGCCGTTTCCACCGCTCATATCCGACGGATCAAACCCCGCCATCAGCCCCTTCGCATCCAGCGTATTGATGGTGATTCCGTTGTGAATCGCGGCGTCAATCATTTTGTCCTGCGCGTGCTGCACCCGTTCGCCCAGCGAAAAAAATCCCGCCGACGCCATAATCAGCGTGCGCTGTCCCGGCATTCTCCCCATGTAGCGAATAATATCGCCCAGCACTCCCAGCGTGTCCGTCGCCTTATTTTCATTCAACGAGAGCACCGTAGCCGCGCGCGTTTCCACGAACCGCTCGCAATCCTGAGCGCCCGCACACGCGTGGCACGCCGTTGCCTCCGAAATCGCCAGATCCGTCGCGTCATTGTGCTCGTTAAAAAATAATTCAATTTCATACGCCTGATAAGGCGTAATTAGCGGACATCCCGGAACCGAGTCCCCACGCCGGTGCGATAATAATTTCCCCAGCGCCCACAAAATCTGCTGCTTGTTGCTGGTGAATTGCTGCGTCACAGTTTCAGAAGACGTGAACACCGCCGCTCGATCCGTCTCTTCCATATTTTTATTCACATACGCTTCCGCTGCTTTCCGGATGTACACCAGCTGTCCCGTGGACATGTTCTGATCGTCAAAATACATTCCCAAATATCGCGGCGGAACTGCAGGCGGAGGAGCCGGCGGAGCTGCAGCCGTTTCCACAACCACCGGCGCAGGCGCTACAATCGGATGCGCCACTTCCTCGTTGAACAAAGTAATCGTCTGCGGCTTCCCCTGATCGTCAACCTCGAAATCTTCCCGCTTCAATCCAGATATCGTTTTCCCATCCTTGTCCCGCACCACCACATTCACTTCCACCATCGTGCTCTGCACACGAATCGCATGCGGATCCTGCGGCTCATATGCCTGACTCACAATCTTAAATTCCTCCTCCGGCGCAGTCGGAGCCGACTGCCCCTTCAGCAGGGACACAGCCATCAGACAGACCATCACCAACAGCAGAATATGTTTTGTGCGCAAGAAGGACTCCACCCAGAGCACCAATCATACACGGTTATAAAATTGTGGAACACTCGCACCGGTCAAACCTTCTATTGTATTCCAATAGGAAGTATGGCAATTTCCCATTTGCACGATTCGCCCCAACGATGTTTGCGCGAGGAGGTTCCGATGATGCCCAGACTCCGCGTTCGCTCCAAAAGTTCTCGAAAGCGATTGATCAACGTCATGAGCGCAACAGCCATCTCCGCAATATTCCTTTTCGGAACACCAAATCCCGCCTTTGGCGGCAGTCAGTCTCAAATCCAAAGCACATCCGTAATTTCACCGGAGTTCACGTACGACGTCGTGTCCGTCAAACCAAGCAAGCCCGGAAATCGCGACTCGATTTCAATGTCGATGGTGCCCACGCCCGACGGCTTTAGCGCAACGAATGTCACCCTTCAGATGCTGATCGCATTGGCATACGGAATTGAAGAAGACCAAATCGCGCGGGCGCCAGACTGGCTCGATACCGACAGATTCGACGTCGGCGCAAAAATGGACAGCTCTGTAATGGACCAGCTCGAAAAATTGTCCAGGGATGAAAACAAGCTCGCCCGGCAGCGCATGCTACAGGCCCTTCTGGCCGACCGTTTCAAACTGACAATCCACCGGGAAACAAAAGCATTGCCTGCATATTCGCTGCTCATCGCGAAGAATGGGCCCAAACTGAAAGAAGCAAAACCCGGCGACACCTACCCAAACGGATTCGTAACCCCGGCCGGACGCGGGGGGGCCGGCCAGATGATGCAGAGCACCAGCGCAGCAGGATACAATTTCGTTGCTCAGGGAATTCCTTTTTCTACGCTTGTTGGTTGGCTGTCGGTGCAACTACGCCGTCCAGTTGTGGACAAGACCGGATTAACCGGCAGCTACGATGTGACGCTGAACTATTCGCTGGATTTCAGTCAACTTCGCGCGCCATCGGACGGCGCTTCGCTGCCGCCCGCGCCAGACGCGACTTCTCCTCCTTTGCTTACTGCCGTTCAGGAACAACTCGGTTTGAAACTGGAATCCGGTAAAGGCGGCGGCGAGGCGATCGTGATCGATCACGCCGAAAAACCTTCAGGAAATTAGGAAATCTATGGCCGAAAAACCAGACGTCTGGCAAGGCACTCTCGCACTCATGGTTCTAAAAACCATCGAAGCCATGGGCCCGCTCCACGGTTACGGAATCGCGCGCCGCATCGAGCAGACCAGCGGCGATCTTCTCTCCGTAAATTACGGCACACTCTATCCCGCGCTCCTGAAATTGGAACAGGAAGGCTACATCTCCTCCGAGTGGGGCGTCTCCGAAAATAATCGGAAAGCAAAATATTACAGCCTCACTCGCGCCGGACGAAAACACGTCCACCGCGAAACTCGCGATTGGAATCAGATGACCAACATCGTCGCGCGTTTCTTAGCGCCGGATCAAAAGTCATGATGAGCGCCGAAGTCGTCATGAAAGGAGAATCCTCATGAGACGCGTCCGCGCTTGGTTCATCCGCATTGCCGGCGTTTTCGGAAATTTGTTCAACAAATCGAAACGCGACCGCGAACTATCCGCCGAACTCGAAAGCCATCTCCAACTTCACATTGACGACAATCTCCGCGCCGGCATGTCTCCTCAAGAAGCCCGCCGCCGCGCGATCATCAAACTAGGCGGCATTGAATCCACCAAAGAAATTTACCGCGACCGCCGCAGCATTCCCATCATCGAAACTCTCTTTCAAGACGTCCGCTTCGGTCTGCGCATGCTACGCAGAAATCCCGGCTTCGCGCTCGCCGTCGTCCTAACACTCGCGCTCGGCATCGGCGCCAACGTAACCATGTTCAGCGTCGTTGACTCACTACTCTTCCGCATGCCCGATCACGTTCGCGCTCCGGAACAGTTGGTGGATGTTTCCTACACCGGCCGGAATGGCACCTACAGCAGCGATTTTCAAGGCTACCAGGCAATTCAACGCGATGACCACTCGCTTGACTTGACCATCGGCTTCGGCGCCAAACAAGACTTCGACCGCGGCGTATCAGCCCAGCAGATCAATGTCGACTTCGTCGATGCGAATTATTTCCACGTTCTCGGCACGCAAATTCAAATTGGCCGTGAATTCGCAAAAGACGAAGATCAAGAACAGACTGCTGCTCCCGTCGCAATTCTCAGTTACCAATTCTGGCAAAAACAATTCGCGGGCGATATTCATGTTCTGGGCAAGCAATTCTCAATCGGCGAACGCGCATATTCAGTAATCGGAATTGCTCCCTCGGGATTTAACGGCGAGGGAAGAACCACCGTGGACGCCTGGCTTCCGCTTGCGGATTCCCCAACATCTCTGCCGGGATTCGCCGCCGACACTAATCTGCGATACCACTTCGCGACGGCGATTGGACGTTTGGTGCGGAATGTATCGCTGAAATCCGCCGCCGCCGAAGCTGATGCCACGTATCTGCACGGCGGCGGCAATCCGGAATTCTTAATCGAAGTTGAGCCGTTATACCCCAGCCGCACTGCGCATCTCTCGGAGAATGCGCGCATTTCCTTATGGCTTGCTGGTGTCGCGTTCGCCGTCTTGTTGATCGGCTGCGCCAACGTGACGAATTTATTTCTTGTACGCATCACGCAGCGACAGCACGAGATGGCGATTCGTCTTCAACTCGGCGCCAGCCGTTGGCGGCTAATGAGTCAGGTAATGGTGGAGACTCTGCTGCTTGCCGCGCTTGGCGCGGTAGCAGCTTTGGTCGTGATGGCGTGGTCGGGCCCTCTCGTCCGCGCTTTTCTTTTCAGGCCAGGATACTTCGCCGGTGAATTCCTGAACTACCGGGTCGCCGCGTTGACTTTCTTCTTCGCCGCGCTCGCCGGACTGGCGAGCGGCATCGTTCCGGCGTGGCGGGCAAGCCGCGCGGACATGATGGAAGCGCTCAAGTCTGGTGGCCATGGCCAGTCAGCAGCGCGTTCTGATCTCAGGTCGGGCCTGCTTGTCATGCAGGTAGCGCTCACTCTCGTGCTCACGGTCGGCGCCGGGCTTTTCATCCGCAGCCTGAAGAATGTTCGCGCGATGGACCTTGGTTTTCAGCCTGATCGAGCGCTCGTCGCGGCAATCGATCTGCGCAAAGCGGGACTTCAGCCGGCTGATATCAACGCGGTGTATGACCAAATGTTGGAGCGCGTGAGGCAAGTATCCGGCGTGGAATCGGCGGGCGTTTCGACAACTGTTCCCTTGGACACAAGCACTCTTACGATCGTTAACATTCCCGGCGGCGCGTCACCATCCAAGTCTCGAATTGGCGCTCAGATTCTGACTGTGTCTCCCGGTTTCATCGAAGCGATTGGTATGAAAGTGGTTCAGGGAAGAAGCTTCACGCAGACCGATCGTGCCGGTGCGCCGAACGTCGCGATTGTGACCGAGTCCTTCGCACATGAAGTGTGGCCTGACCAAAACCCTATCGGCAGATGCATCATGCCGATGGGTGACCCCGGCAAATCGGCACCCTGCTGGGAGATCGTCGGTGTAATCAAGAACATGAATACGCTTACCAACAGACTTAACACGTCGAGTGAATTCCTTCTTCCGCTGCAGCAAGCCCTGTCAATAAATCCAAAAGCGACCGCGCACGCTCTGATCGCTCGTGTTCCGAATAAGTCCGCGGCATTATCTCGGGCTGTATTTACCGCGCTCGAAAGTGTCGCACCCGAAGGCCGTTACGTTGACGTTCATCCACTATCGCTCGCGCTAGATCCGCAAACCCGTTCCTGGCGGCTCGGAGCGAGCATGTTCAGTTTCTTCGGTGCCCTCGCGCTAATGCTTGCCGCAGTCGGAATTTATGGCGTGCTGGCATTTCTCGTTCGTCAGCGAACTTCAGAAATCGGAATACGAATGGCGCTGGGAGCGTTGCCCGGAAACATCCTCGGCATAGTCGTATGGAATGGAATGAAACTCGTTCTGCTCGGCTCCGCAATCGGCATCGCAGCGGCGTTGGGCCTTTCGCGCTTGTTACGAACGCTCCTCTTTCAGGTGCGCCCCACGGATTTCACCACTTATCTTGGCGCAACCGGAGTGATGATCGCCGTCGCCATCGCGGGCTGCATAATTCCCGCCTGGCGCGCCGCCCGCGTAGATCCGGCGACGTCGTTGCGGCATGAATAAGCATGTAACGATTGCGTTTTTTTGTGCCACGAAACAGTATTTTAGGTGAAGCCATCGCCGCTAATCTATGAACCTGTCGATTTCGGCTGGCATCCAAATACCGGAGCTTCGCATATGAAGAAATTTCGCGACGTTCGCCGAAGCCACACCAAGCTATTCTTCAGCGCATCCGCATCGCTAATCTTCGCCGCAACATGCGCATGCAATCTCCTTGCCGCAATTCCACAGCAACAAAACACAACCGCCCCCGCGCCCACCTACGAATTCGACACCGCCTCAATCAAACCGAACAATTCCAACGTCACCAGCTTCCGGCCCGGATTCACGCCCGACGGATATCGAGCCGAAGACACCACAGTGCATTCGCTGATTCAACAAGCCTACTACGTGCAGGATTACCAGCTTTCAGGAATTTCAGACTGGATGAACAAAGAACGCTACGACGTCGAAGCGAAAATGGATCCATCGGTCGCCGATGCGCTAAGCAAACTCCCCGCCGCGCAGCTCAAGTTAGCTCGTCAGCAAATGCTTCAGTTACTCCTCGCCGAACGCTTCAATTTGAAAGTTCACCGCGAAACAAAAGACGGCCCAGTGTATTTCCTAACCATCGGAAAAAATGGCCCGAAACTTCAGGACGCGAAGACCCGCAAAACAGTCGGCATGCTGAACGCTGACGGCACTCCGGCGCTAGGCGGTATACAAATTGGTCCCGGAACCGGAACTGGAGGAGCCGACAAGGCTCGGGCGTTTTCATTCTCGATGGAAGGCTTCGGAGACTGGTTAACCATTAAAATCCATCGCCCTGTGCTGGATAAAACCGGACTGACCGGCGCATACGATTTCACACTCGAGTGGATGCCGGACGCGCCTCAAACTTCGTCGCCCGACGCGGCAAACGGAATCACTCTCCCCGGGGTCCCCGGCGCCTCCCTCTTCACCGCTCTTCAAGAGCAGCTCGGCCTAAAACTGGAGCCCGGCAAAAGCCCGATCGAAGTCATCGTGATCGATCACGTCGAGCGTCCTTCCGGAAACTAGACCTGCAAATTTGACATGTTTCAAATTACGGGCAACTTAACATAACCCAATTTTCAACACCTAAATCTAATATTATCAATCACATACCATCCGTTCTGAAACAAAACGCGTACCCCCACCCCCCACCCCGTTTTGCCATGTGTGTGCTATTAAAGGACTTACAGCGTTCTGTGGGTGATGTATGTGCTAATAAAGGACTTAGCCCATCTCTTGACTGTGTAGAGCCACCCTTGAGGGTGGCAGCATTGGGTCTATATTTTTGGCGGGTCCTGCATTTTGCTCGAGAGCCCTCTTCTCCGATCTTGCTCAAATCTTTTCTCTGCGCCTCAGCGTCTCCGCGATAAGCGCTTTTCCCTCTTTTTTGCCGCCTCAAAAAGTGCACTATAATGCACTTTTCGGCCTTTCCGCCGAAAAAACTGCATTATAATGCACTTTTTGAGCTTTATTGTCGGCCCTCCACCCTCATTGATCTCCGGACTTTGTTGCGACACCGCAACGCCGCTGTTAGAATCATGTCTCTTTCACAGCCGCAAAGTATCTAATAGGATTGGCTTTCAATATAAGAAGTAGTGTCACCGACAAGTTCGAGGAGGATTCTTGCCTACATACGATTTGGCGATTATCGGCAGCGGGCCGGGCGGATACGTCGCCGCGATTCGCGCCGCGCAATGGGGATTGAAAACAGTCGTCGTTGAAAAGGATGGATTCCTCGGCGGAACCTGTCTCCACGTCGGCTGTATTCCCACAAAAGTTTTGCTGCACTCCGCGGACGTGCTGGCCGATATGGCGCACGCCAGCGATTTCGGCATCGAAGTGAAAGATTTCAAACTGAATTGGAAGACAGTGCTGGATCGCAAAAATAAAATTGTGAACAAGCACGCCAAAGGAATCGAATTCCTTTTCAAGAAAAATAAAGTGGAAAGCATCACCGGATGGGGCCGCGTCGCAGGCCCGGGCCGCGTCTCGATTGAAAAAGACGGCAAGACCACGGAAATCACTGCGAAAAATATTATGCTCGCCACCGGCTCCGCCGCGCGATCTTTGCCAGGAGTTACGATTGACGGCAAAACAATTCTAAGCAACATCGAAATTTTGCAACTACCCGCAATTCCGAAATCGCTGGTCGTAGTTGGCGCAGGCGCTGTCGGAGTTGAGTTCGCGTCCATGTTCAATTCTTTCGGATCCCAGGTAACAATTTTGGAAGCGCTACCGCGCGTCGTACCCGTCGAAGACGAGGAAATTTCCGCGCAGCTCGCAAAAGCGTTTACCAAGCGCGGGATTCAAATTCAAACCGGCGCAAAAGTGCAAAGCGTCGTTCCAAATAAAAAAGGCGCCAGCGCAACTGTCACCTATACGGACGCCGCCGGAAAAACTCAAACGATCACCGCTGAAAAAGTTCTAATTGGAATCGGCCGTCTGCCCAAAACCGAAAATCTCGGCCTCGAAAAAACAAAAGCCAAACTCGAGCGCGGATTTATTCACACCGGTCCTTATATGGAAACAGACGAGCCGGGACTTTTCGCCATCGGCGACATCGTCGCCGGAATGCCGCAACTCGCGCACGCCGCTTCCATGGAAGGAATCACCGCCGTCGGAAAAATGTCCGGCCATCAAATGCCGCCGGTTGATCGCTTGAAAATTCCCGGCGCAACATATTGCGAACCGCAGATTGGCTCCGTCGGCCTCACAGAAAAAGCTGCGCGCGATGCCGGACGCAAAGTGAAAATCGGCAAATTCCCTTTCCTGGCCAACAGCAAAGCGTCCATCCTCGGCCAGCATGACGGATTTATCAAAGTTGTGGCCGACGAAGCTTACGGCGAAATTCTCGGCGTGCACATTATCGGCCCGCTCGCTACGGAAATTATTGCCGAAGCCGTCACCGCAATTTCGCTCGAAGCCACGGTGGACGACATGATGGCCATCGTTCACGCGCATCCGACAGTTTGGGAAGGAATGGGCGATGCGTTTGCTTCAGTAAAAGGCTTGGCGATTAACGCGTAACACGAATTGCTTGCGGATAATTTTTTGTGAACGACATGAATGAATGTTTGGTTGTGGATCTCGGATCGATCGGCTACGAACGCGCGTGGGATTTGCAAAAGCGCATCGTGGCCGCGCGAAAGCTCGCGCTAATTCCCGACGTGCTTCTGCTGTGCGAGCATCCACATGTAATAACGATGGGCCGCAACGGACACTCGGAACATTTACTCGCGTCGGAACAATTGTTGCGTACGCGCGGCGTCGAATTTCACTCCACCAATCGCGGCGGGGACATCACTTATCACGGCCCCGGACAAATTGTGGCCTATCCGATTTTGAATCTGTCAGAAATTCGCCGCGATGTCGGCTGGTACGTGCGTCAACTAGAAGAAGCCATGATCCGCACGACTGCGGAATACGGAATAATTGCCGAGCGCCGTGAAGGCCGCACCGGAATTTGGGTTCGCGTGACTGACGCGAACGAATTAAAGAACGAGGAAAAGTTGGGCGCTATCGGCGTGCACATCAGCCGCTGGGTCACATCACACGGACTGGCCTACAACGTCTCAACCGACTTAAGTTATTTCGATTTAATCGTGCCCTGCGGAATCGCCGGCAAACGCGCTACTTCGCTGAAGCGTTTATTGAATCGCGAAATCGAAGTGGCTGACGCATCGCAAAAATTAGTCCGGAACCTCGGCGATTGTTTCGGACGAGAGATGCGAGCGATGTCTGCGGCAGAACTCGAAAGTGCACTTGTGGCGCAGGAAACTGCGATAGCGGTAGCTTGAAGTAGTCTCTTGAAGTAGCGAGTTGTGAGTTAAACTTAAGACCCGTAAATCACGAATTGGCCGGCACACGGCGATAGGGAGCGCATGGACGTTTCGCTCACGAAAAAACAGAAACTCGAGCTGTACTATTTCATGAAGCTCAACCGGTCGCTGGAAGACCGGCTCGTCAATCTTTTCAAACAAAATAAAGTTGTCGGCGGCCTTTACGGAAGCCTCGGCCAGGAAGCTACCTCCGTTGGGACAGCATATGCCCTGGGCCCCGGCGATTGGATCGCTCCGATGATCCGCAACGTCGGCGCGCTTCTCGTGCGCGGATACAAACCTCGCGATATTCTCACGCAATATATGGCGCGCTACACTTCGCCCACTCTGGGTAAAGATGGCACCAGCCATTTCGGCGATTTGAAAGTTCGCCACGTCGTCTCCCCAATTTCCATGCTGGGCGATTTGATTCCGGTGATGACCGGCGTGGCCATGGCAGGCCGTTATCTTGGACAAAAAATTGTAGCCATGACCTGGATCGGTGACGGCGGAACTTCCACCGGCGCATTTCACGAAGGAATGAATCTTGCAGCGGTGCAAAAGGCTCCGTTCGTTTTGATCATTGAAAATAATGGATGGGCCTATTCCACGCCTGTCGGCCGTCAAGTTCCCATAAAGGATTTGGCCGACCGCGCGAAGGCTTACGGAATTCAAAGCTACATCGTGGATGGCAATGACGTGATCGCCGTTTACGAAACCACGAAAAAAGCCGTTGACCAGTGCCGCGCCGGCGATGGCCCGGTAATTATCGAATCGAAGACCATGCGCATGCGCGGACACGCGCAGCACGATCCCGCCGAATATGTTCCCAAGGAAATGTTCGCGAAGTGGAAGAAACTCGACCCTCTGGAACGCTACGAAAAATATCTTGACCGAAAATAAGTTGTGGGACGAGAAAACCAAAAAGGAAATCGACACGCGCATCGACCGCGAGCTGATGCGGAATTGGAAATTGCGGAAAGCGGCCCGTTTCCTCCGGCGGAACTTGTCCGAGCAAGGCGTTTACTGCGACGACAGGTGCCACACAATTGAAGCCGATATGGAAGCGTCCTAAAGATGAATTGATGCCGCCGAAATCGAGTGTCGAGCCGGTGTGGAAGTTGAGCGCCGTTGGAGAAATCGAGCAAGGCGAAGCGCGCGGCGCGGCGGCCGAAGGAGTCACGTCCGGCGGACAAGTTTCCGCCGACGCAAAACTGCACTTCAGCGCGCCGGTCAAAGCAGTTCCGAAACCGAAACCTGTGAAAGCTGCGGTAACAAAATCGGCACCAACAAATTCCACCGCGAAGAAATCCGCTGCGCGAAAGAAGAGGAGCTAACGATGGCTCAAGTTACGTTCCTCGAAGCAATTCGCCAGGCGCTGTTTGAAGAAATGGATCGCGATCCCGCCGTGGTCATGATTGGCGAAGATATCGGCGTGTACGGCGGCGCTTTCAAAGTGACCGCCGGATTGCTCGAGCGATTCGGATGGGAACGCGTGATCGATACACCCATCAGCGAAACGGCCATCATCGGCGCGGCGATCGGCATGTCGTTATCAGGGTTTGCGTCCCGTTGCGGAAATGCAGTTCATCGATTTCATCGCCTGCTGCTTCAACCAGCTCACAAATTTCGCGGCAAAATCGCACTACCGCTGGGGCGCTCCGGTGCCAATGGTTGTTCGCGGCCCTTCCGGCGGCGGCGTTCACGGCGGCCCATTCCATTCGCAAAATCCGGAAATGTATTTCACGCACACGCCGGGATTGAAAGTGATTTATCCGGCAACCGCTTACGACGCGAAGGGCCTGATGAAGTCCGCGATTCGCGATAATAATCCGGTGCTTTTTTTCGAGCACAAATTTTTGTACCGGCGCATCAAGGAAGAGTTACCGGAAGGCGAATATCTCGTACCGATCGGCAAAGCCGCGGTAAAGCGCGAAGGACGGCACCTCACTATCATCAGTTACGCCGCAATGCTGTACACGTCACTCGAAGCAGCCGAAGTTTTGGCGCGCGAAGGAATCGAATGCGAAGTGATCGATTTGCGTACATTACTTCCTCTGGATAAGGAAACAATTCTCGCGAGCGTCAAGAAGACAAATAAACTTTTGATAGTTCACGAAGACACACGCACCGGTGGAATTGCGGGAGAAATTGCCGCGATCGTTTGCGAAGGTGCGTTCGACGATCTCGACGGCCCGATTGTGCGCGTAACTTCACTGGACACACCGGTGCCCTATTCGCCGCCGCTCGAAGAACATTTTCTGCCGAACGCGGAAAAAATCGTTACCGCGGCGCGCGAACTGGCAAAATATTAGTTATTCTGAAAAAAGAAGTTTGATTTAGAAAGAGGAGACTCGCATGGCCGTTGACGTCATCATGCCCCAAATGGGCGAAAGTATTTTTGAAGGCACCATCACCAAGTGGCTGAAGAAACCGGGCGATAAAGTCGAACGCGACGAACCGCTCTTTGAAATTTCCACGGACAAAGTGGACGCCGAAATTCCCGCGCCCGCTGCCGGTGTGTTGAAAGAAATTAAAGTGAACGAAGGCCAGACGGTGCCGATTCAAACCGTCGTCGCCGTGATTGACGCCGCCGGAGCGGCAACTGCAGCTGCGCCCGCAAAGACCGAAGCACCTGCCGCGGCTGCAAAACCAGCGGCTGCTCCTCAGGCCGCAAAAGAATCTGCACCGAGCGCGGCGAAAAAAGATTCGTCAGCGGTGCTTGCGGCAAGCTCCCCAGCGCCCGAAGCTCCGGCCCCGATTGCTGCGCAAAGTTCCGCCGCAGACAATGGAAAACGAATTCACAGTTCCCCGCTCGTTCGTCGTCTGGCGCGTGAAAGCAACATTGACCTGAGTACAATTTCAGGCACCGGCGCAGGCGGACGCATCAGCAAAGAAGACATCAAAGCGGCGATTTCAGGCGGAGGAGCGAAGTCCACGCCGGCCGCAGCTCAATCCGCTGCGCCAGCAGCACCAGGAAAAATTCCGTCAGGTCCCGGCGCTCCAGCGGCGCAGATCACAATCGAAAGCGCCGTGCCGCGCGAGCGCATGTACTTCGGAAAATACACGGTGCAGCCGATGTCCACTATGCGCCAGAAAATTGCAGAGCACATGGTGGCGTCAAAGCGAGTTTCTCCGCACGTATATTCCGTGGACGAAGCCGACATGACCGCCGTTTCCGTTGCGCGCGCCAAATCCAAAAATGATTTCGAGACGCGTTACGGAACGAAACTGACGTTCATGCCGTTCTTCATGCGCGCGGCCGTCGAAGCGCTGCGCGCATTTCCCACGCTGAATTCTTCCATCGACGGAACGAACATCGTTTTGCACACCGACATAAATCTCGGCATCGCCGTGTCACTCGAAAATGGTTTGATTGTGCCGGTGGTGAAAAACGCCGAAGAAAAGAATTTCCTCGGCTTGCAACGCGCGGTGAACGATCTTGCCGAACGCGCGCGCAGCAAGAAACTGAAGCCCGAAGAAGTGCAGGAAGGCACCTTCGCCATCACCAACCCCGGAATTTATGGCGGTTTGATGGGCCTGGCGGTAATCAATCAACCGAACGTGGCCATTCTGGGAATCGGCGCGATTCAAAAGCGTGTGGTAGTGATTGACGACGCGATTGCCATCCGCTCGATGGTATATCTAACGTTGAGCTACGATCATCGCGTGGTTGACGGCGCAACGGCGCATCAATTCATCGGAAAATTGAAATCCGTTCTAGAAGAATGGAACGAGCCGCTGGTCTAGCTTCAGTCTCATCAACGAGATCCAGTATTGGAACAATTCAAACTCATTCTGGCCGGTCAGGCAAACTGACCGGCCATTTGTTAATTTTTGCTGACTTTGAGCTGCCCGCGGCTAGTTAGAGGGCGAATAAATCGCCGGCCGCATCTGATGCGCCCAGGCGGGCAGCCGCGAAAGCGGCACGATTTGAATTTTTTCCTTCTCGAAAAGCCCGGTCACAAATTTGTGCCGGTCATTCGCTTCCGGATGTGGTTCCACTTCCGTAATCGCGATGAATTCCGTTTTTTCAAACTTGCTGCGGATAGCGTCAGCCGTATACGCCAGCACTTTCGCCTGCGCAGGATCGCGCGTGAGCGCCAGCGAGTGAATAAATCCCTGTGTGCCGTTTCGCCGATAAGAATAATCCAGACGCAGCGGATCACCGGAATATGTGAATTTATCCACGCGCACGCTTCGCTCCAGCTTTGGCCAAAGCCCGGCGATGCGGAACACCTGATTTGCTCCCGCGCGGATTCCGCTGCGTGTTTCAGCCACGCCCGCGGTAGCCGCACGAGCGAGCGCCGGCGCGACCTGACTTGAATACAAGCGGTCCACTTCCGCGTCGATGTCGTCTGCAATCAACCCGGTCTGCGGACTAAATTGCACGCTGGTGGAAAGCGCGCGATCGAGCTTCGCAACCCATTCCGCAAGATCTCCACGGTGTTCGCCAAGAGAATCTTCCAGCAGCGGCCCAACTCCGCGAAGAACCGTTTCATTCGCGGCAGGATGCAATCGCCGCACGCGCGCATACTCGGCTTCTTCTTCTATCAGACGCACGCGGAATTTCCCCGCGACGGGATCGTGAATCACCACGCCGATGTTCACCCACTCGTCGCGAATCAGATTCGGAACATAGCGGATCACGTGATAGGCAAATGTGTTCGAGTTCGTTTCAGGCATTAGTCACCTCCAAGGCCATTGCTCACCTCCCGCACCACAGCTCACCGCCAATTTGGAAAAGGCTGGCGGGACGAATCCCGCGCTTGTTCAATCTGCGCGCGCACCTGCGGCCTGCGGCGTTCCAGCCGTTCCAGCAAAGCGTACAGCGCATCCATATCAAAACCGTACCATTCCGGAGGAATCTGCTTCGCGGCCACATCCAGATCGTCCGTTGAAATTTGCTTTTCGAGGCGCGCGATCCAGCGTTCAAACGACGACATCGCCGAAACCGAACTGTAAACGCGTCCGCGGGAATACAATCCGCGTAATGGCGCGTCCGGGAAATTCCATTCTCCCGCATTGAAACAGAATCCCTGATCGATCATGGTGGTCTGATATTGCGAACGCCCCGGCTCGCGAAAAAAAAGCGTCTGACGTCCGTTGGTGTTGCAAGTCCATTTATCAAAAACCAGCATGCCCAGAAAATCTTCCTGATTTTCAATCTCCGCCAGCGTGTCATCCGGCAGGTAATCAAACACAGTCGTTTCCGCTGGATCCCCCGGATAGCGCGAACCGAACTGCAGCCCCGCCTTGCAAGGTGTGCGCGATAGTCCAACCTGCATCACCAGATCCTCAGTCAATCGGATCAGATCCTGCCGCACTTCAACCACAGCAAACGGCAAAGTAGGCAGCCCCAGTCTCCCTGCCAACACAGTACCAAGCACTTCGTTCGCCAGAACCCTAGTGTGCTGCGGATTATTTTGGAATTTCACAACGTAGTACGAATTATCGTCGCAGCGCATTAAATGCGCCTGCGCGCCGCCGCGCATTCGGCGAATGTGTTCCACTGCGTGCAACATATTCCCGCATGCTATCGGCAGTTGACGAAATCGGCAAGTGAGGAATACGGAGAAAGGATTCTATCGCGAAGCCACCCGCCCGAAGCGGGCTGGAATAAACGCCACTCTGGAACCTGCGCCATTTCGATACACGCGCAGTTCCCACAGATAATTCCGAACAGCGCCGGCGCGAAAAAAGATGCCCGGAAATTCTCCGGGCATCCGCAAAAGTTAAATTTTGAAAGAAGCTGCTTTAACGGCGCTTCTTTCCTTTCTTCGCCGGCTTCTTTGCCGCCTTCTTCGCTTTCTTTTTCGGAGCCGCTTTCTTAGCCGGCTTCTTCGCGGGCTTCGATTTCTTCGCGGGTTTCTTCGCCTTGCCCGCGGGCTTTGCAGGTTTCGAGGGAGCAGGCGGCGCCGGAGCATTTCCCGGCCGCTCTTCGACAATCAATTCTTCAGTTTCTTCTTCGACGTCGTCGTCACCAGCGACAACGGTGTCGTCATCATCGTCCTCGAAGTGCGGCAGCTCGGTATCTTCTGTGTCATCGTCCATGCGAAAGTTCATGATGTCCTCCGTAGCGGTCTAAGAGTTCGTGCACATCGAAGCGCGGCGGCGCTCAGGGCCTTGGTCTAATTAACGGACTATCTCGGCTTTGTCAAGTGGAGCGTGGTAAAGATAGAAAAAAATTTGGGTATGGGACTCGAACCATTTGGCGGGAAGTATCCCGAGGTCTTGTAACATACTGCAATTAAAGCACTTACATCGTTCGCAGCCTACGGGTGCTGCGGCGGAATGGTCAACTGATCGCCCACATGCAGCGGACGTGTAAACAAGAATCGGTTCCCGGCGCGCAAGGCTTCGGCGGTCGTTTTGTAGGATTGCGCGATGGACCACAAAGTTTCTCCCTGCAGCACTTTGTGTACAACCGCACTCGGAGGCGCAGCTCCAACTTTGCAGTTCGCGCAGAACGGCTGCGATGCCGCCACTACTGTTGGCGCAACAATGGTCTGCTTCACGGTATTCGTCGCCGTCAAAGTTGTCTTCGCGTCATTTGTTTTCACATCGGACGCCGACGAAACATTTCCCGCCACATTTGTTTTGGCGGGCGTCGAGTGAGCTGCCGCGCTCGATGAATTTCCCATTCCGCCTGGATAAACCCGCAAACGCATTCCGCGCGTAACTTTTGGCGACGCCAGATGATTCCACTTTTCAATTTCCGCGCTGGTGACGCTGTACTGATTCGCAATATCCGCCATGGTGTCGCCTTTGCGCACGCGATAGTACGTCAATTTTCCAACCGCCAGATCCGGCAACGCCGCAGCTGGAATGATCAGCTTGCGTCCAACTTCCAGCGGCGCGTGGGCGTCCATTTCATTCGCGGAAATAATCGCCGCGGGCGTCACACGAAAAGTTTTTGCAATTTGCGTCAGCGTTTCGCCTTCTTCTACCCGGTGACGCCGCCAGCTCACCCAGTCCGCTGAAGGAATTTCGGCTATGCCTTCCATAAAGCGGTCCGCCGTGCCGGGAGGCAAATTCAATTCAAAATTTGAATCGCGCGGCGTTACGGTTCGCAGCACGGAAGGATTTAGTGCGCGAATGGTCTGCACGTCCACATCAATCGTTTCCGCAACCAGCCGCAAATCAATTGGCTGGCCGGGCTTTACCCGATCGCTGGCCAGCGGCGGTTCGGGAGTCACAGAAATTCCATACCGCGCAGGATCTTTCGCGATCAGCGTCATAGCCAGAATAATCGGCACGTAGTTGCGCGTTTCTTTCGGAAGCACATTGCGTTTGTAAAGCTCCCAGAAATCGGCGTAGCCGGTGCGCTCAATCGCTTTCTGCACATTTCCCGGACCGGAATTGTAGGCAGCCATGGCCAGATACCAATCACCGAACATGTTGTACAGATCGTGAAGATGATGCGCCGCGGCGCGCGTGGCTTTTTCCGGATCTTGACGCTCGTCCACCCACCACGTTCGCTGCAATCCATATTCATGCGCGCGTCCCGCAATAAATTGCCACAGGCCAACGGCCTGCGCGTGAGATACCGCAGTCGGTTGAAACGCGCTTTCCGCCTGCGCCAAATAAATTAAATCGTGCGGCAATCCTTCTTCGTCCAACACGCGTTCGATCATGGAACGGTAACGCCCCGCGCGCCGCAAACCGGTCTCTACAATCGCGCGTCCGCGCGGCGTATGGAAAAAATTCAAGTACGCCAAAACGTATTCGTTCGCTGTCAGGGGGAAATCATGCTGCACCGCGGCAAGTTCCACGGCCGCGCTGGCCGCAAGTTTCGGATCGACCGTGCCCGGCTCGGCTGCTCCAATTTCAGGGATCGCGTCAATCGGCGCGGCTTCGGCTTTCTGCTCGGAAAATCCATCGCCTTCGCGGAAGGCGGCAAATTCTTCGCTGCTGACCGTCTCGACTATCCTTTGATATGCGGCAAGAAATCGCGGATCGCTGTTGACGTCAATGCCGCTGCCGAGAATTGAATCAATGGCCAGATCGAATTCCTGGCGCGCCTTGGTCAAATGCCCGGCGCGGTAGTCCTGCTGACCGGCATCGAAAGCCCACATGGCATAGGAAAGAAGCAGGTCGGATCCCAGGGGTTGCGGCCGTTCCAGTAGAACTAAGCTAGCCGGATTGGCATTCAAAGGTAGGCCGGTAAGCTTGGCTGGGGGCGGCGCCGCCTGTTCCACAACGGGCTTGATCTGCGGAGGTTGAGCCTGAGCGGTGTTCCGTGTGGCGTCATCGCATCCCGCGCAGCAGGCTACCGCGCAGGCCACAGCCAGCAGCCAGATACTGCCTTTCGCCTTGTGATTTCGCCTAGTCACGCGGTTCGTGGGTCGGGGCCGAATGCGCGCCCAGTCCTGGATACTTAGACGGCTGCAAATTGGAACTGGTTAACGCCCCATAGTAGGACGGGGCGGCGGGATGGTCAACCCTTAAGGCGGAGGCGGGTAACTGATGCCAAACATGGGGTACGGGAGCGTTATGACTGCGGGATGCCGTCCCCAGGCGGCCTAATTGGAAACAGAAGGCGTACGAAACCTAAACGCTATGATCACGCCCGAAATTACGTCTTTTCCGTTCACCTTCGCGGGACTAAACTTCCATCCCGCCACAGCAGTCCGAGCGGAAACCGTCATTGGTGGGGCGTCCTTAACCACCCTTGTGAGACCGGGTTGGCCATCGACTCCGACCAGGACTCGAAATACGACTGTACCGCCCTTCACCTGCGTTCCGCTATCGACCGCATATTGAGCACTAATAATCTCTGGCGACACGGGAGCCAAACTCGAACCGCCAGCTTCCTTGGACGACCCAGGTGAAAGCGGAGGCAGTGGAATTTCCCCGGCGCCGAAACCGTAGCTTGGACAGAAAACGACCACGACTGTCAGTCGGGACGCGATTGGCTTCCCGCGCATCGTCGCCGGTGCAAACGTCCATGCCTTCACGGCGCTGACGGCTTGCTCGGTGACCGATGCGAGTGGACGCGCGACGAAAACGTCATCGACGTTTCCTGTGGCGCTGATGGACAGGTGAAGTTCGACAATTCCGTTAGCGACGCTATTGAACGGGATTGGTACGCCGGATGCGGTGACTACTTCGGCGGAGTGGAAAATTCGCGCGGCGTTCGACTGAGTCTGAGTGGATGCAACGAGCGCGACACTGAAGAAGAAAAGTGCGGCAGCAATCGCGAGTAGCTTGCGCATGCCCAAGCTTAGTCAAATTAATGGTTAGTTGGAAATAGTACTCGCCCCGCTAGCGAAGCGCCTGACGCAAATCTTCGATCAGGTCGGCGGAATCTTCCAGTCCGATGGAAATGCGCACCGTTCCCGGCTCAACTCCCGCGCCCGCCAATTCCTGTTTGTTCATTTTGTAGTGCGACGTGTAAATCGGCAGAACGCAAAGCGATTCCACGCCGCCCAGGCTTGCCGCCATCAGAAATAAATGTGTGCGATCGCAGAAGCGGCGCGCGGCGGCCAATCCGCCCTTCAAATCAAATGCCATCATCGCGCCAAAGTCCGACATTTGCCGCTTCGCCAGCGCGTGATCCGGATGCGTCTTCAGTCCCGGATAATGCACGCGCGCAACTTTCGGATGCTTGCTCAAATATTTCGCAACGTCCATCGCCGTCGCGCATTGTTGGCGGACTCGCGGCCCCAGCGATTTCATTCCGCGAATCAGAAGGAACGCGCCTTCCGGGTCCATCGAGCCGCCCAGATAAATCACCATCATGCGAACTTTGTCGATGAAAACTTTTTTCCCGGCGACAGCTCCGCCAATTAAATCAGTATGTCCGCCCAAATATTTCGTGGTGCTGTGCGCGGCCATGTCGAATCCGAGTTCGAGCGGCTTCTGCAGCGCGGGCGAAGCAAACGTGTTGTCCACCAGGCTTACCAGTTTGAATTTCTTCGCAAGCGCGACAGCTTTGCGCAGATCCACAATTCGCAGCGTAGGATTCGTCGGCGTTTCCACATACAGCAATCGCGTGCGGCTGTTCACTAATTCTTCGACACCGGCCAAATCATTTTCAACGAAATGAACTTTTATTCCGAAGCGCGGAAAAATATCGCGCAGCAGCCGGTAAGTGCCGCCGTAAAGCTGGCGCGTGGCGATCATTTCATCACCGCTAGAAAGCACGGAAAGCAGCGCCGAAGAAATTGCCGCCATTCCGCTGGCTGTAACGACCGCCGATTCGGTGTGCTCCAGCGCGGCAATCTTCACTTCCGCCACGGTGAGCGTAGGATTTCCGTAGCGCGTGTAAATGTACGCTTTGCTTTTTCCTTCCGCCCAGCGCTTCATTTCTCCGGTACTGGAAAAAGTGAACGTGGACGAGCGCACGATCGGCGTGCTGACCGGCCCACCAATTCCGAAATGATCTTCGCCGGCGTGAATGGCGCTCGTTGAATCGCTCCAACGGCGCGAAGTTTTATTTTTCATGGGAGAACATTCTTCACTGGTTGCGCGCGAATCGCAACGTCCAATTTGGCAATCCGAAAATTGCAATCAAACCAATTTGGCGCGCGATTCACGGAACTCAGTGCAACATTTCCTCGTCGATTTCCTGTCCAGCGCGCGCCGCTTTCGCATGAGCGATAATTTTCTCGGCAATTTCCGACGGAACGAAGTCGTAATGAGAAAATTCCATGCCGTAACTGGCGCGCCCCTGCGTCATGGAAGTCAGTCCGGTGGCGTAGCTCAACATTTCCGACTGCGGAACTTTCGCTTTAATAATTACGTTCGCTCCGCGCACTTCGCTCCCGCTGATGTGCCCGCGGCGCGAGCTGAGATCGCCCATCAAATCGCCGGAATATTGATCCGGCGCCGCAATTTCCACGTTCATGATCGGCTCCAGCAGCGCGGGCTTGGCGTGACTCATCGCTTCTTTGAACGCCATCGAGCCGGCAATTTTGAACGCCATGTCCGAAGAATCCACGTCGTGATATTTCCCGTCGTAAAGTACTGCCCGGAAATCCACCACCGGATATCCGGCCAGATAGCCGCGCTCCGCGGAAGCTCGAATCCCTTTTTCCACGGACGGAATAAAATTATTCGGAATCGCTCCGCCGAATACGTCGTCCACAAATTCAAATCCGGCGCCGTGAGCCAGCGGCTCAAGCTTGATGCGGCACACCGCGAATTGTCCGTGACCGCCGGTTTGCTTTTTATGTTTGCCTTCCGCTTCGGCCTTTCCGCGAATTGTTTCCAGATACGGAACTTTCGGCGGCTTCAAAGTTAAGTCAACGTGATACCGCTTGCGAAGTTTTGCAACCACAACTTCAATGTGCTGCTGTCCAGAACCGGAAAGCAGAAATTCTTTCGTTTGCGGATCGCGCGAAAATCGCAGCCCGAGATCTTCCTCGAGAATTCGGTGAATGGATTGCCCGAAGCGATCCTCGTCCGCGCGCGTTTTCGGCTCTATCGCAAATGTAATGGCAGGCTCCGGAATTCGCGCCGGCGGATAATAAATTGGCGCGGCTTTATCGCCCAGAGTTTCCCCGGTCAGCGTTTCCTTCAGCTTGGCAACGGCACACAAATCTCCCGCGTGCATTTCCGCCACGTCCGCGCCCGCTTTTCCTTCCATCGCCTGCACATGCTGCAAACGCTCCGCCGAACCGCGATTGTAATTTACGAGATTCGCGTCAGCCTTTAGCACGCCCGACATCACCTTGAAATAAGTAATGCGCCCCGCAAATGGATCGGCAAGCGTTTTAAACGCAAAAATCGAAACCGGTTCAGTATCTGCGATTTTGCGCTCGACCGAGTCTCCTTTTCGCGCGGGCTGTTTGAAGCCTTCCACTTTTACACGCGCCGAAGGATCGGGAAACACATCCGCCAGAAAATTCAGAAGCGATTCACTGCCGATATTCGGCAACGCCGCCGTGGCCAGCACCGGATAAATCCGACGCGTCAACACCGCGCCGCGCAAACCCTTCAGCAAATCCGGTGGCGGCAGAGTGCCTTCCGCAAAAAATTCTTCCATTAATTTGTCGTCGCCTTCGGCCACAAGCTCCACGAGTTTTTCGTGAGCTTCCGTTGCCGCGTCCGCCATGTCCGCGGGAATTTCTTCCATGGAAGCTTTTCCATCGCCGCCCGGCTTATAAATGTGAGCCTTCATATAGATCAGGTCCACCACGCCGCGAAAATTCTTTTCTTCGCCAATGGGAAGTTGCACGGCCACTGCGCCGCGGCCAAACACTTCCTGAATATTTCCGAGCGAACGCTCAAAGCTCGCCAGATCGCGGTCCATCCAATTAATTACAAATGCGCGAGGCAATTCATATTCCGTGCAGAAGTCCCAAACTTTTTCGGTGACGACCTGCACTCCGGTATGCGCGTCAATCACAATCAGCGCGCAATCCGCGGCAATCAGGCTGGCGCGCGTTTCATTCACAAACGTGCTGTAGCCCGGCGTGTCCAGAAAATTAATTTTTGTTTTTTCGGATTGTCCCGGCGGGGCCCATTCCGCGTACGCCAGCGCCGACTGGATGGAAATTTTGCGGGCGATTTCCTCGTCGTCCCAATCTGTTACTGTGCTGCCTTCGGAAACTTTTCCGAATCGCGTGGTCATTCCCGCAGTGTGAAGCAACGACGACACCAGCTGCGTTTTCCCGGTGGCGCCGTGGCCTACAATGCCTACGTTCCTTATCGATTGTGTGTTGTAAGTGCGCATGGATCCCCCTTTTTTCCCGAGGAGGGTCCCGGCGTGCGCTCGCCGCGCAGCGAATGCAGCGCGAGGCCCCGATTTGGCGGATGCTAGCACGATGGCGCACAGTCGGCAATCGGGTGATTATGGAATTAGCGGCGCGGCTGAAGCGGTTCGCGAAGTATAATCAGATGCGCATTCCTGCGAGGTGACGGATTTGATGCGGACGCGAATCATTATTTTGTTCGGCACAATTTTCCTGACCAGCGCGTTGATCGCGCTGCCGCCAACGCGTGTGTCAGCGAGTCGCAGTCGCGTCCAGAACGCAACGCCGCCGCAAGTGAGTTCCGTTCCGATTTCAGAAGAACATCACCATCATCTCGTGCTGGCAAATTCATTTATGCGAGCGTATGAAGTGGAAGTTCCGCCACATGAATCCACACTGCTGCATCGCCACGATCAGGACTACGTCTACATTGTGTTTGGCGACGCGGACATAACCAACGCCGTGGAAAATAAGGAGCCAGTGAAAGCGCATCTTGCGGATACCACAGTAAATTTCGCGAAGGGACCATTCGCACATGTGGCGCGCGATGACGGAAACACAATCTTTCGGAATATCACCGTGCAACTTCTTCAGCCGCAGGGCGAATTGAAAACTTATTTTCCTTCGGTAAACGCCGCGCTGCAGGCCGCCGAAAAAGACCCGAATAACATTCACGTGCGCCGCATGAAAGGCGCGACCGAAGTTGTGATTCTGGAGACAGGCGAAATGCGCGCGCTGGCCGTGAGCGTGAAACCGGGCGCGGCGTGGGCTGCCGTGAATTCCGAACACACTTTTCTGGCAGTTTGGATCGACCGTTGGCGCGAACGCCTTCACCCCGGAAAGCCGAACGCCGAAATTTTCCCGATTCAAATGGAAACGTGGTTCGCTCCCAGCGGCGAAACGTCAATTCGGGATTCGCTGCAGGCTCCGATGAATATTTTTATTCTGGAATTTAAAAACGACAATCCAACTTAATAGCGGCAGTTGAATCTAATTACGAAAATTACGCCGAGACGTGGAAAGTTCCATCCGGCCGCACGCACGCCCAGGCCATATTCGGTGTGTTGAATGCCGCGGCGGGATTTCCTTCGCGGTCCAGCAAAATTAATCCGCCGGTGCCCTTCGCGCGAGTGGCCAATAACTGAATGCAATTATCGGCAACTTGCTGCGCCTGCGCGCCGCCCACTCGCAATTGATCCACGGCATTTTTCGCCAGCACAACTTTCATAATCGCTTCGCCCCAGCCAGTGCAGGAAACTCCGCCGGCTTCTTGATCGGCATAAGTTCCGCAGCCGATCAACGGCGAATCGCCCACTCGGCCCGCGCGCTTGCAACATGTGCCACCGGTCGAAGTGCCCGCTACCAAATTTCCGCGCGCATCAATCGCCACCGCACCGACAGTTCCTAGCGAATGCACGTGATGCACATCCGAATGCGGCCCGGCGTTGCATTTTTCCCACGCCGCAATTTCGCGCGGCACGATCAAATCCTTCGGATCGCACAGCGCGATTCCCTGCTCGACGGCAAATTTTTCCGCGCCTTCGGCAACCAGCATCATGTGCTCATTCGTTTCCATTAATTTCCGCGCCAGCCGAATCGGATTCTTGATGCGTCGCAGCACTGCCACCGCGCCGGCCTGCAGCGTCGCACCATCCATCACAATCGCGTCGAGCTCAACGAATCCATCGCGATTCAAATGCGCGCCCGTGCCGGAATCAAAAACGGGATCGTCTTCCAAAATTACAATTGCAGCTTCCACAGCGTCCGTTGCCGATCCACCGCGCTGCAGCACGCGCCAACCTTCTTCCAGCGCGCGCCTGCATCCGGATTTACAAGCTTCGGTAGCTTCGGGAGGAATCGTCCACGCACCGCCGTGCACAATAAGAGAAGGTTTCATTTCGTGCGAGGATTTCCTGAAATCAAAGTCGTGGTGGAATTCAAAGTCTCTCCGTCGCCGGAATCAATCTGTATGCGGAATTACGCTTCTTCTTCGTAGATCGTTTTCAAACGCACAAGTTCAAATTCTTTCACGCCGTTCGGTGTTTGCACGGAAATTTCATCGCCCACTTTTCGGCCCAGCAGCGCTTTGCCAATCGGCGAGGTGGTCGAAATCATTCCCTTCGCCACATCAGAATCTTCCGTCGTCACCAGCTTGTATTCCACTTCCACCGATTTCTTCAAGTCCATCAGCCACACGCGCGAACCGTAGCCCGCGCACTCGCGCGAAAGATTGCTCACGTTCAGCATCATGATGTCGCCCATGCGCTTTTTCAGCTGGCCGATGCGCGCATTCAAGTATGTCTGCCGTTCTTTCGCGTATTTGTATTCTGAATTTTCGGAAAGGTCGCCGTGTGCGCGCGCCTTCGCGATCTCTTTCGGCAAATCGTTTACCAGCTCGCTTTCGATTGCCCGAATTTCCAGCTCGAGCTTATGTTTAATTTTTGCGAGAGGGTCGATGATAGAGTCACTCATTTTTGAACGCCTGCGTGGTTTCTTTGCGATTTTCAATGCGATCGATTTTCAGCGAACACTTACGCGAGCGGCACAAATAACTTTGTCCAGCCCAACTTGCAGATTCTATCACAACCAGAATCCGCGGCCCGTTCCGCATGCCGCGGCGTTACTTCACCTGCACAATGACCGTTGCGGTTTTCGTGTTTCCCTGCGCGTCCACGGCCGTCAAAGTGTACGTAGTTTCTTTGCGCGGCGAAGCCGCAACGCATCGTGTGACCGACGGCCATACGCTGGCAACCGGAGGATCCAATTTCACTTCTTTCGCATTCGATACGCCGTAACACAACTGCGTTGCTGCGCCGGGATGAATGGCACTGGGCGTCGCATAAAAATTTAAAATTGCGAACTGGCTTCCGCCAAGCGAATCGTATGCGCGCTGCGCGCTCGCCGCTTTTTGCCGGGCGTCTTCTTCCACGGCGCGGCGATCCGCGTCCCGATTATTTTCCCAGCGAAAAAAAAGAACTCCTCCCGCATAGAGCATACCGATCACGAGCAGAGTGGATGTATACACCAACGGATTCCGAAAAAAAGATCGCGGCCCCGGATTTGATCCCGCCGATTTCCATTCCGTTAGCATGAATGCCTTCCCTCGGACGCGCGCGAGTTCCACATGCTCCAACCATACCGCGAAATCACGCATAAAAATACGCTGGAAGCACAAGTGAGCGAATTCAAATCACTTCGGAGAATATCAATCGCGGACGCCAATAATTTTTATCTACGCGGATTCCGATGTTACCCGCGCAGGGCGCACCGTGGAGACCGCGGGTGGCTTCCTCATTCCTATAATCCAGACAACAATTCTGTACAGCAATAAAACTCCCACCATCGCCGCATATTGCAGCGGCTTGGAACCCATACGTAACTGAACGAAGAGGAGGACATAAA
>CAWIZI010000039.1:0-11571 GCA_963840515.1 Terriglobia bacterium
CGTGGACTGTTCGACAAGCTACCGCTGGAGAGCTCTTCGTCTTCGGTAAGTTCGTTGGTCACGCTATCGACTCCCGGTGTAGCCGCCGATTCGAACGGGCTTTTTCACGGACTCGGGGACCATGCCTCCAACTCGTTTTCCGTGGACGGCCAGCCCATCACGGATCAGCAAAGCAAAGTGTTCTCGAATCAAATTCCTTCGGATTCGATCCAATCCCTCGAAGTGATTTCCGGTGCGCCGCCAGCCGAGTTTGGAGGCAAGACGAGCCTGGTCATTGTGGTGACTACGCGTTCAGGCATGGGTGTGAATCCGCCTCATGGGCAGGTGACAACTTCCTACGGTTCCTTTGGGACGGCGAACGCGGGATTCGATTTGGCTTACGGCGGGGACAATTGGGGCAACTACATTTCCGCCAACGGACTGAACACCGCGCGGTTTCTCGATGGACCGGAAGTCGGCGTAATGCACGACCGCGGCAATGAGGAGAATTTTTTCGATCGTGTCGACTTCAAGCTTTCGCAAGCGGACACGCTCAATTTCAATTTCGGTTACAGCCGGTCCTGGTTCCAGACACCGAATTCGTACGACGCGCAAAATGCAACGGGTTGGACTTTTCTCTCTGCAACTCCTATCTGCCCCGCCGGACAAACAGGTTCCTGCGGAGGCCTCGGACCAAATGGCCAGCCGGTGGGTCCTCAGGACCAACGATCCAAAATCGGAACCTTCAATATCGCGCCCTCGTGGACCCGTCTGATCAATTCAAGAACTGTCTTCACACTGGGCGCTTTCGTACGCCGAGATCAATACAACTACTACCCGAGCGGGAACCCCTTCGCCGATCAGTCTCCTGATCTGCAGCTGAACACAGTTGCTCAAAATCGCACCCTGACGAATGCCGGGATTCGCGCCGTCCTTTCCTACGTTAAGGGAATCAACAATGTGAAGGCTGGATTCACCTTCGAGAACACTGCGCTTTCGGAAAACGACAAATTCGGAATCGTCGATCCGACGGTGAACGCGGTTTGTTTGAACCTCGCGGCCCTGAGTCCTGATACCAACCCGGCACTGACCGACCCCACGCAATGCACAGCAGGCGCGGGGCTAGTTGCCAACAGTGGGCAGGGATCGGTAGCGGCCTTCATCCCCTTGCTAGGCTGCTACGACTTAACTCGAACAGCGCCTCTGCCAGCATCTGACGGCTGCCCCGTAGGACAAACTACCAGCGGGCTGTACACCTTTAACGGGACCACCAACATTAAGGAAACGGCGCTGTATGTCCAGGACGTGGTAACAATAAAAAACTTAAGCCTGAACCTAGGAATACGCGGTGATATTTACCGTGGCATAGCCAGCGCCCAACAACTGGAGCCTCGCGTGGGCATCGCCTACAACATCAAGCCCACCAGCACAGTGCTGCGGCTTTCCTATGCCCGAACGATGGAAACTCCGTTCAACGAAAACCTAATTCTTGCCAGCACGGGTTGTAACGATCCGGTGATTTTCGACCTGCAGTCTTCGGTAGCCGGTGGTCAGTGCGTTTCGTCAACGGTCCCACCGCTAAGCCCCGGTCACCGCAATGAGTTCCATGCCGGATTTGAGCAAGCCTTCAAAAAGTACCTGGTCGTTGACGCCGAATACATCTGGAAGTACACGCACGAAGCATTCGACTTCAGCGTGCTGGGCAACACCCCAATTACGTATCCGATCGAATGGGCCAGTTCGAAGATTCCCGGCTATGCAATCCGCGCTTCCGTGCCGGACTTCCACGGCTTTACCGCGTTCGTGGTGATGTCCAGCGTGGCGGCGCGTTTCTTCACCCCGCAGATCAGCGGCATTGGCGCCACGCCTGCTACGCCCGGCGGACCCTCTGTATTTCGCATCGATCATGACGAGGAGTTCAACCAGACGACTCACTTGCAATATCAACCCTGGAAGCGCGGGCCGTGGGTTGGTTTCAACTGGCGCTACGATAGCGGCCTTGTGGCCGGTCCGGTTCCGTGCTTCGGAGGCGAGTCTTGCGCAAACGGACCGGATGGCGGCGGTCCCAATAATCTCATAGACGTTTCGGGAATAACTCCCGATCAACAGTTCCAGGCGGGGCTCTTCTGCGGGACTGTGTTTGCGACACCCACAACGCCTATCAGTTCAACTTTTGGCGCGAATCTCTGTCCGGCATCCAGTTATGGCTCCAAGTACATATCAGTTCCTGCGCCCGGGACAGAGAACGATGACCACAATCCGCCGCGCATTGCGCCGCGCAATTTGTTCGACGTATCGGTGGGCGAAGACAACCTCTTCCGTGGTGATCGTTACAAGTGGAGCTTGCGACTGACAGCCATCAACGTGACCAACAAAGTGGCTCTTTATAACTTTCTATCTACCTTCAGCGGAACTCACTACGTGACTCCACGTGCGCTGACGGCGGAGTTGGGATTCCATTTCTAAATGGATTGGAATGAGCAGCTTTCACTCTTGACCCAGGAAATCGCGACGGTCAAACCAATGGCGGAAAATACCACGACTGGGAAAAACGGGGGATTCCTTGGGAATCCTCTTGCGACTCGGGAGAAATCTGGCCGGGGCTATGTGAGCGTCAGGGAATGGCAGGCAGAGCTTTCCATTTCGCGGCTCTTTCGAACCAGCATAAGACTGCAAACAGCCTTCGATCGCTGTTTCAGCAAATTCGGAATGACGGCGCAGGAAGCAGCCGTGCTCGTGCATTGCGCGGAAGAAAGAGAAACCTCCGCCGGGAAACTGGCCAAGGCCATGGGCCGGGACAAGGGCAAGATCACGAGGTTCGTGGACCGGCTTGAGGCGAGCGGGTTTCTTAAGCGCAAAAGTGATCCCCGCGATCACCGGCTCTTCATCATCAAGGCTACGAGCAAGGGGCGGCGAGTTGTTCCACACCTGAAGACAAGGTTCGAGGAAGTTCGCAGCCAATTCTTCGAGGGAGTCCTGAACGTCGATATCGACAAGCTGGAGACCCTTCTCTCTCAGTTGCATGCAAACGCCGAGCGGCTTTGTGAAATGAAGGCTCCCAAAGACGCTCACGGGTAAGAGACTCCTCGGCGGACATTTTCTGTTGTCGATGCATCTAAATGCGACGAGCGTGGTCGTCCGATCGATCGCACAAATCACTGGCCAATGATTGCGGCGGATTGGCGTGTTAGCCGAGGGTGCTGTCTGGTGCCCGCGTGCAAGATCATTCAGAAACCGGCTGTACGGTAGCCAGGGCAGGCCTTTATGAAGAGAGGAACTCTGGCTTTCATTTATGGGAACATATCCGTGTGGCTTGCTGTGAACCGGGGAGTTGTAAGCAAAAGCCGTAGCGTTTGTGCGAATTGCGCGAAGGCCGCGTCAATTTACACCAAGAATGGGGAAAAGAGACTAGGCTAAGATTGCATTCAGATTCGTGGAGTTGGAGATTGAGGCACACCGTGCCCTCGCCGGGCTTTCTGTTTCGGCACTTCAAATTGACAATAAGAGGTTGTCGTCTGGCTGGACGAAGGCGCAAGCGCCGCTCGAGAATCCGACTGACGGACTCAGACTAAAGAAAGAGCTCGCTGTTCAACAGAGTTACCATCGTCCCGACCATGAAATTATTTTGGAAGACAATACTCAGTTTTTCAGCAAATCTCGTCTCCACTGACAGTCCATTGCAGCGGCTCACGCAGAGCTTGGCAAGATGTTTCGCTTGGCTATTAATGGTGGCAATTGCGGTTTTCCCGGCATTTGGACAGGGCACGCGCGCTTCCGCTGAGAAGATGCAGACCGGTTCCATTCACGGCACCATATCCACGGCGCAAGAAAACGCAGGGTCGGGCCTATCTGGCATCAGCGTAAAGCTGACCGCGGTACCGCCCGACGGAAACACTCTAAGTGCGGATACGGACGACGCGGGACGCTATGAGTTTAAGAGTCTGAAACCCGGATCCTATGCGATTTCGATCACGCAACCAGGGTTCAAGCCAGTAACTAAAACGGTTTCCTTAGCTCCAGGACAGGCTGCAGTTCAAGACATCAAGCTGGAACTAGAGGTAGTAACGGAAAAGGTCGAGGTTAAAGAACAAACTCAGGTCATCTCAACGGAGAGCGTTTCCAACCCGGAAGCCACCATAACTCACACCGATCTGGTTGCTCTGCCTACGCCGGAAGAAAAGATCCGGGAAGTGATCCCGATAACTCCGGGAGTCGTTAAAACAATGGACGGAAAACTTACGTTCAAGGGTGCCGATGAAAATCAGAGCCTCTTCCTCGTGAATTCCGCGCAGACCGCTGACCCGGTGACCGGAAGCTTTTCCATTGCTGTGCCCACAGATGCCGTGCAATCGTTCGCGGTCTATAAGACGCCCTATAACGCGGCCCTCGGAAGTTTCTCGGGCGGATTGACGACCATTGAGACCAAACCCCCGTCAGAGAAATGGAATTTCTATCTAAAGAATTTCGTGCCATCCATTCTTGGCAAGAACGGCTCGATTGTCGGCATCGCGCAAGCAACACCTGGCGTTGACTTCGGAGGACCGCTGATCGAGGGCAAACTCTTTTTCTCGGAAGTCTTCCAGTACGACATGAAAAAGACCACGGTTCGCGGACTGCCGTGGCCGGACGACATCACCAAGAAGCAAGGTTTTAACACTTTTACGACCGTCGAGTACATTCTTTCGCCCAAGCAAATCCTGACTCTCACAGTCAATGCTTTTCCTCTTAGGACGCGGTACGTGGGCATCAATGCTCTCGTTCCAGAGACGGCAGCGAACGACTTGAATCAAAAGGGCGTCGCCATACATTTGTCCGATAAGTACCAGCTGGATTCCGGAGCGATTTTCAGTGTGATTTCGCAGTACACGCGCTTTGACAGCAATGCTCACGGCGAAGGCCTGGATGACATGCTGATTACCCCGCAGGGCTGGGGCGGGAATTTTTTCAACCGGTGGTCAAGGAGAGGGAAACAGTTTCAATTGCTACCCAGTTATCAATTTGCGGATAGACACTGGCTGGGGAAGCACCAGATTCATGTGGGCGTGGATCTAAACTACCGTGCCTATGCCGGCGTGAACACGGCCAATCCAATTCAACTCCTCGAACAAGATGGCACGTTGGATGAGCAGATCAACTTTCTGCCTACGACGGCTCAGAGCACATCCGATACCGCCGTTGCCGAGTTCGTTCAGGACCATTGGATACTTAACTCGCACTGGACGGTCGACGCGGGGGCGCGCTTGTCTAGCGAGACCTCTGGCTGGTCCGCGGCTTTCGCGCCGCGCGTCGCTGTTGCGTACTCGCCGGGCAGCGACGGAAAAACAGTCATTCGAGCCGGAGCAGGCTTGTTCTATAGCATGCTGCCTCTGCTGGCATCCGACTTTGACGTGAACCCCACTCGCGTGGTGAGTCTTTTTGATCCCACAGGCCAATTGATCGCTCCGCCTGTAACCTACACCAACGCTTATGTGGGTGGTGTGAATCCCTTGAACACCGGCATTTTGCCGCAGGGGCCGGGTACAACGCCGCGCAATTTCACGTGGAATGTCGAAGGGGATCGCGAGTTGCGGAGAAACGTAGTCTTGCGGGTCGGCTACATCGACAGCCATACGACCTACTTATTTCTCGTTAATCCCTTCACGGGCGCGCCGGGCCAGAACTCGTTCCTCGGTCTCACCAACACAGGTTCTTCTCATTATCGCGAAATAGAAAGTACCGTGCGATTCACCATTAAGGAACACAACGAGGTGAACGCGTCTTATATATGGAGCCGCTCGCAAGGCGATTTGAACAACCTTTCCGATGTAGCGATTCCGTTCCTGGAACCAGTTATCCGGCCCAACGTCTACGGTGTTCTGCCTTCTGATGTTCCCCAACGAATGGTCACCTGGGGTGTTTTCTCTTTGCCTAAGAAGTTCGTACTCAGTCCCATCCTCGACGTGCATTCCGGTTACGACTATTCGAACGTAGACGTCCTCCAGAACTACGTCGGCACGCCAAACGGGCAGCGCTTTGCCACTTATCTCTCATTGGATCTGAAAATCTACCGCGTCTTCAAGGTTCCTTTTCTTGGGGCGAAGAGCGGCAAAATCCACCACATTCGCCTTGGGTTCTATTCGCTCAACATCACCAACCACGGCAACTTCAACGCCGTCTACAACAACGTGACAGCTCCAAACTTCGGCCAGTTTGTCGGCTTCCTGGACCGCCGCGACGGCGCCGTTATCGATTTCATCGACTAGACTGTTCCCAACGAATTCCATGGACGCGGGGATTTGCCCCACCGACCGATTGGTGCAAATACGTTCGGGTTTGAGACTACTTTGGCGGGCACAGCCGCCTTCGCCTTTCTTTGAACAGGCATCCTGCTAGAATATGAACCGGAGCGGTTCTTCGAAGCAGGTGAGGGAGCGAAAGCTGTTTGAACCAATGACGAATCTCTGAGGTGCTGCGGATAGACAGCCTGTGTGCACGGCCTGTCCCGCTGGCAGGTCTTTATCGCTAAGTTGATGCAAGCGAATCGAGACGCGCGAGCGGGGCAGGAAAGCCTAACGGTTGGCTCGTGGCGCCCACCTAATTCAGAGGTTCACGGCCTAGCTCCCCACGGCCAAGCAGTCCGCTCTATTTTTGTGGAAGCTATCTCATAAATAGTCTTTTGCGATAAATAATCTTCTGGGAGAAATATTCTTCTGGGAGAAATATTCTTCTGGGAGAAATGGTCTTCCGGGAGGGCACGGCTTCAGCCGTGCCGAAAAACGCCCAGGAAAAGATAGGCTTTAGCCCCTGCGGTTCGATTTATGAAATAGGTTCTATCAACGGACTTTCAAAACGCATGCGCGTACTTTTCATCGGAGACATCGTCGGTTCCCCGGGGCGGCAGATTGTCCGCGACCGCCTTGCGGATATCGTTGCGCAGCGCCAGATCGATTTGGTGATCGCCAACGGCGAGAATTCCGCTTCGGGCTTCGGGATTACCCCGCGGCTGGCGGAGGAACTCCTCGGCCTGGGGATTGAAGTCTTGACGGGCGGCAACCATAGCTGGGATCAGCAAGGAAATCGTCGAGTTCATGCCCCACGAGCCACGTCTGCTGCGCCCGGCCAACTTTCCCGATGGGAATGTAGGCAGCGGGCTTTATGTCGGCACCGCCAAGAATGGCGTCAAGTACGCCGTGCTCAACCTGCAAGGGCGCGTTTTCATGACGCCGATCGACGATCCGTTTCGCAAAGCCGACAGCGAGCTGGCCAAAGCTGCCGCCCGATGTCGCCTTCGTTTTCGTCGATATGCACGCGGAGACCACCAGCGAGAAGATAGCGATGGGCTGGTACCTCGACGGGCGAGTCACGGCGATCGTGGGAACGCATACCCACGTGACGACCGCGGACGAGCACGTTCTGCCCGGAGGCACGGCCTACATCACGGACGTAGGCATGAGCGGCCCACACGGCGGCGTGATCGGCATGGACCGCGGCGGCATTATCAAAAAGTTTCTCAATGGTTTGCCCGCCCGCTTCGAAGTGGCGAGCGGCGACATCCAAATGAACTGCGTCCTAATCGAAACCGACGACGAAGGCCCACGCAACGCGGCCGGCCGGCTCCGAGCGCGCTCGATCGAGCGCCTGCGCCTACGCATCGATTGAACTTTGGAGTGCGGCAGCTCTGCTGCCGCTTTTCGCTATGAAGACGGACGCGCCCTGAGCCTCGAGGGAGCGGCCGGCCCTCTCGCCTACAGAGCCGGAAGCGCGCCTCTACAAGGGCAATGATCCGACCCCCTCCTGACTCGGAAGCGTCGGCTCGCAGCTTCCCGGCAGCAAGCAGTTCGAGCGCCTCGAAGCGGCCTCTGAGTTCCGCCGCGCCCAACCGGTGCTCGCGAAACAACCATCGCAGATATTCCTCCGCGGGCCGCTCCCCTTTCTGCGCGTTGCATTCCATGCACGCCGAGACCAGATTGCGGTACGAATTGCACCCCACTCGCGCCCGTGGCACGACATGGTCGAGGCACTCCAACCGTGAGGGGATTCGCCGCAAGCAATAGAAGCACCGCCCGCGCTCCCGCGCGTGAATGGTCCTGCGGAGTTCAATTGTCTTCATAAAATCCACCTGCTCGATGTCCGAGCGGTCAACCCGCGCCGCCTCGCGTGCCCGTGCCGCGGCTCTGGCCTGCACACGCACGCCGCGAACCTCTTCGGGCAAGCGCACCTCCGCCACATGGCCCTTGCTTGCTCCGTTCCACCAGCCGCAAAACGCCGTAGCGCAGCCAGCCGCCGAACCGCGTCGCGCGTCGGGCACGTAGAAAGGTTGATATTCTGCGCCAGCCACGGAATCGAAAAATGCAGCCTACGCTTTCCTTCCAGCCGGCTGTGTCGCAACAAGTGCATATACACGATGTGGTCGATCACCCCCAGCCGCAGCCGCGGCACCACCACATCTTCCACCTGCTTCCAAAGCGACTTCGCGTCGATTTCTTTCTGCGTGCGAGTCCCTTAGAGCGCGATTGCCGTCCTTTCTTCCCTGAGCACTACAGCTGTCGATCTGATCGGAGCCTGTGGACGCGCGAAGCGCCGCCTTTCTCCCCAGCTTTTCGCTGTCGACTGTGAGCTGTAGACTGTAGACTGGGTTCAGACACACCTATCTCCGTTGCGTTTCCTGTTTTTCATGATCGGATATCCTGTAGGAGTTTCGAGTAGAGTCTTCGTGGAGTGCGGTTTATCCTGAGCGCGCGAAGGGCAGCTCTGCTGCCGCTTTTAGCGCCCGTATCGCAAAGCTCTTGGGAGGGTAAGGCTCCAGCCGCGCCGCAAAGTGCCACGCACTCGTTCTGTTACCTTTCGACTTTCAACTGTCGACTGTCGACTCAAAACACACTAACCCCTGCATTTTCAATACGGGGAAAACCGCAAGGAGGGCCTAAAAACAAAAAAGAGAATCACGCCTCAGGCGCAATTCTCTACAAGTACAGTCTACCATATTTTACGACTTTGTCAAGTAAAAATTGACTATCCGATGAGGATAGTCATCCTGAGCGAGCATCGCGAACCGAAGGACCCCTCTTCTCCGACGAGGATAGTCGTCCTGAGTGAGCCGCGAACCGAAGGACCCCTCTTCTCCGACAGGGCTAGTCATCCTGAGCGAGCATCGCGAACGGACGATCCCTATCAGAGGCACTCTGGATTTCTCGCCCTCGAAAAAGAAATTCTAGATCCAAGACCCGCCCTCAAAACCCGAGGACGGGGCACCCTCCGCATAACTAAGAGTCCGGGCCACCCGTCCCTTAGATTCTGACTCCCTTCCCGCCACGAGTAACAGGGTCGAAAACTGTCGTAAACTTGTAATCCCAGCTTGTAATCCCAGCCGTCGACTCCTAACGAGTTGATCTGCGCGTCTATCGCAGCATCGACTTCTGGTTCAGTCTTAAACGGCTCGCTCAAAATCGGCACATCAAAATAGGCCTTTTTGTTTGTCTCATTCCGACGAGCTGTTAGAATGCGGTCAAAATGTGCATCTTGGACTGGCTCACTAAATACGAGTCCGTTGCTGTCTGGCTTGAGGGCATTGCCTTGGTTGCGATCTTTATCTGGGACCGCGTGGATGCCAATCGGGACCACCAAGAAACCTTGGCGCAGTTGAAAGTTGCTCAGGATCAAATCAAGCTGTCACAAAACGCAGAACGAGCCTGGGTGATGACGGAACTTATTTGGCCGCAGAACGAGTTGAAAGTAGTGATGGGATCATCACGAGAAGGCAACGAGCCGCAAGTGCACTCCACCACCGTCATGTTGAAGCTCATATGTAAGAACGAAGGCCGCTCGCCTGCTTGGGTAGACAAAATTGTGGGATACGCTGAAAGGGTGGAAACCCGGCTCATGGATTTAGCGTCTCCGACCGGGCATCAAGCCGAGGGATTTCATTCATTTGGTCCAATCGGGCCGGGTAGTGAGAAGTCGCGGCTTCTCCGTCTGGAAGCTCCTGGCCAACTACAAAAGGACCAACCGATCTCCATCTTCGTGGCCGTAGAGTATCGCGACATCTTTGAGCAGAAACGGGTCACGACTTGCGGATACACAGTGAGCGGCACTTATCTTGACCGACAGGAACAGTTTCCAGAACGGAACATAAACAAGTAACGACAGGACGGGTGGCCCGGAATCTAAGTTATGCGGAGGGTGCCCCGTCCTCGGTTTTTGAGGGCGGGTCTTGCGTTTGGGTTCTCTCTAGTTGATCACTAAATCCATCGGAAGCAAGATTTATATCAGGTGGTGTTGCATCGACCCATTGAGACCACCCAACTTATCGGGAATTATCTGACTACCGACCAGGTTCTTGACGGGTGGCCCGGACTCTAAGTTATGCGGAGGGTGCCCCGTCCTCGGTTTTTGAGGGCGGGTCTTGCGTTTGGGTTCTCTCTAGTCGATCACTAAATCCATCGGAAGCAGTCCTTTCCCGTCCTGAAAGTAGAAACTCCAGCTACTCCATGGCCAATCCTTCGGGTGCTGCACCAAGCCCCGAATTACCGGGTTGGCGTGCATGTAGTTCAATTTCTCTTTCACTTTTCCCGAACGGTAGACATTGAAGTCATAGAATCGCTCTTGCCAGAAGGCCTTACCTTCTTGTCCGTCTTCGTTGAGGCGAAATGCCAGCTGTGCGCTGGAGCGCCTCTTGCTGCAACTCCGCATTTTTCGGGAAACTCTTTGCTTCAGCATTTGCATCACGGTTGAGGGCGTTCCCTTGACCGGCTCGCTCATCAGAAGATGAACGTGATTCAACATGACCACGTAGCCGACTAGCTTGAATCCGTATTCTGCGCGGACACGGGCGAGTTCCTGGACGAAGAGGTCTCGCGCGGCTACAGTTGAAAGGAGAGGAAGCCTGCGGTAACAACTGAAGGTGATGAAGTGAAGGTCGTGATTGCCGTAATACCGCTTCAGTCCAGCCGGCATGGATTTCTCGTTTCGAAGGAAAAAAGCTAAACCCAGGACCCGCCCTCAAAAACCGAGGACGGAGCACCCACGGCCCTACTCTACTCCTTATGAACTTCCAGAGATGGTATCTTCTCGCAGTGCTCGCAAGTACCATTCAAGGGAGTCCGGGCCACTCGCCGTATGAGAAAACCTCGCAAACCGAAAACTTGCATTTCGTCGGTCCGGAGTTCCCACTCAAATACTAAACATGCTTGTTGCTTGCCGCTTGCACACGAAGGCCTTCACCGCTGCGGACACGATATTTCTATGGGAGTTGAACCCGATCAGTGCACAGCAACCTGGGGGACGGACAGATGTATTACCAACGAGCCTGTCGACTTAATTTTGCACGTTCCGAGCCACATCGCTCCGCGATTACCAAAACGCGGAGGCCCTCTAGACCGGTAAAACCTTGGGACAAAAACCCCGAGAAACTCTCGGGAGGAAACTCGAGGACAGGAACGTGCGAAGAAATTGGTTTTTGAAGTGGGGTTGACCGGACAAGTGGCCCGGACTCTCAGTTATGCGGAGGGTGCCCCGTCCTCGGTTTTTGAGGGCGGGTCTTGGGTTGCGTTTTCTTTAGTCGATCACCACATTCGGGGGCGGCGCTAAGCCGCGAATTACCGGGTTGGCGTGCGA
>CAWIZI010000040.1:0-10898 GCA_963840515.1 Terriglobia bacterium
CGCAATTTGTTCGACAAGCTTCCGCTAGAAAGCCAATCGTCTTCTTTGAGCTCGCTCGTTACGCTCTCGACTCCTGGAGTCGCCGCGGATTCAAACGGCCTTTTCCACGGGCTGGGGGATCACGCGGAGAACTCATTCTCGCTCGACGGCCAGCCGATCACTGACCAGCAAAGCAAGGTCTTCTCGAATCAGATACCGCTCGATTCAGTCCAATCGCTCGAGGTTATCTCCGGCGCGCCGCCGGCGGAATACGGCGACAAGACGAGCCTGGTGATTAATGTGACCACGCGTTCGGGACAAGGCCAGACAACTCCACATGGCAGCGTGACGGCGTCGTATGGGAGCTTCGGAACGTCGAACGGGGGATTTGATTTGGCATACGGCGGCGAGAAGTGGGGCAACTTTATTGCCGTGGGCGGACTGAATAGCGGGCGGTTCCTCGATCCGCCAGAGTTCAGCGTCATGCACGACAAGGGCAATATGGAAAACGTGTTCGACCGCCTGGACTATCAACTGTCGGCAGCGGATTCGCTTCATCTCAATTTGAGCTACACGCGTTCCTGGTTCCAGACGCCCAATTCGTTTGATGCGCAAGACGCGACGGCGTGGAACGGAGTGGTAGTCGCAAACAACGGTCTCGACCCCGACGGCAATGTTGTGGGCCCCACCGACCAGCGCTCGAAAATCGGAACGTTTAACATCGCGCCGACGTGGAATCATTTGATTGGCTCTACCGCCGTCTTCACCCTAGGTGGTTTCGTGCGACGCGACGCGTACAACTATTACCCGAGCGGCAATCCATTCGCCGACCTCGGCCCCTCGAATCTTCAACAGGAGACCGTTGCGCAAAACCGTACACTCACCAATGGAGGCGCGCGCGCGAGCTTGTCCTACGTGAAGGGCATTCACAACGTGAAGGCCGGAATCGTTTACGAGCAAACGATCCTTACAGAAAACGATGGTTTTGGAATCGTCGATCCCACTTTCAACTCACCGTGCTTGGATGGAGCCGGACTTCCTGTATTTGTCGGTGATCCCGGACTGAACAATCCAAACCAATGCGCTACGGCATCGTCCACGAACCCTGCTCTTTATCCAACACCTTTTGTAGCGAATCCTAATTTCGTGCCGCTTCTGGGTTGCATCGACCTGACGAGGCCGACGCCATCGCCCGCGGATGGCTGTGGCAGTTCCTCCGCCGCTAGTCACTTGTTTCACGGGCACGAGGATGTGAAACAACTCGCCCTCTACATCCAGGACACGATCACTGTGAAGAACTGGTCCTTCAACCTGGGAATACGCGGTGACATTTATAACGGCTTTACCTCACAGTCCCAGGCGGAGCCTCGTCTTGGTATTGCCTACAATATTAAGCGGACGAACACAGTCCTTCGTGTTTCTTACGCGCGAACCCTGGAAAGTCCGTTCAACGAAAATCTGGCGCTCTCCAGCGTGGGCTGCCGGGACGCAGTTGTCGCCAACCTTTTCGCTCTAGCAGGTGAAGGCTGCACGGACCCAAATACCGGGCTTGTCAGTACCGCCTCCAGCGTATTGCCTGCGGGGTACCGCAATGAGTTCCATGCTGGATTGCAGCAAGCCTTCGGAAAGTATTTGGTCGTGGACGGCGAGTACATCTGGAAGTACACGCATAACGCCTACGACTTCAGCATCCTCGGTGCGACACCGATAACCTTTCCGATCGCATGGAATAATTCGAAGATCCCGGGCTATGCCATCCGCGCGAATGTGCCGAACTACCACGGTTTTACAGCGCTCGTCGTAATGTCAAGCGTAGCCGCGCGGTTCTTCACTCCACAAATTGGCGGTGTCGGTGCGGTCCCCGTCACACCGGGGAGTTTCTCGGTGTTCCGTATTGACCACGACGAGAAATTTAACCTGACGGCCCACATGCAATACCAGATCTTGAAGCGCGGGCCTTGGGTTGGCTTCAATTGGCGATACGACAGCGGCCTCGTAGCCGGACCCGTGCCTTGTGCAGGGGGCAACTGCGCCAACGGACCGCTAGGTACCGATACGCTAGTCGACGCATCGATCTTGTCTCCCGACCAGCAGTTTCAGGCTGGGCTCTTCTGCGGGACGGTTCACGCTACACCGACGACGCCGATCAGTCCCAATTCTCTCTGCCCTGCATCGCAGTACGGCTCCACATTACTGCAGATCCCGGGTGCGGGAACCGAGAATGACGACAAGAATCCGCCGCGCGTGGCCGCGCGAAACTTGTTTGACGTGGCCATTGGGCACGACAACCTCTTCCACGGCGACCGTTTCAAGTGGAGTGCGCGGCTCACGGCGATCAATGTGGCGGATAAGACTGCGGTATACAACTTTCTCTCCACCTTCAGCGGAACTCACTACGTGACTCCACGTGCGCTGACAGCGGAGTTGGGGTTCCATTTCTAAATGGATTGGAATGAGCAACTTTCACTTTTGACCCAGGAAATCGCGACGGTCAAATCTATGACGGAAAATACCACGACCGGGAAAAACGGGGGATTCCTTGGGAATCCCCTTGCGACTCGGGAGAATTCTGGCCGGGGCTACGTGAGCGTCAGGGAATGGCAAGCAGAGCTTTCCATTTCGCGGCTCTTTCGAACCAGCATAAGACTGCAAACAGCCTTCGATCGTTGTTTTAGCAAATTCGGGATGACGGCGCAGGAAGCGGCAGTGCTCGTGCATTGCGCGGAAGAAAGAGAAACCTCCGCCGGGAAACTGGCCAAGGCCATGGGCCGGGACAAGGGCAAGATCACGAGGTTCGTGGACCGGCTTGAGGCGAGCGGGTTTCTTAAGCGCAAAAGTGATCCCCGCGATCACCGGCTCTTCATCATCAAGGCTACGAGCAAGGGGCGGCGAGTTGTTCCACACCTGAAGACAAGGTTCGAGGAAGTTCGCAGCCAATTCTTCGAGGGAGTCCTGAACGTCGATATCGACAAGCTGGAGACCCTTCTCTCTCAGTTGCATGCAAACGCCGAGCGGCTTTGTGAAATGAAGGCTCCCAAAGACGCTCACGGGTAAGAGACTCCTCGGCGGACATTTTCTGTTGTCGATGCATCTAAATGCGACGAGCGTGGTCGTCCGATCGATCGCACAAATCACTGGCCAATGATTGCGGCGGATTGGCGTGTTAGCCGAGGGTGCTGTCTGGTGCCCGCGTGCAAGATCATTCAGAAACCGGCTGTACGGTAGCCAGGGCAGGCCTTTATGAAGAGAGGAACTCTGGCTTTCATTTATGGGAACATATCCGGGTGGCTTGCTGTGAACCGGGGAGTTGTAAGCAAAAGCCGTAGCGTTTGTGCGAATTGCGCGAAGGCCGCGTCAATTTACACCAAGAATGGGGAAAAGAGACTAGGCTAAGATTGCATTCAGATTCGTGGAGTTGGAGATTGAGGCACACCGTGCCCTCGCCGGGCTTTCTGTTTCGGCACTTCAAATTGACAATAAGAGGTTGTCGTCTGGCTGGACGAAGGCGCAAGCGCCGCTCGAGAATCCGACTGACGGACTCAGACTAAAGAAAGAGCTCGCTGTTCAACAGAGTTACCATCGTCCCGACCATGAAATTATTTTGGAAGACAATACTCAGTTTTTCAGCAAATCTCGTCTCCACTGACAGTCCATTGCAGCGGCTCACGCAGAGCTTGGCAAGATGTTTCGCTTGGCTATTAATGGTGGCAATTGCGGTTTTCCCGGCATTTGGACAGGGCACGCGCGCTTCCGCTGAGAAGATGCAGACCGGTTCCATTCACGGCACCATATCCACGGCGCAAGAAAACGCAGGGTCGGGCCTATCTGGCATCAGCGTAAAGCTGACCGCGGTACCGCCCGACGGAAACACTCTAAGTGCGGACACGGACGACGCGGGACGCTATGAGTTTAAGAGTCTGAAACCCGGATCCTATGCGATTTCGATCACGCAACCAGGGTTCAAGCCAGTAACTAAAACGGTTTCCTTAGCTCCAGGACAGGTTGCAGTTCAAGACATCAAGCTGGAACTAGAGGTAGTAACGGAAAAGGTCGAGGTTAAAGAACAAACTCAGGTCATCTCAACGGAGAGCGTTTCCAACCCGGAAGCCACCATAACTCACACCGATCTGGTTGCTCTGCCTACGCCGGAAGAAAAGATCCGGGAAGTGATCCCGATAACTCCGGGAGTCGTTAAAACAATGGACGGAAAACTTACGTTCAAGGGTGCCGATGAAAATCAGAGCCTCTTCCTCGTGAATTCCGCGCAGACCGCTGACCCGGTGACGGGAAGCTTTTCCATTGCTGTGCCCACAGATGCCGTGCAATCGTTCGCGGTCTATAAGACGCCCTATAACGCGGCCCTCGGAAGTTTCTCGGGCGGATTGACGACCATTGAGACCAAACCCCCGTCAGAGAAATGGAATTTCTATCTAAAGAATTTCGTGCCATCCATTCTTGGCAAGAACGGCTCGATTGTCGGCATCGCGCAAGCAACACCTGGCGTTGACTTCGGAGGACCGCTGATCGAGGGCAAACTCTTTTTCTCGGAAGTCTTCCAGTACGACATGAAAAAGACCACGGTTCGCGGACTGCCGTGGCCGGACGACATCACCAAGAAGCAAGGTTTTAACACTTTTACGACCGTCGAGTACATTCTTTCGCCCAAGCAAATCCTGACTCTCACAGTCAATGCTTTTCCTCTTAGGACGCGGTACGTGGGCATCAATGCTCTCGTTCCAGAGACGGCAGCGAACGACTTGAATCAAAAAGGCGTCGCCATACATCTGTCCGATAAGTACCAGCTGGATTCCGGAGCGATTTTCAGTGTGATTTCGCAGTACACGCGGTTTGACAGCAATGCTCACGGCGAAGGCCTGGATGACATGCTGATTACCCCGCAGGGCTGGGGCGGGAATTTTTTCAACCGGTGGTCAAGGAGAGGGAAACAGTTTCAATTGCTACCCAGTTATCAATTTGCGGATAGACACTGGCTGGGGAAGCACCAGATTCATGTGGGCGTGGATCTAAACTACCGTGCCTATGCCGGCGTGAACACGGCCAATCCAATTCAACTCCTCGAACAAGATGGCACGTTGGATGAGCAGATCAACTTTCTGCCTACGACGGCTCAGAGCACATCCGATACCGCCGTTGCCGAGTTCGTTCAGGACCATTGGATACTTAACTCGCACTGGACGGTCGACGCGGGGGCGCGCTTGTCTAGCGAGACCTCTGGCTGGTCCGCGGCTTTCGCGCCGCGCGTCGCTGTTGCGTACTCGCCGGGCAGCGACGGAAAAACAGTCATTCGAGCCGGAGCAGGCTTGTTCTATAGCATGCTGCCTCTGCTGGCATCCGACTTTGACGTGAACCCCACTCGCGTGGTGAGTCTTTTTGATCCCACAGGCCAATTGATCGCTCCGCCTGTAACCTACACCAACGCTTATGTGGGTGGTGTGAATCCCTTGAACACCGGCATTTTGCCGCAGGGGCCGGGTACAACGCCGCGCAATTTCACGTGGAATGTCGAAGGGGATCGCGAGTTGCGGAGGAACGTAGTCTTGCGGGTCGGCTACATCGACAGCCATACGACCTACTTATTTCTCGTTAATCCCTTCACGGGCGCGCCGGGCCAGAACTCGTTCCTCGGTCTCACCAACACAGGTTCCTCTCATTATCGCGAAATAGAAAGTACCGTGCGATTCACCATTAAGGAACACAACGAGGTGAACGCGTCTTATATATGGAGCCGCTCGCAAGGCGATTTGAACAACCTTTCCGATGTAGCGATTCCGTTCCTGGAACCAGTTATCCGGCCCAACGTCTACGGTGTTCTGCCTTCTGATGTTCCCCAACGAATGGTCACCTGGGGTGTTTTCTCTTTGCCTAAGAAGTTCGTACTCAGTCCCATCCTCGACGTGCATTCCGGTTACGACTATTCGAACGTAGACGTCCTCCAGAACTACGTGGGCACGCCAAACGGGCAGCGCTTTGCCACTTATCTCTCATTGGATCTGAAAATCTACCGCGTCTTCAAGGTTCCTTTTCTTGGGGCGAAGAGCGGCAAAATCCACCACATTCGCCTTGGGTTCTATTCGCTCAACATCACCAACCACGGCAACTTCAACGCCGTCTACAACAACGTGACAGCTCCAAACTTCGGCCAGTTTGTCGGCTTCCTGGACCGCCGCGACGGCGCCGTTATCGATTTCATCGACTAGACTGTTCCCAACGAATTCCATGGACGCGGGGATTTGCCCCACCGACCGATTGGTGCAAATACGTTCGGGTTTGAGACTACTTTGGCGGGCACAGCCGCCTTCGCCTTTCTTTGAACAGGCATCCTGCTAGAATATGAACCGGAGCGGTTCTTCGAAGCAGGTGAGGGAGCGAAAGCTGTTTGAACCAATGACGAATCTCTGAGGTGCTGCGGATAGACAGCCTGTGTGCACGGCCTGTCCCGCTGGCAGGTCTTTATCGCTAAGTTGATGCAAGCGAATCGAGACGCGCGAGCGGGGCAGGAAAGCCTAACGGTTGGCTCGTGGCGCCCACCTAATTCAGAGGTTCACGGCCTAGCTCCCCACGGCCAAGCAGTCCGCTCTATTTTTGTGGAAGCTATCTCATAAATAGTCTTTTGCGATAAATAATCTGGGGAAATATTCTTCTGGGAGAAATGGTCTTCCGGGAGGGCACGGCTTCAGCCGTGCCGAAAAACGCCCAGGAAAAGATAGGCTTTAGCCCCTGCGGTTCGATTTATGAAATAGGTTCTATCAACGGACTTTCAAAACGCATGCGCATACTTTTCATCGGAGACATCGTAGGTTCCCCGGGGCGGCAGATTGTCCGCGACCGCCTTGCGGATATCGTTGCGCAGCGCCAGATCGACTTGGTCATCGCCAACGGCGAGAATTCCGCTTCGGGCTTCGGGATTACCCCGCGGCTGGCGGAGGAACTCCTCGGCCTGGGGATTGAAGTCTTGACGGGCGGCAACCACAGTTGGGACCGCAAAGAAATCACCGAGTTCATGCCGCACGAACCGCGTCTGCTGCGCCCGGCCAACTTTCCCGATGGGAATGTAGGCAGCGGGCTCTATGTCGGCACCGCCAAGAATGGCATCAAGTACGCCGTGCTCAACCTGCAAGGGCGCGTTTTCATGACGCCGATCGACGATCCGTTTCGCAAAGCCGACAGCGAGCTGGCCAAAGTGCCGCCCGATGTCGCATTCGTTTTCGTCGATATGCACGCGGAGACCACCAGCGAGAAGATAGCGATGGGCTGGTACCTCGACGGGCGCGTCACCGCTATCGTGGGAACCCACACGCACGTGACGACCGCTGACGAGCACGTTCTGCCCGGAGGCACGGCCTACATCACGGACGTAGGCATGAGCGGCCCACACGGCGGCGTGATCGGCATGGACCGCGGCGGCATTATCAAAAAGTTTCTCAATGGATTGCCCGCCCGCTTCGAAGTGGCGAGCGGCGACATCCAAATGAACTGCGTCCTAATCGAAACCGACGACGAAGGCCCACGCAACGCCGCCGGCCGGCTCCGAGCGCGCTCAATCGAGCGCGTGCGCCTACGCATCGATTAACTTTGGAGTGCGGCAGCTCTGCTGCCGCTTTTGACACCTATATCGCAACGCCCTCGACGGGCCCCAAAGAGCGGCAGCAAAGCTGCCGCACTCCGAAAAAGTGAAAGAAGGACGCGCTGCCTTCGAGGCTCAGGCCGAAGCCAAGCGCGCCTCTACAAAGGCAATGATCCGAGCCCCGCCCCACTCGGAAGCGTCGGCTTGAGCTTCCCGGCCGCAAGCAGTTCGAGCGCCTCGAAGCGGCCTCTGAGTTCGGCCGCGCCCAACCGGTGCTCGCGAAACAACCATCGCAGATATTCCTCGGCGGGCTGCTCCCCTTTCTGCGCGTTGCATTCCATGCACGCCGAGACAAGATTGCGGTACGAATTGCACCCCACTCGCGCCCGTGGCACGACATGGTCGAGGCACTCCAACCGTGAAGGGACTCGCCGCAAGCAATAGAAGCACCGCCCACGCTCCCGCGCGTGAATCGTCCTGCGGAGTTCAATTGTCTTCATAAAATCCACCTGCTCGATGTCCGAGCGGTCAACCCGCGCCGCCTCTCGTGCCCGTGCCGCGGCTCTGGCCCGCACACGCACGCCGCGAACCTCGTGCGGGCAAGCGCACCTCCGCCACATGCCCTTGCTTGCTCCGTTCCACCAGCCGCACAACGCCGCGTGCAGCCAGCCGGCGAACCGCTTCGCGCGTCGGGCATGTGGAAAGGTTGATATTCTGCGCCAGCCACGGAATCGAAAACCGCAGCCTTCTCTTTCCTTCCAGGTGGCTATGTCGCAACAAGTGCACATACACCACGTGGTCGATCACCGACAGCCGCAGGTGCGGCACCACCACATCCTCGACCTGCTTCCACAGAGACTTCGCGTCGATTTCTCTTTGCGCGACGAGACCTCCTCTCTCCTCAGTCTCTCTTCGCTGCCGACTGTTAACTGTAGGCTGTCGATCGAGGGAGCGTTCAGACACACCTATCCCATTGCGTTTACCGTTTTTCATGATCGGATATCCTGTAGGCGCCTTGAGCAGCGCTTTTTTGACAAGAAGCGGCAGCAGAGCTGCCGCACTCCACATCGCGTTGTAGAGGCGCGCTTCAGCGCGTCCTTCTTACACCCAAAAACACACTAACCCCTGCATTTTCAATACGGGGAAAACCGCAAGGAGGGCCTAAAAACAAAAAAGAGAATCACGCCTTAGGCGCAATTCTCTACACTCAGAAGTCTACCATATTTTACGACTTTGTCAAGTAAAAATCGACTATCCGATGAGGATAGTCGTCCTGAGTGAAGGGTTTATCGACGACTTAATCAGCAATACCGTTCGATTGTTGAATATCTAAATGCTTTGATTTTGGATGGAGGTGGGCAGTGGGTGACATTCCTCAGGAAGAAAAGAATTGGGTAACCTACGCAATGGCGAACAACATCAAGTGCAAGATATGTGGTGAGAAGATTCCGTATGGAGAGTAGCACGTTTACTACGAGCGCGGTCTCTGCGGGCTGTGCGCCTACAAGCTGGACAAGAAAGATTGACTATCAATTCTGTCCTTCAGGAGTTGCTTCCTCCTCGTCGTCCTCATCAAGGTAGTGGTAAGGCGCTTTGTTCAAGTCCACTTTGATCCCATCCAGAATTGTTTTCACGAGCGTTTCACGAACATATAAGGATACGTCTTCCATCGATACAAATCGGTGCTTCCACTGCTCCTCGCTCCAGCCTTCGTCTGGTATCCACCGCTCCAGCACGAGTATCGGTTTTCCATCGACTAACATTGGCCGAATAAATCCCCGTTCTTCAAATTCCAGTCCTGCGCCTGTACCCATGTCCTTCAAGTGGGTACGAGGCACCAAGTCTGGATTGCGCTCAAGCAAACTCTTCAGCTTTTCGAGAGAATCTATCTTTCTCTGAATACTCCGGATCCTGCGAGCCAGCTTTTTGTCTTCCATGATATTTGCCCCACGTTTTAAGGCCGTCCTTATTTCGAAACTTGGGGACAGCAGATGGAACGTTTCCTGCAGTTTTTGGTTCGTTCGAAGAAAAACACGAGGAACCTTCCCATCTGTCCCCATATTTCCCGATTGACACTAGTGATAAAATCTGAAATCAAGGAGAGTTTATCATGGCTAAACTCATCATCAAAAATCCAGCAGCAGAACCGCCCTTCCAGTGTTCAGAATGTGGTGCAATGCACAAGAAGACAGGGGAGCCGTTCAAAGACAAGAAGAGTGTCGCATCGCATATCGTGAAGGCGCATGGAGGGCGGAAGCGGCAATAGTGCTGTATAAGATCTGCGAACGCGCTAGACGGGTGGCCTGGACTCTCAGTTATGCGGAGGGTGCCCCGTCCTCGGTTTTTGAGGGCGGGTCTTGCGTTTGGGTTCTCTCTAGTCGATCACTAAATCCATCGGAAGCAATCGTACCCGCACGCACTTTCTGGATTTCAACAGTCCTGAAAGTAGAAACTCGAGCTGCTCCATGTTAGGTACGCCCGATTAAGGATTTTGTATTTTCCACGTCGCCATTTTTTCAAACGCTCGCTTGTTCCTATCTAGAATTTCTTTACATTCAGCGTGGGATAGCCTGGGCTTTACTCGATAGTCGCGCATTAACAAAAGGACAAAATCCTCCAAACAAACCCGCGATGTCGGAAAATGAATCCTGTGAGCTTCAACGATGTGCAGGTGCGGGAAATGGACTCCCGGGTCTTGGGGGTGCCAGTGATAAGCAAGCACCTCACTTTTCTCTCCGGGTCCCAACAATAGACGATAACTGTATTCCTGAGTCTTGGCCTTGAATTGACCGGGCATATCGGGGTGGGAGACTACCCTAAAAACTTGAGTGAATGAGAGCTGATATTCCGGGCCATCCCTTGTTGTTACAGACGCGTAAGGATCGTAAAAGACTTTGAAAAGCTTAGGCGACTGCTGGTAAGCACTGAGGTAATGGTCGGTTATACAGGAAAGTGTTTCCTTCAGAAAATGGACAAAATTATCTGCGGCCTCTTGTGGTGTTCTTCCGGCCACTCTTCTGCCTCGGGAGAGGTGCGAGGATTGCTAGTTCAACGGCCCCAGGACACGTATCGGCATCGAGTTTACGGTATTTGCCCTTTCTCCATCCACTAATAAATTGATCGCCTGTAATTCCAAGTACAAGCCTGGCACGGGAGTCCACCATTGTTGTGAATTCGTCTTTGCTGAGCCATCTTACTTCCACTGTTTTTCTCTTTTTGGCAGGCATGTGGCTTCTCCTGGGGGTCGAGAAGTCGGGCTCAATCTTCAGTATATGTCAAGTAGAATTTCGGTGCACACGATTTTCCGGGATTTTTAAATAGACGGCAACGGGTA
>CAWIZI010000041.1:0-5202 GCA_963840515.1 Terriglobia bacterium
AAGGCAAACGTCTGGACTGACCTTGCCTTCTTCATTGCCAGGGCATTCCCCCATTCTAGTAACCCTTAAAAAAAATCCCGATAATCAGTGGAACAGAGATCGCGGCTAGCAGTGTTCCACCCAGGCAAAATCCCACGCGGAGGATACATTTCCAGAAATATCCCAGACGCAAGTTCTCCTCTCGCGGCGCGGTTAGGACTGAAGTCGCGATTGGTGTTCGTTTCTCCTTGGCCCAACGCGGTAGCACCAACAGGACCGCCAGGCCTTCAGCAACGAGAGCTGCGATCCCCCAGCGCAGCGATTCCATCTGAAGCTGGCTCATCGCGGAGGCGTACTGAGGCAATCCAATCCATTTGCTAGCCATGACGCCCGAGAGAAACCATCGATCCACAGCGTAAGCTGCCCCCGCAGCTGACAATGTCGCTACCAGGTATCTTAGGTTGTTCTTCCAACGAGGATCTGATCGAGTATTACTCATATTTGTTCCTATGAAGGCCACGCCGCTAATCAATGTTATTGATTTAATTCTATAACAGATGCATTATTTATGCGTCATGATTCCCCGAACCACAAGAGCGCTTTTTCTTTCGTCTGCGCTCTTTTTCATAATAGCTGCGAGTGTTTCTGCCAATAAGAAGCCGCCGGAATCGCCGGTCAATCTGAATACGGCCACTTCGGAGCAGTTGCAGTTGGTGCCGGGGATTGGGCCGGTGACTGCGGACAAGATTTTGCAGATGCGCAAGTCGTACGGCGCGTTTAAAAGCGTGGATGATTTGCGTGCCGTTCGTGGGATCGGACCGAAGCGGCTCGAAAAAATGCGCAAGTACCTTACCGTTGGCAAGGCGGCGTCGCAGAGCAAACCGGCGGCGGCGAACAAGCCCGCAACTCCGGCGAAACCTGCGACTCCGCCAAAGCCTTCCACTGTTCCCGCGGAACTGCCTGATCCTTCGCTGTAACTTGTGGCGCGTTTGGTGCCGCGAAGAAAAAGCAGATTCCTCGCTTCGCTCGGAATGACAGTGTGTTGGGGCGCTCGACGTGCGCGTTTGGGAGCGCTCGGAATGACAATTTGCCCCGGTGCTTGCCTCATTTTTGACTTTTTGCCTCCGATTGAACGTGGGCGGGGCCCTTCGAAGCTCAGGGTAAACAAGCTCCGCCCCTACTGGTTCTGTGGAAGCGTCGAGTTGTGGGCGCATTAGAGGACCTGGTGCGTGAGCTTGGGCTGCTCGACGCGCAAAGGGACCTGATCGGCGATACGGATGCCGTAGCCTTCCAGGGCAACTACTTTCTTTGGGTGATTGGTTAGGACGCGGATGTCTTTTAGGCCGAGGTCGATCAGGATTTGGGCGCCGATGCCGCTTTCGTGCTGGACCATGCGCTGGCGAGCGGGTTCGCGATCGAGTTGGCCGCGTTTGTGAAAATGGATTTGCGGAAGCGCGCCGGGTTCACCGGAGGTCTCAACGCTGAAGCCGCGGCCGGTGTGATGGAGATAGAGGAAGACGCCGCGGTCTTCTTTGGCGATGGTGGCGAGCGAGCGAGAGACTAGTTCGCTGCAATCGCAAGCGGTTGAGCCGAAGACGTCGCCGGTGAGGCAGTGCGAGTGGACGCGGACGAGCGCTGGCGTTTCGCCTTCGAGGTTGCCGCGTACAAGCGCGATGTGCTGGTCGTGGTCGACGTCGCTGGCGTAGGCGATTATGCGGAAATCGCCGTAGCGCGTGGGGAGAACCGCTTCCGCGACGCGGCGGACGTAGCGCTCGTGCTGCATGCGGTAGCGAATGAGGTCCGCGACGGTCAGCATTTTTAGATTGTGCTGTTTGCAGAATTCGTGGAGCTGCGGCACGCGAGACATGGTGCCGTCTTCGTTCATGATTTCGCAGATGACGCCGCTGGCGTTGAGGCCGGCGATGCGAGAGAGGTCGACGCTGGCTTCGGTCTGGCCGGCGCGAACGAGGACGCCGCCATTGCGGGCGCGCAGCGGGAACATGTGGCCCGGGCGAGCGAGATCCTGGGGGCGAGTCTTGGGGTCGATCGCGGTGAGGACAGTGATGGCGCGGTCGGAGGCGCTGATGCCGGTGGTGACGCCAACTTTCGCGTCGATGGCTTCGGTGAAGGCGGTGCCGTGGACGCTGGTGTTGATCAGAGACATGAGCGGGAGATGGAGTTCGTCGCAGCGCTGCTCGGTGAGCGCGAGGCAGATCAGGCCGCGGCCGAACTTGGACATGAAGTTGATGGCTTCGGGAGTGATTTTTTCGGCGGCCATGGTGAGGTCGCCTTCGTTTTCGCGGTCTTCGTCGTCGACCAGGACGATCATGCGGCCCTGGCGGATTTCTTCGACGGCTTCTTCGACGGTGGCGAAAATGGGTTCAGCGGGGGTCATGTGTGCCTCGAAGGGATAGTGTAGCGGATTGTTGAGGAAAGTGAGTAGTGGGTGGTGAGTAGTGAATACCGAGGATAGGGCGGTGCTAGGAGGCGCGGGGGACCCCGCTTTTTTGTAAGCGTTGCGTTTAAAGGAGTTATGGACGGGGCAGGGGCAGGCGTGGGACATGGCATGGGGAGAAAGTGGCGCGCGTGAGAGTAAGTGGAGGCCCCACCCCCGGGGTAGTACGGAAGTTGTGAAGTAAACGATAGAGGGGGAAGGGTTTGCGGGCGTTTGTGCGTGCGCGATGTTTACTGGGTGTGGAAAAAGAGGGAAGTGATTGGGCGGCTGTGAGGCAGGGAGAAATTCGGCGATGGGACTTCGTGGGGATTTTAACGCAGAGATGGGCACGGAGAGGGGCGGAGCGGAAGAAGGGAGCGAGTCTAGGTGATGGCTGTACTGGCAATGCGGCAAGCATGTGAAATGGTAGCATGTGATATTTTTAATGTCAATTACTATTTTAGTACCGTTCGAACGGGCTGTGGAAAAATCAGAACGTGCGAACTGGAGTTCACTGGCAGAGCTTTAACAACAAAGACCTTATGGCGAGAAGCAGAGGCTGAATGTTGGCGAAAATCTAAGGCGAACCCCGAGTGGGCTAGGAGCATCTTATGTTCGGGAGGGCAGAACGATGCCAAAACTAGCGATTTGGGCGGAAGTGGAAGCGAAGCCGGGTAAAGAGCAGGAGGTGGCGGATTTCTTGAAGTCGGCGCAAGCGCTGGCGGAGAAAGAGCAGGGAACGATTACGTGGTACGCGATAAAGATGGGCGGGCCGAAGTTTGGAATTTTCGATACGTTCGCGGATGAGAGCGGGCGCGAGGCGCATCTCAACGGAGAAATCGCCAAAGCGCTGTTCGGGAAAGCGAAGGAACTTTTCGCGAAAGATCCGCAGGTTCATAAGCTGGAGCTGCTGGCGGCGAAGGTGCCGGGCACGGCGGGAACGAAGGCGAAATCGGCGTAGGCCAAGTGCGACGCCATATTAGACGAGTACCGGACGGGGTGGACGCAGAAGAGACGAGATCGAGATCATTTTCGGTTTGAATTGCGACTCGATTTCGGCAGCAGCCACCGAGCACTCGTGCGCGGTCATTACAGGATGAGCCACGCGAGCGGGAAATTCGTCGTAGGTCTTGCCTTGCAGGCTGCGGCCAGTTTTGGCTTTGCGGACGCCACCCCATTGTTTGAAGAAAAAGGCAACTTTGCTTTTGCGGCTCTGATCTCGCAGAGAGAGGACCCAGTCTTCCTGCATGGGTCTGGCGCCCGCTCCGCTTTCTCCGCCGACGATCATCCAATCGATGCCGCGCAAGTCGGGTTGGCCAATGTCTTCTAGAAGAGGTTCGACGGACAGGAAGCGAATAGCGGCGCTCGCCGCTTGAAGATCGGCGATGCGAGGGACGCCGTATTTCTTGTCCTCGACGCTGACGCCCCACCAGATGTGTTTTTGTTGAGCGGCAAAGCGGAGTTTCGAATTGAGAAGATTACGGAGGCGATCGGAGCGCTTTGTGAGGACTTGATAGGTGTGCCAGTTGGCCTTGGCCATGACGGTGGCGACTGCAACGATGTAATTATCTGGAACGAAATCGTGGAAGAGATCACTCATGGAATTGACGAAAATCATTTTGGGTTGGCGCCAGCGTAGCGGTTCGGCGAGTTTTTCGGGGACGAGGCGAGGGTCGAATCCTTGTTCGTAGGGGTGACCCTTCACTCCACGAAAACGTTCGGCAAAGGTTTCGGCATAGCAGTGTTTGCAGCCGGGGCTGATTTTGGTGCAGCCCCGGACGGGATTCCAGGTTGCGTCGGTCCATTCGATTGCCGAACTGAGAGACATGGGTGAACTCCTCCGCGTGCTAAATCAGGCGACGCTGGCCAGAGGGCCCAATTTGCGTCGCTTTGCGCCAAAAGTCTTCGCCACGTGGATGGCGGCTCGCAAGAACCATGAAATAAAGAAGTAGGTTGGTTTCGTCTGTGCGAATTTCAATTTCTCTTTCTCTAACAGTCCCGTAATCTAGCTTTTTGATTTGCGCCATGTATCGATCGACGATTCTCCGCGCAATTTGCGACGGCGAACCTCCAACTTCGCAGTCTTCACGCCAAAGTGAATTTCCAAGAAAGTCGGTTAACGCCGCGCCTTCCGTCTGAATATACTGAGGCAAATTCAGACGGATGCCCATGCCGAGCTGAATTGTCATAAGCATGTCTACCTTGCGATTGTGTACTAAGCGTTCGATTGTGCTGAACATAATTTGCAGACCTGTCGGGTCAATAAAGGCAAGGGTGAGATGGTCAGCGGGCAATTCCTCCAGGATTTTCGAAATTACCTTGTTGCAGTCACCGGGAACCAACCTAACTTTGGATCGCTTAGGATGTTCCTTCAATCTTTTTTCGAGAGTAGCGAGCACTTCGGGCACATCAACAAAAACGTAATGATCGAATCCATAATCGAGTGAAAGCAGCGGCGATCCGTTAACTTCTTCTCCCGAGTTTCGCACGATACTGCGGCCTGGGCCGCAAAAAAGATCAACATAGGAGAGCTTCCCGGGCCACTTTTGGCCAATGCCACGAGTAAAAATGTCCAGATAGCGTTCGAAATAGTGTTTCTTGTCGAACACCCAAAGGCCAGTTGACCTAGCCGGCAGGCCGTCTGTAGCAATTGGTAGTGCGTCTGGTTGGAGCACTCGTCTTCCTCGCTAGGCACAAATATATTATCACACGAGTTACTTATAGATTGATGGATTACAGAGCTTGGCTTGATAAGCCAGGAAACAGTGGCGGACAGAGCACAGACTTAA
>CAWIZI010000042.1:0-6877 GCA_963840515.1 Terriglobia bacterium
AGGGCAAGTCGTTGCGGTAGAGGCACATCACAAAGTGGCCGCGGTCCTTCCTTGTTAAGATGGGACATGTCCCGCTTGATCTATCCGAGCGAGCAATCACTGGCGTTCGGCTTTCTCCTCTTCTTTCTTGGCATTCCCGGTGTCTTCTTTCTCGATGTCCAGACCACGCAACATAAACTTCTTCGATTCGTTTCCTGTTGCTTCTTTGTTGTCTTTGGTTCCACGCAGTCCTTTTTGTTCGATGGAGCCGAGACCGCTTGCCGCCGAAGCCTCAAAGCAGTCCAGTTAATGTCGCGTGGGAACGGCTCGTGGCCATCGTGCTGTGGCTTGGCGTTCTTCCTTTCGCCCTTTTGTGGGTGTATCACCACCTCGAAAAGCTAAGAAGTCCCGTGTAGGCCAAGTCAGGATCCAAAGTTATTGCTTTATAAATATAAGAGATGCATTATATGTCCGCTATGGCTCCGCGGACTCTTGCGCGATTCTCGGTCATTCTTCTTTTGCTTTGCGCGATTGCGATTGCGTCTGCGTTGGCCGCGAAGAAAAAGCCGCCGGAAGCGCCCATCAACTTGAATACTGCGACCTCAGAAGAGCTGCAGCAGGTGCCGGGAATTGGGCCGGTGACTGCTGACAAGATTTTGCAGATGCGTAGGTCGTATGGCGCGTTCAAAAGTGTGGATGATTTGCGCGCAGTCCGCGGCATTGGTCCGAAGCGGCTTGAGAAAATGCGCAAGTATTTGACGGTTGGCAAGGCAGCATCGCAAAACAAACCGGCGTCGGCGAACAAACCCGTAACTTCTCCGAAACCTGCAACCCCGCCCAAGCCTTCAACTGTGCCCGCAGACCCGCCCGATCCATCGCTGTAGTTCGCGGCGTCCCAGGCGCCGGCAAGAAAAAGCAGATTCCTCACTTTGATCGGAATGACAATTGCTTTCGACGATTGCTTCATTTCAACGCTCGCCTCGAATGGAGATCGGGCGGGCAAGCCCCAAGGCTGTCCAAATTAGACAAGGTTGGAGCAGGGGAGAGTCGAAAAGATTGGATTTTTGTATGCGGCGAGTGTGTTTGGCGGTTCAGGTTGTGCTGGTGCTGTCCTAAACGGCGGGCGGAAAATGGAGCGCCAGTTGGCCGTCATGCAGACCGGCCAAGGCCGGTGGAGCTTCAAACGGCGTATCCAGCCAAGCTTGCAGATCGCGGTAGACAAAGAGCTGTTGGCGCAGCAGGGCGACCAGATTCGACAAGGACCAGCCGTAGCGCGCGCGTAGTTGCAGGTATTTCAACAGCAGCATGGCGATCAGTGCTGTCCAAATCTGGATGTGCAGGGCGTTGGCGGACGTGCCCACGAAGGTTTTGATCCGCAGGTTTTGCTTCAGATAGCGGAAGAAGACTTCGATGCGCCAGCGTTCGCGATAGATTTGCGCGATGGTCGTGGAACCAAAGCCCAGGTGGTTGCTGAGCAGCACCAGCACTTCTTGACGATCTTCCAGCCACAGTTCGACGCGGCGGAAGGATGCCCTTTGCCGGTAGTGGTGGCTGCCCAAGGCGATGATTTGGTCTTTGAGAATGTGGCGATTTTTCGGGACCGGCAACTCTTGCAGAACCTGATAGTGGGCATCGTGGCGCAGGCGGGTGACAAAGAACACCCCGCTGTCGGTCAGTCGTTGATACCACTGGTAGTCCACATAACCGCGGTCAAAAACCAGGATAGTGCCGGCCGCAAATTGCCAAGCGCGCGCTATTTTCACCTCTGAGGCTTTTCCTTCGGTGATCACCGCATAGCGCGGGAGATAGCCATCATGGTCCAGAACCAAGTGCAGCTTGGCGGCGCCCTTGCCTTGCTGGTAGTGAGCCCAGTCAAACATAGTGACGCAGAGATCGATGAGCGTGCCGTCGATGCTCAACAGGGGGTTGCGAAAACGAAAGCGGTGCCGCGTGCCGGCCACTTGCTGGCAACGCGCAAACAAAACGCCAAACACTTTCTGATACAAGGGCCAGGGCCGGTGTTGGTTGGCATAGGCGAGAGTGGACTTGTTGGGCGCCTGGGGCACCCCGAGATGCTTGAGCTTGCCTTCGCAACTCGCCAGCCCGCCACAAATTTCGCGCAAGGAACGAGCCTGCCCCAACTGGCAGAACAACATGGCCACGAATTGTCCCCAGCAACTGAACCCACGCGCGTGCCGTTCGGCGCGCGTCTCGCGAACGGCCTGCTCAAATTCCAGACGAGGAAAGAACTGCAACAGCTGAGAAAAAATACTGCATACTCGGTTCAAGGCGGAATCTCCTGTCCTTTAAGTTGGTTCTTGTCACGGAACCCAACTCAAAATAACAGGTCTTTCCGCCCTATCCCCAAAACCTAATTTGGACAAGCTTGGGGCAAGCCCCGCCCCTACGGATCGCGGGAAAGCGTAGATTTGTGGGTGCATTAGAGGACCTGGTGCGTTGCGCGTGCGGGAGCTTCGACGCGGAGGGGCACTTGGTCGGCTATGCGGATGCCGTAGCCTTCCAGGGCTACTACTTTTTTCGGGTGATTGGTTAGGACGCGGATGTCTTTTAGGCCGAGGTCGATCAGGATTTGGGCGCCGATGCCGCTTTCGTGCTGGACCATGCGCTGGCGGGCGGGTTCGCGGTCGAGCTGGCCACGTTTGTGAAAATGGATTTGCGGAAGCGCGCCGGGTTCCTCGGCGGTTTCGACGCTGAAGCCGCGGCCGGTGTGGTGGAGATAGAGGAAGACGCCGCGGCCTTCTTTGGCGATGGTGGCTAGGGAGCGGGCGACTAACTCGTTGCAATCGCAGGCTGTGGAGCCGAAGACGTCGCCGGTGAGGCAGTGCGAGTGCACGCGCACGAGAGCGGGCGTTTCGCCTTCGAGGGTGCCGCGGACTAGCGCGATGTGCTGATCGTGGTCGACGTCGCTGGCGTAGGCGATCATGCGGAAATCGCCGTAGCGCGTCGGGAGGACGGCTTCGGCTACGCGGCGGACGTAGCGCTCGTGCTGCATGCGGTAGCGGATCAGGTCCGCCACTGTCAGCATTTTTAGATTGTGCTGTTTGCAAAAGTCGTGGAGCTGCGGCACGCGAGACATGGTGCCGTCTTCGTTCATGATTTCGCAGATGACGCCGCTCGCGTTCAGGCCGGCGATGCGGGAGAGGTCGACACTGGCTTCGGTCTGGCCGGCGCGGACGAGAACGCCGCCGTTGCGGGCGCGCAGGGGGAACATGTGGCCCGGGCGGGCGAGATCCTGGGGGCGAGTCTTCGGGTCGATCGCAGTGAGGACAGTGATGGCGCGGTCGGAGGCGCTGATGCCGGTGGTGACGCCAACTTTCGCGTCGATGGCTTCGGTGAAGGCGGTGCCATGGACGCTCGTGTTGATCAGAGACATGAGCGGGAGATGGAGCTCGTCGCAGCGCTGCTCGGTGAGCGCGAGGCAGATCAATCCGCGGCCAAACTTGGACATGAAGTTGATGGCTTCGGGCGTGATCTTCTCGGCGGCCATGGTGAGGTCGCCTTCGTTTTCGCGGTCTTCGTCGTCGACCAGGACGATCATGCGGCCTTGGCGGATTTCTTCGACGGCTTCTTCGACGGTGGCGAAAATGGGTTCAGCGGGGGTCATGTGTGCCTCGAAGGGATAGTGTAGCGGATTGTTGAGGAAAGTGAGTAGTGGGTGGTGAGTAGTGAATACCGAGGAAGGGCGGTGCAAGGATGGCGTGGGGGACCCCTGCTTTTTTGTAAGCGTTGCGTCTAAAGGAGTTACGGACAGGGCATGAGCAGGCGTGGGACATGGCATGGGGAGAAAGTGGCACGCGAGAGAGTGAGTGGAGGCCCCACCCCCGGGGTGTACGGAAGTTGTGAAGTAAACGATAGAGAGGGAAGGGTTTGCGGGCGTTTGTGCGTGCGCGATGTTTACTGGGTGTGGAAAAAGAGGGAAGTGATTGGGCGGCTGTGAGGCAGGGAGAAATTCGGCGATGGGACTTCGTGGGGATTTTAACGCAGAGATCGCAGAGGGCACGGAGAAGAGGGAGAAGAGCGGAACGAAGGGAGCGAGTCTAGGTGATGGCTGTACTGGCAATGCGGCAAGCACGTGAAATGGTAGCATGTGATATTTTTAATGTCAATTACTATTTTAGTACCGTTCGAACGGGCTGTGGAAAAATCAGAACGTGCGAACTGGAGTTCACTGGCAGAGCTTTAACAACAAAGACCTTATGGCGAGAAGCAGAGGCTGAATGTTGGCGAAAATCTAAGGCGAACCCCGAGTGGGCTAGGAGCATCTTATGTTCGGGAGGGCAGAACGATGCCAAAACTAGCGATTTGGGCGGAAGTGGAAGCGAAGCCGGGTAAAGAGCAGGAGGTGGCGGATTTCTTGAAGTCGGCGCAAGCGCTGGCGGAGAAAGAGCAGGGAACGATTACGTGGTACGCGATAAAGATGGGCGGGCCGAAGTTTGGAATTTTCGATACGTTCGCGGATGAGAGCGGGCGCGAGGCGCATCTTAACGGAGAAATCGCCAAAGCGCTGTTTGGGAAAGCGAAGGAGCTTTTCGCGAAAGATCCGCAGGTTCATAAGCTGGAGCTGCTAGCGGCGAAGGTGCCGGGCACGGCGGGAACGAAGGCGAAATCGGCGTAACCGCGCAATTCGGGAATGTTTAGTGCGGGTCTCTTCCACAGCACCAGCCCATGATACGTTCTTGATATGGAAGTTACGATCAGGATTCCGGACGAGCTCGTGGCTCTGGCGAAAGCGCGGGGCTTGCCTGTGGAAGAATATGTCGAGGAACTTCTGTCCCAATTCCTCGGAAGCGAGGGCACGGAGACGCAGCGCTTCCGAAGCGCTCAAGAAATTCGGGCCTGGTTGGATTCCTTGTCCCAGTTTTCAGACAAGATTCCTCCTTTGCTAGAGACAATCACTCGCGATTGGATTTATCAGGGGCACGAATAGGAGTATTCGTTCCTCGCCCGCGAGTACGAATACCAGCACATGTCGGTATCTAGGCGGTCGCGGGATTGAATCGCGAGACTATAGACTTAAGTACAGGAATTTTCCGGCTGTGTTGCGACTCGATTTCGGCAGCTGCCACTGAGCATTCGTGCGCGGTCATTACAGGATGGGTTACGCGAGCGGGAAATTCGTCGTAGGTCCTGCCTTCTAGGCTGCGGCCGGTTTTGGCTTTGCGGACGCCTCCCCATTGTTTGAAGAAAAAGGCGACTTTGTTTTTGCGGCATTGATTTCGGAGGGAGAGGATCCAATCTTCTTGATAGGGCGGGCGCCTGCACCGCTCTCGCCGCCGACGATCATCCAGTCAATGCCCCGCAAGTCGAGTTTTCCAACGTCTTCAAGGAGGGGCTCGACGGAGAGGAAGCGAATCTCAGCGCTTGCCGCTTGAAGATGGGCGATGCGAGGGACGCCGTATTTTTTGTCTTCGACGCTGACGCCCCACCAGATGTGGGTTGTTGAGCGGCAAAGCGGAGCTTCGAATTGAGAAGATCGCGGAGGCGCTCGGAGCGTTTTGTGAGGACTTGATAAGTATGCCAGTTGGCCTTGGCCATGACGGTAGCGACGGCGACGATGTAGTCGTCCGGAACGAAATCGTGGAAGAGATCGCTCATGGAATTTACGAAAATCATTTTGGGTTGCCGCCAGCGTAGCGGTTCGGCGAGTTTTTCGGGGACGAGGCGAGGGTCGAAGCCCTGTTCATAGGGGTGGCCTTTTACTCCTCGAAATCGCTCGGCGAAGGTTTCGGCATAGCAATGTTTGCAGCCGGGGCTGATCTTAGTGCAGCCGCGGACGGGATTCCAGGTTGCGTCGGTCCATTCAATTCGGGAGTGCTCAGCCATACTTACACTTCCAGGTTTTAATCTAAGAGACCACGCTGCCGATTCATGTGGTTTCGGATTTGGAGATCGAGAGGTAGGTGAGTCTGGAGTTGGTGAATTTGGCGAGGATGCCAACACTGAGATCGTAGAAGTCGTAGTTTTCGTGAAACTCAGTGTCGCTCATGTTGGGGTTGGTTTGGCGAGCGCGCCTGAGGTCTTCGGGGGAGTTTTTCTTCTTGGCGTGGAGGGAATAGAGGAGTTCGTCCTTGCTGCGGCGAGACGGCTTGCCAAGGATGGCGATGACCTCGGCGGGCGACTGGCCCAAGTGAAGGCCCGAAGCGATTGAAATTTCGTCGGAAACAAACGCGGAGGGCGTGCAACGGTCCATTCCATTCCAGGGACGGGAATCAGAAAAAAGGTAAAAACCGAAGTCGACTTCGCCCTGCTCGAAGATCAGAAACGTCTTCGGCGAGCCTTTGGAGGACACATAGCAAGCTTGAGACCGGCCGGTGGATGCGTCGCCGCGCTCGATAATTTGAGTTTTGCCAAGTTTGGCGGCGGTGCGCCTGAACATTTCTTCGGAAAGGCCGATGCCCAGGATTCGGAAGGTAGCGGGGGGAAGTTCGCGTTCCTGGATATTGACGACCTCGTCGGAACCAGACGAGTTCAGTCCGGACCACCAGTCGGAGTTGTCAGGGTACGCGCTGGATCGCGGGTTTTGCCGAACTAAGCGATGCGGCGGGAAAAAAAGGAGGGCCAAGAGGGCGATGCAAGCGATGTGGGCGGGACTTTGAAGACTGGACATTCGCCAAGCGTAACATTTCTGGAGGTCTCAGAAACGCGGGCATTCGTGAGTGGAGGGCGAGAAAGGCAATGCGTCCTGGACAAGCGGCAGGGCCACGCGCCGGGTCCTCAAGTGTTTACCATCAAGTATATTGGGGAAAGACGACGGCAGACGACGTGACGGAATAAGTAAAGAAACATTAAGCGGGGAAAGTCGTGACGGGGAAGGATTTGGAAGTGTATTGACCCTCCACTACGAGTGAGTGAGCAGAGAGGTCCCTCCACTGAGCGT
>CAWIZI010000043.1:0-3669 GCA_963840515.1 Terriglobia bacterium
ATTAAGCGGCACGCTCGCGCCAGCTGAATTTGCGACCGTAATAGCCGCATTTCTTCCGCCACCGGAATTCTGAGCGACCGTATATTGAATCGTTCCATTTCCCGTGCCGGACGCCCCGGAAGTGATATTCACAAACGGAGAAGAACTAGTCGTCGCAGTCCACGGACAAGTGGGCAGAGACGCGATCACATTCACAGAACCCGTGCTCGCGGCGGTTGGAAAATTCGCCGAATTTGAACTTAGCGTAAAGAAACAAGTGCTCGCGGCATTCTGCGTGATTGGAAACGCGATAGGACCAATCAGGATGGAGCCGGTTTGTGGCCCTCCGGTATTCGCGGCCACTGAATAATTGACCGTGGCAGTCCCGCCGAGCAAGCCGCTGTTCGCAGCGATGGTGACCCCCGGCGCGAATGAATCGACAAAATACGAGCAGCTCTGAGCCGAAGGCGTGACCTGCACCGTATAGTTCCCGGCAACGCTGGAAAGTGTTGCCGACGGCGGATTCAGTGTGTATGTGCAGACCGTGCTGTCACCAGTACCAGCGGCTTGGGTAAACGTAAGAGTTTGTCCTGCAAAAGTGATATCGCCTGTACGCTGCGCTCCGGTATTCGGAGCGATGGCGAAAACCACCTCAAGTTCGTTGAACTCATCGAGTGTGGGAGTATCAAGCGCCACGATCCACGGAACATCGGCGGTGGCCGTGGTGGTGCACGACGTGACGTTGGGAAGGCTGGTCAGTTCCACTCCGCCCAAACCACTTCCGCCGTCTCCAATATTTGTAAACGCAAACGGTGCGCTGAACGTGCAAGTGTTGGCAAGCGTAAACGTTTGCGGGCCGACCGTGAATGCCTGCCCCGGATTGGTAACCGTGAAGCTGGCGGCACCTGGCGTGCCGATGAGCGAATGCGGCAGCGTGACCTGAAGCTCCTGGCAGTAAGAAGTGGTAGAGACATTGGAATTAAATCCGCAGGTTTGATTATCAAAGAAAGCGGTTACAGGGAGGACCGTCGAGACATTGTTGGCGTCGGTAAATGTAACCACACTTACGCCGGGCAGAAATACTGTCCCTCCAATAATTACCTGAGTATCAGGACTACTGGTCAGCAAATTTGGTGGAGTAATCTGCAGTATTTGAGTGAACGGATTCTGACTTGTTAGCGTCAGGCTGGCCGTGTTGTTCGCCGGAATCGGATCTGTTTCCGTCGCCGTTACACTTACAGTATTGCTTATGGAACCTGTAGTCAGCGCTTGGACGGGTATTCTGACGGTTACAGATTGTCCTACCGTAAGCGTTCCGAGATTACATGTGACGGTGTTCGCGCTTACCGTGCAACCGCCCACGGTCGTCGTAATCGGCGATTGGCAAGTTGGCAGATTGCAGAACGTGCTGCTGACTTGCAAAGTTGCCGGCAAAGGATCGGTGAGGACGACATTGTGCGCAGTTGCCGCTCCGTTGTTTGTGACCACGGCGGTGTAAATCTGATTTCCGAAATCCGGGCCGGGTGCCAATGAGCTTACTTGATCTGGCACTGTGGACTTAAAAGTCATGGCTACGCTGACGTCAGCGTCGGCCAGATTAACCGGATTGTTGATTGGCACGGCGCATGTGCTGGCCGTCGTCACCGAAGTTGAAGCGACGAAGGTTTGTCCCTGGCCAAAGCCTGAAGGATCCGCGGAAGGGCTTGAGAAAAATTCAATCGTGTACGCCGTGCTCGGCAGACTGTTGAAATTCCCCATCAGCGTGAGAATATTTCCGCTTAATGACGCCGCTACGACGTTTGAGAACTCAGAAGTATTTCCATTCGGATCGGTTGCCGTCGCCGATACAAAGGTGGCGCCCGAACCAGCCGTCAAGACCGGCGCGTTTTGTGAATTATTTGCTCCCGTCGCGGCCGTCTGGCAGCTGCTATTTGCGTTCGGCCCGGACGCGCCCAAATCAATTCCTAAAGCTCCGTTTCCAAAAATCGAATTGCGGCTGATGGTGTTTCCTGTTCCGGTAACAACGCGCACACCGGAGCCACCGTTATGCTGAATGTTATTTCCCACAATCGGATTTTTTGAACTGGTGCCGTCAATCAGCACGCCGTTCATGGTATTGAACGCGAATGTGTTTCCAGCGCCGCCGGCTGATCCGCCAATCGCATTATTCATTGCGGGGCTACTTGCCTCCGCATCCATCAGCAGGTAAAGACCATTTTGCGTATTCGGAACTGCGTTGGCGCCGGTGACATCGGAGCCGACAAGATTTCCCATCACGAAATTAGAAAGATCGGTGGGATTAAAACCATTGGGGTCGGCGTTATCAAAACCCATGATGCTGATGCCATCGCCGTTGTTTCCGGAGATTACGTTCCCCGATCCCGCAACCGCGCCGCCGATTGCAACGTTGGAAGGCGGAACCTTCTGCGGAGTTCCCGGAGGATTAAAAGTGTGCGAGTCAATCGCGATGCCACCAGCGGGAATATTATTCGCACCGGTCAAGCCGTTTCCATTGCCAAGAGCTTTTGTTCCGGTAATATCCAGACCAATATAATTGCCCTGGACTGTGACGTTGAATGAATCATCCGAGATGTCAATTCCGAGGAAATTATTTCCAGAAATAATATTTCGCGCCGACGGAGTAGTGCCTCCGATGGTGATATTCGACGCCTCATTTACGATGCCGATGCCTTCGGCTTCAGCATTCAACGAAACTGTGCCGGTTACGTCGGGGCCAATGATATTTCCCTGCACTGTCACATTCTGTGCGCTGTGATCCGGGAAGCCGTTTCCAATATCAAGGTTATAATTAAAATTTCCGGAGATGAGGTTTCCAGCTCCGGGTAAAGTACCGCCAACCGTCACGGTTGGCGCGGGAATAAAAACGCCGTCACCAATATTGGGTACCTGTATCGTGCCGGTGCGATCAGTTCCGAAAAAATTTCCCTGAATCTGCAGAAAATTCGCGCCGGGTTCGGCCACGAATCCTTCACCGCTATTTCCGGATACGAGATTTCGCGCTTGCGGCGTTGTGCCGCCAAAAATATCGCCGCCGTCGGTGGTTGCTTGACCGAGGATTCCTCCGTTGGAAACGTTGACGCCTTCCGTGTTCGGCCCGGGATTCAATCCGCTTGCGTCAACTCCAACGAAATTCCCTTCCAAGTAATCAGAAACTCCGCTGTCTTCAAGCCCGATTCCGCCGGTAGGCTGCGAGGCATTTGAAGTGTCGGTCAAGTTCCAATTCGTGACGATGAATCCGCGGATCACCGCGCCAACCGTGTCGAAGATCTGGAGGGCTGTTCCGCCGGGCGTAAGCGCTTTACCGCCGTCAATTTGAATCAATGGTTTCGCGTTATCGCCATTGACGAGCGTGTTCGGACTTGCGCCTGGTTGCGTGTATCCGTCGATCGTTACGGTTTCACTGCTGGGAGGAAGCGCGAAATCGTCGTCGTTACCTGGAGGAACCGTGGAGAGCGGCTGGATTAGAAAAACTCCTGTCGACGAATTGAAACCCGGATCGGAAGTTGGAATATTGAAAACGATCTCCGCTGGGCCGCCAGAATTTTGCGCATTAATCAAAGCAGCTCGCAGGGAACCCGGGGGAACCGTCGCGGTCAAAGATGACGTAGCGATATCAAGAGTGTTGGTGACGGTGAAAATAGTTGCGGGAGTTTGCTGCGCGATAACGGG
>CAWIZI010000044.1:0-3673 GCA_963840515.1 Terriglobia bacterium
CGCATAGGTAACGCTCGAAGCAGCCGTATTTGCGATGGTCAAATTGGCGTTGCGCCCACCTGCCGTATTTGCAGCGACGGAATACTGAATCGTCCCGTTGCCCGTGCCGTTTGCACCGGAAGTAATTGTCACAAAGGAAGGCGAATCGTTCGACGCTGTCCAAGGGCAAGTGGGAAGCGAGGCAATTACATTCACAGAACCTGTGCCCGCAGCGGTTGGAAAATTCGCCGAATTTGAACTAAGTGTAAAGAAGCACGAGCTGGCTGCATTCTGCGTGACTACAAATGGGATGTTACCCGCGCTCAGCGAACCGGTTCGCGGGCCTCCCGTATTCGCGCTGACGGAATAATTGAGCGTGACAGTACCGCTGAGGAATGCATTGGCAACGGTGATCCACGGCGCAAATGATGCGGGATCGACCTCGCAGCTCTGATTGTTAGGAATGAGCTGAACCGTGTAATTCCCTGCGACGCTGGAAAGCGTGGCGGACGGCGGATTCAGTGTGTACGTGCAAACGCTAGTGTCACCGGTACCTGCAGCTTGCATGATGGGGACAACATTTCCGCCGAACGTTATATTACCGTTCCGCGCGGCCCCTGTATTCGGCGCGACGGCGAAATCCACAACAAGATCGCCAAATTCGTCCGGTGCGGGAGTATCAAGCTGCACGATCCAGGGAGAGTCACTGCTGGGCGTGGTCGTGCAGCCGGGAACGTTGATAAGAGAGTCCAATTCCACACTGCCGCCACCGTCGCCTATATTGCCAAACACAAAAGGCGCGCCGAACGTGCAACTGTTGGCAAGCGTAAAAGTTTGCGGGCCGAGCGTGAATGGTTCCCCCGGATTCGTAACCGTGAAGCTGGCGGCTCCGGCAGTGCCAATCAACGAGTGCGGCAGCGTGACCTGAAGGCCCTGGCAGTACATAGCGGTCGAAACATTGGAATTAAACCCGCAGGTTTGATTATCAAAGAAAGCAGTCACAGGGAGGACCGTCGAGACATTGTTAGCGTCGGTAAATGTAACCACACTAATCCCTGGCAGAAATGTCGTTCCTCCAACAATTACCTGAGTGTCAGGACTACTGGTCAGCAAACCTGCTGGAGTAATCTGAAGTATTTGAGTGAAAGGATTCTGACTTGTTAACGTCACCGTCGCAGAGTTGTTCGCCGGATTTGGATCTGTCTCCGTGGCAGTTGCGCTCACCGTATTGCTGATGGAGCCCGTAGTGAGAGCCTGAACCGGAATCTTGACAGTTACAGATTGGCCTACCGTAAGCGTTCCAAGATTACATGTCACGGTGTTCGCGCTGACCGTGCATCCGCCTACGGTCGTTGTAATTGGCGATTGGCAAGTCGGCAGATCGCAGAACGTGTTGCTGACTTGCAACGTGGCTGGCAAAGGATCGGTAAGGACAACATTGTGCGCCGTTGCAGCCCCATTGTTTGTCACAACCGCCGTGTAAATCTGATTTCCGAAATCGGGGCCAGGAGCCAATTGGTTTTGCGTCTCGTCAACTACCATGGATTTATACGTCATCGTCACGCTGAGGTCGGCGTCGGCAAGATTAACCGGATTGTCGATCGGCGCCGCGCAGGTGCTGGCGGTTGTCACCGAAGTTGAAGAGACAAAGGTCTGCCCCTGGCCAAATCCTGAAGAGTCAGCGCTGGGACTCGAGAAGAATTCGATTGTGTAAGTGGTGCTTGGCAGGCTGTTGAAATTCCCCAAGAGCGTAAGAATGTTTCCGCTCAAAGACGACGCCACGGCGTTTGAGAATTCGGAAGTATTGCCGTGCGGGTCGGTTGCAGTGGCCGAAATAAAAGCTGCTCCTGAGCCGGCCGTCAACACCGGCGCGTTCTGCGAATTGTTTGCGCCCGTCGCCGTGGTCTGGCAGTTGCTGTCTGGCGTTCGGCCCGGCCGTACCCAGATCAATTCCCAGCGATCCATTGCCAAAAATCGAATTGCGGCTGATGGCGTTTCCAGTTCCCGTGACGATACGCACGCCCGTGCCGCCGTTGTGTTGAATCGTATTCCCTATGACGGGATTGCTGGAGCTTTGGCCGTCAATCAAAATGCCGTTCATTGTGTTGAACGAAATCACGTTACCAGCGGTTAGTCCGGAGCCGCCAATCGCGTTATTCATAGCGGGACCAGATCCAGTTGAATGCGCTGCTACTTCCGCGTCCGCCAGAAGGTAAACACCATTTTGCGTATTCGGCACCGCATTCGCGCCGGTTAGGTCCGTCCCGATGAAATTTCCCAAGACGAAATTAGAAAGATTGTTGGGATTAAAAGTGGGATCGCTGTTATCGAAGCCCATGATGCTGACGCCATCGCCGGCGTTCCCGGAAATGACGTTGCCGGCTCCGGCAACGGCTCCGCCAATCATAACGTTGGCTGGCGGATTAAGAACCGGCGTTCCGGAGATAAACGTGTGCGTGTCTAACGCGATGCCGCCAGAGGGGACATTATTTTCGCCCGTTAGGCCGTTGCCATTGGCGACAGCTTTCGTCCCGGTTATGTCCACTCCAATATAATTTCCTTGTATCACCACATTGACTGAATCATCGGCAACCTCTACGCCGAGGAATTGGTTCCCGGAAATGATGTTGCGTGCCGAAGGAGTAGTGCCGCCGATGGTGATGTTCGTCGCCTCATTTACGATGCCAACGCCGGAGGCGACGGCAGGCAGTGATACTGTGCCAGTCACGTCAGTTCCGATGAAGTTGCCTTGTGCCGTATCATTTACGGCGGTGTTGTCGGGAACGCCGTTACCAATAGAGAGATTATAATTCGTGTTTCCAGAAATAAGATTTCCGGCACCGGGCAGAACACCTCCAACGGTTATCTCCGCTCCGGGTACGAAAACTCCATCGCCAACATTCAGTACTCCAATTGTTCCCGTCCTGTCGGTTCCGACGTAATTTCCCTGAATCTGCAGGAAGAACGCGAATGGTTCGGCCACGATCCCTTCGTCCGAGTTACCCGAAACGATATTCCGGGCCTGAGGCGTAGTGCCGCCGAAGATGTCGCCGCCTTCGCCGGCCCCCGTCAAACCGAAGATTGGTCCGTTATCGATGTTGACTCCCTCGAGGTTTCCCTTGGTCGTCACTCCGCTGGAATCAACCCCGACGAAATTGCCTTCGATGAAGTCAGAGACACCTTCGTCAACGAGTCCAATGCCTCCAGTAGGCGTCGAGGGATTTGAAGAGTCCGTTATGCTCCATCCAGTGATAATAAATCCGCGTATTACCGCGCCGACGGTATCAAAAATCTCGAGCGCTACGCCGCCAGGGGTAGTGGCCATGGCGCCGTCAATCTGAATGAGAGGTTTAGCGTTATCGCCATTGGCGAGTGTGTTTGGGCTGGCGCCGGGCTGCGTATATCCGTCAATCGTTACGGTTTCGCTGCTCGGAGGCAGCGCGAAATCGTCGTCGTTCCCGGGCGGAACTACTGAGAGCGGCTGAATAAGAAACACTCCGGTTGACGCGTTGAAACCCGGATCTGACGTTGGAATATTGAAAACGATCTCGGCGCTGCCGCCGGAATTCTGCGCATTGATCAAAGCGGCTCGTAGCGATCCCGGGGGAACTGGCGCAGTCAACGAAGACGTGGCGATATCCAATGTGTTTGTGACGGTGAAAATGTTGGCGGGCGTTTGCTGGGAGATGACAGG
>CAWIZI010000045.1:0-4288 GCA_963840515.1 Terriglobia bacterium
CGCCATCGCAAAACACATTCAGCGTACCAGCGATGAAATGCTTCAAGTCGAGCACGGCTCGCTCTATCCCGCGCTCCATCGTCTTGTAAAGAAAAACTGGATCTCCGCGAAATGGGAAATGTCCAAGGAACGTAATCGCGAATTTAAGTATTACCGGCTCACTCCGCTGGGCCGCAAACAGCTCGTCCGCGAACGTTCCAAGTGGACGCAAATGGCCGACGCAATTCACCGCGTCTTGAATCACGCGCAGTAGGAGCTAAATCAAAATGGATTCGCGCGAACCGAAAAACGATTTCGATAAAGAACTTCGCAATCATCTCGATCTCGAAGCCGAAGAAAATTCCGCCGAAGGAATTTCCGCGCGCGAATCGCAAGACCGCGCTCGCTGCGCTTTCGGCAACACCACAATTATTTCCGAAGACGTCCGCGCCGTCTGGCATTTGCAATGGCTCGAGAATTTTTGGCAGGATGCGCGCTACGGCCTGCGCCAGCTCCGCAAAAATCCCACATTCACTCTCGTCGCCATCGTCACTCTCGCTCTCGGCATCGGCGCAAACACCGCAATGTTCAGCATCGCCGACGCCGTTCTCTGGCGCTCCATGCCTTATCCGCATCCCGAACAACTCGTCGTCGCCAACGAAGTTCCGCGCACTGATCCCGACGCTTCGTGGGGCACAACTTATTTAACTTTTCGCGATTGGCAATCGCGCTCCACCGTATTCCAAAATTTCGCCGCAACCATGCCCGACCAGCGCATCCTTCGCGAAGGCGACAATCCCGTCCGCGTCAACGGTGTCGCCGTCACGCATGATTTTTTTGACGTAATGGGCGTCGCTCCGATCATGGGCCGCGTAATTTCCAAATCCGATGACGTCACCGGCGCGCCTCCGGTCGTCGTGCTCAGCCATCGCATGTGGACCGAACGCCTTGGCAGCGATCCCAACGTGATCGGCCGCACAATTCATATCGGCCGCACGCTCACTTTTTCCGCAATCGGTGTTATGCCGGTCGGTTTTGACGACGACTCCGTCGACTATTGGGTTCCGCTAATGCTCATCATTCCTCCGAACTTTGCAACTCGTCACGTCTGGATTTTCCATACCGTCGGACGCTTGCGTCCCGACTGCACCGCCGCGCAAGCGCAAGCCGAACTCGAAGCGATGACGCTGCAAATTCAGCGCGATTTTCCCGAAGCCAATCGCGGTCATGACGTTCGCGTGAACTCGTTGCGCACACAAACAAGCACCGATCTCCGTCCCGCGCTTCTCGTGCTTCTCGGCGCCGTTGGACTCGTGCTTCTCATCGCCTGCGCGAATCTTGCTGCGCTAATTTCCGTTCGCGCTGCGGGACGTTCTCGTGAACTTGCCGTTCGCGCCGCACTCGGCGCAAGCCGCGCAAGACTGATCGCGCAACTTCTCACTGAAAGCGCGCTCCTTTCTTTTGCCGGAGGAATTGCGGGCGTCGCGCTCGCTTTCTGGGCCACAAGATCTCTCGCATTGCTCAGTAAAGATCCGCGCCTGCTTCATGCCGCAATTAATTTACCCGTTTTACTTTTTGCATTCGCCGCCGTTGCAATCACCAGCGTGCTCGCGGGAATCGCGCCGGCCATGCAACATTCGCGCGACACATTAAATTCCCGCAACAGCGGGCATCGCCGCCGCGCGCGTCTTCAACAATCTCTCGTCGTTTCTGAAATCGCACTTTGTCTCGTGCTTCTCGTCGGCGCCGGATTACTTTTCAAAACGCTGCGCAATATTCTCGACGTTGACGCCGGTTTCCGCACCGATCATCTCATCACCATGAGCGTCACCCTTCCACCAACGTACACCGACCAGCCGCAAATATTTCGCTTCTATCGCGACATGGCTGAGCGTTTGCAATCGCTCCCCGGAATTTCTGGCGCCAGCGTCGTCAACTCTTTGCCGATCGCTCCCGGCGAAGCAAACGGTGACATCACTCTCGAAGGCCGTCCTGCAGCGCCCGGAGCCAATGGGGCCGCGGGTTTTCGACGATCGCTCCCAAATTATTTCCAAATGATGGGAATTCCGCTTCTTCGTGGGCGCGATTTCGATGAGCACGATGATGGCGTCAACAAAGATCGCGTTGTAATTATCAACGACCGCTTCGCGCGGAAGTTTTGGCCGAATGACGATTCCATCGGCAAGCGCATCAAAATTGGTCCGCCGGATTCAAATCCGTGGCTAACAATTGTTGGCGTCGTAAGAGATATTCACCAAACAGGACTCGAAAATCCGATCGGCTTCACTGTTTACGAACCTCTCGCGCAAAGTGTTGGCAACGAAGAATCAGTTGCCATTCGCACGCAAGGAAATCCCGCTGCAATAATTTCCGACGTGCGCTCGGAACTTCATCGCATTGAGCCAACATTATTAGTAGACAATTTCGCCACAATGGATCAGCGCATTGAAGTTTCTGTGAGTCCGCGAAAATTAAATTTATTTTTGTTTGGATTATTTTCCGCGCTCGCGCTCATTCTTGCCAGCATCGGACTTTACGGCGTTGTCGCTTATTCCGTTGGCCAGCGCACGCAAGAATTTGGAATTCGCATGGCTCTCGGCGCGCAACCGCGTGACGTGTTACGTCTTGTTTTGGCGCAGGGATTAAAACTTGCGCTCGCCGGAACCGTAATCGGAATCGCCGTGGCGCTTGCACTCTCCAGCGTGGTCCGCCAATTATTATTTGGCGTGCGTCCTGCGGACCCGATCACCATCGCGGCTGTCGCGCTAATTTTAACAATCGTTGCCCTTGTCGCTTGCTGGCTTCCGGCTTTTCGCGCCAGCCGCATCGAGCCAACGCAGGCCCTCCGCATGGAATAGCAATTTGGGGCACCACGCGGCCGTCCCGGTGTTATCATTTCCTCAGGAAATGAGAGGACTTCGCTATGCGCTTTAACTTTCGCACGGCCGCAACGATTACACTTACTCTCGTAATCGGCATTTCAATTCCGGCGTTCGCTCAACAGCGCGTCGAACCAGTTTCACCCCAAGCGCAAACAAAAATGCCGGAAGTTCCCGCGGAAATGGCGCGACGAATTGCGGCGCTGCAATCGGGAATGCAACCTTCCGCGAAAGCGTGGGTCGAACAACAAGCACGCGCAGAATCGCTGAAGCCCACTTCGCCTGACGCGCCTTCGATTGAAGCGGCGGTTTACAATCGATTTCCGGCGTTGAACACTCGCGGAAGTGCTGTAAAAGCTGGAGACATCAACGCACTTGTCGCGATTGTGATGATGCAGACCCTCACGGACTCCGAGAAAGATTTGCAAAATATGATGTCGCAGATGCAAGCGATCACCAACGCGAAACAAAAATTGCGCGATCTGCTTTCACAAACCCAACTGGAAATTAAATCGAATCAAACTCTGGACGCGAAAGCGATGTGTCAGACGGCGCTTTGCAAATCGCTGCCGTCTACCCTGGGTGAAATTTCTAGCGCCACTGCAAATGTGCAAAAGCCCGTGCGAATTTCCACTCCGGCAAAATTAACTTACGCCGATCTGCGAACATGTGCCCGCGCAATTTCAATCCAATCTCGACTCGCTAAACGACATGAGCCAGGCGCAGCAAATGAAAATTCAGATGCTGATGGATCAGCGCACCAAACTTATTGAAACGCTATCCAACATAATGAAGAGCATCTCGGACACTCAGTCCACCATAATTCAAAACATAAAATAGGGATCGCACATTCGTCTCGAGTGGCGTAGACATTCGTGTCTGCGAGGGATGCCGTGGCCGAAGTTTGAGTGAAAATGGGGTTTGCTCGTGTATTTCGGGGCAGCGTGAATTTAATTTTGGGGTCTAATTTATGCACCAAAATAGGGCAGAAAGCGGCGAAAAAGTGCATTATAATGCATGTTTTGGACGGATTTTGGCGAAAAGTGCATTATAATGCACTTTTTGGGGAGAGGAAAAAGAGGGGAAAAGACGGGATATCCGAACGCAGAAACGTAGAGTTCGCAGAGAAAGATCAGAGAGAATCAGAAAGAACCCCGGCATACTTAATCGCTGGAATGACGTGTGGAAGCCACAGGCTGAAGCCTGTGCCACTTGGATCCGCTAAGTCCTTTATTAGCACACACATCGACGGCAGATCGCTGTAAGTCCTTTATTAGCACATACATCGCAAAATAGGGTGGGGGTGGGGGTTCGCGTTTTTTCACTTATTGTCGGCAACGTGTTGCTGATATGGGAGTTAGCTGATGACCGATTTTGCGATTTGTAATGCACAGATGCGCTCTAGTTGCATATGAGTTGCAGGAGAGAAG
>CAWIZI010000046.1:0-55279 GCA_963840515.1 Terriglobia bacterium
AGTCGCCCTGCCGGTACTTGGGCCGAAACCGTGCACAGAATGGCCGCGCCGAATGCGGTCGCCAAGCCGCGCCAACTGGCCATTCGTCCAACCCTCGTCATAGCGGCATTGTCGTCCCGACGATGCGTTGGTTCAAGAGCCCGCCGACACCCTTCGGCAATTCGACCTGCCTGCCGAAACACTGGCGACGCTGGCTGAGATCGGACAGGAAATGAATTCATCTCTCGAACTGGACAAGGTTCTGGAGAAGACGGCGGAGCTTGTAAAACGGCTGATTGATTACGAAATTTTCAGCGTGATGCTGGTGGATGAGGAATCGGGACGATTGTATCCACCGATTCGCGATCGGATATACGCCAGACATTATTGAAACGTGGCGGATTCCGATTGGGCAGGGAATTACGGGAACCGCCGCGGCGACAGGACAAGCCGTGCGCGTTGCCGACGTCAGCAAGGATCCGCGCTACATCAACGCGATTGATGCGGTGCGCTCCGAACTGGCCGTGCCGCTGATGTACAAAGGCAAAGCCATCGGCGTGCTGGATATTCAGAGCAGGCAACTCAATTATTTTACGCACGACCAGCAAAATATTCTGACGCTGCTGGCCAGCCGGCTTGCGATGGCGATTGAAAACGCGCGGCTGTTTCAGCGTGCGCGGCGGCAGGCGGAAACGCTGCTGGTGCTGAATGAGATTGCGCGCGAAACAAGTTCGATTCTTGATTTGGAAAAACTGTTGACGCGCGCGGCGGAGCTGATCAAGCGCGTGATTGACTATCAGATTTTGAGCATTCTGCTGTATGACGAGAGCGACGAAAACTTTTCGTCACCGGCTGGATGTGAAATATGGTCAGACGGTGCAGGGAAAAATGCGCGTGGCGGCGACGGAAGGAATTGTCGGCGCGGCGGCGGCATTGCGGCAGCCAGTGCGAGTGCCGGATACGACGGCCGATCCGCGATACTTGATGGTGAATCCGGAAACGCGTTCGGAATTGGCGCTGCCGCTGATTCACAAGAATCGCGTGGTCGCGGTGCTGGATCTGGAAAGTCCGGAGCTGGATTATTTTAACGACGAGCACGTACAGGTGCTTTCAATTCTCGCGTCGCAGTTGGCGGTTTCGCTGGAAAACGCGCGGCTATACGAGCAAGTGGCGCGCGATGAATCGCGCATGGAGCGGGAGTTACAGGCGGCACAGCGAATGCAAGGCGCGCTGCTTCGTCCCGTACCGGTGGAAGATTTCGGACTGGATATTGCGGCGCGAATTCAATCGGCGCGCGAAGTTTGCGGCGATCTTTACGATTTTCTGCGCTACGGGCCGAATCAGCTGGGCATTGTGCTGGGCGACGTGAGCGGCAAAGGTTCGGCGGCGGCGCTTTATGGGGCGGTTGCGATTGGTGTATTGCGCAGCGTCGCGGCGCAAAAGCTGCAGCCGGCGGATTTGCTCGCGCAATTGAATCATTTATTGTGCGAGCGTCAGGTGGAAGCGCGCTACATGACCATGTGCTTTGCAACGTGGCAAAAGGGCCGCCAGAAATTGCGCGTCGCAAATGCCGGGCAGACTCAGCCGCTTCTTTGGAAAGATGGCCGCTGCGAAAAGTTAGATTTGACGGGACTTCCGCTGGGACTTTACGACGATGCGAAATATGACGAGGCAAGTTACACGCTGACCACCGGCGACATTCTGGTTTTTTATTCGGATGGATTCAGCGAAAGCGCCGCGCCCGATGGACAGTTTTTTGGATGGGAGCGGCTGGTCGAAGCGATTGCCGCGAATCATGAACTTTCGGCGGACGCGCTGGCAGATCGTTTGCTGGAAGAAGTGGAACAATTCACGCACAGCGCGCGTCTTTCGGACGACCGCACGCTGGTGGTGCTGAAAGTGAAACCGGGATCGAACACGGAAGCAGTTACAGAGAATTAAGATTGGACACGAATAGAAAATGAATCGCCAGCAAGATCCTGCCAGCTACACTCCACATTTTATTCGCCGGCGCGGAAATGTTTTCTGCGAAGGCGTTTCGCTTGAAGCGATTGCGAATCGAGTTGGCACGCCTGCTTATGTTTACAGCGGCGCGGCAATTTCGGGGGCTTACTCAGAATTGGATAACGCACTGACGTCGGCGCTGGGTAAGACGCCGCACACGATTTGCTACGCGGTGAAAGCGAACTCGAATTTGAGTGTGCTGCGTCTGCTGGCGAAATTGGGAAGCGGGTTCGACATTGTTTCCGGCGGCGAACTCGAACGGCTGCGGCGCGCGGGAATTTCGCCGAGCAGAGTTGTTTTCTCCGGTGTTGGAAAAAGCCGCGAGGAAATCGCGGAAGGTTTGCGCGCGGGAATATTTTTGTTCAATGTGGAATCGCCGGCGGAACTTGAGTTGCTTGCGAGCGAGGCTGCGCGTCTTCGCAAACGTGCGTCTACTTCGATTCGCGTGAATCCGGATGTGGTTGCGGGAGGTCATCCGCATATTGCTACCGGGAGGCGTCACCACAAATTTGGAGTGGATTGGCCGCAAGCGCGGAAAATGTATCTGGCGCACCGCGATTCAAAATGGATTGAGTGGCAGGGAATTGGTTCGCACGTTGGCTCGCAAGTGCTCAACTTAACTCCGTACCGTCAATCGCTGCGAAAACTTTCCGGATATGTGCGCGATCTGGAAGCGAATGGCGTGCGTTTGCGTTACGTGGATATCGGCGGCGGATTGGGCGTGCGGTACTCATTGGAAAATCCTCCGAAGGCGCGCGAATACGCGCGAGCGCTGGCGGAAGAAACACGCGGGCTTGGACGGCATCTGCTGATCGAACCGGGCCGGCGGATTGTGGCGCAGGCTGGAGTGCTGTTGATGCGCGTGCTTTACACGAAGGAAACGCGCGGGAAAACTTTTGTGGTTGCCGATGCGGCGATGAATGACTTCATGCGGCCCGCGCTTTATCGCGCGACGCATCCGATTACGAGCGTGACGCGCGCGACGAACGGCCCGGAGAAAAATGTCGCGATTGTTGGGCCGGTTTGCGAAACGGGCGATGTATTTCTGGATTCATGGCCGCTGGGCGAAGTTCGCGCCGGAGATTTATTGGCGCTGTGGGGAGCAGGGGCGTATGGGACTTCCATGACGTCGAATTATAATTCGCGTCCAAGGCCGGCGGAAGTTTTGGTGGAAGGGAAGAAGTTTCGCTTGGTTCGCAAGCGCGAGACGACCGCGGATATTATGCGCGGCGAATAGAAGACGCAAGGGTTAAAACCCTTGTTGCTCGCGCAATTTACGGCACGACTGAAGTCGTGCCCTGTTACGAACCCCCATCCGGAAATTTCTATTCATCACGCAGAATTACGTTTGGATCGAGACGCGCTGCACGTCGCGCCGGAAGATATCCTGCGAGAAGAGCAACGGCGCTGAGGACTGCAACGCTGAAAATAATTGTCTTCGCGTCACGCGGATTCAACTCGTAAAGCATCTTCTGCATGAAATGTGTGGCCCACAAAGAAATTCCGACGCCGACGATCACGCCTACCGCGAGAAGAATTGAAACGTCACGCATGATTAGCCGCAGGATCGAACCTTTCCCGGCACCAAGCGCCATGCGAATGCCGATTTCTTTTCGGCGCTGCGTGACCATGTAGGCGAGAACACCGTAGAGGCCGATCATGGCTAGCAGCAATGCGAGTCCGCCGAAAAATCCGGAAAGAGTGGCGAGGAGTTGATCCTTGCGCAGCGAATCATCCACTTGATCTTCCAAGGAATTGAAGCGCAGCGAAATTGATTTATTGGCACCGGTAATCGCAGTTTCAACTGATCGTGCCATCGAGAGTGGTTGCGAGGCGGTTCGTATCTCGAATGTCGGAGTTTCGGCTGAGCGGTGGTTGTGAGTGGCGTCCAACTGTGCGATTGGAAAATAGATTGTGGCGGAAGTTTTTTCGCGCAGCGTCACATATTTTGCATCTCTTGTAACTCCCACAATTTGCATGGGCGGCGTAATGATTCCCGGCTCGTCTTCGATCCTCAGGAATTGTCCAATCGGGTTGGACGAGCCAAAAAAGTTCCGCGCCATCGTTTCGTTGATGATGGCTACATGCGGAGAGCCGGACGTGTCACTCGCATCGAAATTCCGGCCGGCTCGAATTGGAGTTCGCAGTGTGCTGAAATATTCCGTAGATACGTAGTTGACCCAGGCCACGGAGGCGTCACCTTTTGGTCCAGCGCCCGCCAGCAAATGAAATTCGTCGTTCCATGTGCTGCCGCTGATCGGACTGAGGACAGATTCGCTGGCAGATGCAACGCCCGGTAGATTTTGCAAACGTTGCAAAGTTTGTTGCCACATTGCGGCGCGCTGCTCATTGGAAACAATTACGTTTTGCGAATCGGCATGAACGATCAAAACGTTCGAGCGATCGAAACCGAGGTCCAGAGAAATTAGCTTGTTGAAGCTGCCCAGAAAAAGGCCCGCGATAATCAGCAACACCAAGGAGAGCGCCACCTGGGCGGCAACAATCCATCGTCCAGCGCGAAAATGTGAGCGAACGGACGATTCGTCAAGCTGGCCGCCCTTCATTGCAGACGCAACGGAGACGCGCGTTGATCGAAATGCCGGCAGCATTCCGAAGAGAAGTCCGGTGAGCACGGCAATTCCGGCGGTGAATTCAAGGACGTGCGCGTCCAGCGAAATTTGTAGAAAGATGGGACTCTGCGGTGAAGAAATGATTCGGACCAAGAAGGCGCAGCCCCAGCGAGCGAATATAATTCCCAACGCAGCGCCGGCAAGGGAAAGCAAAACGCACTCGGTAAGGAGTTGGCGAATTAGGCGCACGCGGGAAGCGCCGATTGCGAGCCGGATGGAAATTTCTTTTTGGCGCGTGGCGGCACGGGCGAGCATCAGACCGGCGATATTCGCGCAAGCGATCAGCAGCACGAGACCGACAAGTATCATCAGCATTCGCAGCGGTTCGTTGTACGCGCGGCGAACATAGGACAAGCCTTTCCCCGCGAGCGACGAGACCAGGACTCGAGTCTGATAACTTTTCTGGCCATCGGCGTCCCACTTTTCAGGAATGGTCGCGGCAAATATTTCTGGCGAGATGACTTTCAATCGTGCGGAAACTTGCGCAGTGCTGTAGCCGGCTTTCGGGCGGCCCGCGACGCTTAGCCACCACGCAGATCGGTGGTCGAGCATGGAATCTTTTCCGCTGAAAATTGCTTCCGAACAAATTGGAACGGCGACGTCGAATTTCTGTCCGACGTCCACGCCGAAAAATCCCGGTGGTGCGACGCCGATTACTTCCATAGGATGACCGGACAGGTCCAACATTTTCCCGATGGCATCTTGCTCGCCACCAAAATGATCGCGCCAAAATCCGTAGCTCAGAACGACAGAGCCGCTGCAACCGCGTCGGTCATCGCTGTTTGTAAACAGACGCCCCGCGGCAGTATTCACGCCGAGAGTGTGGAAGTAATCCGCACTGACGTAGAGCCCGTCAATCAGATGCGATTCGCCGCCTTGCGAAAGGTCGAATTGCGCGCCTCCCCAGGTGAAAACGCCGGAGAAAACGTCCTGATGATCTCGCACCTGTTCCCAGATGGGATTGGTGAAGTTGGTGTTCGGTTCGTCATCGCCGGGAGAAAGCATGCCGACGACCATTAGTTCTTCCGGTTTTTGCACGGGCAACATTTTCAGCATCACGGTATCAACCAGACTGAAGACCGCGGTGTTCGCGCCGATGCCAAGCGCGAGAGTCAGAATGCAAACAGCGGTGAAGCCGGGATTTTTCCCGAGCAAGCGGAGACCGTAGCGGACGTCCTGAAATAAATCGCCGAGCCAGCGCCAGGGCCACATATCGCGGGTGGTTTCACGCGCGATGGTTTCATTTCCAAACGCGTTGCGTGCGGCGAGTTCGGCATCTTTACGCGATTGTCCTGATTCTATTTCTTCGCGCGCGCCAAGTGTGAGATGCGCCTGAATTTCCTCGTTCAGTTCCTGATTCCGTTGGCTGTGTTTCCAGAAAGTAAATTTCATGATTCACCTCCCTATTCGTCGCGAAGAATTACGTTTGGATCCAAACGCGCAGCTCTTCGCGCCGGAAGATATCCGGCGAGCAACGCAACCGCGCTGAGAACAGCGACGCTGAAGATAATTGTCTTCGCGTCACGAGGATTCAGATTAAAGAGCATTTTCTGCATGAAGTGCGTGGCCCACAAAGAAATTCCAACGCCAACGACCACGCCTGACGCAAGAAGGATCGATACGTCGCGCATAATCAGGCCCAGGATGGAAGATTTTCCCGCTCCAAGTGCCATGCGAATGCCGATTTCTTTGCGGCGTTGCGTGACCATGTAGGCGAGAACTCCATAAAGACCGATCATCGCGAGTAGCAGCGCAAGTCCGCCGAAGAAACCGGAAAGCGTGGCGAGTAGCTGATCCTGCCGCAACGAATCGTTCACCTGTTCTTCCAAAGTGCGGAAGCTGAGCGAAATTGATCCATTCATCGACGTGAAAACTTCCGCGGCGGATTTCACGACTGTTGCGGGCGGCGCGGCGGTGCGCACCTCAAACGAAGGCTGTTCTGACATGACCTGCGCTTTTTGCGCGGCCAACTGTGCGACGGGGAAGTACATTGTGGCTGGTGTCGTTTCGCGAAGCGTTCGATATTTCGCGTCTACCGCTACTCCGACAACTTGAATGAATTGTGGCGCCTGTCCAGGAGCTGGGTCGGTGTAAACATACTGTCCGATTGGATCTTCCTTCCCAAAGAAACGGCGGGCCATTGTTTCGTTGATGATGCCGACGAGCGGCGCACCGGCAGTGTCGCCCGCGGCGAAGGCGCGACCTGCAAGAATTGGCGAGCGCAACGTGGCGAAATAATCCGGCGAAACTGCGTTGATGTTGGCCAGTGCGTTTCTGCCCGACGGACTGGTTCCTGTTTGCTTACGGAAAAAACTATTCCAGCCGACGCCGCTAATCGGAGTGATCACCGATTCGCTCACCGACGTTACGCCGGGAAGGTTTTGCACACGTTGAATCGCCTGAAGCCACAACGCATCGCGCGCGTCCGGCGAAATGTTGGCGTTGTGCGCGTCGGCGGAGATCATCATGACGTTGCTGCGGTCGAAGCCGGTATTGAGCGTGAGCAAATTGTTAAAGCTACGCAGAAAAAGTCCGGCAACAATCAGCAAGACGAGCGATAGCGCCACCTGGCACGCCACAATCCAACGGCCCGGGCGAAAATGCGCTTGTCCCGGAGCTTCATCTTGCTGGCCACCCTTCATTGCGGAGGAAAGAGAAACTCTTGTAGAGCGCAGCGCGGGCAAAATTCCAAATAAAATTCCGGTCAGGACTGCCATTGCGGCGGTGAATCCGAGAACCCGGCTATCCACCGAGAATTGCAGAAACACGGGACTTCGCGGCGTAGAAATAAATCGGACTAAAATTGCCGAGCCCCAGCGCGCAAAAAGAATTCCTAGCGCCGCACCAGTACACGATAGAAGCACGCACTCGGTGAGCAGTTGACGAATTAATCGCCCGCGAGAAGCGCCAATGGCGAGCCGAACGGAAATCTCTTTTTGCCGAGTGGCGGCGCGAGCGAGCATTAAGCTCGCAATATTTGCGCACGCAATAAGCAGAACGAGTCCCACGACGGCCATCAACATTCTCAGTGGCTGATCGTATGCGCGGCGAACTTCGGATAATCCTTTTCCAGCTGGCGATGCTACAAGAATTCCGCTCAGAAAATTATTCTTCGAATCGGCCTTCCAACGCGCTGGAACTGTGGCGACGAAAATTTGCGGCGAAAGCACCTGAAGGCGCGCGGAAACTTTTTCAGGGCTCACTCCGGATTTTGGGCGGCCAACAATACTCAGCCACCATGCAGCTCGTTCGTCCAGATTGGAATTGGCGCCGCGGATAATCGCTTCCGCGCAAATCGGAATGGCGACGTCGAATTTATTTCCAACATCTACGCCAAAAAAACCTGGAGCAGCGACGCCGATCACTTGGAATTGATGGCCGGACAAACTGAGCACGCTTCCGACGGCATTCTGCGCTCCGCCAAAATGTTCCTGCCAGAAACCGTAGCCGAGAACGGCGGCGCCTGCGCAGCCGCGCTTGTCGTCGCTATTTACCAGCAACCGCCCCGCCGCAGGATGCACGCCAAGCGTGTTGAAATAATCTCCGCTGACCTCGAGTCCATTCGCGATGTGAGATTCGCCGCCCTGCGCCAAATCGAAGCGAGCCTGCGACCATGCGAAAACGCCCGAGAAAACATCCTGCTGATCGCGAATTTGTTCCCAAATGGGATTTGTAAACTCTGGGTCCGGATCGCCGGTCGATTTCGGAGAACGAATCGCGAGAACCATCAACTGTTCGGGATTCTGCACCGGTAACATTTTCAGCATTACGGTATCGACGAGACTGAATATTGCAGTGTTCGCGCCGATTCCAAGCGCAAGCGTCAAAATTGCGACAGCGGTGAAGCCGGGGTTTTTCGCGAGCAAACGCAGGCCGTAGCGGATGTCCTGCAACAGTTCGCCAATCCAGCGCCAGCCCCACATATCGTGAGTGGTCTCGCGCGCCAGACTTTCGTTTCCAAATTCGCGACGCGCCGCAAGTTGCGCGTCTTTGCGCGATTGGCCCGATTGCATTTCTTCGCGCGCGCCAAGCGTAAGATGCGTCTGAATTTCTTCGCTGAGTTCTTCGTCGCGCTGCTTACGTTTCCAGAATGAAAATTTCATCACTCACTCTCATTCTTCGCGGGATTCAAAATTCCGGCGATGGCGCCAGTCAGGATTGCCCAGCGGGAGCGTTCGGAAACAAGTTGCTTGCGGCCAGATTTCGTCAGGTTATAGACGCGCAGCCGCGGGCCGATCTCCGACGCTTTCCATTCCGCTTCGATCCAACCTTTGCGTTCCAGGCGGTGAAGTGCCGGATAGAGCGAGCCGGTATCCACCTTCAATATTTCACCGGAATTGGTGCGGATGGCTTTGCTTAGCGCGTAGCCGTGGCGCGGTCCCCATTGAAGAACTTGAAGGATGAGCATGTCCAGCGTGCCCTGTAGGATTTCGGTGCGATTCTGATAGCGCTCTTTTGGCGGCGTCATAGAGGTAGGTAGGCTGTCTCCTTACACCTAGGTATGACGTCTACATACCAGAAAGGTCACCAAAGTTCTTTGATTATTTTCGAGGGGGAATTGCCTATCAGCAGGAATTCGGCAGGGAAGGGTTAGCGCTCGCCCCACTTGAGTTTGTTTCGTAGAATTTCAAAATAGGTTTTCCGCGCCGGACGGACGAGCCGCAGCGGGTACGTGGATTTCGTGATTGTGATTCGGTCGTCCGGTTCGAGCTCAACTCCAACTTGACCATCGAGCGTCAAGTAGACCTGATTATCGTTTGAACGGAATGCGATTTCGATTTTTGAAGTTTCCGGAATTACCAGCGGACGATTCGTCAGCGTGTGCGGGCAGATCGGCGTCACGACAAATGCGGGCACCTTCGGATACACGATGGGCCCGCCCGCCGCCAGCGAATATGCAGTCGAGCCGGTCGGCGTAGAAATAATTAGCCCATCCGCTTTGTAGCTGGTGACGAATTCGCCATTCAAATGCAGATCGAGATCAATGATTCGCGCGAGCGCGCCTTTGTTCAGCACAGCATCATTCAACGCGCGATGACACGCGATAACTTTATCGCCGCGCCAAATGCTGGCCTCAAGCATGCTGCGTTCGCTGACTCGATTACGGCCCTGCAAGGCTTCTTCAAGGATCGCGTACATTTCGTCGAGCTTCACACTAGTGAGAAATCCGAGGCCACCCAAATTAATTGGAAGTACGGGAACAGAGTTATCGCGAAATGCCCGCGCGGTTGCCAGCAGCGTACCGTCTCCGCCGAGGACGATCACCAGATCAACGCGCACCGTTAAATCTTCGCGCGAACATTCGCGGCCGGAACCGGCCAAGCACGCGGCAGTTTCCTTGTCATAAATGACGGAGAGGCCGCGTGATTCCAGCCACTCAATTAATTTTGGCGCGACGGCGGCAATTTCCACCTGCCGGGGCCGCGAAACAATTCCTACGGTGCGGTACATGGATGATGGCATTGTACTCCAGCGGATTGCGTTCGGGACAGCGCGGCTTATTTAATCACTCTATTTTATTCACGAATCGCGTAAAGAAAAAATTCCAGATTACCTTCGGCGCCGGGAAGTTTGCTGGGCTTCACGCCCTTCTCGTTCAAACCAGCTAACCGCGCCGCATTGCGCACCCGCTCGATGGCGCGCTCGTGCAACTTCGTGTCGCGAACAATTCCGCCTTTGCCGATGTCACCGCGGTCCAATTCAAATTGAGGTTTGATTAAAATTAGAAATTCTGCGCGCGGTGCGGCAACCGCTACAACCGCCGACAAGACTTTTGCGACAGAGATGAATGCCAGATCAACTACAACAACCTGCGGCGGAGTATAGTTTTGTCCAAGCGCGCTGTTCGCCGCCGTTAAATCGTCGTGCTTTAATTCGCGCGCGTTGCGTTTAATGCGTGTTACACGGGGATCTTGCTGCAGTTTCCACCCCATTTGGTCGGGCGTCACGTCCACAGCGTAAACGTGAACTGCGCCGCGCTGAAGCAGGCAATCAGTAAAGCCTCCGGTGGACGAACCAACATCGAGACAAACTTTTCCATTCGGATCGACGCGGAAATCATCCAGCGCGCCTTCCAACTTAAATCCGCCGCGGCTCACATATCGCAAATGCGTTTCGGCAATTTCAATTGACACATCGGCTGGAACGCGCTCGCCGGGTTTGTCGTGGCGCTGCCCGGCGATGCGCACTTCTCCGGCAAGCAGCATGGCCTGGGCTTTCTGGCGCGATTCTGCAAGGCCGCGCTCGACAAGAAGTATATCGAGCCGCTGTTTTTCAATTTTTACTTTTGGAGATTTTTCCGGCATGTATTGACCAACGCGAGCGGTACTGGTCAGCGAATTACTTCGGTTCGACTAAGCTCGGCGCAAAACTAGGAACTCCGCCAGGTCGCGCAACCGCGCCGCGCGTTCTCCGTAGACGGCTAGTTCGCCAAGCGCCTTCGTCGCAAGTTCCTTCGCAAACTCTCGCGATTTTTGCAAACCGAAAAGCGCAGGATAAGTCGCCTTCTGTTGCGCCTGATCTTTTCCGGCGGTTTTGCCAAGCGCTGCGGAAGATTCTTCTACGTCAAGAATATCGTCTACCACTTGAAAGGCCCAGCCAATATTGTCTCCGAATCGGCGCATGCGCTCAACGTCTTCAGCATTTCCGCCGCCGCAAATCGCTCCGGCAATCACAGAACCGCGAATCAGCGCGGCGGTTTTCGAGCGATGAATGTACGCGAGCATTTCCGCGTTCACTGGTTTGCGTTCGGCTTCGATGTCGGCAACTTGTCCGCCCACCATTCCGTCGCGCGTCCCTGCTGCGCTGGAAACTTCACGAATCACATGAACGCACCTCGAGGCGTCCGTCGGAATTCTCGAAAGAGTCTCGAATGCCAGCGTCAGCAGCGCGTCTCCTGCCAGAATTGCCGTCGCTTCGTTGAATTGTTTGTGACACGTCGGCTTACCGCGGCGCAGATCGTCATTATCAAGCGCAGGCAAATCGTCGTGAATCAGCGAGTACGTGTGAATAAATTCGATTGAGCAACCGGCTTCAACCGCCGCATTGGTTTCTGCGGAAAAAATCCGCGAGGCTTCCAGGCACAACATCGGACGAATGCGTTTTCCGCCGGCGAAAACGCTGTAGCGCATGGCCTGATGAATCGTCGGCGGCATCGTGTGCGCCGAAGGCATCAGCCGCTCGATCGCGGCTTCAATTAATTTCTGGTTTTCGTCGAAAAAGTTTGGATAGGCCATGTAGATGCGGGCGCCGGTTAATTTTCTTCGTCCGCGTCGGACTCGAATGGCTCAACGGCCAGATCGCCGCCGGCCTTCTTCATCAAAATTTCCACGCGTCCTTCGGCCTGCTCAAGCTGCTTCTGGCAATCGCGCGAAAGCACTACGCCTTCCTCGAAAAGTTTCATTGCCTCGTCTAACGAAAGGTTTGTGTTTTCCAGTTTACGGACAATTTCTTCCAGGCGCGCGAGCGACCGTTCAAATTCCGGTTTCTTCGCGGGTGCTTCGGTCTTCTTGTTCGGAATTGGATTCAACTGAATTTTACCTTTGGCAGCGCGGGCAGAAAAAGCTCGATCGTCCGCCCTGCTGAATTCGTTTGATAGTGCCGCCACACCGGCGGCAACGCTCGCCCTCACGTCCGTACACGCGCAACATCGGCGTCAAATCTGAAAACCACCATTCCGTGTTGTGAAAGTTCGGCGGCGGATGGCTGCAACATTCTAAGGCACGGCGCGCGGTGGAGACAATGGCCTTGTGAAGCCGACGCGATTCTTCAGAGGTGAGGCGATTTGCGCGTCGACGCGGATTCAATCGCGCGTGCCACGAAGCTTCACTTGAATAAATGTTGCCGAGGCCGGCAAGTTTAGTTTGATCGGTGAGAAGTATCTTTAGTACAAGACGCGACTTCTTCAAAATTGCATCGAGCGCCGATAACGTGAAGTCCCTCGAGAAAATATCCACACCGAGTTTCTTCAGCGCCGGCATAGCTTCAACGCTCTCATGCCAATTCATCCGCCCGAGATGACGTGGGTCAACGAATCCGAGCGTCACATCGCCGAGTGTAACCAGCACGTCCACATGCACTTCGCGCGGCGGTGTTGCGTCGAACAAAAGTATCTGTCCGTCGAATTTGAAATGAAACGTCAGTATTCCGCGCGCCAAACGCAAAATTAAATATTTTCCAATGCGCGATACTTCCTCAATCCGATTTCCGCGCAACAATTTCGCAAGTTGCGCAGGCGTCTGAGGTTTCACTGCAATGGGATGTATCACCCGGCACGCGTGAATCACCTGTCCGACGACGTGCCTCCGCAACGCTCGCACAACTGCTTCGACTTCCGGCGCCTCGGGCATGTGTGAATTATTCCGCCAACATTATTATTGATTGCCGGGCATCAATCGCAAAGTGTGTGTCGTTGCGTGCTGTACTGCAGCATCGCTAAATGCGGCCGGTATTGCTCGGCCGCCAAACCAATCCGGAAATTGATCGCGATAATAATCGCTGGACACTTGCCCCGATTCGCCCGTCGTAATTTCCATCAGGGAACGATCCCAGTCGGACGTGTCCGCCACCATTCTCATGCTCGGCCCATATGATGGGCCCATCGCTTTGATGCAGCCCGTCGAGCCTGATTGTTCGACCGGCCCGATGCTAAATATTCGCGCGAGCAATCCTGTTTGCCCCAGCGCATGCGCCATGAAAAGCGCGTTCCGCTTTCCCCACGTCCAGGTTGAAATATCGGGCTGGCCCGTTGCAGTTGTCAGCTCCGCAACAGCGCGATCCGCGCTGGCAATCAGGAAATCGTCATAGTTGTGAAACTCCGCGGGCAACCACATCGCCGGACGCTCACGCAGCACGCGTTCCAGAAACATTTCTCCGCCCGGATACATAGGCACCGCATCACCCAAGTAAGGACGAAACAAATTTCGGCCAATCGCGCGTTCCGCCTGCAGGACAAAAGTTGCTTCCACCGACGACGCCTTCATCTGTCCATCCCAGCTCGCCAGCATTTTAATCAGCGCACTCGTTCGGTCGTCCTTCGGCTTCGTATTCGCGGCGGCCTTCACCAATTTCTTTGCGACGATCAAATCGAATGCGCTGGTAATGTCGTTTTGAATCGCGTTGAAGTCCTCTGGCTGAAATTTCTTTCCGGGTGCGCCCAACAGCGTGAAAATTCTGTCCACGCGCCACGGCGTCATCCAATTCGCCGTCACGAAATGCGGATACGCCGGTCCGGCCACGCGCGCATTCGCAGTCGCAATAATTCCGCCCGGAGGATCGAGCGCCTGTGGCAATTCGTCAAACGGAATATATCCGTTCCACTCGAACGCGTCGGTATCACCCGGCACTGGCGCAGCGCCGCAAGGTGTGTCCGCTGGAAGGGGAGAATCCGCCGGCCACGCCCCACATTTCCGAATGGGAATTCGCGCGGCCACGATGAATCCGATGTGTCCTTCCACATCGGCGTAAACAATATTTTGTCCCGGCCCTGCGGCGTTGCGCAGACTTTCTCGAAATTCATTCCAGTTGTGCGCAAATTGAATTCCAAAATAACTGTGCGCCAGTCCGCCGGGTTCGGTAGCCGTCCATTTCAGCGCGTAGCCAGTGTTTCCATTCTGCGACATCACCGGCCCATGCCGCGTCACAACAACATCCAGCGTCTCCGCCGGCTTTCCTTTTACATTGATTATTTCTTTGCGAATTTGCGCGGCCACCCACTGGCCGTTCACCCGATACTCCAGCGGATTCGCAGGATTGAAAGTTTCCGCGTAAAGATCCTGCACATCCGCGCCGTCATTCGTAAATCCCCAGGCGATTTGATCGTTGTGCCCAATCACAATCCCCGGAACTCCGGGCAGTGTAAATCCTTCGGCATTCCATCGCGGCACGCTTAGCTGAACCAAATACCAAATCGACGGCGTGGAAAGCGCGAGGTGCGTGTCGTTGGCGAGCAGTGGTTTGCCGGACACGGTGTGCGAACCGTCCACCACCCAATTGTTGCTGCCGAATGCCGCGCGCACTTGCTCATCAAATTGAAATAGCGTGTCTTGAGCAAATCCCCAAAGCGCGGAAGTCGAATCGTCGGTAGATTTCGCCGCAGATGAATCAAGTATCCCAGCATTGAATATCGCGGGCGCAGTTTCCCCAACAGGATTCGGCACGCCGCTCGGAGTAGTCGGCGTAACTATTTTCGGTGGCTCAGTTTGTCCGCCTACAATCGGATGATCGTACGGCGAAGTCTGATCGTAAAAATATTCCGCGCGTTCCTTCCCAATTCGCGCGCTTACATCAATCCGATTCAAATCCCAGCGCCACGAACTTGTGAGCGACTGATACATGTATCCGATAACAAGAAGTGTATCGGCAGGCCGCCACGGGGCCGGATCGTAACGCAGCAGCGTGAATTCAACAGGCAGCGGATGTTTTTCGGCAATGTAACGATTTATTCCGCTCGCAAACGCTTCCAGTTCTGAACGCTCGTCGGCATCCAGCAAAGAAACCTCACGCTCGGCGGCTTCAGCCAATCCAAGTCGCCGAAAGCTGCGATCGATTTCCAATGTTGGCGTGCCGATAATTTCTGAAAGTCTGCCGCTGGCCGCGCGCCGCACCAAATCCATTTGCCACAAACGATCCTGCGCCATCACATAACCTTGCGCCACGCTCAAATCTTCGCGGGATTTCGCGCGAATATGTGGCACACCCTTTGCGTCGCGCAACACTGTTACTTCATTTTTCAAATCCGCGATCTGATGCGTTCCATCGAGCTGCGGCAGTCCGCGATGAAATATCCACCAGCTCACGCCGCTAAGTCCGGCGATCAGCAGCACCAAAATAATTACCGTATATAGAAGATAGCGTGTCGGGCGGCTCATGATTCGGTCTCCGTATCGATGCGAGTGCGGAAGTGTATTGCGGCCCGCGCCCGCCGACAAGTGCTCATCATTAATATATCGATGCGTGCCTCGCCGACACGCCACCTCTTGGGGTGCGCACAAGAGACTGCTAGAATCGCGCGGTGATTCTAATCCGCCTCTTCGGCGTATTTCTTCTGATTTGCATCAACGCGTTTTTCGCGGCGACCGAATTTTCTCTTGTCGCCGTGCGATTGTCCCGCGTCCGTCAGCTCGTAAAAAAGGGAAATCCCAGCGCGCGCATCGTGCAGGAATTGGTCACGCATCTCGAGCGTGTAATTTCCGGCGTGCAAGTTGGCATCACGCTCACCACTATCGGACTCGGTTTCGTCGGCGAATATGCGCTGGCGCAGGGAATTGAGCCGCTGCTTTCGTGGTTGCCCGGCAAGCACACGGTTTTTGTGGCGCACGCAATTGCGATTGGCGTTTCGTATCTGCTGCTCACAACTTTTCACGTCGTGCTGGGCGAATTGGTTCCGAAGGGACTAAGCCTCACGCACGCCGAACGCGTCGCCCTTCTCGTTGCGCGTCCGTTCCAAATTTATTTGGCCACCTTCAGCATTGCGATTGGAATGTTGGACGGAATGTCACGAATGGTAATGCGCGCGCTTGGCGTTACTCCGCGCCTCAGTCACACCGCTGTGCATTCCGCCGAAGAATTGCAGGTGCTGATTCAACAAGCGCGCGAACGCGGTCTGCTCGGCGCCGACGAAGAACGCTACGTCCAAAGCGCGCTCGAGCTCGGTCAACTCCAAGTGCGCGAAATTATGGTGCCGCGTCCGGACGTGCACGCGCTCCCCGCCGAAGCAACTCTGGAAGAAACGGAACAGCTTTTCGCGCGCACGCAACGCTCGCGCATTCCTGTTTATCAAGGCACGCTCGATCACTCTCTCGGCTTCGTGCACATAAAGGATTTATTCGGAGTGCTGCTCGAACGCGATCGCCGCGCCGTGCAAGGCCGCCCATCTGCTCCATTTGACTTGCGCCGTCTCGTCCGCGAATTGCTGATCGTGCCCGAAAGCAAACCCGCCGGTGAATTGCTCGCGGAATTTCGCGCGCGTGGGGCCTCGATGGCGCTTGTTGTCGATGAATTCGGAAGCATTCTTGGTCTTGTCACGCTTGAAGATGTGATCGAACAGGTGGTCGGAGAAATTCACGACGAATTTGATCTGGTTGAAAAACCAATCAGGCTCGCCGATGGCGCGATGATTTTCGACGCGTCTCTGAACGTCCGCGATCTCGAAATGCAATACGATATTTTGCTGCCGGAAGATCCGGCATACGCCACTCTCGGCGGATTCGCTCTCGCGCGATTCGGATTAATTCCGCAAGGCGGTGAAACATTTGATTTCGAGGATTACCGCTTCACCGTTTACGAAATGGATAAACGCCGCATCGCAAAGCTGAAAATGCAAAAAGTTCACGGATATTGCAGAGTCGCCGTCTGGCCAAGCCGGCCTTCTGGAGTCCCGCCGAAAAAATGAGAACGCAATCCATTGGCGGAGCGGCATGCGCGCATGACTCGTCGCGTGTTTCGTCCGCCTCGGCATTGCGCTTGCCCGCAATCTGGCTGATTCTCACAATGGTTTTCCTGCTCGTGCACATCGTGCCCGGCGATCCCGTGCAGCAGATGCTCGGCGAGGATGCTCGCGCCGAAGACTTGAGCAATCTGCGCCACGCGCTCGGACTCGATCAGCCGCTGCATCACCCAGTACTCGCATTACCTGACTGGCCTGTCGCGCGGCGATTGGGGCACGCTCATTTCATTTCGAAGCTCCCTGTGCTAACGCTCGTGCTGCAGCGCTATCCCGCGACATTGGAGCTCGCCTTCACGGCAATGTTCGTCTGCGCCGCTATCGCGATTCCCGCCGGCGTTGCCGCCGCGCGCGATCGCGGACACAGCGCGCGATCACGCGATTGGTGTCCTTACGTTGCTCGGACTATCGGTGCCCAACTTCGCGCTTGGCCCCGTGCTGATTCTTGTGTTTTCCATCGAGCTCGGCTGGCTACCGGTTTCGGGCCGCGGTGGAATTTCGCATCTGATTTTGCCCGCCGCAACCTTGGGCGCGGCGCTCGCCGCAATTCTCACGCGCATGGTGCGCGGCTCCATGATCGAGGAACTCGGCAGCGATTACGTGCGCACCGCGCGGCCAAAGGACTATGCCGGAGCGCGCCGTGCTGTACCGTCACGCATTTCCCAACGCGCTCGTGCCCATCGTCACGATTCTCGGATTGCAATTCGGCACGCTGCTGGCCGGCACAATCGTCACCGAGTCCATTTTTCCTGGCCGGGCATCGGACGCCTCACCGTGCAGGCAATTCAAGCGCGCGATTATCCGCTGCTGCAAGGCTGCATCCTGGTCATCGCGCTTTCCTACGTGGTCGTAAATTTGCTGACGGACGTCGTTTATTCACTGATCGATCCCAGGATTCGCGTGTCATGAGCGCCCGCGCAAATTCCGCCATCAGATGATTTCTCTGCGCCGCAGCGGACTTGGCCGCGCCGGACTGCGATCTTGACCGTGACGCTCATCGCTGCTCGCGCGTATTCGCTCCGTGGATCGCACCGACACGGTCCCGCTGCGCAGAATCTTGCCAGCGCGTCTGCTCGGTCCGGGAGCAGGACATTGGATGGGCACCGATGAACTCGGCCGCGATGTTTTCTGCGCGCGTTCTATACGGCGCGCGCATTTCGATGCTCGTGGGAATTTCTGTCGTAACAGGTGCGGGATTCCTCGGCCTCGCGCTCGGCGCACTCTCCGGATATTTCGGCGGCTGGCTCGACCGAATCATCAACGGCGTCCTCGTTAACGCGTTCCTATCATTTCCCGGAATTTTGCTGGCAATTGCGTTCGCGGCATTCCTCGGTCCGGGACTCGACAAAGTTGTGCTCGCGCTCGTCATCACCGGATGGGCCGGATACGCGCGTCTCGCGCGCGCGCAAGTGTTGAAAGTTAAGGAAATGGATTACGTCCTCGCCGCGCGCTCGCTCGGTGCATCGCACATGCGCATTTTGCTGCGCCACGTTTTGCCAAACGCAATCCAGCCCGTGCTGATTCAAGCCACCATCGGAATGGCCGGAGCAATCCTCGCCGAATCCACGCTAAGTTTTCTCGGGCTTGGCGTGCTCGCGCCCGCGCCAAGTTGGGGCGCAATGCTCAATGACGCGAGCAGCTATCTCTTCAGCGCGCCGCACATGGTAATTTTTCCCGCGCTTGCGATCATGACCGCCGTGCTCGCATTCAATTTGCTGGGCGACGCCCTGCGCGATTGGCTCGATCCGCGCACGCGCGCGTATCTGATCACGCTGGATCTCACTCGCTAAAAAGTCGGTAGGAATATTTCAGGCAAGCTGAAGAATTACTTCCGCCCCACGATTCACAGCCAAGCGCCCGCGCCGCGTTGCCCTTGTTCACGGCAATCTCGATAAATCCGCTCGATCCCACCAGCGCTACCGCCTCACCCGTTGGCCCCTGCGAAAAATTCTCCACAAATTGTTTCACGGGTTTGCCGCCGACTGTCATCGCGATCGGGCCGGGCGACGTTTCGCTTCGGGCAAGTCTTCCATTGTAAAATTCGTCATCAAATTGCCGAAGTGATCCACCGCAGCACTGCGCCGCGCATCGCGCCGTCTTGCGTTTTCGGACGAGGCACCGCAAATCGCACGTGAAGTCCTCGATGACTTCGCCGAACGCTTCGCCTGCCAATTTTTCGTCAGCCACGCGGCAACCGGCGCAAAAACGTCGCGACCATGAAACGTTGCGCTCACCGGACGCAAGAAATAGTGCTCGGAAGTAATGTGGCGCACCGCACTGGATTTTCGCGCTCGTAAATCACGAGAGCACGCCATTATCCGGCGCGACAAAATACTGATTGTTGGCGGAAACAAGTGATGGGCCGCCGCGGCGTACCCACCCCGGGATCGACAACCACCATGTGCACCGTGCGCGCCGGGAAGTAGCGATAGGCCGCGCCAATGCACAGCGCGCCATCGAGAACGTCATACGGCACGACGCTGTGGCTGATGTCCACAATTTGCACGTCGGGATGTATCGGCAGGATGCACGCCCTTCAGCGTGCCGACCAGATGGTCGCTCGTTCCGTAGTCGGTGGTGAGAGTAATGATCGGGCCGGGCACGAATTTCGTCTCCAGGACGCTCTAAATAAGCCCTGAAATGACGCTACCGGACGCATACGTGGAAGTCAAGATAACTTACAGCCCGCGTAGCGCAGCAGAAATAGGCCTCCGCGCCGCACGAATCGCCGGCGGAGTGCCGCCGACAATCCCCATGAAGAGCGCGAAGATCATGCCGGCCGCCAGAACCACCGGTGTAATTCGAAATGCGAACGCCAGCGAGGAAAACGTCTGAAAGTTTAGCGTGCTGGTAGTGAAACCATTCAACGGCAACGCGCGCGAGGCATCCGATAATTCCGCCAATCCCGGCGATGAGCAACGCTTCAATCATGAAAGAAACTACGACGCTCCCTGACGAAATCCCAGCGCTCGCATCGTGGCGATTTCTCGCGAGCGCTCGGACACCGCTGAATACATCGTATTCAACGCCGCCAGCACCGCGCCGATGCCCATCACGACCGCGATCATCGATCCCAGATAGTTTCGATCAGCCAACGTCAACTGGCCGGATTGCTTCGCGTAGTAATCGACTTCGCGATCCACCGAAACCGTCATCCGCGGGTCGGAAGTCAGCGTGTCCTTCAGAGCCTGAGAATGCATCCGGTGAATTCAGCCGCACCGTCACGGATTGATAGATGTTCACAGGCCGGTTGTAAATTTGGTCCAGAATCATCGCGTCGCACCATACTTCCGAATCGAACGCGCTGCCGCCCGAATCGAAAATTCCCACCACTTTCCAGATCCCACCGTTAAATTTCACCGTGGTGCCCAGATCGAGTCCCACATAGGTTTTCAGCGCATTCTTTCCCACGAATAATCTCGTTCAATCCCGGCTGCAAGAAATCGCCCCTCAATGATGTGTACCGTCGGCCGCACCTCGAGCGCTCGCGGCGAAACGCCGCGCACCTGCACGTTCGCATCCGTGCCCGTGGACTTTCAACGGGAATGGCGCGATCACCACGACTTCTGGGCTCACCAGCGGCCCATTTGCGTCCGCGGACAATTCCCGGCGCGCTTTCGATAATGTGTACTTGATCGAGCGTCACGGCTCCGACCATCTCAGTGTTCGATCCCGCGCGCATAATCAGCGCGTTCGAGGGCGATCCGGAAGACACCAGCGTGGCCTTGAAATCCGCGCGCCATCGACAGCATCGCCACAAAGACTCCCACCGTGCCCGCAATTCCCAGCACCGCCACAACGGACGACGTCCACCGCACCCGCACGCTGCGCAAATTGTAAATAACTGGAATCGCCAATTTAAAAGTCCTCCATCAAACTTTCGCTACGCTTTTCGGAGCGCATCTACCACGCGCAGGCGGCTTGCAGTAATCGCGGGCAATTAATCCGGCCAGCGCCGCCGATCACCAGCGCGACACAATCACTCCATATCCGACTTGTCCCATCGGCAAGATAAAAAAGTGGCAGCACACTGGGCATCGGACTGCCAAACAGAGTAATCACCTTCGCCGCGCCCAATGCCCAAGATTCCGCCAATGAGCGCGATCGAAACCGATTCCGCCAGCACGTAAATCAAAATAAAGCGGTTCGGAGTATCCCAGCGCCTTCAGAATGGCCAGCTCCGGCGTGCGCTCGCGCACGGCAATCGCCATGGTGTTGCCTGTCACCAGCAGCAGTGTGAAAAACACGATCGCGCCAATCGCATAGCATCAGAAATTCGATGTTGCCCGTTTGCTTCGCAAATCCCGCCGCAAATGCCATTTCCGTGTCGCTTTTCGTCTCACAGGAAGAATTCGCAAACGTGGCGTCGATCTTTTTAACAACGTCGTCGCATCGTCCGGATTATTCAGCCGCACCACGTACCATCCGACCGTATTCTTGTAAAACATTGCGCGGGCTTTCATTCAAATGATCGTAATGAAACCAGAATTGCGTTGTGTCATCCGCTTTCTGCGCGCCTTTGTAAATGCCATCAAGATTAAATTCCCAGTTGCCCGTGTAAATCGCGCCTTTCAGCGGAATGCGATCGCCCACTTTCCAGCCAAATCGCTTCGCGATGCCTTCGCCGACGATCGCGCCCTCGCGGTCGTTCAAAAAAGTTTTCCACTGATCGTCGGGCACCAGATATTCCGGATACATCACATGCCAGCTCTCCGGATCAATCGCGAACTGCGGAAAGAAATTCTTCTCGTCCTGATAAATCCCACCGAACCAAGTAGCGTGTGTAATCTCTTTAATTCCCGGAATCACCGTCAGTCGCCCCGCATATGCTTCCGGCAGCGGCTGAATGAACGTGATCCGGTTCATCACAATAAGTCGGTCCGCGCCGGCCACTTCCACTCCTTGATTAAACGAAGTGCGAATCGTAATCAGCAGCCCAAATAAAAACATCGCCACCGCGAACGAGCCGATCGTCAGCGACGTGCGGAATTTCTTCCGCAACAAGCTCACGCGCAGCAATCGAAAATATTTCATGCGTGGCTCCCACTCGTTTGCGCTTCCGCCAGTACGCCCTTGTCCAGGTGCAATATCGAATGCGCTCGCTCTGCCGCCAGCGGATCGTGCGTCACCAGCAGCACAGTTTTCTTGTGATCCTCCGTCAGCCGCTGCACCAGTTCCAGAACTTCATCCGCGCTCTTGCGATCCAGATCGCCTGTCGGCTCATCGCACAGCAAAAATGTCGGATCCGTCACAATCGCCCGCGCAATCGCCACACGCTGTTCCTGTCCGCCGGAAAGTTGGCGCGGATAATGTTTCATCCGGTCGGCCAGCCCGACTAGCGTCAGCGCCGATTCCACATGCGTCCGCCGCTCCGATTTGCTCAGACTCGTCAGCAGCAAAGGCAGCTCCACGTTTTGAAACGCCGTCAGCACCGGAATTAAATTGAACATCTGAAACACAAATCCTACGTGCCGCGCCCGCCATGAAGTTAATTTCCCCGCGGACATATGAGTAATTTCATCTCCCGCCACTCGAATGCTTCCTTGCGACGGCACATCCAGCCCACCCATCAAATTCAACAAAGTAGTTTTGCCCGAGCCGCTCGGCCCCATGAACGCCACGAAATCGCCCGCGTCCACGTCAAGATTCAGCCCTTGCAGCACGTGAATTTCTTCGCTGCCACGGCGATAATTTTTTCCCAGGTTCCGCACAGAAATTAAACTGTTGCTGTTCGCGCCGCCATCTACTCGCACCATTTCGTTCGCCTCACTGTTTTCGCTGAACTCGCTCGCCGTCCTGCAAATCATCTGGCCCTTTTACGATCACCAAATCGCCCACCGAAATTCCGGAGAGCACCTCCACGTTCGCATCTCGCTTCGCGCCCGTGCTGATCGCGCGCCGCTCCACCACGCCATCTTTATAAATAAAAACCGCGCTGCGTCCTCCGGTCACGTGTACCGCTTGCTGCGGAACCAGAGCCAGCGCCGCCGACTTTTTTTCGTCCTTCACTTCATCCGGAAGAAATGCAACCTTCACACCCATGTCCGGCAAAATCCGCGGATCCAAATGTTCAAACGAAATCCGCACTTTCACCGTGCCCTTCACTCGATCTGCGGTAGGAATCACCGTCCGCACGTGAGACGGAATTTGCCAGTCCGCATAAGCGTCCAGCGTGGCCATCACATGCTGCCCCGGCTTCACGCGCGCAATATAATTCTCGTTCACATCCACTTCAATTTCGTTTGACGCCATATCCACAATCGTCGCAATTCCCGTGCGCGTAAATCCGCCGCCCGCCGAAATCGGCGAAATCATTTCGCCCGGCTGCGCATCTTTGGAAACAACAATCCCGTCATACGGTGACCGCACCTGGCAATTATCAATGTTTTGCTGATCGATTCCGATTTTCGCGTTCGCCGCCGACACCTGCACTTTCGCCGACGCAATTTGCGCCTTCAATCGGTTCACCAATGTCTGCGCCGTATCCAGCGCCTGCGGCGTCGAAACCTTCGCCTCCGTAAGTTCCGTGGTGCGCTTCAATTCGCGCTCCGCATTTCCAAGCTGCACTTCCAAATCAGGAATCAGCGCAAGCGTCGCGTCGCGATCCGCCTTCGTCGAAATCATCGATGTTCGATAATCCGAATCGTCCAACTGCGCCAGTATCTGCCCCTGCGTCACGTGCACGCCTTCATCCACATACACCGCGACAATTTTCCCCGTAATTTTCGCCGCCACTGAAGCTCTTCGTCGCGGCGTCACATATCCTGTCGCATTCAGCAGTACCGAAGCCGGCGCGCTGCTCGACGAAATCGCCGCCGCAACTTCCACTTCCGGCGCGCGATTTTTCAGCAGGGAAGCCCCCCATAATCCCGCCGCCACAATCAGCAATAAAATAATTACAATCCCAATCCATTTGCCCACAGGTTTTCCGCCGCGCTTGCTGTCAGAAATCCGCAGCGCGGAAAGATCGGGCATTGGTGCCGTAGGTCGAGTGGTTCCCATAGGTAGTTTTGCTGCTGGATAGCGGGCTAATATAAAGCTCTCCGCGCCAAAATTGAATACACAATTGGCTCAGAAGCCGCGCCACCTCGGATGTCACCAACGATAACATACGCACGCGCACCCGCCAATCTTTTGCGTGCCAAAGCGGGGCACGCCCTGTCCATCACGTAAACTGTCGGCGCGCACAAAAGTTACGGCGCAATCTGGCGCGCCAGGATTTGCCTACCGAGAGCTTTAACGCCTGAAGCTCTACTGTTCTCGAGTCCTGTCCCCAACGCATCCCTGGCTCAGGGCCGTATCTGGTCCATTATCCCCTTGCCAAAATCTCGCCAGACATGCCACATTCATAAGTGGAGAAGAGGTGTATCAAATCCAGCCGCCGCACTTGGCGGTTTCTTCTTCTTATAGCGCGCTGATTCACCATTCCAATTTTCCAAACGCCGCGGCGCATCAGAAAAGCCTTTGACCATCTATCCGTTTGCGAATACTCTGGAACACAGCGTCGCCCTATTCATTCGGCAAGTAGTAGAAGGCAGGTGCAGCATGACTCCGCGAGCCAGAATTGAAGCCCTCAGATCCGCTCCGCCGAATGGTTGGATTGCTTTTTCCGAGGATGAGCAGCGGGTCGTAGCGCAAGGCCTGACGTATGACGAAGTGGTTGAACTTGCGGAAAAGAATGGCGTCACAGACCCGGTTGTGGTCAAAGTTCCCGAAAATTGGGACGACCGGGTATTATCCGCTTGAAATTCAACTGCAAGACGTGGCCGGGCGCGTCTCAAAATGCTTTTCCCGATGAACATTATCACTGGGCTCCCATCGTCAACTTGCGATTGATCCACAAGCACTCCCCTCCCACAAAGTGGATCGAAGCAATTGCAGACACCGGCGCGCATTGCTGTATGTTCCATGCCTCGTTTTGTCACGCTTTAGGAATTGACCTCAAGAACGGCATTGAAGGCAACCTCGGCGGAATTATTGGCGGAGCCAATATTCCAGTATATTTTCATCCGGTTAAAATTTTAATCGGATCCACACAAGTCCAAACCATGGCAGGTTTTTCGGAAAACTTTCCGTCGCGGCTTTGTTGGGTAGACGCGGCTTCTTTGACAATTACACATTTAACTTGGACGGAACCGCAAATCCCCCAACATTTGAAATTGAAAAGACCAACCGCGCTTAGCTCGGAACCGTCCTTTCGTCGCTGCCCGTGCTAATTGTTTTCACTCGGGTGGATTCAATACCTTGACCATCCTTTCACCAACCGTCTATCCTGTAAGCGAAAGAAAGCAATCTTGTCAAACATTCATCGCATCTATTTCGATCACAACGCCACCACGCCCGTGGACCCCGAAGTCCTGGCCGTGATGCTCCCGTATTTTTCCGCCGAATATGGCAATGCTAGCTCGATCCATTCTTTCGGACAGGGAACTCGCGCCGCCGTCGAGCGAGCGCGCACCGCCGTCGCCGCGCTAATCGGCGCACAGCCCGCCGAAATAACTTTCACCAGCGGCGGCACGGAATCTGACAATCTTGCAATCTTCGGCATCGCGGGCGGCGAATCCGCCACGCGCCGGCACATCATCACCACGCAAATCGAGCACAGTGCCGCGCTGAATCCCTGTCAGGCGCTCGCCAAGCGCGGTATTGACGTTACATTTCTCCCGGTAAATCGCGCCGGAGTCATCGATCCCGCGGAAGTTCGCAAAGCGATTCGCCCGGAGACAATTCTAATTACCATCATGCATGCCAACAATGAAATCGGCACGCTTCAGCCGCTCGAAGAAATCGGCCGCATCGCGAAAGAAGCCGACGTTTGGTTTCACGCTGATGCCGTCCAGTCCGCCGGAAAAGTTCCGTTGGACGTGAACGCGCTCGGCGTCGACTTGCTTTCAATTTCTGCGCACAAAATTTATGGCCCCAAAGGAGTCGGCGCGCTTTACGTTCGCTCCGGCACGCCAATGGAGCCGCTGCTCTTCGGCGGAAGCCACGAACGAGATCGCCGCCCCGGCACAGAAAATGTTCCCGGCATCGCCGGACTCGGCCGCGCCGCCGAATTAGCGCGCGAAAAATTATCCGAAGATTCCGAGCGCGTTTCTCGCCTGCGCGATAAATTTGAAAAAGGCGTTCTCGCCGCCGTATCCGGCGCAAAAGTAAATGGCGCCGAAGCCGCCCGCGTTCCCAACACGTCCAACATAATGTTCCCGGATATTTCCAGCGAATCGCTTCTGATCGCGCTCGATATGAAAGGCCTCGCATGCTCCAGCGGCTCGGCCTGCTCCTCCGGCGCGGTGAAACCGTCGCACGTGCTCACCGCAATCGGCCTCGAACCCGCCGCCGCGCGCTCCAGCCTCCGCTTCAGCCTCGGCCGCCACACCACCGAAGCCGATGTCGATCTGGTTCTCGCCATGATTCCGCAAGAAGTCGCGCGCCTTCGCGCAATTTCTCCGGAAAATAAAAAGCCGGTTGCAGTGAAGTGAATTTAGTCGGCGCAGAATTTCGATCGCAGACTAGTCCCGAAGTACTATAAAAACGCGCATTTCAAAATTCAGGCGAAAAGTGCACTATAATGCACTTTCTGACTTTCGCGTCCGAAAAACTGCATTATAATGCAGTTTTTAGCCCCCAAAATAGCGGTTTCAAGCAGTTTTCCGCGTTTTGAATTAAAGTAGTACCAGTGAACAACGCGAGCCACAATTCGGAAAATAGTACCGCGCCGCTAACCGCCGTGGCCATGAGCGGTGGTGTCGATAGTTCCACCGTGGCCGCCATGCTCCGCCAGCAGGGCGAGCCCATCGTCGGCCTCACCATGCAGCTGTGGAATCAGCGCCGCCTTCCTGAACTTGATGCGCAGGGACACAAAGGCCATCGCTGCTGCGGCATTGACGATGTTTACGACGCCAAGCGCGTCGCCGAACATCTAGGTTTCCCTCATTATGTTGTGAACTTCGAGCAGCGTTTTGAAGATACCGTCGTCCGTCCGTTCGTTGATGACTATCTCGCCGGACGCACTCCGATTCCGTGCACGCTCTGCAACAATCATGTGAAGTTCGATCAGCTCATCGAAACCGCTCGCGAAATTGGCGCCGATCGATTGGTCACCGGACACTACGCGCGCATCCGCTTCAACGAAGCAACGCAGCGCTACGAACTTCTCCGCGCCGCCGACGATTCAAAAGATCAGTCCTATTTTCTTTTCGGCCTGCAGCAGGAACAAATGGCGCGCACAAGTTTTCCGCTCGGCGAATTGCACAAGGACGAAGTTCGTGCCATCGCTCACGCCGCAAATTTGCCGGTCGCCGCAAAACCGGAAAGTCAGGAAATTTGTTTTGTGCCGTCAGGAAATTACGTTCAATTTATCGAAGCCTATCTAGGTGAGCAGGGAAGCGCGTTGCCCGCCGATTCAGGCGAAGTTGTTTCCACCAGCGGCGAAGTTCTCGGCCATCACGATGGCGTCCACAAATTCACCGTCGGTCAGCGCAAAGGATTGGGCGTCAGCGTCGGTCATCCGCTCTACGTTCTCTCTCTCGATCGCGCAAATAGCCGCGTAGTTGTGGGAGAACCTGACGAACTACTTTCTTCGTCGTGCGAAGTTCGCGACGTAAATTGGATCAGCGTTGCGAAATTAGACGGCCCCGTTCGCGCGGAAGTAAAAATTCGCAACCGTCACGCCGCCGCGCATGCAACAGTCGAGCCGACAGAAAATCCGAATCGCACGCGCATCACCTTCGATAATCCCCAGCGCGCCATCACTCCCGGTCAAGGCGCAGTATTTTATGTCGGGGACGTAGTCCTGGGCGGCGGCTGGATCGTCTAAGTAAACGCAACTCGCGCCAACAATTCAAAATAAGATGTTTCCAATCGGAAGAAGGTTCGTAACAGGGCACGGCTTCAGCCGTGCCGCAACAGAAGGGGGAAAGGGGTTTTAACCCCTGACGCCGCAGAAAAAAAATCTAAATAAAAAGCCCTTCGTCAGAAGGCTCTGACGAACCCGTGGACGCCGGCCCATTTCCCGGCCGCCGAAACGATCGCAGCACATCAATTCCAGTTTTAATTCCGCGAATCACAGCAGTCGCCTGTTGGATCGGGCCCATCACCGTGTGCTTCACCGTGGAACCGGCGTCTTCCACCGTCTCCAAAACGCCAGTAAGAATGCGGTCCGTGTGCAGAAGTTGAATTCTCACTCGGTCTAAAGTTTCCGTAAGCACGCGGTCAACTTTTTGCGCCTGGTTTCGCGCAATGTGAACAACTTCCGATGCGTCGTTCACCATGCTCACGATGCGTGGCTGCGTTTCGCCGACCAACAATTCCACGCGCGAAATAACCGGTGCGATTCGCGCGTGCAAATCGTTCGCAATGCGCATCACTTGCTCGTGGGATTTTTTCGTTTGGAAATAGACGGCGACAAGGATCGCCGTCTGCAGCGAGAAAGCAATCGCGATGATCACCACGAAATATGCTGGCCAGGATGGCATTCGGAAGCGGCTGCCTACGCCTTCGCTTTCTCGCGCTGATATGCTTCGCGCCCCGCGTCAACTGCCGCGGAAATCGATTCCTTCTGATTCTTCGCAACTTCTTTGCTGCGCTCGATCAGATCTTCCGCGCGTTCCCGCAGTTCGCGCGCTTTTCGCTGTGCGTATTCTTTTCCTTCTTCCGCTTTTCCAACAAGATATTCGCGCGTTTCTTCGCCGGACTTCGGCGCAAAAAGAATTCCCAGCAGCGCGCCAACACCCAGACCAACCATGAAGTAACTCACCTTACCGCCAATATTGTCAGCCATAAATCCCCTCTCTCTGGAAACTAGCACACCTATCAGGGGCATGCAACCCGTTGCGCGGTGGCCTCACTTTTCGCAGTAGAAGCCGGGTTCGCCGCGTCGTTCTTTTGATGCAGCGCCCTTGCCATAAGACGCGTGGAAATGTTCACGACGCTGTTCTCGCGGCACGCCAAATCTCTAGTCCGTCAAAAGCAGCGGATTGTTCGCATCGTAGGCGACCAGCAGAACTTTATCTCCATCCACTCGCCACCGGAATTCCTCAGCCAATTTGCCGTTGGCACAGGTCGTCTCATAGTTGATGGTTACGAAAGTGCCGCTTGTCGTCACATTGTAGTTGTAGCCACCACTGGTGCTTGTCGTACAAGCGCCCTGTTTGCGCTGCACTCGCGCGAAAAACTTATCAGATGTGTCGCGATCCGTAGCCTTCTTCCATCCCGGATCGGCGGCATCGAAAATCGCATCGAATTGTTTCGCGTTGAATCTTGCGTGGAATTCGTCGACACCTTTCTTTGCTTGATCCACACCCTTTGAAAATCCGCAGCCGCAAACCGCAGCCGCTACCAGGAAAACGAATCCAGTCAGTACTCGAGAAGAAACGCGCACCGGTATGCTCCTCTTTAAGACTACGCCGCGCGAATGCTATTCCTTCACGGCCGGGGAATCAATAGCGGATGTGGAACGGAAATGTTCCGCAAGCTTCGCAGCCAACGAACGCGTCACTATAAGCGCCAAATCTTCTTCGCTCGCTTGGCGAACTCGCGTCACGCTTCCAAATCGACGCAACAGTTTCTGCGCCGTGCGCTCGCCGATGCCGGGAATTTCCAGTCAACTCCGTGTGAATCGTGCGCGCCGAGCGCCGCTGCCGGTGAAAGCCCACGGCGAAGCGGTGCGTCTCATCGCGGATTTGCTGGATCAAATGCAGGATCGGCGAATGATGTTCCAGAGCGGATCGGCTCATCTTCCTGTCCCAGCACATAAATAATTTCTTCGCGCTTGGCGATGCTGGCGACCGGCTGGTTGATGATTTCCAGCTTTTCCAGCGCCTGCGCCGCGGCGTGCAGTTGGCCGATTCCGCCGTCGATCAGGATCAGTCCGGGCACGGCTTTGTTCTCTTCCTGCAATCGCCGGTAGCGCCGCTCAACGGCTTCGCGCATCGTCGCAAAATCATCCACGCCCTCGATGCCGCGAATGATGAATTTGCGATAGTCGGATTTCCTCATCCGGCCGTCTTCCCACACCACCATGGACGCCACCGTGTCCGCGCCCTGGATGTGTGAAATGTCGAAGCTTTCGATACGCCGCGGCGGCTTCGGGCAGATTCAGCGCGCCTTGCAGCGCTTCGGCGATCGCCTTCGAGGTGGGCTTCAGCACGCGAAAGCGCTGGTCGAACGAATGCTTCGCATTTTTCTCCACCAGTTCCAGAAACGCATGCTTCGGCCCGCGCTGCGGAAACAAATATCTGCACGCGATGCCCGGCGCGTTCGCGTCAGAATTTCTTCCAGCAGTTCGCGATCCTCGAAATCCATGGGCACGTGAATGATGCTGCGGCAAGTACTCGGCATCCAGATAGAGCTGCTTCAGCAGCGACGGCAGGAATTCCGCCGGGTCGAATTCGATCAAGTTCTTCCCAATAAAAATCGCGGCGGTCCACCACGCGCCCGCCGCGCAACATGAAACAAGTTCACGGCCACCTGCGGCGGCTCGGCATACCAGCGCCAGCACGTCGGTGTCGTCGCCCTGCGCCGCGGCAATTTTTTGCCGTCTCATCAATTTCTTCCACAGTGTGTAGCAGGTCGCGATAAGCGCCGGCTTGCTCGTAGCGTTCTTCCGCGGACGCCCGCGCCATGCGTTCGCGCAGGCTCGCCGTCAGTTCGCTTCGCCGCCCTTCCAGAAACATGCGCGTGTCGCGCGCTGCTTCCGCGTAGCGCTCGTCGGTCGTCAGCCCCGGCACGCACGGCCCCAGGCAGCGGTGAATGTAATATTGCAAGCACGGCCGCGGATGCGCGCGCGTCAGATCCACGGTGCACGACGGCACCCGAAAATTGCTTGTGAATGAAATGAACGATGCGGTGCGCCAGGCTGTGCGGAAAATACGGTCCAAAATAGAGCGAGCCATCCTTTTTCAGCCGCCGCGTCACGTACACGCGCGGATATTTCTCAAACGCCGTGTAGCGAATGTACGGATACGTCTTATCGTCGCGCAGCATCACGTTGAACTTCGGCTTGTGCTGCTTGATCAGGTTGTTTTCGAGCGCCAGCGCCTCGCGCTCGTTGTCCACGACGATGTAATCGAGATCGGCGATTTCGCGCACCAGCGAGCCGGTCTTCGCATCGAGCACTCTGCGATTCCAGAAAATAGGAACGCACGCGTGACCGCAGCGAACTCGCTTTGCCGACGTAAAGAATCGTTCCCAGCGCGTCCTTGAACAGATAGACGCCCGGCTCGGCGGGCAGACTGGCGACTTTCTGTTGGAGATCCATAGTTTCCGCGCACGGGAACGGAGTAGAATCAACGCAGGCCGCGAGCCAACCTCGATGATACCAAAGCGAATCTTACAATGTGGAGATGAGCGTATGCGTTCGCGCGGCGCTCGCGCTTTCGGACTGTCGTCGCATCCAATCAGTCTGGATGAAGCTCCAAGAAGTCAGATGTCGCAGCGTTAAAATGCATCGCGCAACCTGCTGCGGCATTTTTCCATTCTTGCGCATAATTTGCCGGCCGCATCGCTTTTTCCAGCGTCAACGTTCAAGCCGCAAGATTCCGCCGCCTCCGCCACCAACTCCATCCCGACAGCCGGCGACCGCCGCCCGCAAAGACCGAAGCCGATGCATTCCGGATACCTCCGAAACCGACGCCGACAAAAGATCTGCGCCGACGCTTCCCGCGTTCGATCCGCTCGGCGCCGAAAAGAGACGTTGAGGTCGGCACGTATTACATGAAGCAAAGGAAATTTGACGCCGCGATTGATCGCTTTCATGATGCGCGCAGTTTCTTATCCGCACTTACGCGGAGCCGTGGCGCTTGATTGGGAATGCCTACGAGAAAAAAGGAATGATCGGGCGAAGCGAGTAAAGGCCTACCAGCAATATCTGCGACTCTATCCTCACGCGCAAATCCGCAAGAAGTTAGAAGCGCACATCGCGAATTTACAGAAGAAGCCGCAACGCGAAGCAGAAAAGCATCCCGCAAAATAAATTCGTTCGCCGCGCAGTATTTGCACTTCCCGAAAATCAGTTACATTCGTTCCAGGAATTTATGCGCGCGATCGTAATGCGCGAAGCGCCGTTCTTCCGCGCGGAACGCCGCGCTGTGCGCCTGCAGCCCGCAGGCCGCCACGCGGATCGGATGCCGCACGTGCAGCATTTCGTGATAGAGCACATATTCCACGACGTACTGGCGGCACTTCGTCGCGATCCAGTCGCGTGTTCATCACGATCTGATCCAGCCCCGGATCGAAACATCCGAGTTGCGCGCGCCAATTTCGTCTGCTCCACCCGAGCCGCGGACGATGCAGCCGGCCCGCAAAATAGTGTTTGTTCAGACGTGCGAAAACATCGGCGCCAAATCGTGTGTCGATCGCCGCCTGGGCTCCACCTGCATCCCGCCGTCCGCGCTCGCAACCGCGTTGCCAGCACACGCTTGTGCGTTCCGCGCGCCACGGAATAATGCCGGTATGCTTCCACCAATTCGCGCGGCGCGCGACGACGGTACAGTCGTCCCAGCAAAATCGCCGCCGCCGCTTCCAATACGGAAAGTGGCGCGTCGCGCAAAATATCGGAGAGCCGCACGTAAGCAGAATCGTCGCGCAAACGAATCGTGTGCACCAAATTTGAGTAGGGATAAAATTCCACAATAAAATGTGGCGGCCGTGCCTGGCATCCCAGCCGCGTGTACATTCGCTGAAAAATTTGCGCGCCACCGGGAATCGTGCGATCTTCGCACGCCGTAGTTTCGGTCGCCGCACTCGAGTCACCGTCACTGTTTTCTCCGAATTGGCGCTGAAATATCTTTTTCCGCTTTCTCCGCGTCCGTTATGGCGTCCTGCGTCGCTTCCACGGCGTCGTCCAGAGTTTCTTTGTACGAGTCGACTTCGGCGCCGCTCTTCTGCAATTCTTGCAAGTACGCGAGATATTCTTTCCCTCGCGTCGTAAGCGCCTTCAATCCGACGTTGATGTCTGATTGCCGTTCGCGCGCCACTTCGATCACATCCGCGGCGTCGTCAATGCATCCGGAGTACGCGTTAATCAGCGCGTTCAATTGTTCCGCACGCCGCCGGTCGGTGCGACGGATGCGCCAAAGTGTATTTCAATTTTGCAATGCGATCGTCCGCAAACGCGACAAACAAAACCATCTTCGCCGAAGGTGTCGTCGCTTCGCGAATCTTGTCGGCTTCCACATCGCTCAGATAATCTTTTTTTTCTTGAGCGCGCATCGCTACCGTGGAAGAAAGCAACGCCGCCAGCGCAGCCATTGCCAAAGGCTGCGCTATGCGCATAATTTTACCTCCTATTTATCGCCGCTCTTTTTCGCCGAGCTTCGCGCGGAAAAAGCATGTGAATTCAATTCAGTGTGAATTCGCCCAAGATCGTCATGCGATTTCCTGCAAAGTTCCCTATGCTCGATGGGAACCGCTGGCAGCGTCCGATCGATCTGCCACAGCGTTCTTCGCAGATGGATTTCCAGTTCCTTGAAGCCTTCCGGCTTGCGTTCCGCGTCACTCCGGTTGGCTTTCAGCGCGTCGAAAGTAGTACGGACTTCGTTCCGGTAAGCCGCAGCAGGTCGCGAACGCCGCGTCAAAGTTATTCGCGCTCGCTTCGCGGACAAAATGCTGTGACTTGCGCGTCGCCGTAATTTCCCAGCGCCTTGCTTTGCGAACCGGATCCTTTTCTCTCTCGTATTTTTCTTTATATTCCTGCATTCGGTCTTGCGGCTGTATCGCGCTCGACGATTCCGGCGCAACACTAGCGCGCGACCGACAGCAATACCCGCAGGACTTGAACGTCTAACGCGGCCCGCCGCGAAATCACAGGAAGCGACTGAAACCGCTCGGCTGTGCGCTGCGACATGAGGCAGTTGCGACATCGTGGCCCTACTTCTTTTGGTGAGTTCCCTCTGCGAGCACTTTCAGACGCTCGCTTGCCTGAAATTCTTCCTTATCACTCGCTGCGCTCTGTCGCCAAGGTTCTGTTCGGCGTCCAGAAATTTCTGGTACGCCTCGACCGCCTCGGCTTTCTCTGCTAGTTTATCGTAACAGGTTGCGCGCACAAATAACACAATCGGCAGTGGGCGCTTCGCGCTGCGCCAGGACGATCCAGCAGGCTGCAGCGCGCCCGCATAATTTCCAGCCAGATATTCCGTGCTCGCCAGATCACGCAGACGCGTCCGTTCGGTTTTCGTCCAGCGCCAGACGCGCGCCGCAATTCGCGCTCGCGCGGCAGGGAAATCCGCTTGCGCATCAATATGCTTCCCAGTTCCGCGTGCAGCCCGGCGTCATTCGGCGTGCAGCCGCGGCAATCGCCGCGCTTTCAGGGCCGCAGCGGCGTCCCACTGCTTCTGCGAAATCAGATATTGACGCGCGAAGTTTTGCGCGGTCCGCGAAGAAGGCACGGCGGCGTCCGCGCGATCGAGTTCCGCCAGCGCGTCCGCCGGCTTGCCTGCAGTCAAAGCAGGCCGAAGCAAGTTGCAATCGCGCGGCCACATCGTCGGGATTGCGTTTCAAGAACTCCGTGATTTCCGCCACCGCGACGTCCGGTTTTTTCTGCCCCAGCAGCGCATTGGCCAGAGCGATGATGCGCCGGCTCGCTATCCGGGCGCAACGCAATCGCGGCGCGAAGTTGCCTCTCGGCGTCCGCGGGCGGCCCGGCGCGCAGCAACGTCAGGCCCCAGACGGAAAAATATGTCGAAATTCTTCGGGTCGAGCGACGCCGCCAGTTGCGTATTGCGCGATCGCGCCCTTGATATTTCCGCTGCGCTCAAACGCAAGCCCGGCCATGAACCTCGGGCTTGCTTGATCGCGGCGTGAGGTCCGCCGCGCGTTGTAGCGAGATCGCCGCGCCGGCCGGATCGCTCTTCTCCATTAGTTTCAGACCGAGGTTCAGATGCGCGTCCGCAAATTTCGGTTTCAATTCGGTCGCGTGCCGGTACTCCGACAAGCGATCATCGTCATGCGTTTTAGCGCCGGTAAACGAATATCCCAGCTGAAAATGCGCAGTGGCGTCGCTCTGGATGGTCTTTCAAGTATTCCACGAGGAGCGGGATCGCGCTCGCGTAGTCGCTTTTGCCAATTGCTTGCTGGGCTTCGACAAATCGAGCGCGGTTCCGCGACGTCCGCTTCGTTGCGCCAGCGTCCTGCGGAGTTTCGCGCCGTAACGCCTGCGCCGGCCGCGTGCACGCGCGCAGCAAAGGATGGCGCCGCAGCCATCATTTTCGTGCAGGCTGAAAGCAAATTCGCGGCAGCGGCACCAATTATTGCCGCGCTTCCCGTGCATGTTCAGTCCGTTTTTGCCGCCCGGTTCGTTCTCTGAGCCATTCGCGGGTGAGACTCAAAACGCGTGCCAGAAATTTGCCTGTGTGAGATTGCGGATTTCGCGCCACCTGTTCCGGCGTGCCGGTTGCCACGATCGCCCGCCATTTGTCGCCGCCCTCGGGCCCCAAATCGATCACCCAGTCCGCGGATTTAATCATGTCCAGATTGTGTTCGATCACCAGCACCGATGCGCCGCCTTCCAACAATTTGCGAAATGCCGTAAGCAGTTTTTGAATATCGTCAAAGTGCAGGCCGGTCGTCGGCTCGTCGAAAATATATAGGACGCCGGAATTGTCCTGTCGCGTAAGATGCGCCGCCAGCTTCAGGCGTTGTGCCTCGCCACCTGAAAGCGTGGTGGCCGATTGGCCTAATCGCAAGTAGCCCAGTCCGACTTCTTCCAGAATTTTCAGCCGTTTGAGACAACTTTGACACTCGCGGAGAAAAACGCAATCGCCTCACGAACGGTCAGCTGCAAGACCTCGTGAATATTCTTCTCCTTATACCGCACTTCCAGCACGGACGATTTGAACCGAGTGCCCTTGCATTCGTCGCAAATCAATTCGATATCCGCCAAAAATTGCATTTCGACCGTCACCGTGCCGTCGCCTTGGCAGAGCTTCGCAGCGGCCGCCCGGGAATGTTGAATGAGAAGTGTCCGGGCGCAAATCCGCGCCGCTTGGCGTCCGGCGTCGCCGCGAAGATATCGCGGATCGCGTCGAACGCCTTCAGGTATGTTGCTGGATTCGAGCGCGGCGTGCGTCCGATCGGCGATTGGTCCACCACGACCGCTTCCACAATCTGCGCGTCGCCTTCTATGCGTTCAGCAAACGTCTTTAAAGCTGCCGCCAACTTTCTTGCGCTTGCAACGCTTTGAAAAGCACGTCGTAAACGACGGTGGATTTTCCGGAGCCCGAGACACGCCGTGATCGCCACCATCATTCCCAGCGGAATCATCAGGTCAATATTCTGCAAATTGTGCGCGTGCGCGTCGAAAGATTCGCAGAAAGCGGCCATCAGCCTTGCGCCGGATTGCGGGAACCGGTATGCGCAATTCACCGGAAAGGTATCGCGCCGTGATCGAATTCGGATCTCCCAGCAGTTCAGCCTGCGGCCCGGCAAATAAAATGCGCCCGCCCAGCTCGCCCGCGCCCGGACCGAGATCGAGAACGTAGTCGGCGGCCCGAATCGTGTCCGGATCGTGCTCGACCACGAGAATCGTGTTGCCCAGGTCGCGCAACGGATTCCAGGATGCGAATCAGCCGCGTGGTGTCGCGCGGATGCAATCCAATCGAAGGCTCATCCAGCACATAGAGAGCGCCCACCAGTTGCGAGCCGAGCGAAGTGGCAAGCTGGATTCGTTGCGCTTCGCCGCCCGAAAGCGTTGAAGTCAGCCGGTCGAGCGTGAGGTATTCGAGTCCCACTTCGTCGAGAAACCTCAGCCGCTGGCGGATTTCCTCCAACACTCGGTCCGCGATCTTCGACGTGCGCTGCACTCAAGGCAAGCGAGTCCAAAAAATTCGCGCGCCTGTGTGATGCTGAGCGCGCAGACGTCGGTGATCGGCTTGCCTTGCACGAGCACGGCGCGGGCTTCCGCGCGCAAGCGGCTGCCGCCACAATCGGGACAGGTGGCGTAGCCGCGATATCGGGAGAGAAAAAAGCGGATGTGCATCTTGTACTTTTTGCGCTCCAGCCAGTCGAAGAAGCCTTTAACGCCCGGAAAGCCCGCGGGCGGATCGCCTTCCAGAATTCGCGCGCGGTGCTCAGGCGAAAGTTTTCGGAACGGCACATCCGTGGGAATTCCGTGCGAGACCGCATATTTGCGCAACTCTTGCTGCAGCCCGCGATACTTTGGCTTCGTCCACGGCTCAATCGCGCCATCGTCCATGCGACTTTGCTGGGTCGGGAATGACCAGATTCAGATCGAAATCAATCGTGTTGCCAAATCCCTGGCAGCGCGGACACGCCCCCGCTGGATTGTTGAACGAAAATAGTCGCGGCTCCGGCTCCTGATAAACAATGCCGCACTTTTTGCATTCAAATCGTTCGTTGAAGATCAGTCGATTCGAGCGTTGCTCCCATTCGTCCGGTGCAAATTCTAGAATCGCTTCGCCACCTGCCTTCGCGGTAGCAAATTTCCACGGAGTCCACCAGCCGCGAACGCGATTCAGCCGAAACCGAAAGCCTATCCACCAGCACAAATACCGGCTTCGCGAAATCCACTTCCAGCAAAGTTTCCGGCGAGGAAAATTCAAACACGCGCCCGTCTTGATAAAGGCGGTTGAATCCGCGCTTCTGCAATTCCGCAAGCGCGGCGCGCACAACTTCGCTGCTGGGCCTTTCGGTTTTCTTCGCGCCTCCTTTGCCGCCGGGCTCGGCGCAGTCGCCAAACTGCAGCAGGTACAGCAATCGGAAAATCGCCGCCCTGCAGGCAACGCCAGCACACGCGCGGCAATTTCGTCCATCGAGTCGCGCCGCACTTCGCTACCACAATTTGTACAAAGTGTTTTTCCGACGCGCGCATAGAGCAATCGCAGGTAATCGTAAATTTCCGTGGCAGTCGCCACTGTCGAACGTGGATTCCGCGTGGAATTTTTCTGGCGAATCGCAATCGCCGGCGCGATGCCCGTGATTTCGTCTACGTCCGGCTTTTCGATGCGCTCCAGAAATTGACGCGCGTAGGAGGAAAGCGACTCGATATATCGGCGCTGGCCCTCGGCGTAAATCGTGTCAAACGCCAGACTCGATTTGCCCGAGCCGGAAACTCCGGTCACAACCGTGATCTGGTTGTGCGGAATTGCGAAGCTGAGGTTCTTCAGATTGTGCTGACGCGCTCCGCGCACCAGAATCACGTCTTGCGATTCAGGCACCGCCGCAGTCTTCACAATCGTTTTTGTTGATTCCGCCAAGAGTGGGGTCCCTCTGCGCGCTAAATCAGCGTAGCGTAAACTTCTAATTATACGTTGCGCGTCAAGTCACCGCAAACGGGCTCCGACATGACGTCGAGTTACCGCTCCTCCCTCCGCACCGGCCGCGCCGCCAGATAGCTCACCAGCTCCATCGACGAATTCGCCATGTCCAAATCGAACAATTCCATTTTGTCCGTGAAATAGTTGTAGCACCACACGGCGGGCACGGCGACGATCAGTCCCAGCGCGGTGGTCACCAGCGCTTCGGCAATTCCCGCGGCAACTCCGGAAAGCGCGGTGGCGGGCCCAGAGCTTCCGCGAAATGCGTGCGTAATTCCAATCACCGTTCCGAATAATCCAACGAACGGAGCCGTCGCGCCGATGGTCGCAAGTCCGCTGAGTCCGCGTTTTAATTCAGCGTGTGTTGACGCGCACGACCGATCCAGCCCGCGCCGCGCGAGTTCTATCGCTTGTTCATTGGAAACAGAAGGCAGCGCCGACTGAAACTCCACCACACCCGTCGCCACAATGCTCGCGATCGGACTTTTCCTGTTGCGCTCGGCCACGGAAACTACTTCGTCCAAATTTCCATTGCGCATCGCGTCCGCCACCTGATGAATGAACGCGACCGATTGCTTCCGCGCGATGCTGTATCGCAGACCGCGAGTGATCATCACCATAAATGATCGCGCCGACATGATGAACAATACGATCACCACTCCGCGCGCGATTCCGCTCATCGAATGCCACATGCCAATCAAGCCCCAGTCCATAGTCTTCGCCTCCTCGCGTAGCTTGCATGCGAACTTCTGCACGGTGAGACACCGGCGCGCTCGCGCGAGTGCCGCGATGAGTTGAAAAATAAAAAGTATTTTTCGGGAACAAGAAAGGAAAAAGCGGTGTCAGAGAAAATACGCGCAACAATTTCTGAAGTGTATGTTGTGTGCGGCGAAGTGCACCGACATGACTGTCGCTGCTACTAGATCGCTGCTACTCAACCACCAAACGAATCGAGCCAATCCCGCCTTCCACATTCATATGAATTGTAATCGGAGATTTCCCCCACGCGTCATTCACCCATCGCCCGCCTTCTTTATGCAGGCCTTCTGTGTCGATCGATCCGATTCCGCCGTCCGCGCGAATTTCCACTCCCACTTCATGCGGCAAACGGATTCTCGCTTCGCCCACGCCGCCTTGCACGTCCACATCGAAATTTTGTTTCCGCTCGCCGGTCAAATCCAAATTAATTTGTCCCGCGCCCATTTCAACTTTCAATCGCGTCAAATTAATTCCGCGCAGATTCAAATCGCCTTGTCCCGCGCCCATATCCACATTTAAATCCAGCGGCACTTCGCCGAAACGCACGGTCCAGGTGTTTTCGTTTCGTCCTAAATGCACGCCGCCATTTTCGTGCTGAGAAATATCCAGATTCCCATTCGTCCCCGAAACGGAATAATCCATGCGTGGCGTTCCAGAATCCTGATCGTATGAAAAATCCGCGTCCGCGAGGTGGCTCGAACCATTGTTTACGTTCAACTGTCCCGCGCCCATATCAATCTTCGCAGTCACAGACGTGGCCCCTTGCAAATCAATTGACTGCGGAGAATGCAGAATTGGATTCGACCTGCCGCTGTGCCGCGCGGAAAGTCCAACGAGAATAACGATCACCACGACGCAAATAAAAGTCCCCGAAATCCAGCCGGACGAACCGCGTTGCGGATTATCTCTGTTGCTCATGTGATCCCAAAGTTTCGCGATGCCCAAAACAATCAGCAGCACCGGCCAGTAAGTCCACAACACGTGCCACGGGTCAAAGCTCGGGCGCAAATTGGAAACGAGAAACAGCAGCCCGACTACAATCAGCACAATTCCAAATGCGTAAGATCCACGGCGCGGTTTCGCGTTCGGGTCCACAGAGCACCTCCCCTTCTTATAATGATACGAACGGCTCGAGCGAATAGTTCAATTCATTGGAGCGCTTCTAGCCGGCTAGCCCACGGCGCAAATTTCAATCAACTTTTCGCCACATCGTCAGTTCGATCGGTTCGGCCAGAAAATCCGGCGCAATTTTGCGAAACGCCACCAGGTGCTTGGACTTCGCATGCTCGTTTAAATGCTCCGCGCTTTTCCAGATTTCGTAGAACATAAACTTCGCTGGATCTCCATGCATCTCGTGCAGGTCGTAGGCGATGCAGCCCTTTTCCGCATGCGTTGGCGCCAAAAGCGCGCGAACATTTTTCCGAGCTTCGGCTTCTTTACCCGGCTTCGCGGTCACATACGCAACCACGACTAAATTTTCAGCCATAAAACTCCTCCACTCAATTCATTCGCAAAACGCATTTGCGAAACACTGATGCGCTGCGCGCCAGAAGTATAGGCTACTTTGCGTGTGATAAAGTAAATCCGATAACGCACGGAGGTCTGAGGTGAAACATTTCACGCGCGTAATTTGGATCGTGCTCGATAGCGTCGGCATCGGCGAATTGCCGGACGCCGCCGATTATGGCGACGTTGGCCGCAGCACGCTCGGACACATCGCCGAATCGCGGCCTCTGCGCATTCCAAATCTTGTGAAGCTGGGACTTGCGAATATCGCGCAGCTGAAAAATCTCGCGCCATGCTCTGCGCCGACCGGAAATTTCGGAAAGGGCGCCACGCATTCGCCGGGCAAAGATACGACCACTGGTCACTGGGAAATGGCCGGCATCTGGCTGGATCAAGCGTTTCCCGTTTACAAAAATGGATTCCCGCCGGAAATTATGCAGCCGTTTGAAAAAGCGATTGGCCGCAAAACGCTCGGTAATAAACCCGCGTCGGGAACTGAAATTATAAAAGAGCTGGGCGAAGAACATGTGCGCACCGGATTTCCGATCGTCTACACTTCCGGCGACAGCGTTTTTCAAATTGCCGCGCACGAAGACGTGATTCCCATTGCCGATCTGTATCACATGTGCGAAATCGCGCGGAAATTATTGGACGGGCCGCACAAAGTTGGCCGCGTGATCGCGCGACCCTTCATCGGAACGCCCGGAAATTTCCGCCGCACCGAACGCCGCCACGATTACGCCGTCGAACCGCCGCCAATGTTGCTCGATGTCCTGAAGGAACGCGGCGTCCCGGTGTTCGGAATCGGAAAGATTCACGACATTTATAACGCGCGCGGAGTGGAAAATTACGTCACCACCAAAAACAACACTAGACGGAATGGAAAAATTATCCGCGGCGCTGCAATCGCAAAAAAGCGGACTCATCTTCGCCAATCTGGTGGATTTCGATATGCTCTACGGTCACAGAAAAGATGTGGAAGGTTTCGCGAAGTCACTTGAAGAATTTGACGCGCTGCTCGCAAAATTGTTGACGCAGCTCACCGCGTCCGATCTGCTCATCATCACCGCCGACCACGGCTGCGATCCCGATCCGCGCTGGCCGACCACCGATCACTCCCGCGAATACGTTCCGATCCTCGCGTACACTCCCGGTGGAAAATCCGGAACAAATCTCGGCGTCAGAAACACTCTCGCCGACATGGGCCAAACCATCGCCGAAATTTTCGGCGGCCACATTCAGCATGGAACAAGTTTTCTGAATAATTTAATTTCCGCGTAGCGGCCTGCGAGGCAGCGTCAGTTCGTCTTAATTACAATCGTTCCCGCGATAAAATCATGCAGCGCCTGCTTTTTCGCCGTAAAGCCCGCCATTATCCAGCCAATCGCAAAGGGAACTAAATTCGTCACAATCTTCGCAAAAAATCGCCCCGACGCGTGACCGAACGAAAGCCGGTTGCCCTTCGCGTCCATTACCCGCAAATTCAGCATCGCTTTTCCGAACGTCGCCTGGCGCTCGGAGCTTTCCATCAACGCGAAATAAAGCCAGCCAATCACAAGTCCGCAGACGAGCAGTAAGGCATATGCGCCGAACAACGGGCCTATTATCGACATGAACTGTTGGAACGCCAGATTGGGATCGGCATTGTCTGGCATGTTTTTCATCTGCGCGAAAATTCCACTAAACGCACCGAACGCGAACACCGCAATCAGTATGATGACCGTCATCGGAACTCCGACGATCAGGCTGTCCACGAAGTACGCCACAAATCGAATCCAGAATCCGCCGTAGTGCGTGGTCACCGGCGCGGGAGCGTATGCCGGAGCGCCGCTAGTTGGCGAATACACTTGAGCAGGAGGCGCAGCCGGCTGCGACGCATATGTAGCAGGGACTGTCGGCGGAGCTTGCGCCAATGGCGCTGCGTCAGCCACCGGCCGTCCGCACTTGGCACAGAACCGCGTGCCCTGATCAACTTGCGATCCGCAACTGGAACAGAACGCCATGGTGTTCCTCCTGAAAGAAACTTTGCCTGACATTTCAAATGCCAACGCGCGCGCATCCTATCGCACACGTGTACGCACGTCAATCAACTAAGTAGGACGCGCGCGGAAATCATTGTGGAAATTTCAAATGGCAGGGCAAGCAGGGAACTGTGAAATCTTCAGACTATAATTATGAAGATTACCGGGTAACAGCAGCTTTAGTCGAAGCAGACTTCGCGAAATATCCGGTCCGCGTGCGTACCGTCAATTTTCCGCCGCCGTGCGGATTTGTAACCATAACTTGAACCGAGCGAAAAGTTCCATCGCGCTCGAAGTGCGTCGGATAGTACGCCAATGTGTATTGATTCCGAATGTCGTGCGCAATTTCCGTGCAAATGGCTTCGGTGTCTTCCACTGCTTCGGGGAAAAATGCCAGGCCGCCGGTTGCGTCGGCCAAATCCTGCAGAGCCTTGCGCGCTTTTCGCTCCGTCGCGCCTTTATCTTCTTTGCCAAATAATCCCACGGTGTAAATCACCGCGTCGGAATGCTGCACTTCGTTAATTGTTTCCGGCAAAGTGTGACGGCTCGCATTGTCCATGCCGTCGGTAATCACCAGCAGCACTCGCTTATCGCGATGCGCTTTTTTCAAATGATCCAGCGAGCCAATAATCGCATCATAGAGCGCCGTGCTGCCGCGCGCGTCAATGCGCTCCAGCGCTTCTTTCATTTCCGCGATGTTGCTCGTGAAGTCGTGCTCCGTATCCAGATAATAATCGTCGTTGAAATTCACAACGAACGCTTCGTCTTCAGGATTGCTGGTCTTCACAAACGTAAGCGCCGCCGCATTTACTTTCGCGCGCTTGGAAAACATGCTGCCGCTATTATCTATCACCAGACCCATGCTGACCGGCACGTCTTCCTGCTTCGCCACGGAAAGTTTCTGCAAAATCTTGTCTTCGTAAACTTTGAACGCGTCCGGCGGCAATCCATCCACAAAAACTCCGCGCTTATCCAGTACCGCGGCGTGCAGAGCGACCAAATCTACGTCAACAGTCAGTTTATTTTTCTGATTTCCCGGCACATTCGGTGCAGCCGGTGGCGGAGGCGGCTGGCTCAGCGGTGGTAGCTTCTGGTCCTGTTGTTGCTGTTGCTGCGCGCCGGCATGTGCCACGCACACGCCAGCAACCGCGAACAGAATCAGCGCGACACTCAATCCGGCGCTTCGGCCGAATCTAGCGAGCGCTGGCGACATATCCCTCGGGCGCAATGACTTTGAGCGGCCCTCGCTCGCCTTTTGTCTGAACTTTGACTTCAAGTTTTCTCCATCGCGCATCGTGCGTTCCATTGCTCGGATAATATCCGAGCATATACTGTTTCCGCAGTTCAGTTCCAATTTCATCCGCGAGATTCGGCATCTCCGTCAATTCCTTCACTTGGACGAATCTGCCACCGCTCATCTTGCAAAGCTCATCCAAAAAATGCGCCTCTCTGGCCACTTGCTCTCGAGTCACGCGAGAGTCTCTGCTGGCCAACGCGTAAATCGGTACACCCGCCTCTCTCACCAGTTTCCGAAGCTCGTCTTGAGAGTGCCTGCTATTATTATCCCCCCATCAGATATGATGAGCAACGCTTTCCTTACGTTGCGTGTATCCTGCAACTCAACTAGCCCAAAGTACAATGCGTCCCGCATTTTCGTGCTGCCGCGGGCGTCGATTGAATCGAGCAACTCTTGGACAGTAGCTGCAGGAGTAACGGAATCGGCGAACGTTGCCCCGAAGAACTTATCTTGAGGATTGCAGGCCTGCACGAAACGCTTCAGTGAATCCTTTGTCTGCTGCTCCTGTTGGAACACGCTGCCGCTCGTATCAACCAACAATCCAATTCTCAGCGGCTCGTCCTTCTGGCTAACTACAGAGACCTTTTGCCGTTCGCCGTCTTCTACCACATCAAACGCATCGGGACCGAGGCCTTCCACAAACCTTCCATCTCGGTCGTAGACCGAAACGTACAAGGTCTTCAGCGGAACGCGCTCGCCCAACCATTGCGACGCGGGTGTTTCAGTTTGCGAAGCCTGCGATTCCGAATCCTGCCTTCTCGCCCCAACAACCCCCGCGCACGCGCACACCATCGCCAGCGAAAGTATCGCCGTCCAAGAAATCGCAATGCGTTGGGATTTAATGATCCGGCCCGAAATAACCAGTCCGTGCAAAAACATTCAGCGGAGGCAGTCCGCGCGGAGGATGCACCTTCACCTTAATTTTTCTCCAGTGGCCGTCAGCGGTCTTGTTGCTCGGCTTGTATCCCAAAATATATTGATTGCGCAGTTCCATTCCAATTTTCGTCGCAACGTCGGGCAACTCGTCCAAGCTATTCACCCGGAACAATCGCCCGCCGGTCAGATCGCACATTTCCGTCAGCAGGGAAGGGCCTTCCATTTCTTCCTGAGTTGCCCCGCCGCCCGCCTCAAAAATTCCCATCGAATAAATTTGGACGTCCGCTTCCTTCACAAAATTTCTCACGTCATTAACGCTGTAGCGGCTGTGATTATCGCCGCCGTCGGAAATAATCAGCAGCGCTTTCTTGGTATTGTGCGCGCCCTTCATCTGTGAAAGGCCCAGATAAACTCCGTCAAGCAGTGCCGTTCGTCCCCGCGCCGCGGTGTACATCAGGCGCGATTGCAAATCCTCGACGCTCGAAGTGAAGCGGCTGGTCAATTCCGCGTGCTCGTTGAAACTCACCAGAAAAAATTCGTCCTGCGGATTCGCCGTCTTGAAAAATTGCACCGCCGATTGCCGCGCCTTGTTCACTTTGTCGGACATGCTTCCGCTCATATCGAAAATCACGCCGATGGAAACAGGAATATCTTCGCTCGAGTAGTAGGCAACCTCTTGCGGCACGCCGTCCTCAAATACTTGGAAGTCTTCTTTGTCCAGGCCCGTCACGAGCCGGTTGTAGGGGTCCGTAACGGTGGCGTTCACCAGAACAATATCTACGCCGACGTGAATTGTTTTCGCGGTAGCGCTAAGCGAGCCGTCATCTTTTGCCGTGCTTTGTTTTTTAGCAGGACTCTGCCCAAACGCGGGAAGCATGACGACAGCAACTGCATACTGTTAGGAGGAGAATCGAAATTCGAAGTTGAATTGCTTTTTTTCTCACCGCTTCTCCCACCGCTACACTCTTCGCGGCTGCGGCTAACTGCTAACTTGCGTAGATACTACCACTCCATCGCCGCAATGCAAGTCCTGAATTGTGAAGTTTCGATGCAGTAGCCCGCCGCTCGGTCGCGTGCCTCGTTGTGGTAGCATCACCTTCTAGACTCGAAAGAACAGCGAGGTATTCCCCGCGTGCCAACCAATCCTCCCGCCGGTCCAGGTTCTCCAATAGTTCCCGGATCTCCGATCATTTGGGCAGTAATTCCATCGCGCTACGGGGCCGTCCGCTTGCCCGGCAAGCCGCTCGTCGAAATCGCCGGCAAGCCAATGGTCCAGCATGTTTGGGAACGCGTCAGCCACGCCACGAAACTCTCGAAAGTAGTGGTCGCCACCGATGACGAACGCATCCGCGTCGCCGTCCAAAATTTTGGCGGCGAAGCAATCATGACGCGCGCCGACCACCGCTCCGGCACCGACCGCGTCGCCGAAGTGGCCGTCTCCGCCCACGCCGACATCTTCATTAATGTGCAGGGCGACGAGCCGCTCGTTGCTCCCGAAGCCGTCGACGCGCTCGTTGACGCCATCGCCGATGACAATTCCGTCCAACTAGCCACGCTGGCCGTCCCGCTGCAACACACTAAAGACATCATGGATCCGAATATCGTAAAAGTTGTTCTCGACTTCAATGGTGACGCGCTCTATTTTTCCCGTGCGCCAATCCCCTGGGTTCGCGACACGAAGAATTCCGTCCACGCGCGCCACTTAAAACATTTGGGACTCTACGCCTATCGCAAGGAAGCTCTCCTCGATTACAACACGCTTCCACCGGGCGATCTGGAACGCGTCGAGCAACTCGAGCAATTCCGCTGGATGGAAAATGGCTACAAAATGCGCGTCGCAGAAACGGAGCATGATGCGGTGAGCGTGGATGTACCGGAAGATGTAGCGCGAGTGGAAAAATTAATGAGAGACCCCGGCTGAGGCGGTTCCGTCTTTCTCCGTGTTCCTCTGCGTACTCTGCGTCACTGAGTCGAAAACGCTTTACCCCGTGCAGCTCACAGAATTTTCTACGCATTCCTTCGCGGATTAATTCTGAAATCCGTAATCGCGTCTTCCTTCTTCTTCGGAAAATGATCCAACGCCGCGGTATCCGCCCGCTGCTTCTCCGAATGCCGCCGCTTCAATTCATCCGCCGGATTAATCGGCGCAGTAATCACGCTCAACTTTGGCCGCGAAAGACTGAACAACCCGAGCAAAATCGGAATCAGGGCGACGATCAGATATGCGCGGTTCCAAAACTTTGCAGGAGCGCCCAACACAACCAGCACCGGAATTCCGCTCAACACCGCGTCCAGCCACTTCGGCCGTTTCTTCCGCTCCAATTTCGCCCGGCAGTACGGACACCCAAAATCCTTCCATCCGCTATTCCGGAACCGGAACGTCGGCGTCTGAATGTCGTGATGGCAATTCGGGCATTCCGCAACAGCCATTTTGCGCTCGCTTTAACTGGCGGTAATTTCGCACAGGTACAAACGCTCGTCAATCAAATGACTCCGCTCATTCATTTTCGAGGATGCGTCGAACATTCCGCATTCCGTGAAGAACTCGAATTATGCGGATAACGTCAGTATCGACCTCATAATAAATTCGGATAATCTCAAAGCCCGCCACTGACCAGGAGCGCAGATTTCCGTAACGTGGAATTTCGGGGGAAAATCGTCGGCCTAAAAATGGGCGGCCGCCCAGCGATTTCATTGTTTGCGTGACCGCGCCTTCAAACCGGTCGGCGACCTCACGAACTCCGGCGTCGACCAAATAATAGCGAAACTGACGAAAAATATCGTCGCTGGCGACGTCGGCGTACTCGATCCTCACTTACGTCCGGTAGCCTTCTGCTCAGCGCGAAGTGCGTTCGTTCTTCTAGTCACCGAGCTCCAGAATTCTTCTTCCGTAAGCATTTTCGACGCCAGCCCCTCAGCAAGTAGCGCTTCGAGTTCTTGCTGCGTTCCTTCAAAGCCGGGAACCGTAGCTTGTTCCACCGTGACCAATGCTGCGTCTACAACTTCCTCAACCGAGTCATATGCTCCGGAGCTGATGATTTTTTGAATTCTTTGTTCTTGTTCTGGAGTCAGGTTGATCATCATGGTCTGGATCCTCCCAGCGTCACATACTCACCACGTTTAATCTCAGCCTCGCCACGGCGAATCGCGCGCAGTTCACTCGCCGTCGGCGTTTCTTCGGGGAAATGGGGCAACGCAAAATATCGCTGCAGCGCGTCCACCGCAACTTCAACCGGCTTCCGTTTCTCTCGACGCGCCCTTCGCGCGATGCGCTCGCCGACCGACGCGGGAATTTCCAGCACGTATCGCTCGCGTTTGGCCGCTGTTTGTAGTCTGCCCATCGTTACTCCAGCCTAGCACCGCATGAATCTAAGTCAACGAAATATCCCGTTTTCCCATCGCATCCGCCAAAACCAAAAAAGTTCCGCTAAGCGCCAACGTATCCACAAGCGAGTTCAATCCATTATCTATATCCGAAGGATTCCCAATCGTCACCGGCACATAAAGAAGCACCACCAAAAATAGAATCACAATTCCCATAACGATCGCCGCCGGACGCGCCTTCATATTCACAACAATCAGCGCCCCGCAAATAATCAGTACCGCGCCAAAAAGATACGCCCACAAAGCAGGCGCAGGAACCCAAGCAGGAGTTAATTTCTCCAGCGGAACGCCCGGCTCAGACAAAGGATGCAGAAAATGTTCCACTCCGAAAACAATCGCCGGTATCCCCACCAAAAATCGGCATACAGTCACCAGCCAAGTCGTCCCGTGCTGTGCAGTTTTTTTCGACAGTACGCAGGCCACCGCAAAAGCTCCGCCACTGAAAAGAATCTCCCTCAGAGCGATCATCCAAAACAACAGTGCCCCGTGCGTAGCCTCAATGTTATGAATGTGAACCATCGCCACAAGAAGCAGAAATACGCATCCCAAAAGTATCGCCGCCAAGCGCCCTTGGATCTTTAGAATAATTCCCAGCGCCGCGGCAATCAGCGCAATGCCCACGAAATAAACCCAAAAAACGTGGAACGGCATCCACTTCGGAACGATTCGCGCCACTCCCTTCACGTCCACAAAATGATCCGTACCGAATACCGCCATCGGAATTACATAGAACAATCGCCCGAATGGAAATAGTTTCTCGATTCCTTGCCTCTTCGCCAGTTCACCGCTAAAAATTTTCGCCAGGCCAATCGCAAATAGAACAAAAAAAGTAAAAAACGGCCAAAACACCTCCGGTCGAATCCCGAAGACAGCAAGCGCCAACGCCAGACGCGCATGGCCGAAATTTTGCAAACCGAAATTCAGCATATTCATCGCAGCATCATCACCCGGGAACGCCGATCGCCTGATCGGCGTTTTTCAACAAACGTGCCGCCGATTTTACACCCACCCCGCCCCCAACGTTCCATTGACCCTAAAATATTTCAAGAGTACTCTCCCTCTCGAATCGCCGTAAGAACAAAGCAGCGTGGGCTTCCGCGCCGTTTGCGTCCCGGTGCCCTTTACCGGGAAGCCTGCGTGTTTTTCTTAAATCCAATCGAGAAGCCGTCATGCGGCGCCGCATAACACCAATTCTCCTGATGGCCGCAACGCTCCTCGCCGCCCTCTCCACAAGCGCCGCCGACTTCTGGCTGAGCAAAGACTGGAAACAATGGTCGAAACATGAATGCTCCGTGCTACTCACTGAATCGCCGTGGACCCATACCTGGAGGGCTCCACGCGAGTTGATACACAGTGATGCAGCCGCCGGCGCAACTGGACATATGCTCGGGCCAGAAGACCAAATGATGTACATCGTTCAGGTCCGATCCTCTTTGCCGGTGCGGCAAGCCCTGATCCGACAGCAGCAACTCCAATTGAACTACGACAAAATGAGCGGCGACGAACAGAAATCGTTTGATGCCAAGGCCGCAAAGATTCTGGACCGAAGTTATGACGACTTCATTCTTTTTCACGTGGATTTTTCGGGCACCCCCGGCCGTGGTGGTATCGTAATGCAACGTCGAGCGTTGGCGCAGAAACCGGAAAGCCTGCGTACCTCGCTCGTCGCCGAAGATGGCTTCAAGCTTAGCCCGAGCCGCGTAGATCCTAATCTGCAGGAAGCGACCTTTGACGCGATCTTTCCGCGAGTGGTGAATGGAGTCCCGGTGATTCAGGACGGACAAAAGCGTTTTTCGATTCAGTTTCAAAGTCCGTCGAATGAACCCGTGAAAGTGGAATTCGATCTTAGTAAAATGCTCGTGAACGGAAAGCCGAACTTTTAACGCGCAGAACGTGTAGCCCGGGTTCGCCGAACCCGGGGCTTTTGGTCTTTGTTACAGGAGCAAAAAATGACTTCCCGCAATCATTCTCAAATCGCCCAGCAAAAGCCGAATAGTTTGCGCCGCTCCTTCACGCCGCTCTTAATCCTAATCGTCGCCACTCTCGCCGCCCTCTCATCCAGCGCAACCAATATCCCCGTGTGGGACGCGAAAGACTGGACGCAGTGGACCAACGAAGATTGCGATCTGATTCTCACCACTTCGCCCTGGGTTTCCACCAACTCGTATAACGGCCCCAGCGCCTACGAAAAAGGTGGCCAGGCAAAATCCGTCGCGCAAATCGTTTCCTCGCTGGTCATTCGACAAGCTTCCGTCCGCCAAGCGCAACTCCAACAAGATCGCGATCATATGGACGACAAAGCCAAAAAAGAATTTGACGCACAAGCCGCCGCCTGCCTCAATCAAAATGTCAGCGACCGAATCGTAATCGGCATGGACGCCGACGCTCAACTCGGCGACGGCAAAGTGGCCGGCGAAGTGGAAATTTCCAAGCGAACCTATCCAATCACTCAAGTCAACGATTGGATCGCCACAAATCCATGCCCATTCTACGTGCTCGTGGTTTCGATTCCGCGCACCACCGGCGGCAATCCCGCCATCGGCCCAACCGATAAGAAGCTCGAATTCAAAAGCCCGGTACTACGCAAATTTTCCTTCGATCCTCAAAAAATGATTTACAAAGGCAAGCCGGATTTCTAAGAGGCCAAAAATGAATCGGCGATTTTATGATCGAGCCAAACCCTCCAGAGACCTTCGCAGCGCCGGCCTACTGCTCGCCCTATTCTCCGGCGCGATATTTCTCGCGTCACCGTCCATCGCACACTGTGATTCGGATCAGGATAAAAATCAAACTCAAACGCCAGCCGCACTCACACCGGAACAAATAGAACACGTTCATAGTCGCCTGCACGGAGCACACCTATCGCTTATCGATAAGGACGGGAACCGACTCCCGGAAATTGCGCGTCAGCTCGCCAAGACCTCAGGCGATATTTATCTTCGGAACTATCCAGCCACCGTCGATTTCCTGGAATCCGATGTACCACCCGCTTCACGCACCTTGCCTGTGGCTCCGACCTTGTCGTCCTCGGTACAACAGGCGCGGGAATTTCACATATGACGTTCGATAAAAGTTTTCTGTACACCGATTGGAAATTTTCCGTCGAGCGGGTCTTTAAAAATAATCCGAACGCCGCTGTTCAAGCAGACTCGCGCGTCACGATCGTAGCTCCAGGCGGAACTTTGCAAATAGACGGGCGAACGATCCACGCGACCGAACCAGTGCCGTTTCCCCTAGCCAGTCAGCGGTACCTTATCTTCCTGACGTCAGTGCCGAAAACAGGCGCCTATCAAGCATTCAACGGATACTTAATCTCGGGTAGTGGAATCCAACCGCGGGGCGAGTTCGCAAGAACCGTCGACACGCGCACACTCGATACCCCGGCGCTTCTCAAGTTAATGGAGGATGGCGCGACCGCAGCTGCCGACCCGCGAAACTGTCCCGCCGCACCAAAGAAGTAAAGGTCGTATTTTAGCCACGCCCTACGTACTTCACTTCCTTAGCCTTACATCAGCTGTCGCATTAATACCACACCGACGTTTTTAAAAATCGGTACCCCCCCCCGGGGGGTCGAAAGTCATGTGTATGCTAATAAAGGACTTACGGCGATCTCGTGCGTAAGTGTGGCGAATAAAGGACTTAGCCGAATCCTTTGAACGTGTAGAGCCACCCTTGAGGGTGGCAGCCGTGGCTTGACGATCTACAACTGCCGTATCTTTTCGCAGTTCGTCTCGGTTTATCTACTCTTTCTCCGCGCCTCTGCGTCTCTGCGTTGAGATCTTTTCCTGAATTTTCCTGTTTTTCCTGCCGTCAAAAACTGCACTATAATGCACTTTTCCCCAAATTCCGTCGTCAACATGCATTATAATGCACTTTTTCAACTCAACTCCCGCCCGCATCCCTCAACTCTCGGCTCTCAACTTTTGACTCTCGACTAGAATTATTTTCCGCCCCAAAATCAAATCCGCGTTTTCCTTGGCTTTTTTCTAATTATTTGACACGCGCAAATTTTATTCGCATAATGCATCGTACTCAGCGACCGCACGCTGAGTTCCAACAAAAAAGCAGGGAATGACAGGATCGAAAGCCAGCGAACGAACGAAGTATGTTTTTGTAACAGGCGGAGTAGTCTCCTCTCTCGGCAAGGGCGTTTCCGCTTCCTCCATCGGCGCACTTCTAGAAAGCCGCGGTCTCAAAGTCACCATCCAGAAATTCGATCCCTATTTGAATGTTGATCCCGGCACCATGTCGCCCTATCAGCACGGCGAAGTTTATGTGACCGACGACGGCGCGGAAACCGATCTCGATCTCGGCCACTACGAACGATTCACGCACGCGCATTTAACGCGCGATCACAATTGGACGACCGGACGAATCTACGAATCCATTATTTCCAAAGAACGCCGCGGAGATTATCTCGGAAAAACTGTTCAAGTAATTCCACATGTCACCGACGAAATAAAAGCGGCTTTCCGAAAAGTTGCCGAAGGCGTTGACGTTGTGATCGTAGAAATCGGCGGAACCGTTGGCGACATTGAATCGCTGCCATTTTTAGAAGCAATCCGTCAAATGCGTTTGGAACTTGGTCCGGAAAATACGGTTTTTGTTCACGTCACCTTAGTTCCGTTCATCGCAACTGCCGGAGAATTGAAAACCAAGCCGACTCAGCACAGCGTTAAAGAAATGTTGAACATCGGAATTCAGCCCGATATTCTTTTGTGCCGCAGCGATCGCTGGCTTTCGCAGGATCTGAAACGCAAAATCGCATTGTTCTGCAACGTCGCTGAGTCCCGCGTAATTTCCGCCCAAGATGTCGACACAATTTACGCGGTTCCCGTTGAACTGGCGCGCGAAGGTTTGGACGATCAACTTTTGGAACTTCTGCACATGGAAGCGCCGCCGCGTAAATTTGAAAAATGGATGAACATGCTCGATCGCATGCGCAATCCCGAAAGCGAAGTGCGCATCGGCGTGGTCGGAAAATATGTCGAGCTTGGTGACGCCTATAAAAGTTTAAGCGAAGCGCTGATGCATGGTGGGCTCGCGCACAATGTGCGAACTGTAATTGAATGGGTTGAAGCGGAAGAATTGGATTCGATGGAAACCGCCGCCGCGCGTTTGGCAAATGTTGATGGAATTTTAGTTCCCGGCGGATTCGGGAAGCGCGGAATTCAGGGAATGGTTTACGCGATTCAACACGCGCGCGAAAAGAAGATCCCGTTCTTCGGAATTTGTTTGGGAATGCAATGCGCCACAATCGAATATGCGCGCGACGTCGCAGGATTAAAACACGCGGACAGCACCGAATTTGATCCCAACGCGCCCGATCGCGTCATCTATAAATTGCGCGAACTTCTTGGCGTGGACGAAATGGGCGGCACCATGCGTCTTGGCGCGTGGCCGTGCGTTTTGCAGCCGGATTCTTTCGCCGCGCGTGCTTACGGCAAATTAGAAATCAGCGAGCGTCATCGACATCGCTACGAATTCAATCGCGAATACGAAAAAACTTTGCTGGCTGCGGGATTCCGCATCACCGGAAAAACTCCTGACGGAACTTACGTGGAAATTATTGAAGCGCCGGAACATCCGTGGTTTGTGGGATGTCAGTTCCATCCGGAATTTAAATCCAGCCCGCTTGCGCCGCATCCGCTGTTCGCCGCATTCATCGCCGCTTCCAACGAGCACCGCACAAAAAGTTCACGCTCGGCCGTTGCGAAAAGCGGAGCGAAAGCCGCCGCAGCTTCCGGCGCGCAAACGGAAACTCACGTCACCGAAGAAACCGGTTCTATCCGCAAAGCCTAATTCGATGTCTTCGCATTGAAAATATTTTGTTTCCCGCATAGTCTTGTCGTTCTGGCTTTGCACAATATGAGCGAAACGCGCGAAATTCAAATCGGGCCGGTACGCATTGGCGGCAATTCGCCGCTGGTGCTGATTGCTGGGCCTTGCGTGATTGAAGGCGAAGCGCATGCGATGCGCATGGCAGAAAGCATTGCGAAAATCGCCGGCGATTTAAATGTGCCGTACATTTATAAGGCGTCGTATGACAAGGCGAATCGCACGTCGCTGAATTCTTTTCGCGGACCGGGCATGTCTGAAGGCTTGCGCGTGCTGCGAAAAATTAAAGACGAATTTCATTTGGTGATTCTTTCCGACGTGCATGACGTTGCACAAATCGCGCCGGCGGCGCAGGTTTGCGACGTGCTGCAAATTCCGGCATTTCTTTCGCGGCAGACTGATTTGTTGCTTGCCGCGGGCAGGTCCGGACGCGTGGTGAATTTGAAAAAGGGACAATTTCTTTCGCCGTGGGAAATGACCAACGCTGCGGAGAAAGTTGCGAGCACTGGAAATAGAAATATCATTCTGACCGAGCGCGGATCTTCTTTCGGATATCAGAATTTAGTTGTGGATATGCGCACATTTCCGATCATGCGCAAGACTGGGTATCCGGTAATTTTTGACGTGACGCATTCTGTGCAGCTTCCCGGCGGAGAAGGAAAATCCAGCGGCGGCCAACCGGAATTTATCGAGCCGTTGGCGCGCGCCGGAGTTGCTGTTGGTGTTGACGGAGTTTTTCTGGAAGTGCACGACAATCCCGCCGCAGCGCTTTCTGACGGCACAAATGCTTTGCCGCTGGATAAATTGCGCGCGCTGCTGACGCGGCTGAAAGAACTTTCAAATTTGACGCGCGTTTGGAATACACAGGAGAGCGCGCAATGAGTTTGGAATCCGCGCGCCGCGTTCTGCGAATTGAAGCTGCGGCGATTGAAGATTTAATGAAGCGGCTGGACGCAAGTTTCGAGCGCGCTGTGGAACTTTTATTTGCGTGCAAGGGGCGCGTGGCCGTAACCGGAATGGGAAAATCCGGATTGATCGGCCGAAAAATCGCAGCAACTTTTTCCAGCACCGGCACTCCTTCATTTTTTCTGCATCCTGCCGAAGCGCTGCACGGCGATCTAGGCATGCTTGCTTCTGGCGATGTTGTTCTCGCGCTTTCTTACGGCGGCGAAACGGAAGAACTTGTTGCGCTGCTTCCGACTCTTCAACGTCTGAACATTTTTGTTATCGCGATGACTGGCCAGCTGCGTTCGTCGCTCGCGTCGGCAAGCGCT
>CAWIZI010000047.1:0-6501 GCA_963840515.1 Terriglobia bacterium
TCGCAGATTTGGGAAGCAGGGCAGTTCAGAGCCACAGCTGCGAAAGCGGCAGCAGAGCTGCCGCACTCCACAAAATGCGGTCGGAAGCAGGGATTGGCGAATTACGGCGCAACCTCGCCGCGGGTCGCTTGTCAAAGTGTGTGGCGCACCGTAGAGTGGAACGTTTGTTGCGGTGGGGATTTCATGGGCATGGTGATGACGACTCGCAAAAGCAAGGCACCTAAGGCGAAAAGCAAAACCGGAAAGACTCGGAAGCGTGACGCGGTGCGCCGACCGACGACGAAATCGGCACGTTTGTCGGCGGGGGAGTCGTTCGAAAAGCTGGCGGCTGTGCAGGCGCGATTGCGGGCGCCGGATGGGTGTCCTTGGGACCGCGAACAGACACACACATCTTTGAGGACTTATTTGATTGAAGAGGCTTACGAAGTTTTGGAGGCGCTAGAGAGTGGCGACGACGGCAAGTTTGCGGAAGAGATGGGGGATTTGCTGCTGCAGATCGTGTTTCATTCGCAGATCGCTAAGGAGGAGGGACGGTTTACCGTTTCCGACGTGATTCGCGAAGTGCACGACAAGATGGTGCGACGGCATCCGCATGTGTTTGGAGAGAAGCGCGCGAAGGATTCGGCGGAAGTTTTGAGGAACTGGGAACAGATCAAAAAAGAGGAACGCATCGCGGCAGGAAAAAAGGATGCTAATGGAGAAAAGAAAGAAGATAAGCCAGCGTCTTTGCTGGATGGTGTGTCGAAGGCCTTGCCAGCGGCGCTAGAGGGGTTGCATCTGACGCGGCGGGCGGCGCGGATTGGGTTTGATTGGGACAGCGTGGAAGGCGTGATCGACAAGATGAACGAGGAGGCGGGAGAGCTTCGCGAGGCGGTGGGGGCGAAGGATACGGAGGGAGCGGAAGAGGAGATGGGGGATTTGCTGTTTGCTGCGGTGAATGTGGCGCGGTTTTTGCATATTGATCCGGAAATTGCGTTGAAGAAGGCCAATGCGAAATTTTCGGCGCGGTTCCGGCAGATGGAGAAGTTGGCGGCGGAGCGCGGGAAGTCGCTGGCGGACATTCCGCGCGACGAGATGGAAGGAATTTGGAAAGAAGTAAAAAAAGTGGCGAGTGGCGAGTGACCCTTCGGGGATCAGGGTAAACGAGTGGCGAGCGAAACCATATCGGTGCGGAAGTGCGATGGGATAGAGGAGTTCAATCGGTGCGTGGATCTGCAGAAGAAAATTTGGGGCGAAGCGGACATTGAAATTGAGCCTGCGACTTTGTTTGTCGTGGCGGAAGAAACGGGCGGGCAGGTGTTGGGCGCGTTCGATGGTGAGCGTTTGGTTGGCTACACCCTGGCTCTTGTCGGAGTTCGAGACGGGACTGTTTTTCTGCACTCGCACATGACGGGCGTGCTTGCGGGGTATCGCGACCGGGGAGTTGGGCGGGCTTTGAAACTTTTTCAGCGCGAAGAAGCGCTGGGGCGGGGAATTCGGCTGATCGTTTGGACGTTCGACCCGCTTGAGAATCGAAACGCGCATTTTAATTTGAACCGGCTCGGCGCGATTGCACGGAAATATCTGCCGAATCTGTATGGAACGACGACGAGTCCGTTGCATCTGGGGCTTCCGACTGATCGTCTTTTGGCGGAGTGGCCGCTGGATTCGTCGCGGGTGGTGGCGGCTGTCGAGGATTTGGCGAAGGAGCCAGGGGACGCGCCCGCGACGATTGAGTTGCCTGCGGAACTCGATCGGTGGAAGCAGAACGATACGGCCTCGGTGGCAAGGGTACAGACCAGAATACGTGGAGAGTTCACTGGGTGGTTTGCGCGGGGATATGCGGCGGTGGGGGTGAGGAAGACACCGGCGGGTGTGGCGTATTTGTTGGCGCCTTGGAGTGATTTTTAGTTTTCTTGGCTAGGTTGGTGCTTGTATTGGAAGGTTTTTTTAACACAGAGTTCGCAGAGGGCACAGAGGGAGCGAATTGGAAGACGGGCACGGCCCTTCGAAGCTCAGGGTAAACATGCTGTGCCCCTACGATAGAAGAAAGGGACGATGAGGATACGGGAAGTTATTTTGCGGGAAGTACGAATGAAGTTGATTGCTCCGTTCGAAACGAGTACGGAGCGGACGGAAGAGCGACGCATTATTCTGACGGAAGTTGTTACGGACAGCGCGATTGGTTGGGGCGAATGCGTGGCTGGGGAGAATCCTTTTTATAGTCCGGAGACGACCGATACGGCTTGGATGGTGATGCGGGATTTTCTTTGGCCGATGATCAAAGGGAAAGAGATCGCTGCGGCGGCGGAGGTGTGGGGTTTGCTGGAGCAAGTGCGCGGGCACAACATGGCGAAGGCCGCGCTGGAGGCGGCGATTTGGGACGCGGAGGCCAAGGAGAAAGGTGTGCCGCTGGCGAAATTGCTTGGCGGAACGCGGGAGGAAATTTCTAGCGGTGTTTCGATTGGGATTAAGGATTCGCTCGATGAATTGGCTGCGGCGGTGCGTAAAGAGCTTGCCGCGGGTTACCAGCGAATCAAAATAAAAATTAAGCCGGGGAAAGAGTTGCCGCAGGTCAAGCGGCTGCGAGAGGAATTTCCGGCGATCAAGTTGATGGTGGACGCGAACTCGGCTTACCGGATGGAAGACTGGCCGCTGTTGAAGCAACTGGAAAGCTTTTATTTGATGATGATTGAGCAGCCGCTGGGTTGGGATGATTTATACGGGCATGTAGAGCTACAGAAGAAGCTTGATACACCGATTTGCCTGGACGAGTGCATCCACACAGAGGAGGATGCGCGCGCTGCGATTCTTTTAGGCGCTTGCAAGATTATCAATATCAAAATGGGGCGGGTTGGCGGTCACACTGTCGCGAAGCGGATACACGATTTGTGCCAGCAGAATGGAATGCCGGTGTGGTGCGGCGGGATGCTGGAGGCCGGTATCGGGCGAGCGCATAACATTGCTCTTTCGACGCTGCCGAATTTTACTTTGCCTGGCGATGTGACTGCGAGCCGGCGCTATTGGGATCGAGGACATTATCGAGCCGGAAGTGACTGTGTCGGCACAGGGGACGATTCGCGTGCCGACGGGGCCGGGCATCGGGTTTGAGCCACGGCGAGAGCGAATTGAAAAACTGACCGTGCGGAAAGAACGGCTGGTCTGAACGCGTGCTTGGTGGAGTCTTCCAAGGGGCGCGCGCCCAGCCGCCCTGTCATTGCGTCCCTGATCGGCCTGATCGTTGTGATTTGGGCGATCAACTTTATAACTGCGAAGATCGGGTTGCGGTCTTTCCCTCCTTTGACGATGGCTTCTTTCCGCGTGTGCGCCGCGGGACTCGTGATGATTCCTTTTTATTTGGGTGTGAGGCGGCTGCGGTTGGCGGCATTTGCCAAAACCGAGAGCGCGGTGGGCCGCGGATTTACTGGGCGCGATGCGTGGACGTTTCTTTATTTGGGGTTTTTCGGAGTGAGCGTGAACCAGTTTTGCTTCACGCTGGGCTTGCATTACACGTCGGTGAGCCATTCGGCGATTATTGTGGGGATGGGGCCGATTTACGTGTTGGTCCTCGCGGTGATACTGAGGCTGGAACGGGTTACATGGCACAAGGCCGTGGGAATGGCGATCTCGTTTGCGGGGATTGCAGTGCTCGCTTCAGAGCATGGGATATCGGCCCACTCGGCTTCACTGCTCGGGGATGCGATCACCATGACGGGTTCGGTGGGATTTGCGACGTATGTGGTGCTGGGGAAGCGCGTGGCAGGGGAGTATGACGCGTTGACAATGACCGCTTACAACCACTTTGCAGGGGCGTTGATATTGCTGCCACTGGGAATTCGGCAAGCGTGGTTGTTGCGGGCGGCAGGGAATTGGCGGGCAGTGCCTTGGGAGGCTTGGGCGGCGATTTTGTATATGGGAGTGTTTGGGTCGGCGGTGGCGTATTTGTTGTACTACTGGCTGCTGCGGTATTTGGAAGCGTCGCAGTTGAGCGCGTTTACGTACTTGCTGCCAGTGCTGGCGACGATTCTGGGGATTTTGACGCTGGGGGAAAAGGGATCGTGGATGCAGTTGGTAGGCGGGGCTCTGGCACTGGGCGGGGTCTATTGGACGGAATCCAGCAGGGCGTCGAGATTAGCGACGAACGGGAGCGTCCGGTAGTGGGTCAGTTTCCGATTACGCGTGCCAGCTCAATCGGTCGACGCAACACCTTCTAATTAGTTGATCCGCCAATACTTCCCCTGAAGAACCGATCTGTTTGGCTGTACTCAGTCAAAACCCAGCCAGGGTAACATTCCGGATGATCTGACCTAGCCAGCGCTTTTAGCTTTTGTTTTCAATGCAATGTGGGTCCGAGCTGAGTGTTGCGTTGACCCATTGAGACCACCCGACTTACCAGGCGTTACAGATCGCTCCCAAACGTAATGAGCCGAGGCACTGTGGCATGCACATAGTTGTGGAACTAATTTCGGCTTGAGCTATTTTACTTGGGACAGCGGAATGATCAGGCTGCCTATCTCAGCGGTGGCCGGGTCTTCGACCAATACCCGCAACGTTGTGAGGCCTGCTTTGGGCTGTACATCCTGATTGAAGGGCATGCCGGATTTTAGAAGAGCCGCGTACTGCTTCTCCGAGAGTTGGAGGTCGTAAGTCTTGGTCCATTGGCTAAGCACCTTACCTGCGCCGTCCTGCTGAATGACATACACGCTGACGGCTCCTTTGTGCAAATCTCCGCTCTGCACGAGTCGAAGATTGTGAATGTCGATCGAGCACAAAAGCCTCAAAGAGTTCGGCAGCGGTTGGTTTACTCGATCCACTTTTGCCTGCAACGGAATTACAGATGATTCAATCGGGCTTTGCACTGCCGTTACCACCGTCTTCCAATTCTGGTCCTTTGTTGGAGGTGTGTCTTTCGATGCAAGATATCCCTTGGGGTAGCGAATGGTCAGGCCTTCGCGTCTCACTTGCACCTTGAGGTCATGGAACTTTCCGTCAGCGGAGTGCGCGTCCATGTAAAAACCCAGAGAATATAGAACGGTACCGTCTGCTACGGCTTCGCGGATCGCCCCGGTGAGATCATTGGTGTTCACAAAGGCCCGCCCGCCAGTCAAGTCGGCGAGTCGCTGCATGGCATCGATCCCGGTGGGTTGGCCCGAGTCCGCCGAACTTTGTGCCTGATTCATCTCTGATGGCAATCCTATGTCGTCCATTGGGGTGTCATTCTCTTGCGTAAGAGAGGAACGCGAAAGCAACCCTCGTCCGTCCACAGGATATGCGGCAATCTGCGCAGGCCTAAGAATGGCGGCCATGGCTTCGGCGGAGAAAGGAAGATTGGCGGAGAGCCATACCAGATTCTTGCGGCCCGGAATGTTAGCCACGTGATCGGCAATGGCCTGGAGGGCAGCCAGAGTAATCGCCGCACGCGACGCGTTTGCATTTTCCGCCAGCCGCATGCGGTCGGCATCAATAGGTGGAGGGACGCCGCCGCTCGGTTGGTCGGGCAAATGAGTCCCGCCCGGCTCGACGACTTCCCGGCTAGTCCGCGACCGCGCATCGTACTTCTGTACGATGGCCAACAGCTGGCTACGGTCGCTGGTGAAGTCGCACAGCACGTGCAGAGTGTCGCTCAAACCATATAGTGCCACGCGGTCCTGCGGGCCGAGATTCTTGAGATATTCCAACAGATGCGCCTTGGCATTGGCGAGAGCGTGATCTTCCATCCAGCGCGGCGAGTCCTCATAAATTGTCGCCGCAGAACCATACAGCGTATTCAGGTTATCGAGCAGGACTATTGTGACGCTCCTCGGGGTGGCTGCGCCGTATTGAGGAAGATCGGAGAACGTGTTTTGCGGCAAGGGCTGCGCGGGCTGCCGCGCGGACTCAGAGGATTCGACTGAGAAAACGCTAATTTGCTGCGGCTTCCCCCGGTCAAGGACAACGAAATCGTTTATCGTCAAATCTGCGACTGGGCCGTTCTTGTCACGGGCGATGACTCCTACCTCAACCAGCCGCGTCGATACGCTAATCGCAGGCCCTTGCGGCACGTCTCGAGCCGAAACTGCGATCGCTGCCAGACCGAACGAAAGTGACGCAAGCGTGGTGGAGAAGCGTGCCATGAAGGGCACGATACTCCCTGCGAGGTACGCTGTCATCAATAATGAAATAGGGAGAAGCACACGCTCCGATTTTGAACCTTAGTGCCAGCTCCCGATTTGCGCCGTAACCGGAGGGGTGAAATCGGCCCCGATCCTCAATGTCCGGTAAGGCGTGCGGTCTCAATGGGTCAACGCAACACTAAGCTCAAAGTCTAATTGCCTGAGTCTCAAGGGCTAAAATCGTTCGGGGCGTTGAATCAAACGGAAAACCACCCTGGCTAGGTTTTGATTAAGTACAGCCCGACACATAGGTTATCTCGGGGAAGTGCTGTTGGATCAGGCTATTAAAAAGTGATGCGCCGACCGGTTGAGCTGGCAGCGGCAACCGAAAACTGACCCACTGCCGGGCGTCCTGTCGCGTTGACCTGAT
>CAWIZI010000048.1:0-267172 GCA_963840515.1 Terriglobia bacterium
GTGTTATGTAGTTGTATTCGTTCAGATTTGGTCTTTGCTATCACGCTGAATCCCGGCGTGGATCCGCTTTTGATTAAGCAACAGATTGAACGATTGACGGCGAATCAGGAACACGCGTTCGTTTATACGAATGCGGAATTTCGCGGATGGGTGTTTGGTCTGGTGCACCAATTTTTCCTGATGAACAACATTCAATTGATTGTGGCGATTCTGGTGGCAACGCTGGGGATTGTGAACACGCTGATTATTTCTGTATCTGAGCGTCGGCGCGAGATTGGAATTATCCGCGCGATTGGCGGATTGCGCGCGCAGATCCGGAAAATGGTTTTGCTGGAGGCAGTGGCGATCTCGATTGTTGGCGTGTTGACGGGAGCGGTGGCGGCGCTATTCAATACCTATTTTATGGTGCATACGGTGGGGATGGCGCTGGCGGGATATACCGTGCCGTTTTTCTATCCGTGGCTAATGATACTGGTGACACTTCCTATCGTGATGGTCATCTCACTACTAGCGGGCTGGTGGCCGGCGAGCCGCGCGGCGCAGGTGAAAGTGATTGAGGCGATTGGTTATGAATAACTACGTTGTGAAAAAGATGGGCGTGAAGCGGATGGTTGCGTTGGGTGCGATTTTGCTGGGCGTTGGCGCGGCGATTCCATTGTGGGGCGCGGTGGTGGATGCGCGGGCGGTGATGGAAGGCGTCTACCAGCAAGACAAAAGCAAGGACATGACGATTCGCGCTAATCTGGAAATCTTCGGTAAAGACGGCACCGGTCACAAGAAAAAATTTGTGCTGAAAAGAATTGGCGGACTGGGTGACAGCAAAACATTGTTGACGTTCACCGATCCCGCGGAAATTAAGGGCGTCACTTTGCTTTCGTTCATTCACTCAGGCGCGCCGGATCAACAGTGGCTTTACACTCCGGCAATTCAGCGGGTGAGAAGTATCGCGCCGAGAGAGCGGTCTGAACCATTCGCGGGAAGTGATTTCAGCTATGAAGATATTGCGGAGCGAGTGCTGGACGATTTTACGTACAAGATGCTGAGCGACGGGGAAGTGATGCAAGGACATAAGACTTACAAAATTGAAGCGACGCCAGTGGCGCCGGACAGATCACAATATAAGTACGCGTATTTCTGGGTCGGGCAGGACGTGCCGGTGATCCTGGCGGCGGAAATGTACGATCAGAGTGGAAAGAAAATCCGCGAATTTCATGCGAGCGGGCTGAAGAAGGTGAATGGGATTATCGGGGCGCGTCATCTGGAGATGATTTCGCCGCTGGAAGGTACGCACACCGTTCTGACCATTGATGACGCGCAATTTAATACCGGTCTGAACGAGAAATTATTTACGCCTGAATCGCTGGCGGAATCGGGCAAGGAAACCAAGAAGAAACCTGCGAAGAATAACCAGTAGACGCGGAAACGATTTCCCGTGAAAATTTCAAAAGAGATTTTATTTGCTGGAACTTCCAGCGCGATTTGCTCGGAAGTGTGTTTGCGGAAAGGCAGATTGTTTTGACTGTGAAATCGGATGAGAAGCTTGGGGCGGTTTGGTCTCCTGACAGAACCTGCAAATTCCTTTTGTGGGCGCCGAGGGCGAAGAAAGTTGACGTGCGCATCGAGGATTCACGCGGCACTCGGACAATTTCCTTGGACGCGCTGGAGCGCGGATATTTCTTTGGCATCGCGAAGGACGTGAACGCGGGCGCGCTTTATCAATATGTATTGGACGGGAAGACGGCGCGGCCGGATCCGGCTTCTGAATTTCAGCCGCGCGGAGTGCATGGGCCGTCACAGGTTATGGATGGGCGATTCGATTGGAATGACAAGATGTGGCGCGGGCTGGAGTTGAAGAAATATGTTTTGTACGAATTGCATGTGGGGACATTCACGCCGGAAGGAACATTTGACGCCATCATTCCGCGCATTGCGAATTTGAAGCAGCTTGGAGTAACGGCGATTGAATTGATGCCGGTGGCGCAATTTCCTGGCGCGAGGAATTGGGGCTACGACGGGACGTATCCATTTGCAGTGCAGGATTCTTATGGCGGGCCTGCGGCGTTGAAGCGCCTGGTGAATGCGTGCCACGAACGAGGAATGGCGGTGGTGCTGGACGTTGTTTACAACCATCTCGGTCCGGAGGGCAATTATTTGGGTGAGTTCGCTCCGTATTTCACGGAGGCGTATCGGACTCCGTGGGGCGCGGCGCTAAATTTCGATGGGCCGCACAGTGACGAAGTACGGCGATATTTTATTCAGAATGCGCTGCAGTGGATTCAGGAATTTCATTTCGACGGATTGCGGCTGGATGCGATTAACGCAATTGTGGATACATCGGCGCGAAAATTTCTGGAGGAGTTGAGCGCGGAATGCCATGCGGCGGGCGAAAAATTGAATCGGCCAGTTTATTTAATTGCTGAAAGCGATCGAAATGACGCGAAGGTGGTGGAGGGAAGCGAAGTGGGCGGCTGGGGATTGGATGCTTCCTGGAATGACGATTTTCACCACGCGCTGCACGTGTTGATGACCGGCGAACGCAACGGATACTACGAGGATTATTCCGGAGTGGAAGATTTGGCGCGCGCATTCCGCGATGGATTTATTTACGCCGGACAATATTCGACGTTTCGCCAGAAGCGCCATGGCACATCAACGCACGATTTGCATGGAGAACACTTCGTAGTTTTCTCGCAGGACCACGATCAAATCGGAAATCGAATGCTGGCGGATAGATATTCGCAGGCGATGTCGCTGGATCAGCTGAAGCTGGCGGCAGCCGTCGTGCTGCTTTCGCCGTATGTTCCGATGTTGTTCATGGGCGAAGAATATGGTGAACCGGCGCCATTCCAATACTTTGTGAGCCACGAAGATAAAGGACTGATCGAAGCGGTGCGCAAAGGGAGAGAAGAAGAATTCGCGCGATTTCAGTGGGCTGATAAACTTCCTGATCCGCAAGCTGAGGTAACGTTTCTGCGATCGAAGATGAATTGGGAGTTGCAAAATAGTGGGAAGTACAAAATCATTCGCGAGTTTTATCGAGAGCTACTTGATTTGCGAGCGCGAATTCCGGCGCTGAGCGAGCTGAGCAAGAGCGATCAGGAAGTTTTGGTTTTTGCGGAGCAAAACACGCTGTTCATTCGCAGATGGAGCGGCGAAAGTCAGGCGTGTATTGCATTTCATTTTGGAGGAACCACGGCCAATGTGGACGCGCCGATTCCGGCGGGTCGCTGGAAAGTGGTATTGGATTCCTCGAATCAGACGCCCGGGAGCGGCGAAGAACGCGCCGGCAAATATTTGAATTCTTCCGGAGTGGCACGACTCGCGCATGGGCCGTGGCAATTCTGCGTGTTTGTCAGGACAACCGACACTAATGGATGACGCTCGGTGAAAACAAAAATGGGCAGACGCGATGTCGAGATCGATCAGGCGTCTGCCCAAATGTGTTGAACTAAATTTGTTGATTAAATTTGTTGAGTCCGGAAGTGCGACGGTTAGAACGCCGCCTTGCCGTCGACTGACATCTTGTCCGTTTTGAATTCCGCCATAACTTTCGATGCGCCGAAATCGCCCATCGCCGGATTTGGAATTTGAAGCTTGAATGATTTTATTCCCGCCGCCAGTGCAGTGCGGGGAAATGTAATATCGAATTCGGGGCCGCCGCCGGCATCTTCGACGAACGTAAGTGGAATAACTTTGCCGCCGCCGGCCGGAAGCAGAACCAAGTCAGCGGGCACGGTGTCAGCCGGAAGACTGTCCCACGCGTTGTTCAGAAAAGTTGTGAGCTGAGGCCGATTTCCGTAATACCTGACGTGAATCATGATCGGATCGCCGGGTGGATTGTAGAGTTGCTCCATCTGCGCATCGAACGCTTTCTTATCAGCGTCACTCATCTTGTCGTAGCCCTTATCAATTTGCTGTTGACGGATCAGAGCGTGGCGCATTGGTTCGGCGGAGCGAATTTGGACGACATAATTAATTTCGCCCGCGCCTTGATTCAGGCCTGCAGCCGATTTATCAATCGTGGCGCCTTGCGCGGCGCTGGGGACGTGAGTGACGTCGGTTGCATTTTCCTTCAGAACTCTTTTTGCCCACGGTGAATCATCGAGAATTTTCTTGCAGTCGGCAGCAGTCCACGTCTTCCAGTCCTTGTGGACCCAAAAATCTTCCGCCGCGGCTGTGAGAACGGCCAAGGCGAAAACCGCCAAAATGCCAGCTACATAACGACGTCGCATAATTGCCTCCAGTGGAAGATTCCGACGAATAACAGGCCGAAAATACCCTGTAAGGGCATCCACGTCAATAGCTTTGAAGGGATAGAACCGGGGGATAAACACCTACGGCTAAGCCGTTCGGAGCGTAGCGGTGACGACGGAGAGGCGCGGCAGATTCAGTTGAATTCTCGACGAGTCTACCTGGATTGGATGGGGCTGCGGCGTCAGTCGATTTGGGGCGTCGAAACCGTTGTGCGCATTTGCATCCGCGTCGTGCAAAATTTGCGCCGTCCCTGCCTGGGCGGTGGCGCCTTGAACACGGCAATCTATTTGAAGGTCTGCGTCGTGACGCGGATTCACGAATGAGACGACGAGTTGGCCCTCGGCCTTGGATGCGGAAACGGAAAGATCCAGAGGAGCGGCGGATTGAGTTTCAACTCGCACCGAAGTTTTCGCTCGGTGTGCTTTGAAGAGCATGAACGCGTGATATGTGGTTGTGCGGATGCAGTGCTCGCCTTGCGGGCCATCGGTGAGAAGCAAAGATTGAAGCACATTCACGATTTGCGCGATGTTGCACATGTAGAGCTTGTCCGCCTGACGATTGAAAAGATTCAGTCCCAATCCGGCGGCAACCGCGCTGCGCATGGTGCTTTGCTGCCAAAGTTTTCCGTAACGAGCTTCGTCTTCGGGCAGAATGTGATCCCACACGCCCCATTCGTCGAGAAATAACGCAACCCTGCGGCCGCCGTCGTATCCATCGAGCAGCGCGCGCTGCTGGATCACGGCCTGCTCAATTCTTGCGAAGCTGGAAAGTTGGTCATCCATATTCGCGGCGGAGAAATTTAGCGCGGGATCTTTTCCGCCGGAATAATAGTGCATGGAAAGTCCGTCGGGATTATTGCGGCGAAATCCCGTCATAAGACCGCGAGACCATTCGGAATCATTTCCATTTGGGCCGGAGGCGACGAGAAATGGTTTCGTGCCGCCAAACGTCCGCAGATAAGTTGAGAAGCGGCGATATTCGGCGGCGTATTCTTCGGGGCGCATGTTTCCGCCGCAGCCCCAGCTTTCATTTCCCACGCCCCAATACTTCACGCGAAACGGATCGGAGGCGCCGTTCGCAGCGCGCGCGTCGGAAAGTGTGCTGCCGCCGGGATGATTGCAATACTCGATCCAATCGCGCATTTCTTCAGGCGAGCCGCTGCCAACATTTCCAGCGAGGTACGGCTCCGCGCCAATCAATTTGCAAAGTTCAATAAATTCATGCGTGCCGAAACTATTGTCTTCAAGATATCCGCCCCAATGAATATTGACGCGCTTGGGACGTTGCGCGGGCGCGCCGATGCCATCGCGCCAGTGATAATCGTCCGCGAAACATCCGCCGGGCCAACGCAAAACAGGAATACCGAGATCGCGAAGGTAGTCGATGGCCTGCTTGCGATATCCATTCGTGTTGGGGATTGGAGAATTTTTGCCGACCCAGAGGCCGCCGTAAACGCACGAACCCAAGTGTTCCGCGAAGTGGCCATGCAATTCGGGGCGGACGACGCCGATTTCCTGGTCGGTGCGGATTGTGACGCGTTGTGCGGTGCTGGCGTCGGAGAAAAGCCATGTTGGGATAAGCGATGCGATCGACGCGGCGGTTGCGAGTTTCGCGGATTTTGCGGCGAATTCGCGGCGCGTCAGATTTCGTGATTGATTTGTGATGGGCGTGATCTGTTTTTGCATGGCGATCAGCCTCGATTTTTCTTTTTTGGCTGGCCGTAGTACGCAGCCGAACCATGTTTGCGGAGGAAATGTTTGTCTCGCAACTAATCCGAAATCGGAACGGCGGACAGATTAAGCGCGACGGTCAGGTACGCCAGGTGAGCGACCTCTTCGAGCATCCACGCGACGTGCGCGGCTTCCGTGCGGGGAAATTCCCCCAGCAGAATGGCGCGTGGCCGTGGACGAGGACGGCGCGCATCGCGAGCGGATCGCGTCTCGCGATGCGTGGCGGACGATTGCGTGGCCGGTGTTGAGTTCATAGTCGTTGGCGATTTCTTTGTGAGCCAGCGGCGGGGTCACGGGAATCGCTCCGTGGAAATAATCGGCGTGCGTTGTGCCGAGGCACGGAATTTCGCGCCCGGCTTGCGCCCACGCGGTGGCGTTGCGGGAATGGGTGTGCGCGATGCCGCCGATTTGCGGGAATGCATGGTAGAGCACGAGGTGCGTGGGCAGATCGGATGAAGGCTTGAGCTTGCCTTCGACAATTTTGCCCGTGAGATCGGCGATCACCAGATCGGCGGCGCGACATTTTGCCGTAGGGCACACCGCTGGGCTTGATGACGATGAAACCTTTATCACGCGAAATGCCGCTGGCATTGCCGAAGGTGTCCACAACGAGACCGTGGCGAACGAGATCGAGGTTCGCGTCCAGAACTTCCGCGCGGAGCGATGCGAGCATCATGGGGCGGACCTCACTTTTGCGGCGAGCCGCCGAAGCTCCGGAAGAACATCGCCGATTTCGACGGGCGCGGAGCCTTTCTCGCCAAATGCGAAATAGAGCTTGCGATAAAGCGGAAACAACTGCTCGTAGACGGCGACGCTTGCCGGTTCGGCTGGAAGGCTCGGAACTGTGGGACACATCGCATCCTGCGCCTGTTCGATGCTATCGAATGTGCCGCAGGCCAGGAAAGCGAAGATCGCGGAGCCGAGGCTGGTGACGTCGCCTTGCGGCACAAGCACGGGCTTGTTCAAAACGTCAGCGTAAACTTGATTGAGCTTCGCATTTTGATTCGGAATGCCGCCGCCATTGATCACGCGGTCGATTCGCACGCCGTGTTGCTCCATACGTTCTAGAATCACGCGCGTGTGAAAGGCGGTGCCTTCGATGGCGGCGAATAGTTCGTCCTGCGCGGTGTGCGCCAGATTCCAGCCAAGCGTTACGCCGCCGAGATCGGGGTTGACAAGAACGGTGCGATCGCCGTTGTCCCAGGTGAGGCGCAGCAGGCCGGTTTCGCCGGCGCGATAATTTTCGATGCTCTTTGACATTTCCGCCACGGAAATTCCCGCGCGCTGCGCGATGGCGTCAAAAATGTCGCCGGTTGCGGAAAGTCCGGCTTCGATTCCGGTGTAGCGCGGATCCACAGATCCTGGCACAACGCCGCACAAACCCGGCACGAGCGCAGTGCTATCGGTGATGCCGATCATACATGTCGAAGTGCCGATTACGTTCACGATGTCATGAAGTTGCGCGCCGGCGCCGATGGTATCCCAATGCGCGTCAAACGCGCCGACCGGAATTGGAATTCCCGCGCGCAGGCCCATTTTTCCCGCCCAATGCGAACACAATGTGCCGGCGATTTTATCTGATGTTGCGTAACGGCCTTGCAATTTTTCGCCAATCCCGGAAAGAAGTGGATCGACTTCCATGAAAAAATCATTCGAGGGAAATCCGCCGAGCGATTTGTTCCACAGCCATTTGTGACCCATGGCGCAAATACTTCGCGAAGCATCGCGCGGATTGGTGATGTCGCAGAGAACGGCGGCGACCATGTCGCAATGTTCAAATGCCGTTACGAAATGATTTCGCTTTTCCGGATTATTGCGCAGCCAGTGTAGAAGTTTTGCGAAACCCCACTCCGAAGAATAAACGCCACCGCACCAGTCGATGGCCGGCAAATTATTTGCTCGCGCAACTTCTGTGATTCTGGCAGCTTCTTTCCACGCGCGGTGATCGCACCAGAGATAGTAATCGTTGAGGGGCTGAAGTCCTTCGCCGACGGGAATTACACTTGAGCCGGTGGTGTCGAACGCTATCGCAGCGACATCATTACCATTCACGCCCGAAGATTGAAGAGCTTTACGCGAAGCAAGCGCGAGGGCGTCCATTTGATCTGTGTGACATTGCGTTGCGAAATCGGGATCTTCTTGTTTGCGCTTCAGTGGATATTCCGCGGTGGCGAAACCGAGGCGGCCGCGTTCGCTATCGAAAAGCGAAAGCCGGACGTTTAGCGTTCCGAAATCAACGCCGGCGACGATGGTGCTCATGCTTTGTGCTCGTAAATATTCCAGCCGAGATAGCGCGTGGTGGCTTCGTTGACGACGCTTGCGACGGTTGAAAGATTTGCGGCGACGTGATGCTCGAATCCGCGCTCGCAAATATAGCGGAGCAAATCCTGGAGCTTGGGAATTTTCACGACGCCCGCGCCGCCGAACGTGCTGAGCGGATCGTCGGTGAATGCGCCTTCACCGACGTAACCGCGAATCGCGCCGGTGCGGTCGTCGGTGGAAAAACGCGCGTAGCTCATCGGCGCGGATTTCACGCGGCCGACGCAGGTGCCAAATGTATTTTCCTTGCCGACGGTGCCCGCGATAATTTCCTGGAAGTCCATTTTTACTTCCTGGAAAAAATGCATCGGAAGATTGCTGCAATGGAAGCAGACCGCTTTGTCGGGGTCGTCGGCATAATTATTATTCCAGTCGAGAAGCGCGCTGGGCGTTTCGGAAGCCAGTTGCAGCGCATGCATGCCCAGGACGCCGCAAATATCCACTTCGCAGGCGCTGGACATTCCTTCGTTGCTCATCATGCTCATCACGGTGCAGGGAACCACGCCGAAATATTCTTCCAAGCTTGTCCAACATTGAATCGCGCTGATGGCCACTTCCGTTTCGCGCATCCAATGATCGATTACCGCGCCGAGCTTGGCCATTTTCAGCAAGGCAGCGTCCGGAATTCCCTGAGTAGCGACATATTTACGAATCGCGTTTAACTTTTTTTGCGGCGCGGGATCGTCGTCCTTCATTTTCGCGATGCGGCCAAGAACTTCGGAGAGGTCCAGCGTTTCCACGGAAATTCCGTTGGCCTCAAGAATTTTTTCGCTATAGCGAACTGTGTTGAACGCTGTGGGACGGGCACCAATTGCGCCGACGCGCAGTCTCCGCATTCCTTTCACCACGCGGCAGACGCCAAGAAACCAATTCAGGTCTTTGCGGAAGGCTTCGGACTGTGGCGCCTCCGTGTGCACGGATGTGAGCGAGTAGGGAATTCCGTATTGCGAAAGATTATTGCAGACCGACATTTTGCCGCAGAAACTATCGCGTCGATCGCGAATGGACATTTTGGAAGTTGCGTCCGGCGTAGCCTGCACCAACACTGGAACAGGAAGATCGGCCATGCGCAGCGTGTCGGCGATGGCGCGCTCGTCGCCGAAATTTGGAAGTGTTACGATGATGCCGTCGATCGTATCGCGATGTTTTTTGAAGAGATCGGCGCACTTCGCAGCTTCCGGACGGGATTCGACCGCGCCGTGTTTGGAATCCGTTTCGCCGAGCGCGATTACTTTCACGCCGGCAGTTTCGAGTGCGGAAATCATTTCCTGGCGTCCGCTACGCACGAGGTGATCCGGAAAAAATCCGCGATTGCCGACAATAATTGCTAAGGTCATTTGCCGCTTGGGATGTAGGTCCATCACTTTTCTTTCTTTGGCGAAAATCTATAAAGATAAAAACCGCCGAGGATCAACATGAACGCGCCCCACCATACTCCGGCATGGAGCGAGGCGAGGACTACTGGATGCGCGGGCGGCACGAAAATTTCGTAAATTCCCGCCGCGGTGATCACGATTCCGTAGGCGAACACCAGCATGCCGATGAAAAACCAAATTGATATTCGTTCATCTTCTGCGTGCATAATTGCTCCTACCAAAATACGATGTTCAAAATTACGAAAATGATGGCCACAATTGTCGCCCAGAAAATCGGCCGTTGATACAAGGAAAGATGGCCCTCTGACGGAATTTCTGTGCAGCCGTAGACGAGCCCATTTAACTCGGACGCGGGCTTTGGCTTGGTCAGCAGGCTGATGGCTACCGTAACGACGACGCAAATAATCCACGACCACAAGCCGCGATACATATTTTCGGCCATATCACGCGCTTTCGGTGAAAGCGCGATGTACGTTAACGCATGCGGATCAATTTTCACCCACAGCCACATACCGACAGATGAGAGCGTGCCCGCGAGCAATCCCCAGAATCCGCCGGCGGAAGTTGTGCGCTTCCAAAGCATTCCCAGAATAACAGTGCCGAAAAGCGGCGCGATAAAAAAGCTGAACAACGCTTGCACGTAATCCATGATGCTCAAAAATTGCATAACGAAATATGCTGTGCCGATGCTGATCAGAACGCCGAGAATTGTGCACCAGCGCCCCATGCTCAGGTAATGCGCGTCGGGCGCGTCTTTGCGAATTAGCGGGCGATAAATATCGTACGTCCACACAGTGGCAAATGCGCTCACGTTGCCAGCCATTCCGGACATGAAACCCGCAAGCAGCGCGGTGATACCCAATCCCAAAAGACCGGGGCCGCAATAGCGCGCCAACATTAATGGCAGGACTTCGTTGTAACTATGAAGACCGGTGGCCACGGCTTGCGATTCGCCGACCAGTCTGTGATCGCCCGAGAAAATCGCGAGGCCCAGCAGTCCGGGAAGAATCACGATGAAGGGCACGATCATTTTGAACGAAGCGCCAATAATTGGCGCCATCTTCGCGGAGCGCAAATCGCGCGCGGTCAGCACTCTTTGCACGACGAGGAAATCCGTCGTCCAGTAGCCGAAAGAAATTACGAAGCCGAGGCCGAGGACAATTCCCGTCCAATGAACACCCATGGGATTGTCGCTGAAGTGGCCGAGCGTGCTCCACAAGTGGGTGTAATTGCCGTTGGGAAAATTTTGATGGATGCGTGTGACCATCCCGCTCCAGCCGCCGGTTTCCACCAGTCCGATAATCGGAATCAGCATTGCGCCGAGCCAGATCAAAACAAATTGCAGCACTTCGTTAAATATTGCCGAGCGCAATCCGCCGAGCACCACATACGCGGCCACGGTGAGCGAAGAAATCCAGATGCTGTAATTAATGTTCCAGCCGAGGATCGCTTTCATCACCAGCGCCATTGAATAAATGTTGATGCCGCTCATCATCACGGTCATCACGCCGAAAGTTACCGCGGAAAGAACGCGCGCAGGCTCTCCGTATCTGAGTTTCAAATAGCCGGGAACGGAATGCGTTTTGGAAATGTAATAGAAGGGCATCATCACGACGCCGAGAAATAACATTGCTGGAATCGCGCCAATCCAATACCAGTGCGTAGCCAGAATTCCGTACTGATACGCGGCGGCGGCCCAGCCCATTAATTCCAGCGAGCCTAAATTTGCAGCAAGAAAACTTAGGCCGGCAACCCAGGCCGTCATGGAACGGCCGGCCATAAAAAAATCTTCGCTGGTGGTGGTGTAACTCTTCAGGTAAAAGCCGATGCCCAGGATCATTACGAAATACAGAACGAGGATCAGGACATCAACGAAAGTGAGCGAGAGTAGCTTTGTGGGCGCTTCGGATAAAATTAAGGCGAGCGCTGTGGCCATCTACCTTCCGTTTCTCCGAGGAAATTGCGCTTCTTAAATAGTCTGTTCCAGCCAGCCGTGTCAAGCGATTGATGCGCTATTTGGCGGAAAATTTGTAAATCGTCTTCGAGCGGAAATGCTGACCGGGCTTCAGCTCCGTAGTTGGGAAAGCCGGATGATTTGGAGAATCCGGAAAGTGCTGCGTTTCAAGACAAAACGCGTTGCGGAAGTTGTAAGTCTTTCCGCCCTTTCCGGGTTTCCCATCAAGAAAATTTCCAGTGTAAAACTGAATTCCCGGTTCCGTGGTCCACACTTCCATCACGCGTCCGGTTGTCGTCTCCTCTACTTTCGCGGCAAGCGAAATCGCCTCGCCTGCTTTGCGATTTAATACCCAGTTATGGTCATAACCTTTGCCAAGCTTCAGTTGCTCGTCATCATTACTAATACGTGCGCCGATAGCAACTGGTGCCGTGAAATCAAACGGAGTCCCTTTTACGTTGCGCAATTCGCCAGTAGGAATTAATCCGGAATCGACGGGCGTGAAGCGGCCGGCGTTCAGAGTGAGGCGATGATCGAGAATGTCGCCTTCGCCTTGTCCCTTCAAATTAAAATACGAATGATGCGTTAGATTCAGAACCGTATCTTTGTCAGTGGAAGCGGAATAATCGATTTGAAGTTCATTGTTATCGGTCAGCGTGTAGACAACTTGCACGGATAAATTTCCTGGATAACCTTCTTCGCCATCCTTGCTGAGATAATTCAGTTGCAGCGCTGAACCATCCTTTGCTGGAATTTCCTTCGCCGTCCACACAACCTTATTAAATCCGATTTTGCCGCCGTGTAGAGAATTGTCGCCGTCATTTTTCGCAAGAATACGCTCGACGCCATCGAGCATAAATTTAGCGTGCGCGATGCGATTGCCGTAACGCCCAATTGTTGCGCCGAAATAATTTCCGCCGTTTGCATATTCGGATAGCGTGTCATAACCCAGAACAATGTCCGCGAACTTTCCGTTGCGGTCGGGCACTTTCAATGACACCAGCGTTCCGCCGAAATTCATAATGCCCGCTTCCATTCCATTCTTATTCGTTAGCGTGTAGAGATAAATTTCAGTTCCACTCGCGGTCTTACCGAATAATTGCTTCTTGGTCATCGGATTCGCCTCGACTTTGTTGGCCCAGTGTCCGGCCGTGCTCAAAATTAATCCCGCCAGTAACGCGATTGCTGCAATTCGGAATCTCATTTCATTCCTCCGTTGCTTTTCATTCTCTCTATTATGGCGATCGCAATCACGCGAGGCCGGCGCGCTGCTTTGCGCGAACAATAATTTCCGACATCACATCGCGGTAACGATCGAACGTGTCGTCCACAACGGTGATGGTTGGAATTTGCGTCTGGCTGAGCGACAAAGTTTGGGGATCGAATCGCGAAAATCCAGATTCGTGAACGCCGCTGCTTCCACGTCCCGGCGCAGGATGGCTCAAATGCTGAAACGATCGGCTGTATTTGCTGAACGCCGGCGGATATCCAGCCGGGCCGCCGACTTGATAAACAGGAATCAAGGACATCAGCGCATCGTAACTCATTTCGCCGCAAGCCATCACGCCGGGATGGCGCTTTTGTAAATCTGAAATTAGGCCGTGCGTTCCGTGGTGCATATCCGCCTTGGTGTTATTTTCCCAGCCGCCGGCGATATCCAGAAAATATGCGTCTGCGTGATAGCGCGTGATCACATCGGAGATCCGATCGCCAAGAAAGCGCCGCCAGGAATCGACGCCAAGATTCATGTAAGCGCCCCAGCCCTCGAAGTGACGGTCGTTGTCCCAGTCCACCCAATTCAGACTAAATTGATCGCCATCAATTTGGTTTGTGGACGCATCGGCGATTCGCGGAAATACCGGAAGTTCGCGATTGGCGGAATTCATTCCGAACATGGGCATGAATCGAAAGCCCAGTGTTTGCCCCTTCTGAATTAAATTTCGCAGACCATCTTCGCCGCCCATTCGCGGATCGGCTTTGTACATTGGATAATTCCAATAGTAACGGCCGTCCCATGCAGCCAGGAAAACCAAAACATTTTCCGCGGGAATCTGCGTGGCTACCCACTGCAAAATCCTCAGCATCTTTGCGTAGTCGTTGAAAATGTAACCAGTCCAATGCGCTCCGTGAATCGCGAGCGCCAGATCGATTTTCCGGAACCACGCGGGAACATCTTCGCGCTTCTCCCACTCTGGAATTTTGAAAGTTTTCTCGACATGTTCGTAGTGCGGACGAAAGGCGTCTTCGGCATTTTGCGTATGTCCCGCACGCCACGTGGGGCTTTGCAAAAAATGATCCTTCTGCCAGCCTTCGCGTTCATAAATCAATTCCACGCGATAGCCTTTTTCGCCGGGCTGAAAATAAAAGCGGTTTGCGCGAACTTTATCGTCAAGCACAGAAAGAAAGAAAAAGTCGTGCTCGCTCTGTTGAATCACGGCGAGCGGTGAATCCATTCCACGCGCAGTGTTCAGCGCGCCGCCGCCGAACGGATATCCGAGCAGAATTTCATCGTCACGCGTGTCAAAGAAGCTCCCGCCACCCGCGGACATTTTTCCACGCGGGACATCTCGAATAATTGCCGCGATGGATTTAATCGGTTGATCCATGGCCGCGAAAATATTCCACTCAATGAATGTCCCGTTGCGGCGAAACCGCGAAGTTAATCGCGCCGGTGTTTTTTCCTGTCCGCCTGCCCACACCAGACCTGTACAAGTAAGCTCTATCCCGCCGTCCGGCGTGTCTGCAACAGTCATTAAATCGCCATCCATCGCATAGGCGTTTTCAAAAGTGTAAATTCGGAACGAAAATCTAAGCCCCTCAAACAGAATCGACGGCTCTGCGAAATCAAAACTAAATTTCATGAACCCGCGGCCTCGCGGTGGAACATAAATATCGCTGGTAGACATCAGCGGCAAAACGCGAGAACTCACAGAAGCCGAAACAGTTCCCATAGGAATCATTGCCGCTGAAACTGAGCGCGGCAGAGGAGATAAGCCGCTTAGTCCTACTATCGTCGCGCTGGTTGCGGCGTTCTTCAGAATATCCCGTCGAGACATTTTGTCTTTCAACGCGTCATCATTCATTGTGCGCTCCACAAGTCCGGTGAGATCTATGCAACGCACGCTATCACATTCGGGATTTCCGATTCACATGCATTTCTTTTCAGGGAGGCAATCGTGCGGATGAACTAGCCGAGCACGACGAGAACTTCGTGCGTCGCGCCGTCGTCTGTTAACGGAATGCTCGCGCCGTCCGCGAGTATCCGGCCGTCGAGACTGGTTGAAGCGATGCTGCAACAGACACCAAGCGGATTTTCGACGACGATTTTGTATGTGGCTGAGTGATATCGAAAATCGACGGAATAGCCCGGCCAGTTTCGTGGAATGCAGGGATCAACGTAAAGCACCGCGCCGCGAACTCGGAAGCCGAGAATCCATTCCAGTCCCGCGCGATAAAGCCAGCCGGCCGAACCCGTGTACCACGTCCATCCTCCGCGTCCGACGTGCGGAGCTTCGGCGTAAACATCGCCCGCAACAACGTAGGGCTCAACTTTGTAACGCTGCATGTTCGCGCGCGAAGTGGTCCGCGAAATTGGATTCAGCATCCGGAAAATTTCGGCGGCCTTGTCGCCGTCACCAAGCTCGGCGAAAGCGATGACCGTCCACGCAGCCGCGTGAGAATATTGTCCGCCATTTTCGCGAATGCCCGGAACGTAGCCCTTGATGTAGCCGGGATCTTCCGATGTTATTGTCGAACGGCGGAGTGAGCAGCAGACTCAGTCCCGGGACCGCGGCGCACAAGCAGCTGATCCACGGCGGCCATGGCGCGCGTGGCGCGGCCCGGTTCGGCGCCGCCACTGATCACTCCCCAGGATTGCGCGATGGAATCAATGCGACATTCAGTATTCTGCGCGGAGCCCAGCGGCGTGCCGTCATCAAAATATGCGCGGCGATACCATTCGCCGTCCCATCCATCACGTTCGAGCGCCGCCTTCAGCGCGCTGACGTGCAGTCGCCACGCTTCCGCGCGTTTTTGTTCGCCGCGTGAGGCAGCAATTTTCGCGAATTCCCACAGATTTGTGTGCAGAAACCAGCCGAGCCAAACGCTTTCACCTTTGCCATGTTCGCCGACACGATTCATGCCGTCATTCCAATCGCCGGTGCCCATCAGCGGAAGTCCGTGAACTGCCGACTTCCAGGCTGCGATCGAGCGCGCGCGCGCAATGTTCAAAAAGTGTTCCGGTAGTTGCAGAGATACGCGGCTCGAAATAGGATTCGTTCTGACCTTCCTTCAGCAGATCGCCTTCGAGGAAAGGGATAACCTCGTCAAGAATTTTCGTGTCGCCTGTAGCTTCGACGATATTGATTGACGACGTACGGCAGCCAGAGCAAATCATCCGAAATGCGCGTGCGCACTCCACGGCCGGAAGGCGGATGCCACCAGTGCTGAACGTCGCCTTCGATAAATTGGCGGCCCGCCGCGCGCAAAATTTGTTCGCGCGCAACATTCCGATTTGCGAGAGCCAGCGCCATCACATCTTGAAGTTGATCGCGGAATCCATACGCGCCGCTCAATTGATAAAACGCAGCGCGCGCCCAAATACGCGAGGAAAGTGTTTGGTAGAGCAGCCAGCGATTCAGCATCAGATCCATCGCCGGCTCGGGCGTGGTCACTTGCACGGTTTCAAGCAACGATGTCCCAGAAATTTGTGACCTGCGCCAGAACTTCGTTCAAGTCCGCCGCGCGATATCGCGCCAGCAGCGATCGAGCGTCGTCGCCGTTCGCGGCCTGTCCAAGAAAGAAAACGACTTCGGCGCTCGCGCCGGGCGGCAACTCCACAACTGTTTGCAGCGCCGCGCACGGATCGTAGCCAGCGCCAACTTTTCCGGAAAGCGGAGTGCTTCGCTCCAGCGCCAAAGGCCGAGCCAGAGAGCGGTTGCGTCCGATAAATTCCGTGCGATCACCCGTAAACTCAGTTTGCTTTTCGCGGAGCGCGGCAAACGCGATGCGGCCGCCGAATTCTCCTTGCCACGCACTGTGCGCGAGAATCGCCGCGTCCTGCGCGTCATTTTCCGTGATGATGTACGGCGCCCGTTGCGCTGCGTGAACTTCCCAGCACCCATTCGACGTATCCGGTGACGGAAAGCCGACGCGGCCGGCCAGAATATTTTTCAAAGTGAGCCGCGAAATTTTTATCGGATCTTCGAGCGGCACGAATTGAAGCAAGCTCGGCAAGAATTCCGTGCGAGCCGTGATGAAAACGAGTGTAGCCTTGACCGTGCCGCGCAATATACGGCGCCACTTCATCCCGGATCGGCAGCGCGGTGGGAGTCCACACCTCGCCCGTATTTTCGTCGCGAATGTAGATCGCTTCCGACGGCAGGATCGGTGACGGGATCGTTGGACCACGGCGTGAATTGATTTTCGTGGCTGTTCAGCGACCACGTGTGTCCCGAGCCGGATTCGGAAACGAGGAATCCGAAAGAAGGATTCGCGATCACGTTGATCCACGGCGCGGGCGTGGCGCAGTCCTTCCGCGAGCACGGTCACATACTCGCGCCCTTTTCCAGCAAAGCCGCCGAAGCCGTTGAAGAGTTCCAAGGTCTGCGGATCTGGAACTTCTAGGGGGAAGAGGCACGTCCTGGCGCTTACGCCGGCCGCACCGGCCGTAGCGAGGAAGGCACGGACGCTTCCGTGCGTTGCGAGCGCGTCATTTGTTCGGCAAGCGTGCCGCGCCAACTGAGCAGCACCACGCGCGCAACATTTTGAAGCAGCAGTTTTTTGCTGCGGCGGAATCAAGGTCGGCACGCAACAGAAAATATGCTGCCGCGCACGTGGTCTGTGTTCGAGCAAGCCGCAAGACGGCTGCCGTGCACGAGTTCGTCGAGCGAGCCCTGCAATTCCTGCGCGTAAGACGAAGGCTTCTCATTGATGATGACGAGATCGGCGAACAGTTGTTTCATGCGCCAGTATTCATGAGCGCGCGAGAATTGCCGGACAATTTCCACGTCATCCATCTTCATCGATTCGCACCACCACAATCGGCAAGTCTCCGGAGATTCCGCTGGCCCACAGTCCTGAGCGATCCAGCGATGCTTCGGCTGAGCAAATCCGAGGACGGACGCTGGAAGCGTCCGCGTACAGATCACGGCGTTTGCGAGTCTTTGGAATAGATGCGCTTCTTCGACTCCAATGCCCAGGTGATGAAGTTGGATTTGCGCCTGCGTCCACGCCAGCGTCAGCGTGCGCTCGAAAATAGTCGCGCCGCGATACTTATCGGCGAGATCGAGCACGTGTTCGCGGTCGGATGCAACGGATGGTGGAAAAAATAATGCGCAGCCGTCGTTCCCGGGCGGAATGCGAACCGTACGCCGCAGGCTCAAGGATGGGATCGAGCACGGAGCCAACGGTGTTCGAGAGCGGACGTCCGTCAAAGATCGAAACAGGATTGCGTGCATCGTGTCCTCGGCCCAAAAAGCGCGAGCGGTCCGTTTCGTATTGCAGTTCGCCGACGGTTTCGCCTTCCACCACAACGACGTGCGCGACCCACACCGGCGTTTCCTTGTCGGATTGCTTGCGGCGCGTGCCGACCAGCGCGGCGCACATCGGAGACAAATTCCGTTTCGACAAACAAATTGGAAAATGCCGGGTGTGCGACATCGGCAGCTTGCGGCGCAAGGCAAAGCTCCGCGTAGGAAGTGACCTGAATTTCGCGCGGGCGCGTGCCCAGATTCGTGATGGAAACGCGGCGCATTTCCGCGTCGTCTTCGGGCGAAACGACTACTTCAAGTTTGGTGGTCAGCGAGCCGTCGCGCCGGACAAATTCGGCGCGATCTTCAAAGAACGAAACCTCGTATGATTCTGGCTCGACACCGGTCGGTTGATAACCCGCCGACCACACGAATCCGGATTGCGCATCGCGAAGAAAAATGATAATTACCCCAGCAATCGCGCGTCGCATCTTCCCGCCAGCGCGTGACGGCAACGTCCTGCCAGCGGCTATAGCCTGAGCCAGCCGCGGTCAAGCATCACGGCGTATCGCCCATTCGATAGCAGTTGCGTTCGCGGGCGTTGGATCATTCGCCGTCGTGAATCGGCGCAGCACCGGGGGAATTAATTCGCGGACTTGCGCAGTCTGCAACTTCTTCCGAGCGCGGCCGCGCCACCATCATGTTGCGCGGCATCGCGTTCCTGCAAAAGTAGTTCCGTCGCCTGCACGATTGGTTCGGCGTGAAATCGGCTGCGCATCGCGCCATCATTCAGCACGTTATCCAGAGAGATGAGCGACATTCCCTGGTGATGCGCCAAGATACGAGCGCACGATGGCAACGTCTTCGCCTTCGGGCAACCGCGACGCCGTGTAGTCGAGCGCTTCGTAAAATCCATATGCGCCGCGGCCGCCCGCTTCTGTAAGCCGCGCGAAATTTTGCGCCGCCGCAGATGGCTCAATCATCGCCGCAAGAGCGGTGGCATACGGCGCGATGACCACGTCTTCGCTGAGGCCGCGCTTCAAGCCAAGTCCCGGCACGCCGAAGCTCGAGTATTGATACGTGAAATCCAGGTCGCGTGCGTTGTACGCGGATTCCGAAATTCCCCACGGCACGCCGCGCTCGGCGCCATATTCAATTTGACGGTCGCACCACAGAGCTTGTACGTCTGGCTCAGCAATGCCCGCCGGACGGAGACTTCATCACCAGCGCGGGCATTAGGTATTCAAACATCGAACCCGACCATGAAATCAGCGCGGACCCGCGGCCGACCGGCGTGAGCGCGCGGCTCAGATGGAACCAGTGCGCGGAAGGCACGTCACCCTTTGCGATGGCCACGAAACTTGCCAGCCGCGCTTCTGATGCGAGTAGATCGTAGCAGTTCGGATCCAGCGCGCCATCCGTAACTCGATAGCCAATCGCAAAAAGTTTGCGGCTATTGTCAAAAAGAAAACTGAAATCCATCGCTTGAAAAACACGTTCGGATGTTTCTGTGATTGCGGACAATCGCCGCACCAGAGCGGCAGCCTCCGCCGAGGAACTTTTTATGGCGCGGGAAAGAACGTCCAACCGCGCCAAAGTTCTCGGGTCGGCGTGCTCATGCGAAAGTCGTTCGCGCAACGCCGCAAGTTCGGCGAGTGCAGCTTCAAATCGGTCGGGCGCCTCGACCAGCGTCGGCACTGTGCGGAAGAACGGTTCGATGGCCGTCCATTCAGGCAGGCTTCCCGGCGTGTGATTCGCCATCGCAACCATTTCTTTCGCGTCCAAACGCATCCACGGAATCAGCAGGGCTGCGTCGCGCGCGTGGCTTTCCACGCTGGCAAGCGCTGCTTCCGCCCACGCGTGCAACTCGGAACGATAGCCGGGCCGCGGCTCGGCGGGAGCATCAGGTTGCGTTTCCACTTGCGGCGACGCTTCTTCCTCTTGAGCAAGCGTCTGCGCAATGTCCGCCACGGTCCGCGCACGCGCGCGCAATTCCACAAACCGCGCAGCCCAATCCGCGGAATTAATTGGCAGCACCTGTAACGCCAGCGCAAGTTTTTCGACCGCGTTGCCGAGCTGTTTATGCGTGACGGTGTGAGTTCGCCGCGTGTTTTCAATGCCGGTGAGCGCGGCGCGCAGCAAGCGCACATTATCATCCACGCCAATCAGCAGAGACTCGTTGATAGATGATTTCTGAATCATCTCTCGCGCGCCGTTCGCAAGCGCCAGCAAATGCCCGGCAAGATTTCCGCTGTCTACTGTGGAAACATATTTCGGATCGAGCGGACGAAGGTCGTGCGTGTCATACCAATTATAAAAATGACCCCAGAACAATTCCATCTGCGACATCGTGGCGAGCGTTGCTTCGAACCGCTCCACCGTTTCGATTGTTCCCATCCATCCGAAATCGCGCGCACAAACAGTGGACAGAAGATACAGTCCGATGTTCGTCGGCGAAGTTCTGTGCGCAACAACAAGATGTGGAGTTTCCTGGAAATTATCCGGCGGCAAGGAGTGATCCGCGGGTGTCACAAACGTCTCAAAATATCTCCACGTCTGGCCGCGAAATCAGGCGCATAGACTGCGCGTCCGCTGCGGATACAGTTCCCAGCGCGGAAGCTTCAGGCGGCAAACTGATTTCGCGCGCAATTACTGGCGCCACTGCCCACAAAATAATGAATGGCGCAGCGGCAAACCATGCGTGGTGGTGCTTGTGCGCAATCGCCAGAAATGCGATCGCCGCAAAAATCACGCCGCCGGCCATCCGGCGATACATCCCGCCGAGTTTCAAATCGACGGACGACTTCGCCTGCGTCGCTGTCACCCACTCCAGCATGTGTTTATGCGTGAAAAATAATCGTCCCAGCGTGCGCACAATGGCATCGGTCATCAGCCACGCCTGAAATGCCAGGAACGTAATCGTCAGCGCTGACTGAAAAATGCCTGTTTGAAGATCGTCGAATACGGATCGGAAATGACTGCGCTTTGAAATTTCGTTTCGTTGCGGATACAAACTAAAAAGGAAGGGAAGCAACGGTGGAATCACAATCGTCGCCAGAATAAATCGCGTCCATGTCCAAATGGATTCTGGAGTGAGCAGCCATCCCGCAATTAAAGTAAGAAATGCCGCGGGCGCAATCAGCGTGCGCCGCAAATTATCGATCGCCTTCCAGCGGCCGATCGCCGGAATCGGAACGAAGCGCTTCTCTCCGGGAGCCGGTTTCGCAAATCCGAAAATCCACGGCAAAAGTTGCCAGTCTCCTCGCGCCCAGCGATGTTGCCGCGCCGCCGATGCTTCAAAATGCGAAGGAAATTCTTCAAACAGTTCAACATCCGTCGCCAGCGCCACACGCGCAAATATCCCCTCAAACAAATCGTGGCTCAGCAGCGCGTTCTCCGGCACTTTTCCGCGCATGGCCAGCTCAAATGCGTCCACATCGTAAATGCCTTTGCCGGTGTAACTGCCTTCTTGGAAAAGATCCTGATAAATATCCGATACAGCCGACGTATAAGGATCAATCCCACTCGGCCCGGAAAAGATTTTTTGAAAAAATGATCCTTCGCGATCGCTTGGCAGGGAAGGAGTAATTCGCGGCTGCACAATCGCGTAGCCTTCCGTCACTCGCCCAGCGCGCTCATTAAAAGTTGGCAGGTTCAGCGGATGCGCCATCGTCCCGACCAACCTGTAGGCGGCGCCACGCGGAAGCCGCGTGTCCGCGTCCAAAGTAATTACATAGCGCACGCCGCTCGGCGCTTCCGGCGGAACTCCTTCCGTCGGAATAAAATGAGTTTCTGTCGAGCCGCGCAGAAGTTGATTCAGCTCGTGCAGTTTTCCCCGCTTGCGTTCCCATCCCATCCACTTGGCGGCGGACTCATTCCAGGTGCGTTTCCGGTGGAACAGGAAAAATCGCACACTTCCATCGGGCATCGGCCCGTGCTGCTTGTTCAGTCCCGCAATTCCGGAAACGGCGGCCGCCAAAAGTTCGTCATCCGATGGCAAAGTTTCCGATGCGGCGTCTGCCCAATCCGAGAGCAACGCGAAGTGAATATGTCCATCTGGATTCGCCAGATAATGAACCTCCAGTTGCTCGACTTGCTCCTGAATTTCGGCCGCCGAAGAAAGCAGCGTTGGAACCGCAACCATCGTTCGCAAATGAACGGGTATTCCGCTACGAAGATCCAGACGCGGCAAGGGCCGTGGCCCAAATGAATCTGTCACTGCGCGATTGATCAGCGCGATCGCAAGATCCGACGCCGGAATTGCTGCCAGCAATCCAATCAGCACCAATCCTGTAACAGAAAGTCCTCGCGCCCTGGAATGCAGCAGTGGTAGAGCCAGTACCAGCGCAGTCACAACCAATATCGTCAGCAGATATCCCGGCACCGCGCCGCGCACATACATACGCAGCAGCCGCCGCTGCCATCTAACTTTGTAGCCGAGTTCTTTCTCAAACTCGAAGCGGCCTTTTGAAATTAAATAGAAGCCGCTTTCCATCCGCCGTGCGTAATCCGGATCGGTGCCATCGTCCGGTTTCGCTCGCGCCACGGCAACGTGCCGCGCGGTTCGCTCCGCAATGTCCAATTCGGAATGGATCGATCCGCGCGCAAGATCTTCAATCGAGTGGCGATACGAATCCCGCGTAACGAAATCTTTTTCTCCGAAATTTCCATCCTGCCGCAGAACTTCGTCCACCAGGCTGACGCTTTCCACAAATTCTTGCCAGTCGAACGCGGAAATCAGCCGCATGCTGGTGACCACGTTGCGCACGCTCACGTTCGCCGTGCCTTGCTCGTGGTGTTCCTTAGCGACGATGTCGTCGGCCGTAGTTCCTTCGAGCGTCAGCCGCTGATCCAGCCACGCTAGAATCGGACGAACTTTCGGATCCAAATCGCGCAGCCGCTGCACAAGCTGAACGGCAAATGAAGTGGGAAGCGGACTTCGTTCAAATCGCCTCAGCGCGTTTGCCGGCGAAAATTTTGAGTTCTGATCCGCCGCAAGCAAATGGTCGGCCAGTGCGTCCGCTTCTTGGCGCGCCGCGCGGCTCTGCACAATTTTCTGCGCCAACCGGCGGAGATTTTCCACCAGCACCACGCGCATCGTAATCGCCACCGCCCAAAGTTCTCCGATGGTCAACGGCTGAACTTTTTGATAGGCGGCCAGAAAACGCCGCAACACTTCGGGATCGAACCGGCTGTCGGTGTGCGCAACGAATGCCCAGGCCACTCCGAGAACACGCGGAAATCCTTCCAGATGTCCTGAAGCTAGTTTTGGAAGTTCGCGGTAAAAACCTTTTGGCAGGTCATCGCGGATTTCGCGAAGTTGTTCGTCAACAATGTGAAAATTATCGACCAGCCAGTCGGCAGCGGGTGTGATGGTGTGCTCTTGTTGAATCGCTTTGGCAATCGACTGATAACACTCGCGAAGCACGCGGCCGTCTTCACGCACTCGCGGAATAAGCGGACGTCCTCCGCCCGGTTCCAACGCCACAACTTGCGCCGCGGCCAGACTTGCGGCGTGCTGCTCCAGCCGCTCGACGCTGAAAAGTTCGGCGCGAATGGGCTCGGTCTGATTGAAGAAAATGTCATCGGACGATTTGGACGTCGTCATTGCGGTATCAGATATGTCCGTATCATTATTAAGGGCAAGAATTGCCGGGGCGGCCTTGCGACTCTATTAGGGCAGCATCAGAGCCCACATGCAAACCATCGATCAATTCCAAAAAGGCAAACCTAGCCCGCTTTCCGCATACCGGCGGCAAGTCTTACGCACTTTTGATGCCCAGCGACCTATCTTGGACTCGCGCGGCGCGATTTCGGCTATTTGCTCCGTTGAAAGTTTATGTGTTGAATTGCTTGCAAGCACCTGCTATATGCCATTGGCGTGCTGCGTGCGTAGTTAGAGGAATAATTTGTAGCACCGCGAGGGGTTCATCCTGAACAATTTACAAAACGCTCCGAGCAATCTTCGCCTGAACGGCAAAGTTGCAGTTGTCACCGGTGCAGGCAGCGGCATCGGGCGCGCGATTGCCCTCAGATTTGCCGTCGAAGGCGCGGCAGTGCGCGTCGTTGATATCGACGAGAAAGTTGCGCGCGGCGCCGTCGAAGAGATCATCGCGACCGGCGGCAGCGCAACCGCGTACGCCTGCGATGTTTCCAATCAAAAATCAGTTGAAGATTTATTTCGCCAGCTGGCTGCGGATGGGCCGCTCAATATCCTGGTGAACAACGCGGGCATTTCGCACATCGGCACGGTTGAATCCACCGCCGAAGCCGAGTTCGACCGCGTTTTTCAAGTGAACGTAAAAGGGATTTACAATTGTCTGCACGCCGGAGTCGGACACCTGAAGGCAAACGGCGGCGTTATCCTTAATATGGCGTCAATCGCGGGATCCTCCGGAATTGCCGACCGTTTTGCGTACTCCATGAGCAAGGGCGCCGTGATCGCCATGACCTATTCCGTCGCGCGCGATTATTTGGCCCACAATATTCGCTGCAATTGCATTTCGCCCGCGCGTGTTCACACGCCTTTTGTCGACGGCTACCTGAAGAAAAATTATCCCGGCCGCGAAAATGAAATGTTCAGAGTTCTCTCGGCGGCTCAGCCCATCGGCCGCATGGGAATGCCCGAAGAAGTTGCCGCGCTCGCTTTATTTTTGTGCTCCGATGAATCCGGTTTCATCACCGGCGTCGATTATCCGCTCGACGGAGGATTTTTTAATTTAAGGGGCTAACCGCAGAGCGCGCATGATGAAGATTGATTCGCACCAGCACTTCTGGAGATACAATCCCACGCGGGACACTTGGATCACAGAGGACATGTCAATTTTGAAACGTGATTTCCTTCCCAAAGAATTGGCGCTGGAATGTAAAGCGAACGGCATCTCCGCGTCAATCGCAGTTCAGGCGGATCAATCCGAAGAAGAAACTTTGTTCCTACTGCAAATGGCGCAAGACAATCCACAGATCGCGGGCGTCGTAGGCTGGGTTGATCTGGCATCACTAAATGTTGACGCGCGTCTACAATTCTTTTCGCGCTACAAAAAACTTTGCGGCTTCAGGCATATCGCGCAAGCCGAACCTGACGATCGTTTCTTGGTGCAACCCGATTTCGTGCGCGGAATTTCGCGCTTTCAGCAATTCGGCTTCACCTACGATATCCTTATTTATCCGAAGCAATTGCCGGCGGCGATCGAGCTCGTTTCCAAATTTCCGGAACAGCGCTTTGTGATCGATCATCTCGCCAAGCCGGAAATAAAATCGCACGATATTACTTTCTGGGCGACGCACATCCGGCGCATCGCCGAATCTCCGAATGTGTTTTGCAAATTGTCCGGCCTCGTCACCGAAGCGGATTGGCGAAATTGGGATCCCTCCGATTTCAAGCCGTGCCTCGATGTCGTCTTTGATGCGTTCGGCGCAGATCGCTTGATGTTCGGCTCCGACTGGCCCGTCTGCCTGTTGGCCGCCAGCTACGCGCAGGTGAATCAAATCATCGAAGATTACTTGAGCGAGTGTACGTCGTCGCAAAAGGAAAATATCTTCGGCGGCAGCGCAATTCGCTTTTATAACTTGAAGGAATTTGCCAATGGACCTGCAGCTTAAAGACAAAGTCATCCTCATCACCGGCGGCGCGAAAGGGATCGGTGAAGCAATCGCCCGCGGTGTCGCCCGCGAGAACGGTATTCCTGTCATCGTCGATGCAGACGCAGAAGCTGGCAAGCGCCTGCAATCGGAGTTACAAAATTCCGGCAAAATGTGCGGCCTGATTTGCGAAAATTTATTATCAGTTGAAAATTGTTCCAGGTCCGTCGAGCAAACGCTTAAGCAATTCGGCCGACTGGACGTTCTCGTCAACAACGCCGGAGTGAACGATGGCGTCGGCCTGGAAAGCGGCAGCCCGGAAAAATTTGTAACTTCGCTCCAGAAAAATCTTTTGCATTACTACAACATGGCGCACTACGCGCTTCCGGCGTTGAAGAAGTCGAAGGGCGTCATCTTGAATATCGCCTCCAAAACCGCGCTCACGGGGCAGGGCGGAACTTCCGGCTACGTTGCAGCGAAGGGCGCGATTCTCGCTCTCACTCGCGAATGGGCCGCCGAATTACTTCCGTTCGGAATTCGTGTGAACGCCGTCGTTCCCGCGGAAGTCATGACTCCCCTGTACAAACAATGGCTCGGCACATTTCCGAATCCCGAAGAAAAGTTGAAGCAAATCGTAGCGAACATTCCGCTGGGCAAACGCATGACCCGCGCCGATGAAATTGCCGCGATGGTTTTATTCTTAAGCTCCGCCCAAGCCGCGCACATCACCGGTCAACACATATTTGTCGACGGTGGTTATGTCCATCTCGATCGCGCACTAACGTAATTCCGAAGCGCGGCATCACGGAGGAAATTTGGCGTCACAATCTGCGCCTTTGACGGAACGAAAATACGCCGTTCCATTCGTTTTGGTGACGAGTCTGTTTTTCCTCTGGTCCATCGGCGTAAACCTGAATGACGTTCTAATTCCTCATCTGAAAAAAGCATTCGATCTAACCGATTTTCAGTCCTCATTTATTCAGGTCGCATTCTTCGGTGGATATTTTCTCGCTGCTTTTCCCGCCGGCCGTTTGATGGAAAAAATCGGCTACAAAAAAGGCATCCTCATTGGTTTGCTGATTTGCGCCACCGGAACGCTCCTATTTCTTCCCGCCGCGACTTCCCGCGCCTATTGGTTTTTTCTTCTCGCGCTTTTCGTAATGTCCTCGGGACAATCCTTTCTCGAAGTCGGCGCGAATCCTTACGTAACGGTTCTTGGTCCGCCCGAAAGTTCAGAGCGCCGTCTGAATCTCGCGCAATCATTCAACGCAGTAGGCGCTGCGCTCGTTCCGATTTTCGGCGCCGCGTTCATCCTTTCCGGTATTGATTACACTCCCGCGCAACGCGCCGCAATGAGCCAGCAGCAACTTCAGACCTACATCACGTCCGAAACCAACATGGTGAAGACGCCTTATCTTCTAATCACCGGAATCTTCCTGCTCGTTGCGGCGCTAATTTATTTCGCAAATCTCCCAGAAGTTCAGCCCGGAAAAACTGAAGCGCCGATTGGCGACGAACGCCAAAACTCAAATAGCGTTTGGGCGCATCCGCACTTGATCAAAGGCGTCATCGCACAATTTTTTTACGTCGGGGCTCAGGTCGGCGTCGCAAGTTTCGTGATTCGTTTCACAAAGCACACTATGTCCAGCACTTTAGAAAATATGGCCGCGTGGGGAACTCGCGCTCTCGCGTCGCACGACGGAACGCAAAGTAGCTTTCTCGCGCACCTCACTCCGAACACTCCCGAAAAAATGGCCGCGCTTTTTCTAGTTGCGCACCAAACCGGATTCATGATCGGCCGTTTCTCCGGCTCGTGGATGATGAAGCGCATTCCCGCGCCGCGCCTTCTCGCCGCATTTGGAATCGGCGCGCTAATCTGCGTGACAATCGGCATCGGCGCGTCCGGCCTCGCTTCCGTTCTTGCAATCGTTCTGGTCGGCTTCTTCAATTCAATTATGTTCCCAACAATTTTCGCGCTCAGCCTGAAAAATCTCGGCGCGCTCACCAAACGCGCATCATCGCTGCTCGTCATGTCCATTATCGGTGGTGCTCTAATTCCGGCTGCTATGGGCAAAATTTCCGACGTCAGCAACATTCAATTGGCGTTCATCATGCCGCTGATCTGCTACGTCTACGTGATTTACTTCGCCGTGCGCGGATATAAAACAAATGAAATGCTGGCGCACCGCGCGAACAATCGCACCGCGTGAGGTCAAATGACAAAACGCTACTGTCTAACTCTCGATTTGAAAAACGATCCGAAACTTATCGCGGAATATAAACGCCATCACGAAAAAATCTGGCCCGAAATCACCAAAAGTATTGAAGACGCGGGTATCGTGGACCTCGAAATTTATTTGCTAGGCTCGCGCATGTTCATGGTGATGGAGGTGAACGAACATTTTTCCTTCGAGGCGAAAGGAAAAGCCGACAGCGAAAATCCAAAAGTTCGCGAGTGGGAAGAATTAATGTGGAAGTATCAGCAGGCTCTTCCAACTGCCAAGCCCGGCGAAAAATGGCTCCTGATGGAAAAAATCTACGGACTCGAAAAGTAATTAGACGGCCAGAGAATGCGTGAACGCAGCCGGCTCTTCCGTCTCGATCGGTACACCATCGCGCAACACCACAACTTTCCCAGATACCGCCGAAACGCGCCATCCCGGCAAAATAATTCCCACAAGATTCAACGGATCTGCCGCTGATATCGTGACAGTTTCGCCCGCAGCCCGGCTGTCACGCGTCGCGCGTAGAGATTCCACAGCCATCGGCAATGCAAATTGTTCGCCGACAAATCCACTCACAAATCGCCCGCCGCGCACTTCGCCGCGATCTTCCAGCCGTCGCAACGCGATCAGCAATTCGCGCCAGCGCGGCACAATTGTTTCGCGCGCGATCACCTCCCGGAAAATCACGCCGTACCGTTTCAGCAGCATCCAGCAATTCGCATCCACCGCGCGCGTTCGATCCGTCGTCTCTTCCCGGAATAAAAGTGACCACCTTCCAACGCTATGCCGCGGCCGCGCACTCTGTCCTCTTCCTTGCCCTGATCGCCGCTTCGGATCAATCAGCGCGCGAATATTATCGAAGCCGTCGGCTGTAATCAGTCCCGCGGTCACCAATTCCCACAGTGCAGTTTCCATTTCCGATTTCAGTTTTCCCGTTCCGCGCACTAAGTCCGCGAAAAATGACGCGCCTCGCTCCCGCAAATATCTCAAAGCATCGCGCGCCGCCACGCTCAGTCCGCGAGGAACTTCAGCCTCGGCGTTCGCGTGAACAATGTCGTGCCGTGAAATCATCCACTCCGCATCCTCGCGCACAAAAAAAGCAATCGGAGCAATGCTCGAAGGCACCACGCGTCTGTTAATACTGTTCGCATCTTCAAGACTCGCCGGATGCGGCGAAAGCCGTCCCCATCCCACCGCGCCCGTCAAACAAAGTTGATCCAGAACTTTCGGATCGTAATTTGCAATTCGCCGCGAAAGAATCTGCCGCTCCCACGAATTCGCCGGAGCCTCAAATCCTTGTAGCTGCTGAAGGATTTCCAGCGTTCCGCGTTCTCCAAGCACTTGCGTTCCCGGCGCCACGTGCTGCCAACGCAATAGCCATCGCATAAATTGTGCTGCCGTCGCCGGCTGAATTTGACTTCGCAATGCTCCCAAAGTTAACCGGTGAATTCGCGCCAGCAATCGCCGTTCGCACCATTCAGTTTCTTCTCCGGTGGTATTTGTAAATCGCCCGCGAAGAATCGATCCGCTTCCCTCAAGCCGCAAAAATGTTTTATCGATTTCTGGCGCAGCAATTTCAAGAAATCCGCCCAACGCGGACGCTGTGATCGGCCCAACATGAGCCATCCATCCCGCAACGCACGCGAGCAACGCATTCTCGTGCGAAAGTTGTCTGAACTTCTATCTCCGGAAGCGAACTTTCAAATTGTGCCGCAGGGAAAATCTCGGCGAATGTCGCAGCCTTCTCCGCCGCTACCCAATAATTCTGATTTCCCACCGAAGCTCGCCCCGCCCGACGACCGGATTCAAGTTCGGCGAAATGCGGCGCCCATTCCACAATCGACGCGCTCCATTTTTCCGCGAACGGAATGCGCCGTTCAATCGCATCTGCGTTCGTCGCAGGAAACGCAATCACCGCCTGCAATAAATCCTGCAGCTCGTCAGCATCGCGAACATCCGGCCACGCTTCAGCGCGCACCTCATCGATCGCCGCCGGATCAAGCCGCCCAACTTCTGAAAGTACGGACTCCGGCAGCATCCGCCGCATTTCCACTGCACGCGCGCGGCGTTCCTCCAGCGGCGCATCGTCCAAGTACGCATACGGATTCGCATTCAGGATTTCATGAGAAAACTGAGACGGCACTGGCGTTTCAACCGCCACGCATCGAATTTTTCCTGATGCCATCTGGTCCAAAATATTTTTCAGCCCGTCAGTATCCATCGCCTCGGTCAGAGCGTCCTTCATCGTTTCGCGAATCAGCGGATGTTCCGGAACCTTAATTTCGCCCTCAATATTTTCTTGGCACGCCAGCGCCTCCGGAAATACTGCCGCCAGCAAATCGTCCGAACGCATCCGTTGAATTTGCGGAGGCACTTTCTTCCCGCCCATAAATCTCAACAATGCCAGCGAGCGCCCCGCCACCCATCGCCAGCGTGTCGTGAAAATCGGCGAAGTCAGCACCGCCTGCTCCAGAAGTTCTTCCACGCTCGCGGATTTCAGAAACTCAAATACATCCGCCAAAGGAAAACTGTGTTGATCGCTCAGCGAAATATTCAAGCCGTTGTCCGTAGCAGCCGCCTGTAACTCAAAATTAAATGAACGGCAGAATCGTTTCCGCAGCGCCAGGCCCCACGCCTTGTTGATGCGTCCGCCAAACGGCGCGTGAATCACCAATTGCATTCCGCCGCTCTCGTCGAAAAACCTTTCCGCGATCACAGTCTGTTGAGTAGGCACCGCACGCAAAACCGCGCGCCCTGCAACAATATATTCAACCGCTTGTTCCGCGGCCGCCTGATCAAGTCCGCATTCTTCTTTCAGCCAATTCACCGCGGCCGCAGCCTGCGGAGATGTTCCGCGCCCAAGCAGCGGCAAAACATTTTCAGCGAGCGTGCTGATCGTCTGCCGCACTTCAGCAACCGCTGCGGAAAGTTCGTTAGTTCGCGAAGGAGCTTCGCCAAGCCAAAAAGGAATACTCGGCGCTGCACCGTGCGCGTCTTCCACCAAAACCGACCCGGATTGCACTCGCCGAATTCGCCACGAAGTATTTCCCAGCAGCATCACATCGCCGCTCAAACTTTCTACCGCGAAATCTTCGTCCACCGTGCCCACAACAATATGTTCAGGCTCCGCGATCACCGTGTAGAGCGCGTTATCCGGAATCGCGCCGCCACTCGTGATCGCAGCCAATCGCGCGCCGCGCCGTCCGCCCACTCGCCCATTCACTTGATCGCGATGCAGATACGCGCCATAGCGTCCCCGGCGCGCGGAAATTCCCTCAGAAAGCATCGCAATAATTTCGTCGAAATCTTTGCGCTCCAAGTTGCGATACGGATACGCACCGCGAACCAGCGCGAATAAATCATCTTCCCGCCAATCCTCAGCGCCGCACGAAGCCACAATTTGCTGCGCCAAAATATCCAGCGGATGTTCCGGAATAATAATTCGGTCCAATTCGCCTTGACGAATTGAACGCACCAGCGCAGCGCACTCAATAAGTTCATCGCGCGTCGTTGCAAATATTCGGCCCTTCGGAATCGCTCCGCGCCAGTGACCCGCGCGTCCCACGCGTTGCAGAGCAACTGCAATCGAGCGCGGCGAACCGATCTGGCAAACTAAATCCACCGTGCCAATATCAATTCCTAATTCCAGCGACGCTGTCGCCACCAGCGCGCGAATTTCTCCGGCCTTCAGTTTTCCTTCCACGGCCAATCGCCGCACGCGCGATAAGCTGCCGTGATGCGACGCAACCGCGTCGTGCCCCAAAATCGCGCCCAGATGGTGCCCGACGCGCTCGGCCAGTCTCCGCGTGTTCACGAAAATTAAAGTCGACCGATGTTGCTGAACTAAATTCGCAATCCGTTGATAAATTTCGTCCCACATTTCGTTGGACGCTACCGGCCCAAGTTCACTCGACGGCACTTCTACAGATAAATCCAATTTGCGCCGCTGCGCGATTTCCACGATGCACGGTTTCGGCTGATTGCTTCCGGCAAGAAATTGCGCGATCAATTCGATCGGTTTTTGTGTGGCGGAAAGTCCAATGCGCGTCGACCGTCGTCCCGTCAACGCATCAAGTCGCTCCAAAGAAAGCCCCAAATGCGAGCCGCGCTTGTCATCGGCAATCGCGTGAATTTCGTCGACGATCACCGTCTTCACCGTGCGCAAAACTTCTCGGCTTTTTTCGGCCGTCAACAAAATGTAAAGCGATTCCGGCGTCGTCACCAGAATATGCGGCGGCCGCTTCAGCATCGTGCGGCGCTCGCTCATTAAAGTGTCGCCGGTGCGCACAGCCGTGCGAATTTCCGGCATCAAATATCCACGCTCGCGCGCAAGTTCCAGAATTTCGCCGAGCGGCATGTCCAGATTTTTCTGAATATCGTTGCTCAGCGCTTTCAGCGGCGAAACGTAAAGAACTTCCGTCCTGTCCTCCAGTTCTCCTGCAACCGCTTTGCGCACCAGCTGATCGATGCACGCAAGAAACGCGGCCAAGGTTTTTCCCGAACCCGTTGGCGCGCAAATCAAGGTAGTTCTCTCGGCCAGAATGTGCGGCCAACCCTGCTCCTGCGGTTCCGTGGGCGTGCCAAATTTCTTCAGGAACCATTCCCGAACGAGCGGATGCGCCCATTCAAGGCTGGCTGGAGACAGTGGCGGAATTGCTGTTTGATTCATACGGTGTCCAACGGAAAACAACGCGCGGGAACCACTTGCGCATCTCTATTTTGCTCGAATTTCAATTCAGAATCAAAGCGGACGTTTTGAAGACAATTGATTCGGCGAGTAACGAAGCACTCTCAAACTCGGAACTCCAGCCGGCAAACTTCGCAGCAAATATACAAACGGCCGCGCGCCTTCAATCCGCGCGGCCGATTCGATTCTGTAATAGCGCTCGTTGAATAGGATCATCCGAGCTGCATCCCAATCTTTTTTCGCTCGCGATGATTCAATCTTCAACTGCCAATCTTCGCGCGTTTCATCAGCCGTCACCAAATCGTTCACCGCAGGATGCCGCAACATCCACGCACTGCGCCAACAAACTACGCCCGCCTCGGCAACAAGCTCAAGCAAAACAGTTCCAGCCGCATCGCCGTTGAACACCGCTATCGCTGTTCGCCATGCGCCGTCGGCCAAAAAATACATGCCTACCCAAAGAAGAAGATTAGTGGTGACAGGCAAAAATCCCCAAGCGCAGAAAAAATTAATCGCGAGAATGCACTCGAATCCGCCGGAAAGCATTGTTCCAGTGGGCCAGTTCGCGTAACGATCTCCGAACCTGCCAACTCGCCAGCGCGCAGGCACCAGCGAGAGAATCGGCCCATAGAAAATCGTCCATCGCGTGTATTCAGCAATTTTCCCGATCAGAGTGCTCATCAAAATAAGTATATCCGCCGATTCAGTCATGAAATTATTTACGAAAGCGAAATTGTCTATTTGACGAACACCCACGTTTTTTGCGCTGCGTGCGATTCCGCCGGATCGCCGCAGCGTTTGTCATTTCACAGCATTCCAATTGTGTTATCGTCCGTGACGGTTTTCGCCGCTCTTTTACGCAATGCAGAGTGAATGCGAAAACCCGAAACTTTTTCGTAGCTCGCTAGGACGCGGTTCAGTCGAGCGGAAACTCGAGGGTCAACATGGCCGATATCGAAGAATTGCACGAACGTGCGGAACAAGCCGCGGGCGATAAGCGGCTCGCTTCAGTTACTGTAAGCATGGCAATTTTGGCCGTTTTTGTGGCCGCCGTTTCTCTGATGGGCGAACGCGTTCACGCCAACGAAGTTCTGGCGCAGACAAGGGCCGCCGACCAATGGGCGCAGTATCAGGCGAAAGTGATTCGCGAAAGAAGCTACGAAGTATTTTTGGATCAACTGGATGTTTTTACCGTGCAAGATGCCTCCCACGCCGCGCAGGTAAAAGCAAAATACAAAAGCGAAATTGATAGGTACACTAGCGAAACCAAGGATATTTCAACTCAAGCGACCTCCACTGAATCCAATGTGGCCGTACTGGATCGCCGCTCAAACTGGTTTGATTTCGCCGACGTGTTACTCGAAGCGAGCCTGGTAATTTGCTCGATTACTTTACTCACGCAGAAGCGCGGCTATTGGTATTTCGGTTTGCTCGGCGCTGCAGCGGGAATGGTTGTTGCGGTCATGGCGTTATTTATTCGGTGAGGTTTTGTTGAGTTTATTTAGGCTCGATCGGGTCCGGTAAAGTTCGATTCCGTCTTTTGAACTTCGTTCAACTGATTGACGATTGCACAAGGGGTTGACCTATGCGTGTTTCGTTTCTCGCCAGCATTTTTTCTGCGTGTGTTATTGCGTTCTGCCTTGCTCCGCCAAGTCATTCTCAAACTCAGCAAGACGCAGCGCCGCCGAAGCAGGCGTCACCGGCGCCGGCTGTTGTGCAAGATGAGAAGGTGGATGCGATTCGTCTTCTTTACACCGGCAAAACTTTCGGGTATTTCCGCATTCCCGATTGGCAAGGACCTTCAGCGCTCGGCGATGGTTGCAAAGATCCTACGAAGCAAAGAGACAAGAGCGACGCCGCAGCGGAATTTGAGGAGCTGCTGAAAACGCAATTCCAAATTGCCAAAACAAAAGGCGCAGTCCTGGTTGGCACCGGAGATAATTTTGCGCCTGAAATCGAAGCGCGCGATTTTTGCGAACCGCCCGCTGGCCAACCCGGAGCGGGCAAAAATTATCAGCGTGTCGGAAAAGAACTTTTCGATTGGGATGCCAATTCAAAACGGTGGATTCGATCTGACGCCCATACGCAGAACAATGCGGCGCCGGCAAACGGACTCTTTATGATCCCAACGGACAACGTCGCCAACTTTTTTATTAAAGAAGGATATGCGGCGCTGGTTCCGGGAAAACAGGATTTCTATTTTGGTCCCGAACGCATCCGCGAGCTGGCGAGATTCATGGCCACGCAGCCGATTCCAAACACGACGGGAACTCTGCACAATGCGGGGCAAGGCGTTCAAATGCTGGGCGCGAACATCGTGATTGAAACGACATGGAACACCTCGCATCAGCCATTGCCCGACAGCGAAAATCCGCCGTGGTTTATTCCCAGATTTCCGGAGGCTTCCGATTTGATCGGCCCGACGGACGCTGCCGGCGCGGAAATTAGATTGTCCGGACTTTCGGATGGCGCGAAAGTTTATCCGTGGGTTCGAGGAGTTTCACTTGAACTCTCTGGTGGAAATGCCACCAGCAAATTGCTGCCGATTATTAATTCCACAAAATTTTATTTGTGCGGCGTAAATCCCGATACACCGGGCGAACCAAATTCAATTCCGAAGCCGGTGCAAGAAGGTCCGTGCACGGTGCTGCAAGGAAAGCCGGGCGAAAAATCCGGCCAATTGACTTTGGATTTTCCGTGGATTGACGCGCAGCATTTTTATACGTTGCACGCTGGCATGAATTACGGGCTTTGCGCCGTTACCGCAAATGCACAGGTTAAACCTACGGACGGCTCTGCTACCTTCTGCGTGCGATTTTCCGTTTACACTCCCTTCTTTCAATCTTCCGGAGACATGGGCGGGCAGAAATGCACAGACCTGCAAAATCCCGCGTGCTATCGCGATCCTGATCCCTACGTTTTGATTGAAACGAAAGATGAAAACGGAATTCCGGAAGACGTCGCAATTTTCGGCGTCGTCGATCCGCAGATCGGCGCGAATGTTGGCCTGTTGAACTTCGCGTGGGCCAACACCGAAAGCCGCAATTTCAAAACAGAAACCGTAGTTCAAGATCCCGCGCAAGCGATGAAGCAAATGCTGGACTCGTTCAGCCGTAAATTTGACGAAAACGGATACACAAAAGAAATCGATGCCGGCAAACGGCGTTTGATCAAAGTTCTGCTGGCGCAAATGAATTCTGAAACCGCGCAAATTTTGGGCACGCGATTGAAACAGTTTCAAGTTGTCGTAAGCGCGTCCGATCCGGAAATGGCCACTGTGGGCGACACCATCAATTCAAGTTGGGAAACGCCGAAAGCCGGATCGGTTCGGCATCCGATGATGATCGCAATTCCGGAACCTTACATCGTCGGCAGCCGCAATCCTCAAGCGGTTGCGGATATTGGCAGACTGGACATTACAATTTCGGCGGACGTGATTCCAAAGTGGACGCTTATTTCCGAGCATATGGAACCCGGTAAATCGCCCGATAAGAAAACTTCGTCCGATAATGCCGCAGCATTTTGGAAAGCAGTAGCGGCCGCGCTGAAAAAAGATTGCCGTCAGGATGGATTTGATTCTGAAAGCCAGGCAAATCAAATTCAGACGCTAACGCTTTGCGAAATGCAAAAAGAAACTCATGCGGACGTCGCGCTTCTGCAGAAGCGCGATTTTTTCGCGGAGCTTCCCGACGGTTCAGGCGATATTCCCGATCTAAATTCAAAACAGCCGGATGAAAGTTTGCAGCAACTTCTGGATCGCATTGTTTGGAAGGGCGACTTCCTGAATTTACTTTACGTTCCCGGAAGCGCGTTGCAACAGGCGCTGAAACAATCCAAGGCGTTTGATGCGGCCGACAAATCAAATTTAAGCGTTGGCGAAAATAAAAATCGCGGCCTCGTGACCGTCGGAATTACTTTCGACGCCGCACACAACGAATATCTTATCGATGGAATCCAGCTTAATCCGACCAAACTTTATTCCGTCGCCACCAGCGATTACATTGGCGGCGGGGACACCGGATTTCCTGATCTTGCCGCAGCGCAAATTAGGCCGGCAACAGTGCCATCCGATTTTGATAAGCAGCTTGTGACGATCAGCGGCGCGGTTTGCCGCGGAATTACGGGCGAATCATGGAACGCGCATTGCATCGGGCCAATTCTTCGCGATACATATCTGGACGAAATTGCGGAGCAGCCCGCGAATACGGCGCCGAGTTACACGCCGAAAGAGGTTTTATGGACGTGGACAATTTTTCATCATCCGCGCGAAGTTCCCGGGAAGCAGAAAGAAAAACCGCCGACGCTTCAAAATAAAATGGATCAGTTCGTGGAGTACCGGCCGCTTTTGGATTTCCAACTAATCAAGGCAACTTTTGGAGTTACGACTTTGGGCCACAACGGGTCGGATGCGCAGATAGATGCAAATTTCGGCGGCATCACAACTCCGGGAGTGAACTCGCACCGCTTTACAAATTGGGCGAGCGATTTTCAGGCGCAGTTGACGCGCAACTGGAAACACTTTCAATTGTTCGCGAGTCCTTCGTATACATTCAACGTTCAATACAAAGGAGAATCGAACGCTCCGCGGCAGATCAACCAGATCGCAAATTTGGGAATGTTTGATCTTGGCGCTGCGCGTTTGTGGCTTGAACGCGGACCCGAACATCTCGATTTAGTTTTCACCACGCATTTTGAAACTCCGCTGGAAGAAACTGCAACCGCGTTCACGCTTAAATCCACGCCAGTTGCGACGCTGCAGTTTAATCAGCCACGCAGCTACACGACTCTAGTTCGAGGCGGAGTTCGCTGGCAGCGGCGAACAAGTTCGATCGAATTTGGGCCGGAAGGCGGACACCAATGGGACGCGCTGCAGGGATTTAATTTTTCTACGAACGGAAGCATTACAGCAACTTGCTTGGCGCTTTCGGATATTAGTTTTTCGACTTGCGTTGCAAACGACAGTAACTCAAAAATTACGAATCCACCGACAATCAATGCGAATTCAGTTGTATCAACGCTTCAATCCGGGAAGGACCATGCCGGAGTTTATTGGAAAATATATTTGAATGTGCCGGTTTATAACAAGGTCAGTTACAGTTTTACGGACACGGGCGATTGGTTTCTGGTGAATTTTGGGACGGAAAGCACGACTGATACGCGTTTCAGAGATTTGGAGCAGCACCAGATTAAATTTAATATTTTCCCGAGTCTTTCGATTGGGCCGGAACTGGATCTTTTGTTTTACGAGAATAAATCTTCAGGACCTTTGAAGGGAGCGTTCCTGCGGCAGGATCAAATTTTGATGAAAGCGCAATTTGGGTTTGACTTGTTTAACCTGCGGAAGAAACTGAATCAGATCCAGTACGCGCCGGTGAAATCGCAGTAGCGGTCACAAAAAATTACCAACATGCATTATGATGCAGTTTTTGCGGCCAAAAACCCAGAAAGTGCATTATAGTGCACTTTTTGGATGAGGAAAAAGACGAGAAAAGCTCTTAACGCAGAGACGCAGAGTGCGCAGAGAAAAGAATTGACGAAGATCAGAGAAGAGATTTGAACATCCACGTACCCCGGCCCGCCTGAAGGCGATCCTACGTAATTCGTGATTTTCCGCTAAGCCGTTTATTAGCACACACTTAACACGAGATCGCCGTAAGTCCTTTATTAGCACACACATCGCTTTCGACCCCCCGGGTGGGGGTAAGCATTTTTTGGAAAATCGACTCTTGAAGGAAGAGAGCGACTTGGGCTAAGGGTAAGGAAACAAAGGGCACTTGCAGTCGCGGTCACCCAAATCGCCGACATTCTAGTTTCAAACTTCAGAAAACAACATGTCGCCTTCGTGCGCTATGGCGGCTGGGCTGCGCTTCAACTGTTCAACTGGCCGTCATACATTCTTAACATTGGGCGAATAGGGTGGGGCCGCTCCATACACATGCTCGTTCGCAGGAATGCGATTCGATTCTAGAATTTTCAGGAGAGGCTCGATGTCGACAGGCGCACATGTACTGGATCGAAAAGAGATTTCAACACCGGCGAAAGTTGGGATGTGGATTTTTGGGGCGGCCCTGGTAATTGGATTTGTTTATGCGGGCAGACAACTGCTGACCGATCTGGCGGATTTTCACTCGGCGAGCATTATGCCGTATTTATTGCTGGGATTGGCGCTGCTGATCGCGCTGGCATTTGAATTTGTGAATGGATTTCATGACACGGCGAACGCGGTGGCCACGGTGATTTACACACATTCGCTGGAGCCGCATGTGGCGGTGGTGTGGTCAGGAATGTGGAATTTTATCGGCGTGCTGCTTTCGAGTGGCGCGGTTGCATTTGGAATTGTTTCGCTGCTTCCGGTGGAATTGATTCTTCAAGTGGGAAGCAAAGCGGGATTTGCGATGGTGTTTGCGTTGCTGGTGGCGGCGATTATTTGGAACCTAGGGACTTGGTGGTTTGGATTGCCGGCGTCAAGTTCGCACACGCTGATTGGATCGATTATCGGAGTTGGAATTGCGAATCAACTGATGTCGGTGAAGTCCGGCACAAGTGGAGTGGATTGGGGCAGGCGACGAACATTGGAAAATCGCTGCTGCTTTCGCCGATTGTGGGGTTTGCGGTGGCGGGCCTTTTGCTGATGGCGATGAAGGCGCTGATTCCGAGCAAGGCGCTTTATGCCGCACCGGTGGGAACGGAACCACCTCCATTCTGGATTCGCTGCCTGCTGGTGCTGACCTGCACCGGCGTGAGTTTCTTTCACGGATCGAATGACGGACAAAAAGGAATGGGGCTAATCATGCTCATCCTGATTGGAACGGTGCCGACGGCGTATGCGGTGAATCACGCGGTGACGACTTCGCAGACGCAGGATTTCGTGGCGGTTTCGACGCAGACAGCGGATATGCTGACCCACTACATCGATCCATCGGCGGTTATGGTGGATCCGCGGGAAGATGTGACGGATTACATTCGCACGAAAAATTTTACGCCGCGGACGATGCTGGCGCTGCGGCAGCTGGTGAATGGAATCGGCACGGAGTCCGCGCTTTATAAGGAATTGAAAGCGGTGCCGCAGGACAAGGTGCGCAACTTCCGGAACGATTTGTATGTGGTGAGCGAAGCACTGCGATTGATGCAGAAAACTCACAAGCCAGTGTTTTCCGACGCTGACCAAGCAATCATTCTGAATTACAAAAAGCACGTGGATAACGCGACGAAATTTATTCCCACCTGGGTGAAAGTGGCAGTGGCGCTGGCGCTGGGAATGGGAACGATGATCGGATGGAAGCGGATTGTGATTACAGTGGGAGAAAAAATCGGCAAGGACCATTTGACGTATGCACAGGGCGCGGCGGCGGAAATTACCGCAATGGCGACAATCGGAGCGGCGGACGGTTTCGGCCTACCTGTGAGTACCACGCACGTACTTTCCTCGGGCGTGGCGGGAACGATGGTTGCGAATCATTCGGGTCTGCAATGGGGAACGGTGCGAAATTTGGCGATGGCATGGGTGCTGACGCTGCCAGTTTCGATGTGTTTGGCGGGCGGATTGTTCTGGTTGTTCACGAAGATGAGTATTTAGTTCTGGTGGACGATCGGGGATGGAATGGAATTCACGAACCCCACGTTCGCCCACTTCGTGGGACGAACATGGGGCACCCCGCGCATGTAAAGCTGCGGATATGAAAGAAGGCAAACAAAATGAATGCGCCGCCAAAATTAATATTGGTTCCGATTGATTTCAGCGATCCCTCGCGTGAAGCGTTGGACGCGGCCGGCGAGCTCGCGCTGCTTTTCGGCGCGGAGTTGAGTCTGCTGCATGTGGTGCCGATGATTCCCGATCTACCGAACGTGGAAGCGTTGGTGCACGAAGGGAAGTACGAAGACAAACTTCATTCTGACGTGGAAGAACGATTGCAGAAGATGGCGGAAGATCTTGCCAGGAAAGAGATTCATGCGACGACGGAGGTTGGCACGGCGAATGACGTGCCGATGGAAATTGTGCGGTTCGCGGAAAGTGAAAACGCGGACATGATTGTGATTGCTTCGCATGGAGTGTCGGGGTGGAAGAGATTTGTTCTTGGGTCGGTGGCGGAGAAGGTGGTGCAGGTTGCGCCTTGCGCGGTTTTGATGTTGAGGGCGAAGAAGGCGGCGGGGGAATCAGAGAAAGCTGCGAAGGCGTAGAGTTGCGGCGCGTTGTAGGGGTTAAAACCCTTTTCTCTGTGTTGGTCACGGCACGACTGAAGTCGTGCCCTGTTACGAACCGTAGTTGCTTTGTTGCATGCGGCTTTCGGCCATAAATCCCATTCGAGTCGCCACGAACTTTTTTGCTGCACAGTAGCAGCGCACCGACAAGAGTGTCGGTGCTACTTAGAGTTTGTTTAGGCCGTTTAGGCCGGCGACTTTGTAGGCTTCGGCGAAGGTGGGGTAGTTGAAGACTGTTTCGCGGAAGTAGTCCATGGTGCCGCCGAGGGCCATGACGGCTTGGCCGATATGAATTATTTCGGTGGCACTTTCGCCTATGGCGTGAACGCCGAGAATTTTTCTTGTGTCCGGATGAAATAATATTTTCAGCATTCCGGTTTGATCACCGACGATTTGAGCTTTGGCTAGTTCTTCGTATTTTGCAATTCCCACCTCGAACGGAATCTTCGCTTGCGTGAGCGACAGCTCCGTTTCGCCAACCATGGAAATTTCGGGAATGGTGTAAATGCCATAGGGAAGCTTGCCTTGCGATGCCTGCGCGGGTGCGCCGAAAAGATGGCAGCTTGCGAGACGGCCCTGTTCCATGGAAGTAGAGGCGAGGGATGGGAATCCGATTACATCACCGGCGGCGTAGATGTGAGGCACGGAGGTTTGAAAATTATTGTCTACGACGAGTTTGCCGCGCGGGCCGGCGGTGAGTCCCGCGGCTTCGAGGGAGATCAAGTCGGTATTGGCCTGACGGCCGACGGCATAGAGCAAGGCGTCGCCGTGAATGCGTTTGCCGCTTTCGAGATTGGCGACGACGCGGCCCTTCGCGTCTGTTTCGACGTTGATGACTTTTTCGCCGAGGCGGAAAATCGCGCCTTGTCGGCGCATGTGATAGCAGAGGGCTTCGGAAATTTCGTTGTCGACGAAATCGAGAACTGTGGTGCGCTGTTCGATGAGAGTAATGATTACGTTGAGCGCGGAGAGCATGGAGGCGAATTCCAAACCGATTACGCCGCCACCGACGATGATTAATTCCTTGGGAATTTCGTCCATTTGAAAAAATTGGTCACTGGCGAGGATTTGTTTTCCATCGAAAGGAATATCGGGATGACGGGCGGGGCGAGTGCCACAGGCGATCAGAAAATTGTGTCCGCGAACGACGTGCATTTGATCGAGCGCTTCGACCTCGAGCGTGTGCGGATCAACGAAGCGCGCGGTGCCGCTGAAAAATTCGATGTCATTGCGGCGAAGCTGATCTTTGACGACGCTGATTTCGCGCTCGGTGACTTGAGCGACGCGGACGGCGAGATCGCGAATGGAAATGCGATTGCGGACGACGTAGTCAGATCCGTAGAAAGAACGGTGACGAAATCCGGTGAGGTGAAGAATCGCCTCGCGCAAAGTCTTGCTGGGAACGGTGCCGCCATGGATGCAAACGCCTCCGAGCATGTCGAGGCGATCGACGACGGCGACGCGCTTGCCGAGTTTTGCGGCGGCGATGGCGCCTTTTTGCCCGGCCGGACCACTGCCGATTACCACGAGATCGTACGGCTGTAAGTTCATTGATTGCTTTCTTCGGCGCGAAGTTTTTGCTCGGGATCTAACGGCTCGGCTGATTGCGCGATTAGAAATTCGAGAGCTGAAGCGGATTTGCGGTCGAGATGATTTGCGAGCACGAAGTCGGATGGGAAATTATTTCCGCCTTCGGCGAGATTCATGAAGTGATTTTGCACGCTGAAGTGAGCCCCGTTGGCGGCGCGCGTTCTGCGATCCAAGGCGAAAGCGCGGGCGTAGGATCCGTCGGGCTGAAGGATTCTGGATTTCGCGGTGTCGGCTAGATAGGGCGCGAGGATTGAGCCATAAATTTTGCGGCAAAGGGCGGCGTCCTTCAGGCGGAACATAACTTCGACGCGTTCGTAGAGATTTCTGGGCATCCAATCGGCGCTGCCCAAATAGACTTCCGATTCACGGCCGTTATTCCCATCTCCATTCCTGAAAACGAAAATCCGGCTGTGCTCGAGAAAGCGTCCGACGATGCTGCGTACGCGAATGCGGCTGCTGATTCCGCGGATTCCGGGGCGCAGCGCACATGCGCCGCGAACGATCAATTCGATTTGCACTCCGGCTTGAGAAGCGCGATAGAGCGCCTGAATAATATTTGGATCGAGAAGGGAATTTACTTTGGCGATGATCATGGCGGGACGTCCGGCGCGGGCGTGATCGGATTCGCGATCGATGAGGCTGATGCAATTTTTTCCGAGATTGAGTGGAGCGACGGAGAGGGGGCCGTAGTGGGCTTGCTCGGAATACGCGGTGAGGTAATTGAAAACGCGGTGGACGGCTTCGGTGATTTCTTCGTCCTGCGTGAAGAGACTGAGGTCGGTGTAAGAGCGGGCCGTTGAGGGATTGTAATTTCCAGTTCCGAGATGAACGTAGCGGCGAGATTTTCCGTCGGGATCGCGGCGAACGAGAAGCGCGAGCTTGCAATGAGTTTTCAGTCCGACGACGCCGTGATAGACCTGCACGCCCGCTTCCTGAAGGCTGCGCGCCCAGCGGATGTTGGAGGCTTCGTCGAAACGCGCCTTGAGTTCGACGACGACGGTGACTTCTTTGCGCGCGGCCGCAGCGATGAGAGCGCGAACGATTGGAGAATCCTCACTGGTGCGGTAGAGAGTTTGCTTGATGCTGAGGACATCGGGATCGTTGGCGGCGCTTTCGATAAATTGCACGACGGGCAAATACGAGTCGTATGGATGATGGAGAAGAACGTCGCGTTCGCGTAGCGCGTGAAACATTGTGGGAGCTTCGCGACGCAAGGTTAAATCGCACGGAGTGAATTTCTGAAATTTCAGATCGGGACGCGGACTCTGGTCATATAAGTTGAAGAGACGCGAAAGATTTACGGGGCCGTCCACTGGAAAAATTTGCCACGGTTCGAGGCCAAAATTTGAGCGCAGGCGCTCGACGATTTCCGCGTTTGCTCCGGCTTCGATTTCGAGGCGCACCGCGGCGCCTTTGCGGCGGCGATGGAGTTGCGTGTCAACAGTATCGAGAATGCTGCGGGATTCTTCTTCGCGAAGATATAAATTGCTGTTGCGGGTGACGCGAAATGGCACGGCGGAAAGAATTTGATATCCGAGATAGAGATGATGGGCAAAGGAATGGACGATGTCATGAAGAAACGTGAATTCGATTTTGCCGGGCGCGGCTGGAACGCGAAACAGGCGGGGAAGTGCGCGCGGAACGGTGACGACGCCGAGATAAATGTGCGAATTCGGTTTGCGTTTGCGGCGCAACAGAAATGCGACGCATAGAGCTTTATTTAGAACGCGTGGAAACGGATGCGCGGGATCCACAGTAACGGGCGTGAGGAGAGGCTCAACTTTTTCCGAATAAAATTGTGCGACGGCTTTGCGCGCTTCAGCGCCGAGTTGGCTGACTTTGCGGATGCGAATATTTTCACGGCGCAACGCTGGGAGAAGAGTTTCGCGCCAGCAGGCGTATTGTTTGTCGACGAACTGGTGAATTGCGGCGGCCATTTTCGTGACGGATTCGCTGGGCGCGAGGCCGTCGGGGCCGGCTTGTCCGGTGCCGTGCTCGGCTTGTTGCAGGAGTCCGGCGAGGCGGACTTCGACGAACTCGTCCAAATTATTTGCGGTGATGGCGAGAAATTTTACTCGTTCGAGTAACGGATTTTCGGCGTCGAGAGATTCTTCGAGGACGCGCTCATTGAATTGCAGCCATGAGATATGGCGGTTGAAGAAAAGGCGCGGGTCATCGAGAGATGCGCGAGTCAAGTGAGTTGCCTCTGAAGTGGAGACGGTATCGCACGGATGTTACAGGGAGGTTACGGAGCTAGCGTGAGCCGATTTAGAGAACATGGGTACGCGCCTCGGGCAGAGCTGCGGCGGGCGGAGATGAAAAAAGTGCGGCCGAGGGATTCCTCTCCCGCAAGAGCGGGATCGGAATGACGATCAAGTTCAAAAGCAAATTCGAAAGATTCGGACGAGAGCGCAGCAAGCAGCGCCCCTACATCGGGGCGCTGCGAATTTTGAAAATTTCGGCGAGGAGGAAAAGGTCGGTGAGGAGGGAGCGGAGATGGATGGAGGCGTTTAGGTTGTCGATCAATTGAGAACTGATGGACGGTTGCGCTAGGACGATGTTAATGGCTGCGAGCGAGGCTTGGGCGTCGCGTTCCAAGACGGAGAAATATTCGCGGTATGGCGCGGCCGGTTCGAGATGGCGGAGATTTACTTCCGCGGCGCAACTTTCTGCGAGGCCGGAGATGGCTTTTGTTGCGCGAGCTAGATGCTCGCGGATTTGTCCGCCGGACTTGCTGCCTTCGTCACTGGGAAGTCCTTGCGCGGCGTAGGCGAGCATGAATTCGTAGCAGTGTTCGATTGTGTTGCAGCGTTCGGAGATATCATCCGACATCCGTTACACCTTCGATTTTCGCTTCCTGATTTTTTGCGGGAGGCGCATTTGGATTTTCCACGGGCCATCGCGCGGGATCGTGTTCCTCGAGATAAAAATCCTTGCTCATCCAGCCGTAAATCATGGACTTGGTGATCGCGCGTTTTTCTGGGCGGAGTCCAAAATAAACGTGGACCATGATTAGCGCGATTAGTCCGACGCCGGCGAGTCCGTGCAGGACGTACATGAGGCCCCAGGTCATGTCACTGAACAGATATGGATTGCGCGGAAAGAAAATTGTGCGGACGCGGAACATCATGAAGACGCCGGTGATGATGGCGGACATTCCGGCGACGATGATGGCGCCGTGATAGAGCTTATTTTCCAAAGGATACTTCGCAAATTTATCTGGCGGCGGCGCGGGCTTGCCGAAAAAACGCAGGATTCTGCGGCGAGCATCGCGCATGTCAGTGCGATCGGGCCAGATGGACCAGAAGTCCATGAAGAACGATGCGTGGATGATGTGGAAAATGATTGATGCGGTGAGAACTGTTCCGGCGATCCAATGATAAGTGACCCAATCAAATTGGATTCCAATTTTCGGGAGGAACGCGGTGAAGAGCAACGTGAACATGGCGGCGGCCATCACCCAGTGAAATATTCGCGCGGTGAGCGAGTGGCGCGGGACGCGTTCGGGAATGCGCGCGGCGATTAGAGGCGAAGCGTTGTTGGCGAACACTCTTGGCTTGGCGAAGTAACGGATGTAGGTGGCGTGGACCATTAGGAAAAGTAGTCCGGCGATGGCGGAAACCCAAATTAAAAACCACGCGATGTGAATCGGAACGTGCTGTCCCCAAGGACTTGTGGCCCATTCTAGGAAGTCCACGTTGCCTCCTGGACTCCGCCGATTGCGCGCTTCACTAGATTTCGCATCAGTGGAATTTTGTATGCGTTGAACTGCAAGGGAATCGCGCCTTGCACGGCGAGTTTACCGGCCATTTCACCCGTGGCGGAATCTGCGGGCTTGCCGCGGACAGCGTCTTCCACATTTTTCAAGCGCAAAGGACGCGCGGCGGCGCCGTTTACGGCGATGCGCATTCGCTCGATTACGCCATTTGAGACGACGATTGCGGAGGCGACGTTTAGGAGAGGGAAATCCCAGACATTGCGGTCGCGAACTTTTTCAAAATAAAATTTTGCATTGGCCCATGTGGACGGAATGCGGATGGACGTGAGCAAGTCGCCGGGCTTCAGGATGTGGAGGCGCGTGATATCGATTTCGGGGCCGATGAAATAATCCTCGGCGTCGACGACGCGTTCGCCTTTGGGAGTTTGCAGAACGAATTTTGCGTCGAGGGCAATTAGAGCGGGCGCGGAGTCGGAAGGATTCACGGCGACGCATCTGTCGGCGTGAAGAATTGCGTGCTCGCGGTTGCGGCCTTCGGGAGTATCGGCGTAACAAATATTTCCACCGGCGCGATAACACGGCCATCCGGCGCGGTAATACCAGCAACGCGCGTCCTGCGTGACATTTCCGCCAAGCGTGCCCTGATTGCGAATTTGCGGAGAGGCGGCGAGTTCCGCGCCCTGCGCGAGCAATCCAAAACGCTGCTTCACGAGCGGAGAGTTTACGACTTCAGTTAGCGTGGTCATTGCGCCGATTTCGATGCCGTCACCATTTGCGCGAACGCCGCGAAGTTCTTCGATGCCACTGAGATCTACGACAACTTTCGGTTTCTTGATGCGGTCCTTGAGCCAGTCAAAACTGTCGAGACCGCCAGCCATTACCCAGGCGTCCGCGCCGTGCTGCTGCAAAAGTTTTTGGGCGTCGACGATGGAGTTCGGCTGCAGAAGATCGAATGAGGGCATGACGTCTCGAATTACAGCCATGGCTTGCTCCTTTTATTTCTACAACAAACTTTCTTCACAACAAATGTGGGCAATTAAATATGCGCGGTTAGCGGGTGCTGCATGGGACGTCCCGCTTCGAGCGACGTGAGAATCGTGTCGGCGTTTACTGGCGCGCGCTGGAACACATCGTCGCCGAGCGCGTCGGAAAGCGCGTTCAAGATTGCGGCGCATCCACCGCCGACCGGTGGCTCGCCAACTCCGCGCGCGCCGACGGGAGTTTCCGGATCGGGAATATCGAGCGCTTCCCATTGCATGTCCACGGGAACATCCATAATTGTGGGCGGTTTGGTGTGATGGAATCGGCGAGAGACCATAATTCCGTAGTGCGGATCCATCACCCACTTTTGGCTGATGGCGTGGCCGATACCGAGAGTTGAGCGGCCAAGAATTTGCCCGCCGAGCGCGTTCGGATGAATCACGCTGCCAACGTCGGCGTAGGCGAGAAAATCCACAATGTGATAGTGGCCGGTTTCGACGTCCACTTCGACTTCCGCGAAACTTGCGACGTAAGAATGCGTGGCGCCGTCGCGCGGATAGGTGTCACGCGCGGCGGCCAGCAGTCCCTGACCGGCGAGCGCCGCGATGGAAGTTTTCGTGGCTTTGTTCAGGTCGGGCGAAATTTCGTGGCCGTCGTAAATTCCGCCGAGTTTGATGGCGTGTTGCGAAGCCTGGGCCAATGTGATGCCCGCGCCGCCGACTTTGCGAAAAACGCGTTCGCCGCCGAGTACGTAGCTGTCTGGCGAACCGCCGAGAACTTTCGCGGCGATTTGCTGAAGCTTACTTTTTGCGTCCATCGCCACGGCGTAGGCAGCGCGCGTCATGGCGTGAGTGGTTTGGCTGCCGCCGCTTGCGCAGGTGTAAGGAAAATTAAATGTAGTGTTGCCCCACAGGACGTCGCATTTTTCCCAGGGCACGCCGAGAATTTCGGCGGCGACGCGATGAACGTCGCTGACAGATTCGGTGCCGAGATTTCCGATGCCGGAGTGGAAGCGCACGCGGCCGTCGGGCATGATGAGCAAAAGTCCGTCGAAACCGATGGTGCCGCCGACGTAGCAGCTTACCGAAACGCCAACGCCGCGCACTTTCGATCCAATTCGTTTTGGAGTGCGGGCTACGCGTTGCTGCCAATTAAATTTTTCCGCGCCGGCGTCGAGGGCTTGTTTAATGAAAGCGCTGGTGACGTGTTGGCGCACACCCTTTGCCGACGCCGCGCCAAATTCCGCTTTGCCTTCGGGACAATTTATGCGGCGAATGGCAACCTGATCGAGCGCCAATTTTCGCGCGGCTCTGGCGATGATTGGTTCGATGATAGTGATGCCTTGCATTCCGCCGGGAGAACTTTGGGCGCTTCGCGGAGGAGTGTTCGTTAGGACTGTGACTCCGCGCCAGCGCATTGCCTGGGGCTGATACAAAAGGGAAACGATTCGGCCGGATGATGCGGAGTCGCCCTGCGAGTCGTAAGGGCCGTTGTCACAAATTACGAACATATCGAGCGCGGTGATTCGGCCATCTTTGCTAAAGCCGACTTTCATGCGGCCTTGAATTCCGACGCGGGCGCGTCCGATGAATCCTTCCTCTTCGCGCGAAATGCGCATCATCACTGGCGCGTTCGCTTTTTTCGCGAGCAGCGCGGGAATAATCATGGAAACGCCGCCGGTGATTTTGCTGCCAAATCCGCCGCCGGTATATTCGCTGATGAAAACTATATTTTTCAGATCGATGTTCAGCCATCGTGCGATGGCAGGCAGAGTTTGCGCGGTGCTCTGCGTGCCGGTGTGCATATAGATTTTTCCGTTTTGCCAGTAGGCCATCGCGGTGCGCGTTTCTAAAGTTTGGTGGCTGGTGTCCGGGGTGACGAACGTTTCGTCGAGCACCAGCGCGGCATTTTTGAAGCCGCCGTCAAGGTCGCCGTAAGTCCATTCGTCGGGAGCTTTCCCCATGGGCAGGCGGCCCTGATTGAATTCGCTGAAATCCTGGTGAGTCCATTTCAATTCCGAAACTTGCGGTGAAGGCTGAATGGGAGGCGCAGGACGAATCCAAACATTTCCGTCGGTGCGAGGATTTGGGCCGCCGGGACGCAGCGCTTCGAGCGGATCAATCACGAAGGGCAAGCGCTCGTAATCAATTTGAATTTTTTCGATTGCTTCGGCGGCAGTCAGTTCGTCAACCGCAGCCACGGCGAGAATTGGTTCGCCCTGATAGAGCGGTTCCATGGTGAGTCCACGTTCGGCCCACTTACTTGCTTTGATCACGGTGCCGTTGTCGGTGAGCGAATCTGCGGGGGCAGGAAGTTCGTCCGCGGTGAGAATTGCTTTCACGCCGGGCATGGCCAGCGCTTCTTCGGCATGAATGCGTTTCACTTTTGCGTGTGGGTGAGGACTGAGCAGCAATTTGCAGAACAACATTCCGGGCGCGCGAAAATCTTCGGCATATTTTGCGGAGCCGGTGACCTTGGCGTGGAGATCGGGCGTTGTATAATTTTTGCCGACTAGTTTGTGACCGGCGCCGTACTGGCGTCCGGTGTCATTGGTTGGTTTGTCGACCGGCTTACCAATTTTACTTTGGTCAGACATGATTGGCCTTTCTCAGGTTTTCGGCGCCGCGCATCATAGCGTTCAGAATTTTGTTGTAGTCCTGGCAGCGGCACAAATTTCCGGAAATTCCGTGCGCCAATTCCTGACGCGTTGGATTCGGATTTGTTTTCAGGAATCCGACGGTGGCCATCATGAAGCCGGACATGCAGAACGCGCACTGGAAACCTTGCTCGTCGATGACGCCTTGTTGGACGGGATGCAAAGTTCCGTCGGCGCTGGCCAATCCTTCGACGGTGACAACTTTTCGCGCGCGGACGGTGTGCGTCAACATAGAGCAGGAATAATGCGGCACGTCGTCGACGAGAACTGTGCATGCGCCGCATTCCGCGCGATCGCAGCCGAGTTTTGTTCCGGTCAATCCCAATTTGTAGCGCAGGGTCCACGCGAGAGTTTCTTGCTTCAGAACGTCAACCGGACGCATTTGACCGTTTACATTTAGAGTGATGAGGCGTTCGCCGGCGCCGATGCTGCCCGATTGGCCGAGCAAAGTTGACGCGCGAAATAAATAATTGACGGAGGAGACAGCCGCGCCGCTGGCGATAATTCCTTTGATGAAGGTGCGTCGCGTGAGCGGGTTCGGCGTCGGTTCGATCTTTTTTATTTCTACTAACTCTGACATTGATGCCGCTCCTGTTCGCGGAATAACAGACCGACCCGCGATTTTCATTGCGGACGCCTTACTATAATACTGGGCGCGATGTGAGGCCATCGAAGTTTTGATGGATTCCGGCTGGCTTGGTTGCGTCAATATTCATCGAGACACACTTAGACCGCATGGTCTCTCCAGTGGGTTTCACCCTCGCGCCAGCGTCATCTTCGAGCGGCGCGATGCCCATCAGCGTTTCGAGCGGTTCGGTGGCGACAGGCTCGTGGGGAGGATCTGACGAAAACTACCCTCAATATACTAAGAGGCCTTCGCAGAGGAAAAAGTCAGAGATAGTTTGGATGTCGAACCGGACGGCCGGGAGGTCGAATCTCCCCACTCACATGCCTGCGAGGATATTTCCCGTAATGTTATACTCCGTCCGGCGGAATTTCACATGAGCAATCCAAGACGAGTGCCACGAGTGAAGCTCTTCCTGGGTGCCCTCACGTTGCTCGGGCTTTTGATGCCTATTGTGGCAGCCACGCAAAATCCACCGACCGCCCAAAAACTTACCTTTGAAGTCGCCTCCATTAAAGAATGGCAACCAAATCAGCCCCTACCTCGAATCGCAATGGGCATTCGCTATTCCAAGGGCAGTGTTTACGCGCCCTGTTCCGACTTGTGGTCTATCGTCCGCTACGCGTATCACTTGTCGGCCGCCTCGCCCATCAACGGCCTGCCAGACTGGGCCAAATCTCGATGCGGCCCCAACGCATTCAGCGTTGACGCCACCATGCCGCTCGAGACCACCGAGGATCAGGCGCGCCAGATGATGCAAAGTCTGCTCGAAGACCGCTTCAAAATGCGCGTTCACTGGGAGAAGAAAGATATGAAGGTGCTCGTCCTGACCATCGCGCCAGACGGATTCAAAGGAAAGGTTTACGATCCCAAAACTTTCAAGCGGCCAACGCTAACTTGTCCTGAGGACGACCAGGGCTGTGGCCAATTTTATGGCAGAGCCACGATCTCCCAGCTTGCTAGGTTTCTCAGCCGTCCTGACGGAGATCTAATAATCGACAAGACCGGGATCACCGATGAGTACGAGTACGAAACAAATTTTATGTTTGCCAGCGACAAAGCCGAAGCCTCATCTCTCCCGTCTCTTCCGACGGTTCTGCGCGAGAAATTCGGCCTCTTGTTGAAACCGCAAACCGCGGTAGTCGATGTCCTCGTCATCGACCACGTAGAAAAGCCTTCGCCGAATTAAGAGAGTTACTGAAGCGCACGGATCATTCGGATTCGAGACTTGTTCTTGATGCGTACGGCTTGTATTCGTTGACTTGCCTGAGCACGGCACCTAAAATGTGCGATTCATGGTGGAGTCGTCCTCTCTAATCGGCCAGACAATTTCGCACTACCGCATCGTGGAAAAAATTGGTGGCGGCGGAATGGGTGTGGTCTATAAGGCTGAAGACACACGCTTGCATCGTTTCGCCGCGCTGAAATTTTTGCCGGATGACGTTGCGCGCGATCCACAGGCGCTGGCGCGTTTTCGGCGGGAAGCGCAGGCGGCATCGGCGCTGAATCATCCCAACATCTGCACGATTTACGATGTGAGCGAGGAAAACGCTCAAGCGTTTATCGCGATGGAATATCTTGAGGGCGCAACGCTGAAACATCACATCAGCGGGCGGCCGATGGAACTCGAGGAGCTCGTTTCCCTGGCAATTCAAATTACGGATGCTCTTGATGCGGCGCATGCAAAAGGAATTGTGCATCGTGACATCAAGCCCGCGAATATTTTTGTTACCAATCGAGGCCATGCAAAAGTGCTGGATTTTGGTCTGGCGAAGCAGGCGTGGATTCCGGAGAACAGCGGCGTTTCCGTTCTGCCAACGGCGACGGCTGAAGAACTTCTGACGAGTCCGGGCAGCGCCGTGGGTACGGTTGCGTATATGTCGCCGGAACAGGTGCGCGGAAGCCAACTTGACGCGCGCACCGATCTTTTTTCATTCGGCGTGGTGCTGTATGAAATGGCGACAGGAGTACTGCCATTTCGCGGCGACACTTCTGGAGTGGTCTTCGAGGCGATTCTGAATCGAGAGCCGGTTGCGCCGGTGCGGCTGAATCCGATTCTGCCTTCGCGGTTGGAAGAAATTATTCATCGCGCGCTGGAGAAAGACCGCAATCTGCGGTATCAGAATGCGGCTGACCTGCGCGTGGAATTGCAGCGTGTAAAGCGGGACTCGAGTTCTGGGCATTCGCATAAAACGGCGCCACTTTCGGCGAAGCAGACGGCGGAAGCGTCGCGGTCGAGCGTAGTTTTGTCCGCGAAGCAAAACCACGGAACGCGAAACGCGATTGTTGGTTTGGCTGTGATTCTCTTGCTGGCCGCGGGCATTTTCTCGTTCCTCCATTTCCGTCCTTCGGCTGGCATGCCTGCGTCGAGCAGCAATTGGAAGCAACTGACATTTTTCACGGACTCCGTAGTTAGTCCGGCGCTTTCGCCCGACGGGCGAATGCTCGCGTTCATCCACGGAGATGATCCATTTATCAGCGCCGGCCAGGTTATGGTGAAGATTCTTCCTGACGGCCAGCCGGCTGAGCTGACACATGATGCGACGTTGAAAATGAGCCCGTCATTTTCTCCGGATGGATCGCGCGTTCTTTACAGCACGGGTGCGGTGTGGGATGTGTGGGAGGTGCCGGTACTGGGTGGTGAACCGAAGAAGCTGATGCCGAACGCGTCATCGCTTACCTGGGTGGAAGGCGGAAAGCGGCTGATGTTTTCCGAGATCACCGGCGGTTTGCACATGGTGCTGATCAGCACGGACGAAGACCGTGGCAATCGCCGGGAGATTTACGTGCCACCCGGCGAGCGTGGCATGGCGCACCATTCGTATCTTTCGCCGGACGGCAAGTCGGTGCTCGTCGTAGAGATGAACAGTCAGGGCGATATCACTCCGTGCCGCATTGTTCCTTTTCAGGGTGGCACCGGTACGCGAACCGTCGGACCTGCCGACGGTTCTTGCTACGGAGCAGCATGGTCACCCGACGGTGAATGGATGTACTTCAGCGTGGTGATCGGCAATCAATCGCATATTTGGAGGCAAAAGTTTCCGGATGGCCGGCCCGAGCAAATTACTTTCGGTCCAACGTCGCAGGAGGGGATCACTATGGCATCCGACGGCAAGTCGTTTGTCACCGCCGTTGGTTCGCGAGACGCAACAGTGTGGCTGCACGATAAGGACGGGGATCAACCGATTTCATCAGAAGGCAACGTGTCTGCCGCTAGCTTCTCCGCGGATGGAAAAAGTCTTTACTATTTGCTATCCAGCGGGCAATCGTCCAACTCCGAGTTGTGGGTGAGGGATCTGGCCAGCGGAAAAACAGAAAGGATACTGTCCACTGTTTCATTGCGATCGTATTCAGTTTCGCGCGATGGAAAACAGGTCGTCTATGCGTCAAACGATCCAAACGGGAATTCCAGCCTGTGGATTGTGCCAACGAGTCGCCGCTCGTCGCCGGTGCGAATATCCCCGGCTGCGTCAATCGATGATTCACCACTGTTCCTGGCGGATGGCGACGTTGTTTTTCGATCCGTCGAGGGCGGAATCAATTTTCTGAATCGCATGAAGTCAGACGGCAGTGGCCGCCGAAAAATAACCTCGCAGCGCGTAATTGACGTCGTTTCCGTTTCGCCGGACGGCCGCTGGGTCGTTGCAGGGGCGGCCGGCCCAGATTCAGAGCACTATGCAGAGACCATGGCGTTTGCGGTGGACGGCAGCAAGGCGCCAACGTTGTGCGAAGGATATTGTACGATGAAGTGGGATTCCACCGGCAAATTCGCGTATCTAAATTACAAAGACGTCGCGTTGAAACAAGGTGTGTTCGTGATGCCAGTGCAAGACAATGGGCTTCCGAAGTTGCTGGCAGGCGGGTTCCTGAATAAAGAGGAGCTTGCGAACGCGAACCTTGCGGCTATTCCGCACAATCTGGAATCGGCCGCGAGTCCGTCGCTCTACGCTTACTTGGTGCAGAATACTCGCCGGAACTTGTATCGCATTCCTCTGCAGTAGCTCACACCTCGCTCTATTCCCTCGCCCTTGACAAATATAAACATGCGTTTTAAACTGGTGTTTGAATATGAAGCATCAGCGCAAATCAATGATAAAACGCCGAGGCCGCGACGGTAGTCCCGTGCATTCGGCGGCGACGCGGCAGAAGCTTGTGGATTCGGCGGGGCCGATCTTCGCGGAGAAGGGGTATTACTCGGCGACGGTGCGGGAAATCTGCAAGCGGGCTGGCGCAAATGTGGCGGCGGTGAATTATCACTTCAAAGACAAGCTGGGGTTGTACGAAGAAGTTCTGGTTCAATGCAAACGCGCGACGCATGTGGCTCAGGTTTTTGCGGCGCTGGACCAGACCGGATCACCGGAAGATATTTTGCGTGACGTGATCCGCGCGAGAGTGCAGGGTCTTCGCAAGAATGCGATGCCCAATTGGCAGCTTCGGATTTTCGCGCACGAGCTTGCAGATCCTTCGCCGGCGCTGTCTCGTTTGATCAATCGAGTTTCGCGGCCGATTTATGACCGTCTACTGGAACTGATCGCGAAGATTATTGGGATGCCTGCGCGTCATGTGAAAACGCGGCTGTGCGCGCACAGTGTGATGGGGCAAATACTTTTCTACGTTTTTGCAGGGCCGGTTCTGGAGCGATTTTCGCCGGACATGAAGTTGACGGACGAAATGTTGGAACAGATCGCGAATCATATAGCGGATTTTTCACTGGCTTATCTTCGAGAGATAGGCCGAAACGCAAAGAAAAACGCGCGCTAGCGCAATTGAGGCGAAACATGGCTGACGAAAGAGCAATCAATAATCGGGCGGAAGTTAGTAAACCGGCGAATGCGCCAAATGGCGGATCCCCGGCAGGAGCGGCTCCAGCACCGCGCCGACGATTCATCAGAATTTTAGTGGTCGTTGTGATTTTAGTGGCGGCTGGAATTTTTGTTTGGCGAGAATTTTTTGCGGCGCCGAAAATTCCGGACAGCGTTGTGGTACTGAGCGGGCGCGTTGAAGGTGACGATTCCGCGATTGCGCCCAAAACGACGGGGCGGATTCTTGAGTTGCGTGTGCGCGAAGGCGACACAGTGAAAGCCGGGGACATCATCGCGATTCTTGACGACGAACAAGTTCGCGCGCGGGAGAACCAAGCTCGCGCAGTGCTGACTGAAGCTGAGGCGAAAGAGCGATCGGCGAGCGATCAGATTGGCGTTCTGCGAGAGCAGATGAGCCAGAATCAACTGCAAACCGAGCAATCGAAAATTGATGCCGGTGGACGCGTGCGTCAAGCGGAAGCGGATTTAGCGGCGGCGGAAGCGGATCTGGCGCAACAGCAGGCGGCGTATCAGATTGCGGCGTTTAATAAGGATGCGTATGGGAAGTTGGCAAAGACCGGAGCTGTGTCGGAACAACAGGGGCTTCAGTATGCAGCAACCGCCGACCAACAAGCCGCTGCGGTAACAGCCGCGAAGCGCAGAGTGGAATCATCGCAAGGCGCGCTGACCACGGCGCGGGCAAATTTGGATAATCCCGGGATTCGTAAAGCTCAAGTCGATTTGGTTGGGAAACAGATTACAGAGCAGAGCGCGGAAATGGCCAATGCTCGAGCAAGCACGGAGCAAGCGCACGCGGAGCTGGCCGAGGCGGAAGCGAACCGCGCGGATTTAATTGTGAAGGCGCCGTTTGACGGCACGGTGGCGACGCGAGCGGCGGAACCGGGCGAAGTGGTGGTGGCCGGTACCGCGCTGATCACGTTGATTGATTTGAGCAAAGTTTATCTGCGTGGATTTGTGCCGGAAGGCGAAATTGGAAAAGTGAAAGTTGGGCAGCCGGCGAGAATTTATCTGGACTCGAATCCGAAGCAGCCGCTGGATGCTTATGTTTCGCGGATCGATCCACAAGCGACATTCACTCCGGAGAATACTTATTTTCGGGACGACCGAGTGAAGCAAGTGGTCGGACTGAAGTTGCAATTGAAAAGCGGGATTGGATTTGCGAAACCCGGAATGCCTGCTGACGGAGAAATTCTGGTTCAAGGCGACACGTGGCCGAAAGTCGGACGAATTCAATAATGGTTACCACTTCCGAAAACGTGGATCGTCGCGCGCCGGGCAGCAGCGAGCAGCAGCTCGCGCTGAACGTGAAAGATTTGTGGAAGCGATATGGCGCGGTGGAAGCGGTGCGCGGAATCACGTTTGAAGTTGCGAAGGGTGAAATTTTTGGGCTGATCGGGCCGGATGGCGCGGGGAAGACTTCCACATTTCAAATTCTTGCAGGAGTGATGGAGGCGACATCGGGAATAGTGGACGTATTTGGCGGAGAGGCGCGAACGATGCGCTCGCAAACCGGATATCTGACGCAAGCGTTTAGTTTGTATCCGGACTTGAGCGTCGCCGAAAATATCCGATACACCGGAGATTTGCGGCGCGTTCCGCCGGAGGAAATCGAAAAGCGCGGACTTCAATATTTGCGGATGTTCGACATGGATCGCTTCACGGACCGATTGGCGGGGCGGTTGAGCGGCGGCATGAAACAAAAACTGGCGCTGGTTTGCGCGCTGGTTCCACAGCCGCAAATTTTATTGCTGGATGAACCGACGACCGGGGTTGATCCGGTTTCGAGGCGCGAATTTTGGGACACACTGACACATCTTGCGGCGGATGGATTGACGATAGTGGTGGCGACTCCGTATTTGGACGAGGCGGAAAGATGCCACCGGATTGCGTTGATTCATCAGGGAAAAATTCAGCAGATGGGCACGCCGACGGAACTTACGGCGAGCCTGAATGCCAAGAGATTGGAATTGCGAACTCCAGACCTGGGCAAAGCTGAGGCGGCGCTTTCGGAGCTGACGGGCACCGATAAAGACTTCATTGATATTCAGCGATTTGGCGATCACATCGATTTGCTGGTGAACGATCCGCAAAAAGCGATTGCTGTGTTGAACGAAAGAATGAAGGGCGCGGGAATTGTTGACGACGTTCGCGTCGATGAGCCGACGCTTGAAAATGTTTTCGTGGCGAGGTTGCGCGGGGCGGGACAGGAAGCGCATCGGGAACCATTTCCGGTGCGGCACGATCACGGTGATTTGCGCGGGCAAGTTGCGATGGGCGCGACGAATCTGACGAAACAATTTGGCGCGTTTACGGCGGTGAAGAACGTCAATTTGAAGATTCAGTATGGCGAAGTGTACGGGCTACTGGGCGCGAATGGCGCCGGCAAAACTACGACGATCAAAATGCTTTGCGGATTGCTGGACGCGTCGAGTGGAACGATGGAGTTGGCGGGCGAAACTTCCAACTTGCGTTCGCAGCATATACGGCAGGGGATTGGATACATGTCGCAGAAGTTTTCTTTGTACGACGACATGACCATTCTGGAGAATTTGAAATTTTTCGCCGGAGTTTACGGTGTGGCCGATGCGGAGCGCGATGAAAAAATAAAATGGGTGCTTTCATTTTCGGGACTGGAAGGGAATCAAAATCAAATCACAGGAAGTTTGCCGGGAGGCTGGAAACAGAGAGTGGCTTTCGGCGCGGCGATTCTGCATGAGCCGAGCATACTTTTTCTGGACGAACCAACTTCGGGCGTTGATCCCCTGGCACGCCGAGCGTTCTGGACAATGATTAACCGGCTGGCGGATGCGGGCGCGGCGATTTTGGTGACGACGCATTATTTGGAAGAAGCCGAGCAGTGCAATCGACTGGGAATGATGGTGGCAGGCGAGCTTGTTGCGGAGGGTACGCCGAGCGGAATCAAGAAGCAGCAGAAGGGCCATCTGCTGGAGGTGATTACAGACCAGCCGCAACGCGCAGCGGACATTTTGAAAAAAGGAAGGGACAACTGGCGAGTAGCGGTCTTCGGCAATCGTCTTCATGTGATTACAGAAGAAAGCGCGGAAGAAGGCGAGAAAAAAACTTCAGAAGAACTGGAAGCGGCCGGCGTTCACGTGATCAGCGTGCGCGAAGGCAGATTCTCGCTGGAGGATGTGTTCATCAGCATTGTTGAGCAGGCGCGGCGCGAAGGAAAAGTTGCGCAGGAAGAATAAAGAAAATTAGATGAGGCGAATTGCGGCGCAAATCCGGAAGGAGTTGACCCAGATCGTGCGGGACTGGCGCACGCTTGCGTTGGCGATGGTGCTGCCGCTGGTGTTGCTGTTACTGCTGAGCACCGCAATTTCGCTGACGGTGAATGATTTGCCGATGGTTGTGCAGGACTACGACAATTCAGCGGCGTCGCGCGATTTGATTGAAGCGTTCCGCGCGTCGAACACATTTCGGATTGTGGCATGGCCGCCAGATAAACAAGCGGAGCAAGCGCTTGTGACAAATGCCGCGCGCGTAGTGCTGATTATCCCCGTGGAATTTGGAAAGGAAATGGCGCGAGGAGTAAACGCGCCGGTGCAGTTGATGGTGGATGCGTCGGACGCGAACACGGCGAAGCTGGTGTCCGCATATTCGAGCGAGGTTACGAGCGCATACAATTCGCGGACAGAAGCGGCAATACATCCCGCACTGGTTCAGACGGCGTTCCGGCTGTGGTACAACCCCGGACTTTCCTCGAAAAAATTTTACGGGCCGGGAATATTTGTTCTGGGACTTTCGATGTTTCCTCCCTTGCTGGCCGCGCTTGCGATGGCAAAAGAAGGCGAGCAGAAAACGATTCTACAGGTTTATGTTTCGAGCATTTCCGCGCACGAGTTTTTACTTGGGAAAATTCTAGCGTTTACGGCGGTGGCGTTGGCGGAAAGCGCGGTGATGCTGATCATACTTTTTACATATTTCGGTTTGACGCTTGCGGGCGACCCAACACCATTTTTTATTGCGACAATTCTTTATGCGTTTTGTGTGGCGTCGTTTGGAACAATGATCGGAGCGACGGTTCCGAATCAGGCGGCGGCGTTGCAAGCGGTTTCTCTCGGCGGATTTCTGCTGGTGTTTTTGCTCTCGGGACTTTTATTTCCAATCCAAAACATTCCGGCGGGCATACGCTGGATTTCCAACATCATTTGGGGCCGGTATTACATTGAAATTGTGCGTGACGCGTTGCTGCAGGGCGGCGGCTGGCCGGCAGTTTGGTACAAGGTGCTGATCATCGGAGTGATTGGATTTATTTTCTATGGCTTGGCGTGGCGCACCATGCGGCGCATGCAACTGAAAGCATAATTTATGAGAAATGTCTTCGCGAACATTATCAATCACCGGCTGCTGGCGTTGATCCAAAAGGAATTCAACCAGATCAAGCGCGACCGGCGTCTGGCGGTTTCGCTGATTCTGCCGCCGATTCTGCAATTGACGCTTTTCGGTTTCGCGTTGAGCGCGGCGGTTTCAAACGTGCGGCTTGGCGTAGTGGACGACAGCCACACGCCTGAAAGCCGCGAACTGATTGCCACGATGACGGAAAGCAAAGCGTTTCAACTTTCCGGATATTATTTTTCCGTGAACCAGCTTGGCGATGCGATTAGCCAGAGCAAAGTCGACGCGGGAGCGGTGATTCCATATGACTACGCGCGGAATCTGGCGCGCGAACGCCCAACCATCCTGCAATTTTTATTGAACGCAATGGACGCAAACACGGCCACCATCAGTCAGGGATATGCGCAGGGCGTTGTGCAAACTTTCAACGGCATCTTGCAGAGTGAAGGACTGCACGCGAGTGCCGCGCCCGATGCGTCAACGAACATTAATCACGGCGGGCAAGTCCAACTGCAGGCGGCGTTTCTTTACAATCCCGGGCTGGTCGATTCGTGGTTCATCGTCACCGGCGTTTTTGGACTGCTGCTGATCCTGAATAGTTCTCTGGTTGCGTCCGGCGCGATGGTTCGAGAACGTGAAGCTGGAACGATCGAGCAATTGCTAATGTCTCCTGCGAGCACCACGGAAATTATTGTCGCGAAAATTGTGCCGCTGTTCGTTCTGCTTTTTATGATGATGGTTGTCGCAATCGGAGTTGTGAAAGTTGTTTTTCACGTTCCATTTCAGGGGGGACTTTCTCTAATAGTTGCCGGCGGGGCGCTGTGCATTTTGTCGGGCATCAGCCTGGGCACGGTGATTGCGACGATTAGTAAATCCGCGCAGCAAGCGCAATTGACGAGCTTTTTTGTAAACCCGCCGATGTCGTCGCTATCCGGGGCGCTGAATCCGGTGGAAGCGATGCCGAAATGGTTGCAGCCACTGACAGTACTGAATCCGATTCATCATTTCGCGACGATTGTGCGGGCAAGCATGCTAAAGGGAAGCGGCATTGCATCATTGTGGCCGAATTTTTTGGCACTCATGATTTTTACGCTGATTCTTGTCACGCTGAGCGTGTGGCGATTCCGAAAGCAATTGAGCTGATCCGAGAGGATTTATTTCCATGAGAAAACCAATTCGATGGAACATTCACAGCAGCATAATTGCGGCGATATTTTTTCTCGGAGCACTTGTCTTCGCGAATGTCGCATTCGCTCAAGGCCCGCCACAGACCCGGTCACAGGGAACGCAGGCGAATCCGCTGCCACTTTCTGGAAAGATCGGGCAGAACGGCTCGGTGAAGGCGACACAAGCACCGGTGCCGGGAACCACCACGAGTGTAGACACGATCAATCCGACGGTGCAGGTGCAAGGACCTTACGCGGGAAGTACGTCGAGTACAGCGAAAATGCCATTTTCTGGAAAGTTGTCGCTGCGAGATGCAATCGCACGCGGACTTGAATACAACCTTGGAACGGTTGGCATGGCGGCAGCGGAACGGCAAGCGCATGGACAAAGTATTTCGGCGCGAAGCGCGCTGTTGCCGAATGTGAATGGGACGCTGGGAGAAACTGTCGAGCAGGAAGATTTATTAGCGCTGGGGCTTCGTATTAAAGCGCCAATCGCAGGATTTACATTTCCGACGATCGTGGGACCATTTAATTATTTCGATCTGCGCGCGCATCTTACGCAGAATGTGCTGGACCTTACGGCGCTGAATAATTATCGCGCGGCAAATGAAACCGTGCGGGCAAATCAATTCGCGGCGCAGGATGCGCGCGATCTGGTGGTGCTGGCTGTGGGCGGCGCGTATCTTCAAGTGATTGCCGCGAAAGCGCGCGTGGCGTCGGCGGAAGCGCAACTGGACACGGCAAATGCACTTTTTCGACAAACGTCGCAAAAACGCGGAGTGGGTGTGGCGGCACAAGTTGACGTGGATCGAAGTGAAGTGGAGGTACTGACGCAGCGTCAGAGACTTTTGTCTTTGGAGAACGATCTTTCCAAGCAAAAAATTAATTTGGCGCGTATGACGGGGCTGCCTCCGAACGAACACTTTGACGTTACGGATGACGTGCCGTTTTCCGCGGCGCCCCCCGTCACCCCGGAAGACGCATTGAAACAAGCGCTCGACGGGCGCGCCGATTTGAAATCCGCAGAGGCGCAAGTTCACGCAGCGGAGCGCGAACGATCCGCTGCGAAAAGCGAATTGCTTCCGTCACTTTCCGCGGCCGGCGATTACGGAGTGATCGGAGAAAATCCGGCGCAGTCGCACGGAACATTTACCGCGAGCGGCGACACTCCGGGTGCCGATTTGGCAAGGTGGACGCGCGAAGGGAGACATCGAGGAAGCGGATGCTGTGCTGACGCAGCGGCGCGCAGAACTGGAAGACTTAAAGACGCAAGTGGAAAGCGATATTCGCGAAGCGTATCTGGATGTGGAGACAGCGGCGAGTCAGGTGGAAGTTGCGCAGAGAAATATTAAAGTGACTGAGGAGGCGCTGGACTTAACGCGTCAACGCTATGAGGCGGGTGTGACGGATAACGTGGAAGTGATTCAGGCGCAAGAATCGGTGACGAGCGCGAAACTGGATTACATCAATAGCGTTTTTGCGCACAATGCGGCGAAGCTGAGTCTAGCGCGCGCGATGGGGCGAGCGGCGGATGGTTTGCCGCGATTTTTGAATCTGAGTATGAACGCGCAGTGATTTTCCGGCGCGCTCGGTAAGCTGGACCTAAATTTCATTCGATAGCTTATTCTACTGCGCTGAGAGTGCGAAGTTGCGATTCGAGAGCGGTGCAATATTCGCGCTCGACTTCGAGTTGTGCCTGAAGTTTTTTCACTAATGAGCCGAGATGCTGGATTTCCGAGCGAAGTTTTGCGACTTCTGCGGAATTTCCACTTACGCCTGACGCAGAAGCGGAAGACGCGGCGCGTGGCGCGCGCTGTAATGCGGCCGGAGATGCGGAAGGGGTGGTCGGGCATTGCGTCGGTGCGAGCAGCGATGATGTTGCGGGCGGCGCGACCGAGGCTGGAACAGGGAATCCGAAGAGTTGGCTAAGCGGATTGGCCGGAGCATTTTCGGCGGGCGTGGATTTATCCGCGGATACATCGCGATGAAGAAGTTTTTTTACCCGTGCGACGAGATCCTGTGGATGGAATGGTTTGCGGAGCAACTCGTCGGCTTTGACGTCGTGCGCTTTCTCGGCGACTTCTTGATTCACGATGCCGGACATCAATATGACCGGGGTGTCGCGCAGTTGGGGATGCTGTTTGACGAACTGGCAAAGCTCGTAGCCGTCTTTATCCGGCATGATGACGTCGCTAATGACGGCGTTCGGAATAGTTTGGGCGAACAGTGCAATTGCCGAGGCGACATCCGCGCAGGTGACAACATTAAAATGTTCGCGGCGGAATGCGATCTTAACGACCTCGCGCATTGTGGCGCTGTCGTCTATGAAATAAATATTCGGCACGGAACCCGACTGCGAAATATTCGTGTCACTCATGTAAATTCCTTCTCTGGCAATTCTTGTTGAGCTTCGTCGTATTCGCGCATTGCATCCAGCAATAAGTCCATCGCCTGGCGGTGGACGGTTCGTTCCGCGGGAATCGCGCCAACGACGAATTTGTAAGTTCCCATCCGAGTTTCCTGGCAATTTTTGATGATTTGCATAACGGCCTTTTCGCCGTTCAGATTGCCGCATTCCGCGTGATGCATTACACCGGCTTCAAAAAAAATCACCGCGTCAGTTTCGCCAGCATTAATGTGAAGGCCGCCGGTTTGACCGGATTGGGAAAGCATTTGCACAACTCCCGGCAAATCCAGATGCGCGATATTTCCGCTGAGCGATGTTTCCGTTGCGGAAAGCATTTGAGTTGGCTGGAATCCTTTTCGTACGCTCAGAAGAAATGATTCAATCTTTCCAACGATTGCGGAGATGTCTCCGCGGCGGTCGATGTAATCGTCGCATCCTGCGCGATACGCCTCAAGCAATCCTTGATCTCCCCCATTTCCGAGCGCCATGAATGGAATTTTTGCGGTCTTCGCGTCGCTGCGCAGGATGGGGACCATCTCGAACGCACCCATTTCGCGGAGTTCGGTGGCGCAAAGAATCACGTCAGGAGTATTCCATTCCAGCATGGTGAGCGCGTAAGACGCCGTGGGGTGGTGGATAATTTCAAAGCCAGATTTTTTTAACGCCTCGGTCATGCGCCGCACAAAATACACGTTGGTATCAATCAGAAGAACGCGAATTGGCGCTTCGTTGGAATTCATCGCAGCGCCTCCGCCGTTGCGGAGTGTTCGGATCTGGCGGCCAAATCGTGAGCGATGACCTTTTCAAAATCGATTACGTCAATCACATCGCCTGCAAGATCCAGACGGCCAATCGCAAATCCATTCTCATCATTTGGCGGAAACATGATTCCAGTGACGAGTTCACATTCGCCGTCGACAGGCGTTGCATATCGATCGGGGAAATTTGCGACGTGGCGTTCGATCACCAAATAAAATTTGGCATCGGCAGATGGCACGCCGAGAAGACCGAGTCCCATATCGAGAACGGGAAGGACGCGTCCGCGGCGCAAGACGACGCCGACAATCAGCGAAGTGGTGTGAGGAAAAGTATGCAGTTGCGGCGAAAGAATTAATTCCGCGATGCCGGAACTTTGTAGCGCGATTCGGCGCGAGCCGATTTGGGCCACGACGAATGACGGTATTTGCTCGAGCGGTTCGGCGTTCACGAAAGTTCGCCTCCGCTGTGCACGGAATCTACCGTTTCATGTTGTTCCGCTGATTGTTGTTCGAGCTTGTGCAATTCGTCTGCGGTCAAGAATCCTTTTGGATCAATGACGGGGATAACTTTGCCATCCAAAATCGTAAGTCCGCGATACCAGATGCGCTCTTCACCATGGAAGGAACGCGGAAGCGCTACGATTGTGCGCATCTCCGCCATTTCCTCGATGCGGTCCACAAGAATTGCAGTGGGAAATTTCGAGAGAATTAATAATGTGGTCGGCCGGGACTGCGGCAAATGAAAATGATCGTAGCCGCTAACGACATAGTACGAGCGCGAGTCGCGCTCAATCATGTGGCGAACTTTATTGACGATCACGTGTTCCAAATCCATCACCATTCCGCCCAGGCTGTCTGTATTCCGAACTTCTTGAACGGCGGCGGCGGAAATTGCGAATGTGAATTCGCCAACGGAAAAAACAACGACTTGTTCTGTGGCGCGGTGATTACTCAGCGCTGAAATTGAAATTTGTGTTTGCGTCATCGGACCCCTGCCGGCTGAATTGTGCGCCCAAGCTGCTCCATCCGTTTTTCGATTGCTGGATAAATTCGTTGTATTCCAAGCACTTGATTTACAGCGCCGGTGCGAATGGCTTCCGCGGGCATTCCGAAAATCACGGAAGTTGCTTCGTCCTGTGCCAACGCCCATCCGCCCGCGGCTTTTACGGCCTGGACTCCACGCGCGCCATCGCCGCCCATGCCCGTCAACACGACTGCGATTGCTTGCGAACCAGCGAACGAAGCTGCTGATTCCAAAGTGACGTCGGCGCAGGGCCGATAGCCGGAAATCCGCGGGCCATCGTCCAGCACAATTTGTCCAGGGGAAGAAAAGCGCAGATGATGCGAGCCGGGGCAGACGTAAAACACTCCGGGGCGAATCGGTTCGCGATCTTCTGCTTCTTTCACGCGAATCGAGGACACTTCGGCCAGTTGCACGCTTAATTGAGTTGTGAATGCGGCGGGCATGTGCTGAACGAGAACGATCGCACCGGGAAAATCTCTTGGAAAATTTGGAACCAGATTCATTAGCGTTGCAGGACCACCCGTGGACGCCGCGATTACGACCAACGGGAATTTGCTGTCGGAATTTATATTTAGTTTCGACGGGCTCGAGATAGGAGCGGATTCTTTGCGTTCAGGGCGGGCGCCCAACGTCGCGGTGCGAACGACGCGAACTTTCGCGGCCATTTTTAATTTGCGAAGAAGCTCGTCCTTCACATTTTTCATGTCGAGATCGATGCCACTGGAAGGCTTGGAGACAAAATCGATTGCGCCCAGTTCCAGGACGCGCAATGCGCTGGATGCGCCTTCGCGCGATTCAGAACTGACAACGAGGATGGGCCGTGGATGCTGCGTCATGATGAGCTTCGTCGCTTCTATGCCATCCATGCGCGGCATATTAATGTCCATGGTAATTACGTCGGGCTGAAGAGACTCAGCCAGCGTGACCGCTTCGCGGCCGTCGCGCGCTTGTCCGACCACTTCCATGCGCGGATCAGTGCTGATGATTTCTTCCAGAACTTTCCGCATAAACGCGGAATCGTCCACGATCAGCACCCGAATTTTTTTCTCGGCGTCCATGGTCATGCGCGTTCAAATGCCGGTGCGTTTTGGTGCGAGCGTTCGTCAACGGCGCCGATCAATTCTTCGACGACGGAGAGAAGCTGATCTTCTTGCACGGGCTTCGTTAGGAATGAAGCCGCGCCTTCCTTCATTGCGCGATCGCGATGCTTTGCGCCGGCGCGAGAAGTTACGACGAGAACTGGAATGCGGCGCGTTGACGCGTCCTGCCGCAGGTGTGCCATCAATTCGTAGCCATTCATGCGCGGCATTTCGATATCGGTGACAAGCAAGTGGCATCCGAGTTGCGCGATAATTTCTGATGCTTCGAGTCCGTCGGAAGCAAGCTTTACGCGATAGCCGGCCTTCTCCAGCATTCTGCCGACGAATTTGCGCACGCTAATTGAGTCGTCGGCGACGACTACAACTTTTTCGCCGCGCAGCTCGTCGACGACCGCTGCGGGAATGCTTCCTGACGCAACGGCCGCTGCACCCGGCGCGAAAACGCGAGCGGCGCTGGCCGACGGAACAACAATATTTCGTTCGGAAGTATCACCGGCGACGAGGCGATTTACGTCGAGAAGCAAAATTAGGCTGCCGTCGCTAGAAATTGTGGCACCAGGGAAAAGTTTTACACGGCGGAGATATTCGCCGAGGTTCTTGATGACAACTTCGTCCTTGCCGAGAACTTCTTCAACGATAACGCCGACCTGACGGCCGACTATGTGAACGACGATCATTCGGAAGAATCCGTTGATTGGTTCGAGAGGTGCGAGGCCCAGCGCGGTATCCAGTCGGATAACTTCGGTGACGATTCCGCGAACCTTCGTCAATAATTTGCCGCCAACATCTTCGATTTCTTCGGGGCGAACGCGACGGATCTCTTCTACGACTGCCAGCGGCATCGCCAATGTTGTCGCGCCAGAACGAATGAAGAGCGCCTGCGAAATGATGAGAGTAAGCGGAACCTTCACGGCGAAGCACGTGCCTTTTCCAGCCTGACTGCGAATTTCAATTTCGCCGTTCAGCGCGTGGACGTTATTGCGTACAACGTCGAGGCCGACGCCGCGGCCGGCAATTTCATTTGCTGTGGCGGCAGTTGTGAATCCGGGATGGAAAAGGAAGGCGCGAAGTTCGCGCTCGGTGGGACGCTCTGAGTCTGATGCGGAAATAAGGCCGGCGTGCACCGCGCATTGATAAATTCGTTCGTAGTCGAGTCCACGTCCATCATCTTCAATTTCGATGTGGACCTGATTTCCACGGTGAAACGCGCGGACGGTGATGCGTCCTCGCTCTGGCTTGCCGGCATGCTCGCGATCCTCCACGCTTTCAACTCCATGTGCGACGGCATTTCGCACCAGATGAATCAGAGGATCCGTGATTTGTTGGACGATATTGTTGTCGAGCTGTGTTTCCGCGCCTTCTTCAATTAATTCCACTGGCTTGCCGCAAACTTTTGCAGCGTCGCGCGCGGTTCGTGAAAGGCGCGTATACAAATTTCCGATGGGCACCATGCGCGCTTGGGTGAGGCCGTCCTGCAAATGATGCGCGAGTTTCGTGAATTCGTTAATGTCCATGCCAACGCGTCCGACGAAACTGCCGAGTTGAGAAACAACTTCGGAAACGTCCGCGGAAATTTCAGCGAGCGAGCGCGCCAAAATGTTTACGTCGTCGTAGCGATCCATTTCGAGTTCGGAGAATTCTGAGCCGTTGGCGCCGTTTGATGGTGTGATGCGATTTCCATTTTCGTCTGTTCTTTGCTGCACGGAAGAATTTGCGTCGAAAATGCCGCGGCTAATCTGATTGAATTCGTACTTATCCTGGAATTCTGAAACTTTATTTGTCAACCGGTGGCGGGCAAGTCCCAGAACTTCGACGAGTTTTTTCAGTTCGGTCATGCGGCCAACCAATCGCGTACGGTTGATGACCAACTCGCCGACGCCGTTCATCATTTGGTCCAAACGCTGCAGCGAAATTCGTACGGATTTCGCCGAGACGATGCGTGCGGCTGCCGGTGCAACGGAAGTTTCACTTACCGAATTTGAGGGAGCCGCGTCAGCTTGAGGACTAGTAGCAATCGCCGCGCGCGTTGTCTCGGCGATCTCGTCGGATGGCTCCGCAGGAACCCATTCGGTAATCCGAGCCAGAAGCGGCGTGACCGCTGCGTGCATTTCTTCGTCGGAGGTCCAGTCCTGCTGTAGGAATTTGCGCAAGACGTCGACGGTCTGGAGGCAAACTTCAACAATCTCGGCACTCGGGGTCATCGCGCCGTCGCGAAGCTGGCCGATCAAATCTTCAAGACGGTGGGCCATCGTGCTCAATCGCCGCAGGCCAACTTGAGCCGCCGATCCTTTAATGGTGTGAATCGAGCGGAAGAGCCGGTGAATTTCGTCGGCGCTCGGATTGGATTCGAGCGTCAGCAGGCACTGCGTTGCCACATGCAAATGCTCTTCTGCCTCGGGCACAAAAAAGTCGAGGACTTCTTTCGGAACCTCATCGTCATCTGGGAATATTTCCGACTGTGCGGATTCGACGGTGGCAATAACTTCAGATTGCGCGGGTTCCGGTTCAGCGATGGCCACGGGAAACGCGAACGAGTAGCGGTGTTTGAAGGATGCAATGTCTTCGACAGTTTCCTTTCCATCGGCGACGATTTGCAGAATGTCGAATTCCAGAACTGTGACTGCATCGGCAAGAAATTCAGTGAGCGGACCGCAAGTATCGGGGCTTAGTTCGGTGTTGCGCGCATATTGGAAAACGTGCGCCAGTTTGCTGGCGATTTCAGAGAAAAGCGGAAATCCGGCGATCGCCGCGGATTGCGTCAGCGCGTGCGCGGCTTCGTGCAGGCGAGCCAAATCTTCTTGCGGAGATTGTGATTCAATCGGAAGGCCGCCGCATTCGCGTATAAGCTGAATGCGTTCAGACGCATCCTGCAGAAATTGTTCGAGAGAATTTGCGTCGTGTGGAATCATGAGCCACACCCCGGCACGTTAGATTTCTGCTGCGAGCCTGCGGCAAACGGCTTGAAATAATATTGGCAATCGCCGTGGACGGCGCTCGAGAAATTCACAGATGCGCCTTTGATCGATTCCGAATGGCCGAGGAAGAAAAATCCGCCCGGATTCAGCGTGTCGTAGAATCTTTGCAGCAGCGCGTTTCGCCGCTCTTCTGAAAAATACATCAGCACATTCATGCAGAAAATGCAGTCCATGCGGCCGATGTAGGGTGCCTGCGCCAAATTCATCGGCACGAAAGAAATCAAACGTCGGAGGCGCGGCTTTACTTGATAAGAATTTCCGCTGCGCGTGAAATGTGTTTGTAATTGTTGAGGGGAGACATTTCCGAGGCTTCGGCCGGTGTAGACGCCGCGCTCGGCAATCAGCAGCGCTTCACGGCTGATGTCCGTCGCAAGAATCTCAATTTCCCATGCGTCGGGAAACGGGAGCGTATCGAGCGCGGTGATGCCAACTGAGTACGCTTCTTCGCCGGTTGCGCAGCCCGCATTCCAAATGCGCAGCGTGCGCGGACTATTCCAGAGTTTGCGAGCCTGAATATCCGGCAGAACAACCTGTTCGAGAGAGCGGAAAACGTCAGTGTAACGGAAGAAAGAAGTTTCCTGCGTGAGCAGCACCGCGAGGAAACGATCGTATTCGATGTTTGATTTGCGAATGCGCTGAATCAGGGCGGTCCCGTCCGGCTCGCCGCACTCACGCAAATACTGGTTCACTTTTGAAGAAAAGAATCTCTCGCGAGATGCGTCCAGAAAAATGGCAGAACGCGCTTCGATGAGCGTGCGAATCTCATCCAGTTCGGACGCTGCAACCATCGCCGGTAATGTGGATGACTTGTTCATGCCAATTCCAGGTTGTTGCAACGTGGCCGAGTCATTTCAGGCCGAATTGCGTTCTGGGTTAGCGTCGCGCCTCCGCGAGAACAGGTTCACGTTTCTCCGCGGTCGCTGCACCATCCGAACGGAATTGAGATAGCGCGTCGATCAACTGTTCTGAAAGTTTCACGAGATCGCCCACGGTGCCGGCGGCCTGACGAGCGCTTTGCGAAGTTTGGCGCGTGATTCCGGAAATAATCTGCATGGCGTTTGCGACGCCTTCCGTTCCACGCACTTGCTGTTTCGAGGCTAGTGAAATTTCCTGAACGAGTTCCGCAGATTGGCGGACAACGCTCGAAATTGCTTCGAGTGCTTTTCCGGCTTGATCGGCCAGACCCGCTCCGACTTCCACTTCCTTGGTTCCTTCTTCCATGACGACGACGGCTTCGTTTGTTTCGGCCTGAATCGCCTTGATTAGCGCGGCAATGTCTTTCGTCGCGCTGCGTGAGTGTTCCGCCAGTTTGCGAACTTCGTCAGCAACGACGGCGAAACCGCGTCCGGCATCTCCGGCGCGGGCGGCTTCAATCGCCGCGTTCAACGCCAGCAAGTTGGTCTGTTCGGTGATGTCGTTAATTACGTTGATGATTTCGGAAATTTCCAGCGAACGATCGCCAAGTGACTTAATTTTTCTCGCCGTCGCTTGCACGCTTGAACGAATGCGCTGCATTCCCTCGAGTGTGTCACGCACTGCGCGGTTGCCTTGTTCCGCTGCGTCAAGAGCGCGGCGAGCGGCTTCCGCGCTGGCCTCGGCGTTGTTGGAAACCTGCTTCATGGAAACCGTCAGCTCTTCTACAGCCGACGACGTGTTCGTGATCTCCTGATCCTGTTGCGTTGTACCGGAATTCATTTCGTCGGTGGCCACAAGAATTCGCGTGGAATTTGTGGAGACATCCATCGCTGCGCGGCGCACACGTTCAAGAACGGTCGTGAAATTATCGAGCATCGAGTTCATGGACTCAGCAACGTTGCCGAGCGCGTCGTCGGTAACTTTTCCGCGAAGAGCTAAGTTGCCGCGTCCAACCTGATTAATCAGATTGAGCAAGTCCGTGATGCTGCGTTGCAGCGATTCCTGCGCCGCCTGATTTCCGTATGCCTTAGAAACTTTCGAGAGCGAGCGATTCAGATTCGTGGCGATGAATCCAAATTCATCCTGCGAGGAATCGTCCGCCTTCGCGTGCGAATCGCCTGCAGCGAACCGCTCTGAAAAACTTGCGAGCGCGCCAATCGGCCGCAACACGCGCTTCGGCAGCATGATCAATAGTGTCAACGCCATGACGATTGCGATGCCAAACGCAGCGATCAGCGCGATCCCGGCATTTCCCGGAGGCAAGCCTTGCGATAGCGGGACGCCGCCGGAATGCGCACCGGCCTCAAACGCCAGCCCGAGGACTGCGAAGAAGGCGATGCCTGTCGAAATGACAAGTAGCCAGATTGTTGTACTCAATCGAGATTTCATGACCGTAATTCCTCCATCATTCCGCTCTAGCGGGACTTCATTCGTTCTTTGCGGCCGTACTTGAATCCGAATTGTGCCCATAATTAAATTGCAGGCACGGGAAAAGCTTGAACCATGCGCGCCAGATCCATGACGAGCGCGAGGCGATCATCGTGCTTCAACATTCCGCGGCAGTGTGGCATGTCGTCCGGGATCTGATCGATCAGCGATTCTGGCAGCGCGGGATAAGTTCCGACGACTTCGTCGGCGGCGATACCCACTCGAAGATCTTCGCTGCGTTCATTTCCGGAAAGGACTGCCACCACGACGCTGCGCGGAGAAAGTCCCGGACGGCGGCCTTCTGTGACGGCGATATCCACAACCGGAATAATGGAACCGCGTAAATTAAAAACTCCCATCAAAAATGGCGGGCCGAGCGGGACGCGAGTAACCAGCGGCCAGTCGACAACTTCTTCAACTTCCAGCACGGGAAGACAAAACCGTTCGCGGCCCGCGCGGAAAACGCAGTACTGCCGGCCGGGAGGAACCTGCGCCGTCGACTCGCTGCTTTCCAACAGCTCGGCGGCGGAGGACTCCGGCGGCGTCGGTTCGAGTTGGAAATCTTCGGCCACGATTTATGTCGCCTCACACTTCGCACTATTCATTAATAAGAATGCACGTCTCGCGCCACTGTCCGCGCGTTGCTTCAAAACCCGTCTCAGCGCCTAACTAGTTGCAGCCACGGACTTTAGGGCTCTTTAGTTCGACGTTACGCCGCGCATCAACTGCACGCCGTGTGTCTCGCTCGTCTCACGCTGAGATTCGCATTCACTTAATTCCATCTCATTTGCGAGCGAAGAGAGACGTTGGAGGATTTCGTTCAGCCGCAGCGCCATTCTGTGCATGGTGCGGATCTGCTCCAGCCCGCCAACGGATAAGGATTCGTCGGAAAGTAGCAACAAATCCGCATTTCCCAACAGAGATGTAAGTGCATTGACCATTCCAGGCCGGGCCGTCAAAAGCGATTGGCCGACGGTTGCAAGGCGTTGCTGCGCCGAGCAAATAAGCCCCGCTTCTCGCGCCTGACTTTCAGCATAGACGCGACGCAGAACTTCTTTCGCGAAGGAAAGCAGAGTGTCGGGCCAGCCGGGTTGCTCGGAAAAAGTTAACCACTCGGGATGCGCGCTGCGAATCGAAGAGAGTTTTTCAGCTTCACCAACCGCGCAAACTGTTGTGTCGCAATGAAAGTTCGGAGCGAGCACCAACGGCGAATTCTGCCGCAGAAAACCAACGATGATCAACGCGTAGCCAATCAGGCTGGCCTGCTTCCACATTTCCGTTGAGACGACTGTGATCGGAGGCGCGTCCTGTTCCATTTCCCAACGAGACACGAATTCGCGGATGAACTCGACGTCATCGGAGACCACCAATACAGGCGACGGACTCATCGCTTTTCTTCCGTAACCGCGCTGCCGGATTGCAATTGTTCGGCGTCTTCGGCCAGAGAGAGCAATCGTTTCAGACTGATGCTGAGATTTACAGCTGCGTCGATTTTTTTTCCGCGCTTCAGTTGATCGACACTCTCCTGAAAATGCCGGATTCCGGACCGAGCATGTGCTAACGCTTGATGCAGAATTTTCACGTCCACGAATTGCTTCCTGCGCTCAATGGCCATTGCTAGGATTGCTCTGGCGACTATCGCCTTGCGCAGATCTTCGGAAGTTGGTCCGCTATCGCTGACGAACGCGGCAACTTCCCATGCGGAGAGCAAAATTCGTGTCCCTTCCACTGTGACCGTCGTCATCGAGCGTCCGCGCACCGGCGGAGTTGCGATTAATTGTTCCCAGATTTTTTCTTCGCAGTTTTCCAAGTCCGTGTCGGAGACGCCTGGAGTGCGGAGTCTGGGACTCTGCGCGGATGTCGGAGAATCTTTCTTGGCGGTGAGTGGCTTCTGCTCGGCGTTTGCAGCGGCGGGTGTCTGCTTTGCAACAGGCAAGGAAGGTGTGGAATGGGCGGAAAATGGTGACGGACTATGTGGATTCAAGTGAATTTGGTCGTTACTCGCCTGCTTCGCAGTTTCGCTTGCGTAACTGTGATTCTCTGGGGCAGTCGTTTCGTCAGATGCCGTGGGAGCAGGAATCAGCGCGTCTTCCAAATCCGCGCGCAAGGACATTAATTGTTCATAAGGGTGGCTTGCTCCGCCTTGCGCGTAGTCACGATGAAATGGCGCCTTCCAACGGTTGTGGAATTCGCGGAGTTTGACGATCGGTTCGTTCGCGGAAAATCCAGCGCGCCGGCAATCGACGTGCATGATGCCTTTCTTCTGTATATCGAACAGCATTTGCCCAAGTGTGCGCAGGTCACCGTGGAGCAATTGGATGAAAATTCTTCGCAGCAGGAAATTGAATCGGCAGAAAGTGACGAGCGCGGCTGGATCGTAAAACATTCCACCGGCATTTTCCTTAGCAATGCGGCCTTTCTCGACCAGGCCTTGATCCATAAAATCACTGAGAGTTCGGCATTGCTGAGCGGTTTCTAGGATTACGTCCAGCGGTTCGCAACATTCGAGCTCGGCAATTTCAACTTCGCCTAGCACGGGTTGAAGCACGCGCGCGACATCAGCCAAATCAATTAGAGCGGCCATCAATTCGTGCGGCGCGCAAAGCGCAAAATATTGCACAACGAGCAGATCAATTTTGTCGCGATCCTCGGATGTTTTATCCGGTTTGAATAAGTGGCGGCGAAGAAGCGCGCGGAGTCCTTCTTCGCGGGCCGCTGAGGGTGTGGCGAGGAATTGGCGAATGTGAACGGCCTGGAGTTTGCGATCAACTTGATCTAGCCAGGCGAGATCGCTTGCGGCTCGTTTTGCGTCCGGCCATGGCGAAGGATTCGTGTCTGATGCATACGGGGTTTTTTCTGATTCGCATAGACGCGCGAGCGAAGCGTACATCGGATACAGCAGTACGAAATCGGACCACGAGTGGCCAGCGGGCGAACCGATTCCTGCCGTGGCTACCAAATTCCGATCTGTTTGCGTTGGCGCCATTTTCAGTTCTTGATAATCCAATTTCGATCTTCTGTAAGGAATCGAGCGGCGATTGCGCGATGTCCTTCTTCGTATTGCAGCGCAATGACGTTCGCTTCAATTCCGAGTGATCCGTCCGAATTTCGCAGGAAGATCTTGTCGTCCAATTCCAAAGGAAGTTTTGAGAAAAACAAAACAATTCGAGGCGTGCCGAATTCGATGGTCGTGTTTTCTTTCAGATCGCGGCCTTCTTTGCGGCTCGCAACCACTAAAACCGGCACGCGCACCGGGCTCGCGTCGGGAAATATCGCCACCAGCCGCTCCACGGCGGAATTCTTTGCGGGCGTTTCGACTACTGTTTTTCCTTTTCGCATAGTCTTGCAACTCGAGCTATTCAACTGGACTAGGTCGGCCAGGTACGCAGCCAGACAGTCGTCCGAGAGAGATACATGCAAGAGTGGAGCCAAAGAAAATTATTCCGTGGGGGCGAGTTAACCGATTGATTCTTCGCGAGTTACACGAGGCGTGTTCGGAGATAAAAACTTGGCGTCTCAGAGTGCGACGATTTATCTCACTGTTGGCGTAACCTTCAGCGATTTTGCGGGGACCTAATAATAACTATAGCGAAGTTTATGCGAACCATTATTCTGTGGCGGTTTCCTGGCCACCGGTGCTCGCGCCGGAAATTTGATAGCGCTTGAGTTTGCGATAGAGCGTGGCGCGGCTGATCCCTAACATTTTGCCCGCCATCGCTTTATCGCCTCTCACTTGTTCAAACACGCGCGCGATCGTCAGTCGCTCAAGTTCCTCAAGCCCAGTTGCGGAAGACGCGCCGCCTTCAATCGGCATATCTTTTGCCACAGTTCCTGATCCGCAGGCCGCTAAAAGTGACGGCGGCAAATCTGCGACATCGATTCGTTCGCGATCGCCGAGAATTAGCGCGCGGCTGATGCAATTCTCAAGCTCGCGCACATTGCCCGGCCAATCGTAATTCATCAGCAGTTTCATCGCCGCCGGAGTGAATTGCACATTTTCTCCGGACGCGTGGCGATCCAGGAAGCAGCGTAACAACATTGGAATATCGGAACGGCGTTCGCGCAACGGAGGAAGTGAAACTGTGACCACATTTAGCCGGAAGAAAAGATCTTTGCGAAATGTTCCCTCACGGAAGGCTGCTTCCAGATCGCGATTCGTTGCAGCAATCACTCGCAAATGAACGCTCACATTTGAATTGCTGCCCACGGGCCGCACTTCTTTTTCCTGCAAGACGCGCAGCAACTTGGCCTGCATTTCCAGTGGCAACTCGCCGATTTCGTCCAGAAATATTGTTCCGCCGTCGGCCGCCTGAAATAATCCCTGTTTTGATTTTACCGCGCCGGTGAACGCGCCTTTCTCGTATCCGAACAAATCGCTTTCCATTAAAGTTGAAACGAGCGCGCCGCAATCGACAGCTACGAATGGCATTTGGGAGAACGCGCCTCGATAATGAATTGCGCGCGCAACTAATTCTTTTCCGGTTCCGCTTTCGCCGGAAATCAGCACGGGAGTCCGATTGTCTTTCAGCCGGCCGATCATTCGCAGAACTTCGCGAATTGTTGGAGAGTCACCGATAATTCCATCCAGCTCCTGTTCAGTTTCCACGCGCTCGCGAAGGACGCGGTTTTCCTTCACCAGCCGGATTTTTTCGGCCATACGGCGCAATAGAAGACGCATTTCTTCTACGCGAAATGGCTTTTCGATGTAGTCGTAAGCGCCGAGCTTCATTGCTTCCACTGCGGAACCGACAGAACCGTGTCCCGTCATGATTACGACTTCGGTTTCCGCGGACCGCGCTTTGATTTGCCGAAGTAGTTCCGCGCCGGAAAGATTCGGCAGACGCAAATCAGCAACCACCATGTCTGGGGGATTATGCGGCAGCCGCGCAATCACGGCTTCCGCGCTTTCAGCTTCGGCGCAACTGTATCCGAGCGTATCGCCGATGGTCATGCACAAGCGGCGAATACTTTGCTCGTCGTCAACGACGAGAAGACGAATTTGCGATCCCGTTGCCACTTGGCACCTCGTAAACGTTCGTAGAGCGGATGATTGCAGCCGGCAGACGAATTACAAATGTGCATCCGTGCGAGCCGGAATTATTTTGAAAAAGAATTTCGCCTTTGTGGGCGCGTACGATCCCATAACAAATGCTTAGCCCCAGGCCGGTACCTTTTCCGACGGGCTTTGTCGTGAAAAATGGCTCGAAAATGCGTTCTGAGTTCGCGATGCCCGGGCCGTTGTCTCGAATGCGAACCTCAACAGAGTCTTCTACAAGTGTGGTTTCAATTTCGATGCGGCCGGCGCGATCCGCTTCTGCTACAGCGTCATAAGCGTTATTTAGAATGTTCAGGAAAACTTGTTGAAGCTGATGCGGATCGGCGACCACAACCGGCAGATCCTCGAATAACCGTTCGACAATTTCCACATTGCGCCCGGCAAGAGAATACGACCGCATTTTCAATGTCTGTCGCAGCAGCGAATTGATTTGCACCGGCTCGCTTTGCGGAGGCACGTCATGCGCGAAGCTCAGAAGATCCTGCACGAGCACCCGTGTTCGCTCGGCTTCGCGCAGAATTGCTTCTAATTCTTCACGCGCAGGCCCCGGAATCGCCGGGTTTTCGCACAGAAGATCTGCGAATCCAACGATTGCCGCCAGTGGATTATTAATTTCATGTGCCACGCCCGACACGAGTTGGCCCAGCGCAGCCATTTTTTCCGTGCGCGCAAGATTTGCCTGCAGAACGGACGCTTCCGTAATGTCGGTCATTACGACGGCTACGCTTCCGACTTTGCCGCTTTCATCTTTGATGGAATTCAAATGCAACGCAAAACGCCCGATTCGCCCGTCCGGACGCGCAACCGGCGTTTCCAAATTTTGCGCCGGATTTCCTTCGAGCACCGTGTGTAGCGCGCTGTCGAATAGCGGACGGTGTGAGGTGTGGATAATTTGCGCGAGCGGCAATCCGGAGAGTTTGTCATGTGAGCAGCCTAATTCTTCTGCGCGGCGATTCACGTAGGTGATGCGGCCTGAAGTATCCAGCACCAAAATAATATTTTGCGTGTTGTCCAAGATGTTTTGGTTGAAATCCCGTTCGCGGTGCAGAGCGGCTTCCATCGCCAACCGTTCGTGAATATCAATCAGGACGTGAATCATTTGCGCATCCGCGCCGGGAGCGGAAGCCATCGGTGATGTGGATACAAGAAAGCTGCGCTTCGAGAATATCTCAACGGGCTTCGTGAGTCCTTCAGTTTGGCGTGAACATAGAACGCAGATATCGTTCGCGTTGCCGTTATTCAGAGCAATCACTTCACGAATGTCGCGGCCCACAAGATTAATCGGATGAGTGTTTAGTCTGGCAGCCAACGCTGAGTTCGCGCGGACAATCTTCCCGCGATTGTCATGGACAACTATGCAATCAGGAATTGTGTCCATCACCTGAACCCATTGTTTGCGCGATACTTCCACTTGGCCGAGGATTCTGGCGTGATCAAGCAGTCCCGCCATTACCGTCCCGATTGTGGTGGCTTTGTTCGTCAGTTCCTCGTCAAAATCTTCTGACCCAGCGGGCCGTGTCATCAGGCCTACGCCGAGCAGTTCATCACTTTTTAGGAAAGGAATCGCGATCCACAGGGAATTGTCGAGGCGTTGCCTCGAAGGAACTAAAACAGTGCTCGAATCGCGCCGCACGATAGCGGCTCTCATCCGAACGGCATCGCTGATCAATTGTTCCTGGAATGATGGAAGTGATCCTTCAAACGCGCGCCACGGCAATTTGCCTTCTGAAACAGTTGCCGTCCATCCTTCACGCCGGGAGAAGAGTTTGCAGCACACTCCGCTCGCGCCATAGAACTGCCGAAGAGATTTGCCGAACAACCGTAAGAGGGCGCTTTGGTTTAAACCAGCGGAGGAAATGCACAGATTCGCAACCAGCGTCTCGATGGAATTATCGGAGGGACTGGCGGTCGTGCCTACTGATGCAGAGTTTAATTTGGCGGCGCGCATGGGACTGGGGGATGCGGGCTTGGCAAAGACTCCTGTCTGTCGCTTTCCGACCTTACAGGTCTGTCTCAAATTGAGTCAATAGAACCCGGCGGGCATAGTGCCGAAGTCGTAAAGGAAGGATCGCGCTGCCCCCGTCGCAACGTGAGACGGCGCGAACGGTCGAACCGGCTGACTGAGACGTTTGGTCCAGTGGCTTTCGTGTACCGTTTGGCGCGACATCGCCCACAACCGCAGTATTTTCATTAACTTACACGGCTCTTTTATACGCCTTCCTTCGAGATTCCGACTGAGCACAGGCTGGTACTGGCCGTGCATTACTAAACCACGAGGATTTATCCAGGAGCCAAGGTATGTCTCGAAACCACCGAATTTGGATACTACAAGCAGCAGCCCTGCTTTCGTTTGCGATGATGTTTTCGGTCGCGCCCAATGCTCTAGCCCAAGACAACTCCTCAACCGCGGCGAAGGCGGCCGGAAACCGCAAAGTGAAATCCAGGGTTGAACCTGAATATCCAGAGCTCGCTCACAGAATGCGGATCTCTGGAACCGTTCGGATTTCGGCGACTGTGGCGCCAGACGGGCATGTAAAGGAAACGAAAGTTCTCGGCGGAAGCCCCCTCTTGAGCGTCGAAGCTGAAAACGCTATCAAGAAGTGGCGCTTCGAGGACGGGCCGAAAGAAACTGTGGAGATCATTGAAATTGATTTTAAGTAGCACGGTAGCGCGCCGATAGTTTGCGGCAGGCTGTTGAAAGAAGGCGAGGCGATTTCTTATGGGCATCAGCAGGAAGCTCTACACCGGATTCGGTTCTATTCTGGGCGTTCTCGTATTGCTGTTTCTGGTGAGCTTCATTGCCAGCCAGCACGAACACAGCGCTCGGACCAGCGCGGCTGCGGCGCTTAAGAACACAGAAGAAATTGGATTGGTTCGCTACCAGATGATGGTGAATCGCCTCGGCTTGCGAAACTATCTGCTCAGCGGCGATCCGCGCGAGGAAGCGAACACTCTGAAGGGCATCAATGATCTTTCAACGATGCTTCGAGCAAATCAGGAAACTGCGAACGATGAGCGCTTGCGCTCTGTTTTTTCCTCGATCGAAAACACTGAGCAAGCTTGGGTCGACGATTTCTGTAAGCCGCTGATTGCCAAGCGTCATGAAGTGGACGCCGGAAAAGCTACAGTTGCAGAGCTTCAGATTGCCTATCTGCAACACGCTCCCGGAAGCTTCGTCGGTAAGGACAATAAGGAAATAGATGACGCCGAGCGCGAAATCAAGAAATCGCAAGATGACTCAAACGCGGCGGCTGACCTGGCCGCGCGAATTTCCGCAATTATTCTGACGATCGGCACGATTCTCGCGGCATGTCTGGGAGCTTTGATTGCCTTCCGCACTTCGCGGTCAATTACACAGCCGCTCGATCAACTTATTAGTGTTACGCGAGAAATCGCGGAATCGGGCGACCTCGATCAGCAAATTGAAATCAAGGGAACGGATGAAATCGGTACGCTGGCAAGCCATTACCGAAACATGATTACGCACTTGAAGGAAATGGCGAATGTCTCCGCCGCAATTGCCGAAGGAAAATTGTCGGTTGTTGTTGAACCACGATCACCGCGAGACACGTTGGCAAATGCATTTCAGCAAATGTTGGAAGGTTTGCGTCAGCTTGTGACGCAAACGCGCGATAGCGCTTCTCAAGTTGCCGGCGGAGCAAGCCAGATGGCTGCCGCGTCAAGCGAATCCGCAAAAGTGAGCGTTGAAGCAGCTTCGGCGATTGACGAAGTCACCAGCACGATGCACGAAATGAGCATCAACGTGCAGAATGTGGTGAAGAGCACGCAGATGCAGTCATCGAGCGTAGCCGAAACATCCGCTTCGATTGAACAAATGGTTGCGTCGATTCAGCGCGTGGCGGATACATCGCGCACGCTACTTGAAATTTGCCAGCGCTCGCGTGACGAAGTCCAAACGGGAATCAAGACCATGGACAAGACTACCGCCGGCCTTACGCGAACCAGTTCCGCGATTCAGTCGTCCGCGCAAATTATCGATGCCCTCGGCAAGCGCGCAAATGAAATCGGAAAGATTATTGAAGTGATTGACGATCTGGCCGAACAGACGAACCTGCTCGCTCTGAACGCCGCTATCGAAGCCGCCCGCGCAGGCGAACACGGACTTGGATTTGCCGTGGTTGCCGAAGAAGTGCGCAAGCTGGCTGAAAAATCTACGCAATCCACCAAGGAAATTTCCGATCTGATCGAGGGTATTCAGAAGGAATCGCGCGAAGCCGTGGAAAATATGGTGAAGAGCACGAGCATGGTGCAGGAAGGCCTTGAGCTTGGCGGCGAGCTGAACGTGGCGCTGATCAAGATTTCTGATGTCGTCACCGAGGTATACAAATTCGCGCAGCAAATCGGCGGAGCTACGAACGAGCAATCCAACGGCTCGACACAAATCGCAAAGGCCACATCGAGGCTGACCGAAATCACGCAGGAAATTAATTCTTCGATTGAAGAACAAGCGTCGGGAGCACAGTCCGTTGTACGAGCGATGGAAAAAATGCGTGAACTCGTTCAGCAGTCAACCTCCAGCTCAACAGAACTTGCGGCAGCAGCGGATCAAATGTCCAAACTTTCTCGCGGCTTGATGGACGCGATGGACCAATTTGTGTTGGAAGAAGTATCGCGCGTATCACGGTCTGGCGCGGGCGGCGGAGCGCGGCGCGGATCTGCCAGCCGTGACAATTCTGTTCGCAGGCTGGAACCAGAATTGGCGCGGGTCTGATCTGCGAGCCATGGAAAAAGATCTACAAATCGTTGGCTTACGTGTGGGCCGCGAAACCGTGGGCCTGCCAATATCCTTGGTGCGCGAAATCGTCCGCGTGCCTGAAATAACGCCTGTGCCGAACGCGCCAGCGCACATCGAAGGAGTCATCAATCTTCGCGGACGTATCGTAGCGGTGATCGATTTGCGTAAACGATTCGGTGAAAGCGCGCCAGAGCGAAGCTCGAAGAACCGAATCGTCGTCGTTGAAATCGAAGAACGCTGGGTTGGGCTGCTGGTCAGCGCGGCTTCGGAAGTTCTGCGAATTGCGTCGTCTGAAATCGAAGCGCCGCAAAATATTTTCCCAAACGAAGAAATGGATTACGTGACTGGGGTGGGCAAGTTCAAAGGCCGCCTGATTATTATGCTGGACCTTAGCCGGATTTTACGGCGAGCCGAATTGCAAAGGCTATCTGAAGTTTCCGAACTTGCTAGCACGTATTTGGACACGGAGGCGCCGCTCACGCGATAACGCGCGCAGTGCCCGGAAATCTGGTGATTGAATGTCCACACCCGTTCTTACGCCGCCCATTCCTCCGACAGACGCAGAATTAAAACTGCTGCAGACGCTCGTCTATCAGGAATGCGGAATGTTTTTTGATGATCGCCGCGTACATTTTCTGCGCGACCGTCTGAATCGCCGGCTCAAGGCCTGTCAGATGGATAGCTTTTACGGCTACTATCGCCTTCTAACCAGCCGCGAAGGAAAAAAAGAACTTGCCGCGCTTCTGGAGCACCTCACCGTTAACGAAACAAGCTTTTTCCGCGCGAAACCGCAACTCGAACTTTTTCAGAAAACAATTCTCGAAGAATTGCTCCACCGTAAACAGGCCCGCCGCGATTGGAGCATTCGCATCTGGAGCGCGGGATGTTCCACCGGACAGGAACCTTACACACTTGGAATGCTCGTATGCGACGCGCTGGCGTATTACTACCTGAGGAATCCGCTTCCGATTGAAATGCCAACGCCGAAGCCGCTCGTGCCGCCGCCGTGGAAAGTTGAAATCGTGGCGAGCGACATCAGCTATTCCGGCCTGGTGACTGCTGAGCAAGGCGTCTATAACGAGGCGCAAATGGAGTCAGTGGAATATACATTCCGGCTGCGCTACTTCGATCGATTGGCGGACAAATATGCAATCAAGCCGGCGCTGAAAAGTCTCGTCCAATTCGACTTTCACAATTTGAAAGCCGAATTTCTTCCGCGCCGAAATGACATTATTTTTTGCCGCAACGTGATGATTTATTTCGATGAAGCTGAGCAGAAGCGCCTTGTTGAAAAGTTTTATCACTGCCTGAATCCCGAAGGATATTTCTTCGTCGGCCACGCGGAAAGTTTGTTTGGCCTGACCAATAAATTCCGCATGATTCATCAAAACAACGCCACCGTCTACCAGCGCACAGAGGTGGGTACGTGAGTTTCTTTTCCGAAGAGCAAGCGGCCGAATTGCGCGAGCTTTTTTTTGAGAGCTCGCAGGAAATTCTTCAGGAGCTGAATGATGCCGGCCTGCTCCTGGAGCAATATCCGGCTGACTCTTCGGCGCTCGCGCGCGTTCGCCGCGCGATGCATACATTGAAAGGCGACTCCGCCGCTTGTGGATTTCGTGAACTCAGCGAGTTGGCGCACGAATTGGAAGATCTGTTCACGCCGGAATTGGTGGCTGAACGCGGCGCGGTAATCGCAGAAATTGTTCTCTCATCCGCAGATAGCTTTCACGCCATGCTCGGTTCTTATCGCGGAAACATGGCGCCGCCTGATATTTCAGAACTTCGCGCGCACATCCGCAAATTAGTCCAGCGCCCTGAGTCTTTGCCGAAGCACGCACCTTTGCGTGCCGGACAAGAATGGAGCGTGGAAATTCGCGAGCAAATTCTGGAAGCACTGCGCGAAGACCAAAATGTTTTTCACGTCATTTTGCGTCTGGATTCTTCGGCGGAGATGCCGGCCGCAGCTCTGCAATTAATTACTCGTGCCATCGAACAGTGCGGAACTGTTTTGATCCAGCATCCAGCCCCAAACGCGAGCATGGAATCGGTGGCGCAAGTTGATGCCGCTGTCGTCAGTTCACATTCGGCCGATCGAATTCGAGAACGATGCCGCGTGCCGGGAATCGTGTCAGAAGTATCGCTTCAGCTTTTGACGGAAGCAGCGATAAGGCCTCGTGATGCGTTGCAAGTTCTTCTGGAAGCAGAAGCCTCGACTTCGCCCCTATCTCGATCCGCAATCGATTCCGTCCATCCGGAATCTTTCTCCGAAACAACCGGCGCCTCTTCCAATGCGCCCTCCGGCGCGCTCGCTTCGGGCGAATCAGTTCTGCGCGTCGAGGCTCGCCGCATTGACGCGGTGATGAATCTGATTGGTGAGCTGATTATCGGAAAATCTATGCTGCAGCGGGCCATCGGCGAATTTGAAACTCGATTTCCAAAAGATGCGCTTCGCGGCAGGCTAAGTGATGCGCTGTCGTTCCAATCGCGCGTGCTGGATCAACTTCAGCAGTCTGTGACGAAAATCCGCATGGTGCCGGTCGATCAATTATTCCGACGGCTGCCCCGCATCGCTCGCGACGTCGCAAAACTTCAGAAGAAGGAAATTGTTTTTGAAATGTCCGGGCAAACCACCGACATGGACAAGAGTGTTCTGGACGCTCTCGCGGAACCGCTCGCGCACCTCGTACGGAATTGCGCGGATCATGGCATAGAGACAAGCGAATTCCGGCTCGCATTCGGAAAACCCGCTCGCGGCACAATTCGATTGGACGCCTATCATCAAGGAAATCAGGTTGTCCTGGAGGTGTCCGACGACGGGCAGGGAATCGATCGCGAGAAGCTCTTGAAGCGAGCGATTAGCTCCGGTGCAATAAAAGAAAGCGAAGCTCGTCAGCTTTCCGACGAAGAGGTATTGAATTTAATTTTTCATCCCGGCCTCAGCACTGCGGACGAAGTCACTCAAGTATCCGGCCGTGGTGTTGGGATGGATGTTGTTCGCACCGTTGTAGAACGTTTGAAAGGGCGAGTGACGGTAGAAAGCGAACCGGGGCGCGGCACAACATTTCAACTTATGATGCCGCTTACTCTGGCCAGCATTCAGGCGCTGATGTTCCGCGTTGGTAACCAACATTTCGCCGTGCCTCTGGATGCCGTGCTGGAAATTACGCGCGCCGAAGAAAGTGAAATTCACGAATTGGATGGCTACGAAGTTCTGCGTTTGCGCGACCAGGTTGTGAGTCTGGTGCGATTAGGTCAGATGGTGAAAATTTATTCGGATGTTCGCAAGACGCGCCACTGCGTGGTGATTGTTGGCAGCGGCAGCCGCAAACTTGGCTTGATCGTCGATAGTTTCGTGGGCGAAGAAGAGCTGGTCATCAAGGCGCTGGAAGATAAGTTGGTCGCCACCGAACTGGTCAGCGGCGCTTCGATTCTCGGCGACGGTACAGTAGTGCTCATCTTGGATATTCGCGCGGTCGTTTCGCATTTTTCTAAAAACCGGGTCGTGGGGGCATCAGCATGAAGTCACCGGTTCGTGTACTCGTCGTAGATGATTCTGCTGTCATGCGGAAATTAATTCCGCAATTGTTGCAGGGCGACCCTTCCATTCAGGTGGTCGGAACCGCAATGGATGGCTTGCTCGGCCTCAAAAAAATTGGCGAATTGCGGCCCGACGTCGTCACGCTCGATCTCGACATGCCTCGCATGGATGGCATCGAGATGCTGCGCGAAATCATGCGGCACTACAATGTGCCGGTCATCATCGTCAGCGGACACAGCGAAAAAAGCGCGTACTCTGCGATGAAAGCGCTTTCGCTCGGCGCCTTCGATTTCATTGCAAAACCAAAAGACGCCAAGCGCGGCGGCATGGATCAGATTGCCCGCGAACTTGCGATGAAAATTAAGGTGGCCGCGGTTGCGGGCGCTCCGAAAGCAAAACTTGCTTCCGATGAATCTCCTCGGAAACGCCCTCGAACGCCCCACGGCGATTCCCGTCCGGCCCGCAACATCGCGATTGGAGTTTCCACCGGTGGGCCAAACGCGCTTCATTACGTATTTTCGCAATTGCCCGCGGAATTTTCCGGATGCCTCGTTGTTGTGCAGCACATGCCCGAAGGATTCACCCAAATGTTCGCGCGAAGATTGAATGATTGCTCGGCGCTTGAAGTGAGCGAAGCGCGCTCCGGCGATATTCTCACTCCCGGACGCGCTTACATTTGTCCCGGCAATCGCCACATAAAAATTCGGCACACGGTTAAAGGCGAAATGATCGTGCTCGCGGATTTGCCCCACGTGAATGGGCATCGTCCGTCGGCCGACGTCTTATTTCATTCCGTCGCAAAAGAACTCGGCAGCGATGGCGTCGCAATATTAATGACCGGCATGGGTGAGGATGGCGCCGAAGGAATGCGCGCGGTGCAAGCGGCCGGCGGCATTACCATCGCGCAAAGTTTGGAATCGTGCATCGTGGATAGCATGCCTCGCGCCGCGATTGAACACGGTTACGCGGGCCGCGTCGTTTCACTCGATGCGCTACCCGGAGTTTTGCAGGCCTTGTGCGCTGGCGAGCGTTCACGTCATCACGCAGACGCAGCAGATCTCGTATCCAGCCGAAATTCGGATTCAGGGAACTAGAAAGAAGGAGAGAGCCATGCAGGATTTTGAACCATTATCTCGCGGAGACCAGCCAAAGATCCGCTTTCTCGTCGTGGACGATTCTGTATTCGCGCGCAAAAGTTTGAGCCGAATGGTGGAAGCATTCGGCGGCGAAGTAGCGGGCGAAGCTGGGGACGGCTGCTCGGCAATCACAGAATACGATCGTCTGCGCCCGGACCTCGTCTTGATGGACATCACCATGCCCAAGATGGAAGGCATCGAGGCGGTCGAGCGCATCGTGAAGGAACATCCGGAGGCGCGCATCGTGATGGTTTCCTCCGTCGGTTATCAGGACAATATTCTCGCCGCTCTGCAAAAAGGCGCGCGCCATTTTATTCAGAAGCCGGTGAAGCCGGAAGCGCTTTACGAAATTATTCGCTACGTTGTGAACGACACCCAAACGCCGGTTCCCGCCGGCAAGGGAGACGCCTGATCATGAAAATGGAATTGATTCAGCCATTCGTAAATTCTTTGGACGCCGTCGTTGCGGAAATTATGGGCTGCTCCGCGCAAATTTCTGACGTCGCGATGAGCGAAGCTTCTTCGCGCAAACGGGGCATCGCCGCGCGCGTTTGCATTAGCGGAGAAATTGAGGGCAGCATTCTTCTGGATTTGGACGAGTCGGCGGCAAAACGCGCGGCAAAGTTTCTTTCCGGTGATGAAGCCGAACCTTCGGGCGATTCAGCGCGCGAAGCCGTCTGCGAGCTTTCAAATATGGTCGTCGGAAACGCGGTTACTCAATTGAACGACCGCGGATTCAAATTCAAGGTCCATCCGCCCGAAATTTATTCAGTGGATGGAAACTTGAAGGAATCCGTAGATACGGAAGCGCTTGTTTTGAATTTTGAAACGCCGTCCGGCTACGTCTGCTTGGATGTTGCGCTGAAATATAATTTGCACCATGCGGCGGAATTAACTTCCGTTTCCTAGAAGATTTCAACGCGCGTATTTTGCTGACGCTAGCGCGGCACAATCACCGACTTATCCTTCGGTATCGCGTCCATCGTTGCTTTATCCAGCTTCAAGTGAGCGGCAACCAGCTCAGGCGGCGTGTGCGAAAGCCACTGATTCATCGATAGTTCCTGAAATGTGCTCGCCTTAAACATCTCCAGAAACGTCAGGTCCGTCGTTCCAGTATTTTCCACGTAGTGCGGCAGCGTCTGCTGAACGTATCCCACGTCTCCAGCTTGAAAATCCATCGTGCGCGCTCGTCCCGCCGACGCGAACACAGTCATCCGGCCTTTGCCGCCAATGTAGTATTGCCATTCATCCGCATTTGGATGCCAGTGGAGTTCGCGCATTCCGCCGGGATGCAACGTGACGAGCGCCGCAGCCACCGTCCGCGATACCGTAAAATTAGAAGAATCCACGATGCGGACTTCGCCACCCTTCGTGCGCTTTGTCGGAGGCAGCGCAAGCATCTGAAAATCGAATCGTTCCTTCGACAGGCTTCCAGAGCCGCCAATCGCCTTCACGTCATCTTCAAGCGCGCCCGGCACTTCACCCTGAAAAATATATAGCTGATGATCCGGTATGTTCTTGAATGCCCCAATCGGCACGCCCATGCTTTTCGCCAGAACTTCACGCGGCGTGTGCGCGGTCCAATCTGTCAGCAGCACGGTTTCGTACTCCGAGAAAGTACCGTCGTCGAACACCAGCAGGAATTCACAGCCATCCGGTCCCAGCCCCTGAATCGAGTGCGGAATTCCCGTCGGGAAATACCACAAGTCTCCGACGCCCACGTCGGAAACGAATCCGTTCCCGTGTAGATCCAGGCCGGTGATCCGCGCTTTTCCGTAGAGCATGTACGCCCATTCGGCGGCCGCATGCCAGTGAAGTTCGCGAATGCCGCCCGCGGTGAGCCGCATGTTCACGCCGGCGATCGATTTTGAAACGGCGAGCTCTCGAACAGTTACTTCGCGTGACCAGCCGCCTTCTTCAAGCCTTTTGTGTGCAAACGAAAATGGATATTTAAAAGTTTGCACCGCGCCCGAATCTGTCGGCGGAGGAGAAAAAGAACCGGGGTTCTGCGCGTCAATCGCTGGATTTGTCGGTCCCGGATCGCTAGTAGCTTTGTCCTTTTGTGCCTGACTCGCGTAGCCGGCGGATTGCGTTTGGCCCTTCATCGCAAGAACTCCCGCTCCGGCAACCGCGCCTGATCCAAGTTCCAGAAATCGCCGGCGAGTGTATTTGTCATTCTTCAATTCTTTCGTCATGTTTAATTTTCATCCAAGTCAAATCAGGATTTTTGTGGCCCAGCGCGCCTTCATCGCCGCAACATTGTACGGGTGATTGAATCATTTCGGTACCGGAAATTTTCAAAGGCAAATTCTTCCAAGTCATTCTGTAATGGCAATTTACTGCACCAGGCCAACTTTCTTTTCCAGCGCGACGTACCTCGCGTCAGATCGTATCTCATCGAAAATCGGTTCGTACTTCAAATACAGAATTTGTCCTTCGTGAACGCTCGCGGATTTTTCCAAATTGGAAAGCGCCGATGCTTTGTCATGCAGCAGCGCATACCCCAACGCAAGTTGATACGGCGAAACATAGCCCGGTCCTTTTGTCGCCGCCTCCTCCGTTAAATATTGAAGCGCTTTAGCTCGCTCGCCGCGGCAGGCGCTGGCATACGCGAGCAAAGCTTTTGAGACGGGCGAACTGAATTTCGCTTCCGTCCATTCCGCTTCGGCTTCCGCCTCCTTACAGTCACCCTGCACGGTTGCAACTACTCCCAACAGAATGTGGGTGGAAACCGAATTCGGATTCTGCTCGAGTGCTCCGCGCAGTGTTTCTCCGGCTTCAGGATATTTGTGCTGCAAATAGAGCGCCAGCATTTCGTTGATGCGAGGTCCTGTGCTGAGCGGGTCCAAATCCTGTGCTGCTTGCAGATGCACGCGCGATTCCTCAAAACGGCCTTGCGTTGCCAGGGCCCATCCGTAGCGTGACTGCGTCAGCCACGGCGCGCCTTCCCTTAGCGCAAGTTGAAATTCTTTTTCCGCGCGCGGCCAATCCCAATCCCAGGTGTAGGCAATCAGCGCCAAAGTTCCGCGTGCTTCTCCCGAGTGCGGATCCAGTTCCAATGCTTTCTGAAGAGCTGCCTGCGCGCGCGCAATTCCATCTTGCGGCGTTTCAGCGGTCAGTTGAATCAGCGCGAATTCCGACTGCCCGATTCCCAGATAGGCCGGCGCGTAGGACGGATCTTTTTTCGCGGCCTGTTGAAAAAGATCCAGGCTTTGCCGCAACGCGTCAGGAGTCCCTTTCGCCGCCTCGTATTTCGCCCGCAAATACAAATCCTGAGCTTCGGGATTGACGGTCGGAACCAGATGCTAAACGCGCTTTTTCTTCGGGGGACAGCTGTGCGCGCACGTCTTCCACAATCGCGCGCGAAACGCGATTCTGAATATCGAGCACATCCTTCAAATCGGCGTCATAAGTTTGCGCCCAAATGTGCGTGTCCGATTTAGCGTCAATCAATTGCGCCGTCACTCGTACCCGATTTCCGGATCGCGTCACCGCGCCTTCCAAAATTGCATCCACATTTAATTCACGCGCTATCTGCGGCAGCGGCTTGCTGCTGCCTTTGTAAATCATGATGGACGTGCGCGAAATTACTTTCAGCGAATGAATTTGGGCGAGATCCGTTACCAGTTCTTCAGTAAAACCGTCCGCAAAATATTCCTGATCCGCATTTCCGGATAAATTTCGTAAAGGCAGAACGGCGATGGAATGAATGTTCGGATGCCGGAATGGTCTTTCGTTGAAGCTGTTCTCCCTCGAACCGACAGAAGTGCCGGCCGCGACGACGATCACGAATACTGCGACAGTCGCCAAAATATCTTGCCGGTGCGTACTTTCAGCGCGCGAAGTATTTGTTTTCGTCTTAACCGAGTTGGCCTCGGCCATCTGCTGTGAAGAAGTGGACGCCCCCATCCGCCTCAGCGTTGCCGGCCACAGCCGCATTCGATGCCTCAGCCGCCTTACCTGACCTCAGCCAATCTTCAAGCTCGGCTTCGTACGCAAATACCGCCCCGCCTTTTTGTCCCGGAATTCGATGAACAGGAAGGCCGCGCTCGTGTTCCCACCGCTGAACGGACCGGACGTCACGGTCTAGAAAATCGGCGATTTCCTTCCAGGAATTCAGCCGCCGACTCGACGATTCCGTGTCCCTTGGAGCATTCATAGAGCGCTGAAAGCCCTCTTGTCGTTCATTGTCGCGCATTGTCGTGCCCTACCGCTTGTACCAATTTCCGCCCAAATTACTATTCGCGCATATACCAAGCCGGCGCCGAGGGCCTCGGCCACCGGACCCAAGCTCGAAGTGTTGCAGTCCGCCGCCTATGCGTCAAGCGTGCATCTTCTAGTTATATCAGCGGATGCTCCCGCAGCGGTGTTCAGTCTTGGCACTCGCTAGGCGTAAATGAATAGTGGTTGTTCTCGGAAAATTATCTCCATTCGAGTTGCGCGCGAACTGTGTCTTACTCATCGGCTCCGGAATCTCCGCGAACCCCTCCCATCAAATTCTGAAATCATTCTAGCGAGTGGGTTACCGTTCGAGCGCGGTCGTCAAAGCATCTCTTGAATGAGGTTTGCCGCTGGTCAAGTATCAGGAAGACGTAGCAGCAGACGTTCGAGATGTGTTTTCCTATGCCGACTGTGCTTGAAGTCAGTGACCTCCGCGTGGGCTATCAGGATTCGCGCGCCAAAATCGTGCCAGCGCTTGCGGGCGTCAGTTTTTCTTTACGCGCAGGAGAAATTCTCGGTGTGCTCGGCGAATCGGGATGCGGCAAAAGCACTCTTGCGAGTTCTCTATTACGCTTTCTCGCTCATGGTGGACAAGTCTCCGGCGGAAGTGTCCAGTTTGAAGGCCGCGAAATTTTCAACCAAAGTGAATCTGAGATGGAAAAGATTCGTGGCGCACGAATCGCTCTGATTTTTCAAGAAGCATCCCTCGCGCTTCATCCGACCATGCGCGTCGGCGAACAGGTGGCCAACATTATCGCCGCGCACAGCACTTTGGATCGCCGCGCCAGGCGCGACAAAGCGCGGAAAGTTTTGGAAGAAGTTTTCACCTCAGACACCGAACGAATATTTTCTTCCTACCCTCACCAACTCAGTGGCGGACAACGCCAGCGCGTCTTGATCGCCCAGGCCATCGCGAACAATCCCGCAATTCTTATCGCGGACGAGCCCACCGCGTCTCTCGACACCACTACTCAGGCGGAAATTCTCTCGCTCTTTGCGAAGCTGCGCCGGCGCCATAGAACCGCGATCATTTTGATCACGCACAATCCCGCCGTCCTCGCGCAACTTGCCGATAGAATTTTGGTTCTCTATGCTGGCCGAGTCGTCGAAGAAGGCTCCGCGTCTGACTTGCTCAAAAATCCGCAGCATCCCTACGTTCAAGCGCTATTTCGCGCCATGGCCGATTCGCCGGAGCAGGCCTTGGCACTTCACGGGGAAAAACTCCCGGCAATTGAAGGCAGAGCTCCCGATTTGTCCGCGCGAATCGCGGGATGTCCTTTTGAACCTCGTTGCGAAGAAAGAATGGAGCAGTGCATTCAACGTGAGCCGATGATTGTCACCACGGAAGAAAGCCGCTCCGTCGCATGTTTCAAATACGGCGGATAGGAGATCTCGAACCATGCAAATTGCGGAACCGCTTCTCAAAGTCGAATCTCTCGTGAAGCGATATAAACCGTCGGCTGCCGGTGCGCATCCAGAATCCGCCGCCGCTGTCGACGGCGTCTCGCTCACCATTCTCCCGAAAACAACTCTCGCACTCGTAGGTGAATCTGGTTCCGGGAAAAGTACACTCGCGTTTTGTATTGCAGGCATGGAGCGTCCAACCGCGGGCCGCATCTGGCTCGACGGAATTGAACTCACAACTCTGAGCGAGCGTGAACTCCGCGCAGTTCGTCCAAAGGTTCAGCTTATTTTTCAAGACCCTGCGGCAGCGATGAATCCACGTTGGACTGCACTGCAAATTGTTGCGGAGCCAATGGTGATTCAAAACCAAATCGCGCGCAGCGAACAATTCGATCGTGCACAAATTTTGCTCGAACGCGTCGGCCTTGCCGCGTCGGCCGGATCGCGCCGCCTTGCCGAATTCAGCGGAGGCCAACGCCAGCGCCTTGCGATTGCGCGCGCGCTGGCCCTCGATCCGAAGCTGCTGATTCTTGACGAAGCATTCTCCGCCCTCGATTGTTCCGTGCAAGCGCAAATCGTGAATTTACTCGTCGAGCTGCAAAGCTCCATCGGAATCACCTGTTTGTTTATCACTCACGATCTTGCGATGGCCGCGCTGATCGCCGATCAAATCGCCGTGATGGATCGCGGCCGCATCGTTGAATCCGGCGATGCTGGCGACGTCGTTCTTCATCCCATGCAGGAATGCACGCGCGCTTTGCTCGCTGCCTCGCCCAGAATGGGCCCGCCGCCCGCTGCGCACACTTCCTGATGCGCTACTTTCTCAAGAGATTGTCACACGCCATTTTTCTACTGCTAGGCGTCTCTATTCTTTCGTTTGTTTTTACTTCGCTGGCCCCCGGAAATTATTTTGACGAGATGCGCCTGAATCCGCAGATTTCGCCGGACACCGTCACCGCCTTGCGCGCGCATTACGGGGTCGATCGGCCAATCGTGGTGCGTTACGCGCGCTGGCTCGCTTCGGTTGCGCACGGAGATCTGGGATTTTCATTCGCCTACAACTCTCCCGCCGCGCCCCTTCTTTGGACGCGCGCTTGGAACACTCTTCTTCTCACGGTCACCGCAACATTGTTTTCGTGGCTCCTCGCGCTGCCTCTGGGAATTTGGAGTGCTGAAAGAAAGGGGCGCGCGCCGGACATTGCAATAACTTCCGTCACGGGATTTCTTCTCGCGATTCCGGATCTCTTGCTCGCGCTCGGTCTGCTGATTCTCGCCGTTCGCACCGGTTGGTTTCCAACCGGAGGAATGTTTTCCGTTGGCTCCGAATCGCTGTCGTGGTTTGGAAAAATCCGGGATTTGAGTTTGCACATGGCGCTGCCCGTCACCGCGCTTGTTCTCGGCGCCCTACCACTTCTTGTGCGCCATGTTCGCTCTGCAATGTCGGAAGTTCTTGGCTCTGGATTCTTGCGCGCCGCGCAGGCGCACGGAATTCCGCGTCGCACAATTCTGTATCGATATGCGTTACCCGCCGCCGCGCATCCGCTGATTTCATTATTCGGATTCAGTATCGGCGCGCTGCTCAGCGGTTCGCTTATCGTTGAAGTCGTGATGAGCTGGCCCGGACTGGGCCCGCTGCTCTTGGAAGCAATTCTCGCGCGCGATCTTTATCTGGTGATCGGCGGCGTGATGCTCTCAACTGTTTTTCTCGTCGCCGGAAACTTCATCGCGGATCTCTTGCTCTATTGGGCCGATCCACGAATTCGCACAAGCTAAATTTCTAAATGAACTCTCGCCGAAAACTCGTCCTGCTCTTGACTTTACTCGGCGCTGCGCATCTTGTAATTGCATGCGCTGGATTTTGTGCGCCGTACGATCCCACCGCGCAGGATCGCGACCGTCCATATGCGCCGCCTGTGCGCGTGCATCTGGTGGATTCAGCCGGCCATTTTCATTTGCGCCCGTTCGTCTACGCACAGCAACTTCGCGAAGGCACGTTCGACGAATACGTCTCGGACGCATCGCAGCCAATTCCGCTAAAGTTTTTCGTCAGCGGCGCGCCGTACAAATTCCTCGGCCTGATCCCAATGCGAATTCATTTCTTCGGCGCCGAAGGCGACGCCCCGCCCGTTTTTCTTCTCGGCAGCGATGCCTTCGGGCGCGATCTACTCTCGCGCACTCTCTACGGCGGACAAATCTCTCTGCTCGCGGGACTCCTCGCCACCGCACTCGCGCTTTCCTTCGGCTTGCTCATTGGCTCGCTTGCGGGCTTCTTTGGTGGTTGGACGGACGACCTCTTGATGCGCGCCGCGGAATTATTTCTCGCCCTCCCGTGGCTCTATTTGCTTTTCGCAATTCGCGCATTTCTTCCGCTCGCCGTCAGTCCATTGCAAGCGTTCTTCTTAATCGTAATTTTGATCGGCACAGTTGGATGGGCGCGCCCGGCTCGCTTGATTCGCGGCGTCGTGTTGAGTGCGAAGGAACGCGATTACGTTCGCGCCGCTCGCGGATTCGGCGCGTCGAACATTTATTTATTGCGCCGCCACATCCTGCCTCAGACCTGGAATGTCGTTCTCACTCAAGCCGCAATTCTTGTCCCGCAGTATGTACTTGCGGAAGTTACACTTTCCTTTCTTGGCCTCGGAGTTCCAGAACCCGCGCCAAGTTGGGGCAATATTCTTTCCAGCCTTCAGCAATATAGTGTGCTCTCCTTATACTGGTGGATGTTCCTGCCAAGTGTAGCAATAGTTTGTTTCTTCTTGGGATACCTGGCCCTCGCGAGCGCGTTGCAGGACACCGCCGACAAGTCGAAACTGTAAACGGATTCATAGGCCCCCTTCGTGAGCTCATTCGTAAGAAGTTCGCCGAGATATCTTGGGAAAGCTCTGTTCGCTGCGGCGATTATTCTCGCGGCGTGGATGGCCGCATTTCTACCGCCGTCCATAGAATCGCAATCTCGCAACAATCAATCGGAAGAATTTCTCTCACTCCCAGGCGAAAATGGCCGCGCTGGTGGACGTTTGGTCGTCTCGCTCCGTGCGGAACCGAAAACTTTAAATCCGCTGATTGCTGGCGACGCACCTTCACGCCAAGCCATCGGAGCAATGCAAGCCGATCTGATTCACATCAATCGCGCCACTCAGCTCACCGAACCCGCGCTCGCAAAATCTTGGACAGTTTCCAGCGACGGCCTGCACTACACAATTAAATTGCGCCAGGGAATTCGCTTTTCCGACGGACATCCACTTGACGCCGACGATATTCTCTTTAGCTTTCAACTCTATCTCGACGAAAATGTCCACGCTCCGCAACGCGATTTGCTCATTGTCGGCGGCAAACCAATCGTCGTTCGCAAAATCGATCCCCAAACAATTGCGTTTGATCTCGCGAAGCCTTACGGCGCGCAAGAAAGATTGTTTGATGGACTTGCGATTTTGCCAAAGCATCTTCTCGAACAATCTTACAAGCAGGGAAAGCTCGATCAGGAATGGCCGCTCTCTGTGGCCGCCGCGCAAATTGCCGGCCTCGGTCCGTATCGGCTGAAGGAATATGTCGCCGGCCAGCGCCTCGTCCTCGAACGAAATCCCTACTATTGGAAGTCCGATGCAAAGGGGATTCGCCTACCGTATCTCGACGAGCTGGTTTTCCTTTTCGTTCCAAGCGCAGACGCGGAAGTAATTCGCTTCCAGTCGGGCGAAACAGACATCATCGGCATCAGCCGGGTTGCCGCGGATAGTTTTTCCACACTCTCCCGGCAGTCGCGCGGCTACACGATGGCAGACGCCGGACCCGGCCTGGAATACAATTTTCTTTTTTTCAATTTGAATGATCTCGGCGCAAAAGCCTCGCCGGAAATGGCCCGCAAACAGAAATGGTTCGCGAACGTGAAATTCCGGCAGGCCGTTTCGCTCGCGATCGACCGGCAAGCTATCGTGCGTCTGGTGTATCAAGGCCGCGGAGCGCCGCTCTGGGGCCCGGTCACCCCCGGAAACAAGCGCTGGCAAAATACTTCGCTCAATAATCCGGCGCGATCCGTCGATGCAGCGCGCAATCTTCTAAGCAGCGCCGGATTTAATTTGAAAAAAGATTCCAGCGGCGAATCGTCGCTTGTGGATTCTTCCGGCGCGCCCGTCGAATTCTCGATCGTCACCAGTTCGTCCAACGCTGAGCGCACCAAAATGGCCACGCTGATTCAAGACGATCTGAAACAACTCGGAATGGGCGTGCAAGTTGTGCCACTCGAGTTCCGTTCGCTTCTCGATCGCGTGCAGCAATCCAAAGAATACGATGCGTGCGTTCTGGGCGTGGCCAACTACGACGCCGATCCCAATTCCGACATCAACGTTTGGCTCTCCAGCGGCAGCTCGCATTTCTGGAATCTTGGCCAGCCAAAACCGTCAACTCCATGGGAAGCGGAAATCGATCGGCTCATGGAAAAGCAGCTCGGTTCGCGCACGTTCAATGAACGCAAGCATTCCTACGATCGCATCCAGGAAATTATCCGCGAAAATCAGCCGCTAGTTTTTCTCGCAAGCCCGGATATTCTTGCTGGCGCAAAAAACACAATCGGAAATTTTCATCCCGCGATTATCGAACCTTACGTTCTCTGGAATGTTGAGCAACTGTTTTTCCGCTCATCCTCTGGGAGCACCCGGCCATGAGCCCGGTACTCACCCTTTCACGAAAAAAAACGCCCGCTAAATGGACCGATACGCGGCTCGTGAAGGAATGCCTCGCCGGAAATGAAGAGGCGTGGTCCGCGCTCATCGATAAATACAAAGCGCTCATCTTTTCAATTCCCGTCAAATATCAAATGCCGCCGCAGGAAGCCGCCGATGTCTTTCAGGCAGTTTGCATGGAATTGTTATCCCGCCTGCCGGATTTGCGCGAGCCGAAGGCGCTTCCCGCGTGGCTGATTCAAGTGACGCACCATCAATGTTTTCGCTGGAAACGCCAGCAACAGCGGGTCGTAAGCAGTGACAGCGAAACCGGAACGCTCGAACCGGAAATTCCCCCGGTTGCGGAGTCTCTGATTCGGCAAACTCAAGAAGAACAAATTCTGCGCGAGGCAATTTCTGATCTCGCTCCGCAATGTCAAAAGCTGGTTGCCGCGCTTTTCTTTGAGTCCCCGGCGCGGCCTTATGCCGATATCGCCGCCGAACTCGGACTCGCCGTAGGTTCCATCGGATTCACGCGCCAAAAATGCATCGAGCGTCTTCGCAAAAGTTTGAAGAAAATGGGGTTCGAGTGAGCGTCACCGAAAACAATTCAATTTCCGGCGAAGAATATTTCGCGGAGTTGGCGCAACTCGCGGACTCGCCCAGCCGGAAAACTTTTTTGCGGGAACACGAGACTCTTCTGCGCCCAGAAGTCGTCGTTCGGCTCACTGAAGTCGTCGTTCGCAGAATTCGCGTCGATGCCGTGGAATCTTTCCACCTCGCCGAAGCCGCCATTGAAATCGCGCAGCTATTGAACGACGAGGAATCTCTCGCGCTCGGTCTTCGCGCGAAAGCAAATGCGCTCTACGCCTCAGGCGATAATCGCGCCGCCGCCGAGCATCACGAGCGCGCCTTCAGTCTGTTTGAAAAACTGGAAAAGTGGAATGAAGCCGGACGAACTCTCAGCGCTTCCATTCAGCCGCTAATTTTACTCGGTGAATATATCCGCGCGTTCAACGCATCTGAACGCGCCCGCGATATTTTCACACGCCTGGATCTCCCTTGGCGGCTGGCGCGCCTGGAAATTAATGTCGGCAACATTTTCCATCGCCAGGATCGATTTACGGAAGCAATCACGTACTACGAACGCGCCTACGAAGGCCTGCTTCTTCATCAGGACGCCGAAGCGATGGCCGTAGTCTTAGGGAATATGGCGACATGCCTGATTAGCCTGAATGATTTTCCGCGCGCGCTGAAATATCACGAGCAAGCCAGAAAAGTTGCCGAAGAAAATTCCATGCCGCTTCTGGTGGCGCAAACGGATTACAACATCGCCTGGCTTTATTATTTGCGTGGTGAATACAGCCGCGCTATCGAAATCCTTTACGCCACGCGCGCCTCTTGCGAAGCCAGTGGTGACCATTATCACGAAGCGCTCTGCTACATGGATCTTTCCGAGATTTATCTGGAACTGAATCTAAGCGAGGAAGCTCGCGAAACCGCGATGCAGGGCTTTCAGCGTTTTCAGAATCTCGGCCTCGCCTACGAATCCGCGAAAACGCTCGCCAACGAAGCAATGGCGCTTGGCCAGCAAAATAAAAGTTTGCCGGCGCTGGAACAATTCGCAAAAGCGCGCGAAATGTTTGCGCAGGAAAAAAATCTTGTTTGGCCCTGGCTATTAGATTTGTACCAGGCGCTCCTGCTTTTTCAGGAAGGACGCCATTTTGAAGCGCGGCGCCTCTGCATCGCCGCCGCAAAGTTTTTCGACGATTCCGTACTCGCCGGCAAGGCTGTTCTTTCCCACTTGCTTCTCGCTCGCATCGCGTACCAAATGAAGGAACTCGACGAAGCGCAGCGCGAAACTGATATCGCCCTCCAAAAAGTTAGCCGGCCTGCAAGCTCCCGTCCTCACGCACCAAACTTATTTTCAACTCGGCCAAATCGCACAAGCCGGGAAAAATTCAAAAGCGGCCTACGCTGCTTTTCTGGAAGCCCGCAACGCTCTCGAAATGCTGCGCAGTAGATTGCAAGGCGCGGAACTGAAAATTTCCTTCGTCAAAGATCGCCTGCAAGTTTACGAAGAACTTGTTGAGCTTTGCCTGCGAAATGAAGTCGGCGGCGATCCCGCGCGCGAAGCGCTTGGCTACATTGAATCCGCAAAATCGCGCAGCGTAATCGAAATGATTTTCCCCAGCAGTCAAACCGCCCCGTCAAGTAATTCCGCAAAAAGTGGATTGGTCCGCCGCATTCTCGATCTGCGCGAGGAATTGAACTGGTACTACCATCGCATCGAACTCGAACAACTTCGCCCGGAAGAACGTTCGCGCGAACGCATCGAGGATTTGCAGAAGCAGGCGCAGGCGCATGAAAATGAATTACTTCGCACCCTGCGTGAAGTTCCGGCCAGTCATCAGGAAACGGACGTCGCCCAAGCCGCCGCGCCAAAATCAATTGAAGATATTCAATCCAGTCTCGCGGAAGACGTCACACTCATCGAATATTATTCCGTCGGCGAAAAAGTTGTTGCCGCCGTCGTCACGCGGAATGACATTCAAATTATTCCGCTCACAGTGATCGCGAGAATGACCGGCTTTCTCGAACTCCTCCGCTTTCAACTCGCAAAGTTCCGCTTGGGCGGCGATTATCCCCAGCGCTTTGCCGAACCGCTGCTCAAAGCCACTCACGGACATCTCGAATCTCTATACAAAGAATTGATCGCTCCTCTGCGCCCGCTGCTGAAAGGCCGTCATCTCGTAATCGTTCCCCACGGCCAACTTCACTTCTTGCCGTTCCACGCGTTGCGCAACGGTGAAGAATATCTCGGCGATGCGTTCACAATTTCTTACGCGCCCAGCGCGACCGTCTTCGCGCTTTGCCAGTCCAAGCCGCGAAGTGATAAGAAGTCCACGTTAATTCTCGGCGTTCCCGATCAACGCGCTCCACAAATTTTATCCGAAGTGCAATCCGTCGCCGGAATTCTTCCGTCACCAGAACTTTTTATCGGAGATCGCGCCACCGGAAAAGTGCTGCGCGAGCGCGGCCCCGAATGCGGCCTCCTCCACATCGCAACGCACGGCGTCTATCGACAAGACAATCCGGTTTTCTCCGGCGTTCGTCTGGGCGACGGCTACTTAAATCTGTACGATCTTTACCAATTAAAACTAGGCGCCTCGCTCGTTACACTCAGCGGTTGCGCCACCGGAATGAATGTCGTCGCCGCCGGTGATGAGCTCATCGGACTCCAGCGCGGACTTTTCGCCGCAGGCGCCTCTACATTAATGTTATCTCTCTGGGACGTTCATGACCGCAGCACCGCCGAACTCATGCGCGTCTTCTACTCAAATTACGTCCAGACGGGCAGCGCAGCCAATTCGCTCCAAATCGCCACCCAGGAGCTCCGCAAGCAGTTCCCGCACCCTTATTTCTGGGCACCGTTCGTCTTGGTCGGCCAACTGGCTGATTCTAAAGCACTTATTTAATTCATAATCGCCTATATTTTTCTGCCCTCCCAAGTCCCTTATCCATGTATGCCGAGGTCTAGTCAGAATCGCTCAACAGTGTTGTCTGGGGGAATCATGAAGCATCTGTCCAACCAAGACGCAGTAAATTTCGTGAACCAGGTCATGTCGGCTCAGGATCAACTTGAAGCTCAGACGCATCTCGACTTTGGCTGCAAACGCTGCGCTGAAGCTGTAGCAATCTGGCAGCGCGTCCGGGAGGCGAGTTCGGTGGAGGCCGAATTCCAACCGCCCGCAGGTGTGGTACGAATCGCAAAGGCCGCGTTTGCAGCTGCCGGGTTACAAAACGACCATTCTGGACTTAAGTTATTATTTGACAGCACTTTACAGCCTGCCGCCATAGGCGTTCGTTCGGCGTCCAACGATACGCGGCAGCTTCTATACGGCATCGGCCCCTATCTGCTTGACCTTTATATCTCCGCCCGGCCCGGCGGTAAGGCCATCTCCGTCACCGGTCAGCTCATGAACTCGAAGTTTCCCGAGCGCATTCTAAGCGCAGTACCCATCGTCGTTGGAAACGGGTCCGGAACTGCCGTCTTGACGACCACCAACAATTTCGGCGAATTCCAGGGCGAAGTTGAATATGGCGGAGACCTCGAATTGCGCCTTCCGGGCCAGGACGGCCGCGAAATCGTCATCCGTCTCGGCTGTCTGATCGCAGGATTGGCCGCATGCGGAGAGCAAACCGCGAAATCTAACCCGGATTCGCCGCGCTATTGATCTTAGTACCGCAGTACCGTCCCGAAATGGGACTTTTGTTTAGTAACAACGATTCACTCGTACCATTGGCGGAAACGGTTGCATTTGTGAAACTTCACTTGTAGCCGGAACCGTCTGCGGACGAGCCATTAGAGGAGCCTAATACTAATATGAAACGCCGTCTCTGGATTCTTACAGCAGCACTCATAGCACTCTCTTTATTCCAAGCAGGACCCGCAGCAGCTCAGCAACGGCTAATCGTCCGCACCTCGAACCTTCCTTTATTGAAGAACGCGTGTTTGTTGAATCTTTGTCAGATCACCGAGACGCTGGATGGCACAGTCGGTCAACTCTTCCTCGTCACCCTGCCGAACTTGCTTCCAGTTCAAACGCTTGAGAATGTCCTCAAACTCGTACCGGGCGTTTTGAGCGTGGAACAAGATCTTCTTCGCACGATCGGTCCGAATCAACCTCTACTGAATGGAGTTCCGCTCGGTCTGTATCAGCGCACTCCCGTCGCTTTTGCTGGCGCAACTGTTTGGAGCGGCTACGCAACGCAACCTGCGGTTGCGCAGATTAATCTTCTTGAAGCGCAACTGGCATTCCATCCGTCCGGCCAGGTGATTGTGGCTGACATCGACACCGGAGTGGACCCAACACATCCGGCTCTGAAAGCCGTCCTGCTGCAGGGATACGACTTCACCCGCAATCAAGCTGGCGGCAACGAACTTTTGGACGTGTCTAATGCGAATGCAAACGTATGCACCACTTGTTCTTCTGCAACTGTGAATCAATCAACAGCGGCAGTTCTTGATCAGTCCACCGCAGCCGTTCTGGATCAATCCACTGCGGCAGTTCTCGATCAATCGGGCTATTCGGATTTTGGCCACGGCACGATGGTGTTGGGCATCATCCACTTGACGGCGCCGAGCGCGATGTTGCTGCCCGTGAAAGTATTCCACGCGGACGGTACAGGCTACACGTCGGATATTATTCGCGGCTTGTATTACGCCGTGCAGAACAAAGCGAACGTCATCAATATGAGTTTTGATTTCACCGTGCCTTCAGCCGAGTTGGCGCAAGCAATTGCGTACGCAGAAAAAAATAACGTGGTCTGCGTTGCTTCCGCCGGCAATGACGGCGCGTCTGAACTCGTCTATCCCGCGGGCCTCGCCGGCGTGATGGGCGTTGCGTCCGTGAATGCCGAAAATCAACGCTCCACGTTCTCGAATTACGGAACGCAGGTCACCTACGTCGCAGCTCCGGGCGAAAACATCGTGTCCACGTATCCGTATGACACGTACGCTTCAAGCTCGGGCACTTCTTTCAGCGCGCCATTTGTTTCCGGCACTGCCGCGCTCGCGCTGCAATTGAGCAGCAAAGTGACATCACAAGAGGCGGCATCCGCGATTGCTGAAGCGCAGCCTCTCACATCACAAATGGGTCACGGGCTGTTGGACGTTTTCCACGCGATGACTTACATGACAACCGTGCTCGGAGCGAAGAACTAATCGCTCCGGCACTCCAGACAAAAAAGGCTGAGGGGCCACGACAATGTCAGAGCTACAACAGGCACTACTAAGGATCAAGGAACTGGAAGAAAGTTTACTCGCGCAGCGCACTGCTCTGATCTGCGCGTTCAACCAGACCCTTGATCTGAAAGATCTGAACACAGGCGTCCACAGCACCCGGCTCGCGGAATGGGGAATGCGAGTCGGGCAGGAATTGGGACTCGAAGAAGGCGCACTCAGAGATTTGGAAGTAGCGGCGCTTCTTCACGACATCGGAAAAATCGGAATTCCAGATTCAATTCTAAAAAAGCCCGCAAAATTAGAGAATGACGAATATGCTTTGATGAAGAAGCATCCTGAATATGGATGGGCCGTTCTGCGCATGCTACCCGGATTCGATCGCGCATCGCTTTACATTCTTCATCACCACGAATCGTTCGACGGCAAAGGATATCCGGCCGGTCTGAAAAATTCTGAAATCCCACTGGCATCAAGAATCGTATCGGTCACCGATGCATTTGATGCGATGGTCTCCTCGCGCCCGTATCGGCAAGGCCTTCCATTTGAGGAAGCAATCCGCCGGCTGATTCTCGGCAGCGGCACACAATTCGATCCCGCCGTAGTTCAATCATTCCTCCCATTGGCGCAAGCCGAAATGGAAACGGTATTTGCCGCGGCCGGCACGGAAATTTCCGCAGCGCTTTAACTACAATTTCTAGCCACTTTCATTTCTTGGCTTCGGCGCAAACAAAAGTTAAACTTACGCCGGTCGAGACAATTATCGTGGCTCCTGCCAAGCAAATTCGGATATTAAGCGTCGAAGATCATCCCGTCTTTCGTCAGGGATTGGCCACGATTATCGCGACCGAGCCGGACATGGTTCTGGCCGGGCAAGCAGCCAACGCTTTGGAAGCGGTCGCGGAATTTCGCCGCCTCCGGCCGGACATTACCTTGATGGATCTCCGCCTTCCCGGCACAAATGGCACCGACATTTTGATAACGATTCGCGGGGAATTTCCCGACGCTCGCATCATCATGCTGTCGTCGTCGGATTCCGATGGCGAAATCCAACGCGCGCTGCGCTCCGGAGCGAGCGGTTACGTTCTGAAGAGCATGCCGCAAAATGAATTGCTCGCTGTAATCCGCGCGGTTCACGCCGGAAATCGCCGCGTTCCGGCGGAGGTAGCGGCGCGCCTCGCAGAACATCTCGGCGAAGAAAATTTAACCGAACGTGAATTGGAAGTTCTGCGGCTGATTCGAGATGGAAATAAAAATAAACAAATCGCCGATCAACTTTCAATTTCAGAAAATACCGTAAACTTTCACATTAAAAACATCACTGGAAAATTGGGAGCCAACGATCGGACGCACGCCGTCACAATCGCAGTTCGCCGCGGGCTGCTACCGATTTAATGTGAATCTGCGAACCCATAGAAATCTGTAGCGTCGATACTACAGAGTCCGGTGGCGCTGCATCGAGCCGGTTCGGATAGAGTTTGAAGGGCGCGTCTGGCCTGCCCAGCGCAACAAGCATTCAAATGAAGACCGGAAGCTCGATTGCCGCTGCAATATTGGTTCTTTTCGCAGCGCTCCCTTCTTGTGCCGTTGATCCAGCCCAGCCGTTCAACAGTTACATCCACACACGTTTTACCAGTGACGACGGACTTCCTGCCAATATAGTGGATGAAATGGTTCAGTCACATGATGGATTTCTGTGGCTGATCGTAAACGGTTCTGAACTCGTTCGCTTCGACGGTAAACATTTCAACATTTTCAAGCAGACCACGGCTATCAACACGTTGGCACTCGCGCCGAACGGAGATCTATGGATTGGAACCCGAAATGACTTGGAGCGAATTCCTGTCGGAAGTTTGAATCAATTTGGCTCGCTTCCGTTCACTTCATATCATCCCGGCGAAGGTAAGAGCACCAATATCTCAGCCCTTCACTTCGGCAAAAATGGCGTTCTGTGGGTGGGCACTGACGGCGGCCTTTTTCGCTTTGAGGCTGGCGTCTTCACGCCTGTCATTCCGGATCTCCATATCGAACGGATTGAAGAGGCTTCCAACGGCCATCTGTATTTAATTACTTGGTTGCGGGGATTCGTTGAGTGGGATGGCTCGCAGATTGTCCCGCACCCCGAGCTGGAAGCTCAACTGGGAGTAAGCGCCATTGGCTTCCATCACGTTTTTGAAGATAGCCACGGCGTCACCTGGTTCGCCACGAGCAACGGTTTAGCGCGCCGAGTCAATGGCGTGATCGAAAAACTGTCTGACTACGGCCCAAAGGCGCACCACGCGGTCCGCGTCTACGAAGATTCGAGCGGCACAATTTGGGTTGCGAAACAGGAAGGATTGTTTCGCGTTACCGCTGCAGGTCTGGAACTTGCAGTTGCAGGTATGGATGCGCGGTATATGTATGGCGATCATGATGGCGATTTGTGGATCGGCACCAACGGAGACGGACTGTATCGATTCAAAGACCGCGCGGCTAGAATGTTTACCACGGACGACGGATTACCAAACAAAGCGGCGATGACAGTTTTGTCGACGCGCGACGGATCTGTATGGGCAGGATTTAATTGTGGCGGGCTTTCCCGCTTTGATGGACACACGTCCCGCACTTACAACGAAAAAGACGGTCTCCTAAATAGTTGTGTGTGGTCTTTAGCTGAAGATGGAAACGGGGATCTCTGGATTGGAACTTATGGTGGTGGAGTTTTTCGTTTTCACGATCAAAAGTTTACGCAGTATTCAAAGCCTCAGGGACTCGGGAGCGATAAAGTCACCTGCATTCTTGCAGCGCGGGACGGTTCCGTTTGGGTCGGCACCTGGGCTGGCGTCAGCCATATTCGGGACGGGCAAATACGCAATTACGCAAAAGCCGATGGGCTAACCGCTCCGCCCGAAAAACTCTATCAGGATCGCGCAGGAACTATTTGGTCCGGAAATTCCCTTGGACTTGATCGAATGGCGGGAGACCGATTTGTAAAACTTTCTTCCATTCCAAGGTCTCTCGTTCTACCTCTCGGCGAGGATCACGACGGCACACTTTATTTCACCGCCTCACTTGACGGAGGAATTTTCCGTCTCGAGAACGAACGGCCGGTAATTGTGCTTCCGAATGTCGAACCCTACAACATGGTGGGAACGGATCGAGGCGATCTGTGGTTCATCGGCCCTCAAATTCTGCGAGTGCCGCTGCACGGCCTTCAGCTTTCGCGCCGTCAAGATGAGCCTCCCGATTTTGAAGTCTTCGGATTGGCTGACGGCCTGGCAACAACGCAATCCACATACGGAAAACCCGACTCCGCTCGTACACCGGACGGCAAACTTTGGATCGCAACGCTACAGGGACTGGCCATGGTGGATCTTGCGCACCTGCCGAGTACGGACCGGACACCGTCGATTTATGTCGAGGACGTCACGGTGGGCCGAAACCAGAAGGCTCCCGGTCACGAACTGACGCTGCCAGCCGGCACGCACCATCTCGAAATGAAATTCGATGCGATCGAGATTAGTGCTCCGGAGAAAATTCGTTTGCAGTATCGATTAGACGGCGTGGATTCGGAATGGCTCGATGCCGGGTCCACCGGTCATGCAATTTACAGCAACATTCCCGCAGGAACGCATGCATTTCACGTTCGCGCCAGCAACCGCAGCGGAATTTGGAATCGCGATGGGGTGGTTGCGTACACCATCACGCAGCAGCCCTATTTTTATCAAACGCGATGGTTTCTGATTGCGGCGATCATTTTCACCATGATTCTGATCGCGGGATTGTATCGGCTGCGCGTTCGGCAAGTGGCGAAAGATCTTGGTGCGCGATTTGATGAGCGATTGGCGGAACGCACTCGCGTGGCGCGCGAACTTCACGACACGTTTCTTCAAACTGTCCAAGGCAGCAAGCTCGTTGCCGATCACGCGTTAAAAGCTTCTGACGATCACACACGAATGGTGCGCGCAATGGAGCAATTGTCGGAGTGGCTTGGACAAGCCACGAAAGAAGGCCGCGCCGCGTTGAATTCTTTGCGATCATCTACAACTGAGAAGAACAATCTAGCGGAAGCATTCCGTCGGGCGATCGATGAATGCCGCGCGCAAACCCAAATGGATGCTTCGCTTTCCGTAGTAGGCGAGAGCCGAGAAATGCATCCAGTAGTTCGCGATGAAATCTTTCGCATCGGTTATGAAGCCATCCGAAATTCCTGCACGCACTCGAACGCCGGCCAATTGGAAGTCACTCTCGAATATGCGCACGATCTTATTCTGCGCGTCAGCGATAACGGCGTCGGCATGGATGCAGCCACATCAGAAAAAGAAAAGGAAGGACATTTTGGATTACGCGGAATGCGAGAACGCGCCGCGCGCATCGGCGGAAAATTCACGCTCGTCAGTTCTCCAGGTTCAGGAACAGCGATTACTCTTGTGGTTCCAGGAAACATCGCGTTCCGAAGTTCAACACCCTCGCGATTGGATCGAATAAAGTCCCTCTTCAATTCCGACTGAGCTTCTTTCGCTGCGCTATTCCACCAGTTTTTCACCTACAGAAAAATCCAGTACAAATTCTACGGTTATCGGTGTGTTGCAAAAATCCGCGCTCAGCTATTTTCGTCAGCGTCAATTCTATTTGACTGAAAGCAAGAACGATTCAGTCAATCATTTGAAGGGAGCAGACGATGGCAACTTTGATGATGAGCGAAATTTTGTCAGTAGAAAATGTCAGCGGAACAACTGGCGAACGGAGCGAGCAGCAATTAATTGCGGCCGCGAAGTGCGGAGACAAATCCGCGTTCGGGGAACTTTGTGAACGTCACACCAGACAAATTTTTCGCGTAGCAGTTCGCGTTACGCGGAATCGCGAAGACGCGGAAGATGCGATGCAGGATTCTTTTCTGAATGCTTACGTCCATCTGAAGAATTTTGACGGTAGATCGAAGTTCGTAACCTGGCTGACGCGCATTACGATCAATTCAGCTCTGATGAATCTCCGGAAAAAACGCGCCAGGCCAGAAGTTCCCGTCGATCAGAACGACACGATGACGGAGTCGCGCCCGCACTTTGAAATTCCGGATAAGGCGCCGAATCCCGAAGCCATCTTCTATCAGAGCGAGAGCAAGAAAATTCTTGACGCGGCAATCGCTCGATTGCGTCCGCGAACACGAAAAGTTGTCGAACTTCAAATGCTTCGCGAAATGTCGTTGAAAGAAACGGCGCGCACTTTGGAAATTTCGGAAACCGCCGCGAAATCCAGAATGTTTCACGCAAGGGAATCGCTGCGTGCGTCGCTTTCCGTGCGGGGATCATCATTCTTTTAAAGGCCGAATGCGCGTACTTAAGCTTCTGTTGTACCAACGAAATTTGTGAGTGATGGGAACAAATCTAAGCAAGGAGATTTAAAAATGAGCGCGATCAATTCAAATAAAGGAGAAATAAAAATGAACGCTAAAAAGACGTCCGAAGAAATTAATCAAAATCGCCGGCGTTTCTGCGGCACTGCGGCGATGACAATTGCCGCCGCGCAATTCGTCACGCTCGGCTCTGCCTTCGCACAATCCGGCAGCACAACGCCGGCAGGCGCGATGAGTAGAAAAAACGGGGCGAACAATTCGTTCGGCGCTATCAAACAAATCGATGCCGGACTTTTGAATATCGGTTACGCAGAAGCTGGACCGGCAAATGGTCCCGCTGTAATTTTGCTTCACGGCTGGCCGTATGACATTCACAGTTTTGTGGATGTCGCGCCAATATTGGCGGCGAAGGGCTATCGAGTGATCGTTCCGTATTTGCGCGGCTACGGCACGACGCGTTTTCTCTCCAGCGACACAATGCGAAACGCCCAACAGTCGCTGGTCGGGCTGGACATCATCGCGTTGATGGATGCGCTGAAAATTCAGAAGGCGATCCTCGGCGGTTTTGATTGGGGCGCGCGCACGGTGGATGTGATGGCCACGCTGTGGCCGGAGCGCTGCAAGGGAATTGTTTCCGTCAGCGGCTATCTGATCAGCACGCCAGCGGGAAACCAAACTCCGGTGCCACCCGAGCCTGCATTTTTATTTTGGTACCAATATTATTTCGCGACGCCAGTTGGCAAAGCCGGCTACGCGAAATACCTCGACGAGTTCAACAAGTTTATCTGGCACCAGGCATCGCCAAAATGGAATTTCGACGATGCTACTTACAATCGCTCGGCGGCGGCTTTCAACAATCCTGACCACGTTGACATTGTGATGCACGATTATCGCTGGCGGCTTGGGCTGGCCGAGGGCGAGCAAAAATATGACGACCTGGAAAAGCGGCTGGCCGCGCTGGCTCCGATCACGGTGCCGACGATTACGATGGAGGGAGATTCAAACGGCGCAGCTCATCCGCCGAGCACGGCGTATCGCGCTAAATTTTCGGGTAAGTACGATTACCGCCTTATCGGCGGCGGCGTTGGACACAATTTGCCGCAGGAAGCGCCGGAGGCGTTTGCAAAAGCAATTGTGGATGTGGATGCGTTTTGATTGGCGTTAGAGTCGGGCTGCTCTGCGGGCTGCTGGCGGGGTCCGCAGGGCGGCAAAAAGTGCATTATAATGCATGTTGGGGCGCGAATAAGCCAAAAAGTGCATTATAATGCAGTTTTTGGCGGCGGAAAAACACAGGAAAAGCTCTCAACGCAGAGAAAGGATTTGAGGAAGAGCAGAGAAGAAGAAACCAAACCAGAACAGAGCCCTTAGGGCGACCTGAAGGTGGCCCCTACGATTTTAGTTTTAAGTGCCGCGGGGCCGCAGCGAATCGCGCCCCGTCGGCAAAGACGAAACCTAAGTCCTTTATTTGCATGACGATCACCCACAGATCGCTGTAAGTCCTTTATTAGCAATACATAGCAAAATAGGGTGGGGTGGGGGGGGCGCGTTTTTCTGAAAACGGGCATCTTTGAAGTGTCGCGGGGCCGCAGCACATCGCGCCCCGTCGACAAAGACGACATCGCGTGCGAGACGCTAAGTCGCTTATTAGCACACACTTAACACGAGATCGCCGTAAGTCCTTTATTAGCAACACTTAGCTCACGACCCCGGGGGTGGGGGGGCACGAGTTTTTTTGAAAATGGGTTATGGGAAGTGCGGGTGGGTGATGGGTAAGGGTAAGGAAATAAAGGGGATGAAGGTTTGGGGGCCGTTCGGTCTCGAAGTTTCGGAGCAAAAGGGCTTGCACGCAGATTGATCGGAAAGCGTGCCGTCTACCATCGTGTTTCCCGTCGGATTCTCAAGGATGCCAAGTGGCTGACCGCGACCGACCGGTGAGCCAGTCTGACCAGCCCGAGTTTTTGTACCAGTTGCAATGAGAGAGTCTACATCACAGCCAGTGGCTGCGAAATTGGATTTGGTGGTGCCCAGGGGTTACAGGCCGCCGGCGCCGGCGGCCTGTAACCCAACGACGAGTGCGGTCGCAGCGTGTTGTAAATCACCCGCCACTTTTCGATCACGATCTGCGCCTCCTTCAGCGAATAAAAAATCTCTCCGTTCAAGCATTCATCCCGCAACTTCCCGTTGAAACTTTCACAGTAGCCGTTCTCCCACGGACTTCCCGGTTCGATGTACAACGTTCCCGTCCCCACACTTCCCAACCATTTGCGCAACTCCTTCGCCACGAACTCCGGGCCGTTGTCCGAGCGAATATGTTCCGGCACTCCCTTGAGCAACATCACGTCCGCCAACGCTTCGATCACTTCGTATCTTCCCAGCCTTCTGGCCACGCGGATCGCCAAACACTCTCGCGTGTATTCATCAATCAGCGTCAGCATCCGCAGCATTCTTCCGTCGTGCGTCATCGCGCAAACGAAGTCGTAACTCCACACGTGATTCGCACGTTCCGGCCGCAACCGAACACACGTTCCATCGTTCAGCCACAACCTCGCTCGCGCCCTTTGTTTCTGCGGCACTTTCAACCCTTCGCGCCGCCAGATCCGTTGCACACGGTCCTTGCCGACGATCCAGCCGCGAGCCTTTAACAGCGCGGTGATTCGACGGTAGCCGTAGCGTCCGTACTCACTGGCCAGCGCGATGATGTTTCGCGTCAACGCGTCTTCGTCACTTCGGAAAAATACTTCGTAGCGTTGCGTCCCTCTCCACTGCCCCAGCAGCCGGCAGGCATGCCGCTCTGATACTTCGTAGTTCTCGCGTGCATGCCTGACCGCGCCACGTCGCCGCTCGGGGCTTAGAAGTTTCCCTCCGCTACGTCCTTCAGAATTTGCTTCTCCAATGACAGCTCCGCCACCAGCCGCTTCAGCTTGGAGTTCTCACGTTCCAACTCCTTCAGCCGTTTCGCTTGATCCAATTTCAATCCGCCGTATTCCTTCCGCCAGCGGTAGTAGGTCTGCACGGTGATCTGCGCTTCTTTGCAGGCTTGCGGAGTCGTCTTCCCATTCGCGATTTCCACTTCCACTTGCCGCAGCAGCGTCACAATCTGCTCCGGCTTGTATCTCCTAATCGGCATGACCGGTACTCCTCCTCAGGTGAATTCTCTCTCACTTCACCTGGTACTAAAAACCCCGGTCAGGTCATCCCCCGACCCAATTTATCTTGAGTTCCATCGTCTTTCGGACCCCCAACAACTCAACCTCTACACATACGTGCGAAATAACCCATTGAACCTCACTGATTCCACCGGACTCGATATCAACGTAGATGGGAAAAAGAAGAAAGATTATTTAAAAGCTCTTCAAAAAGATGTGTCATTCACCGTTGCGTACAAACATGGAAAAGTAGTCACCAAAGGAGACATAGATCCTTCGAAATTGTCAGTCAAGGAAAAAGTTCTGCTCGCGGCTATAAACGACGATCAACACCATGTGACAATCCATGCCGTAGACGGCACTAAGGATCCATCAATCAGATTTGGTAAAGATGACGCTCCCGGTCAACACACAATTGCTTTTGGCCAAGCCAAATTGCTGGACTCGCCTGAAAATGCCGGAGGGGTCAGCTCGGCGGGCCTTGTCGGACACGAGACTGTCGAGGCTTACGCCGAAACAGTGGGAGTAGGGGAAACGGGTGCGCACAGCGCGGCCGGTATTCTCGGGTTTCCGGGAATGGGAGCCCCTACCGCAACGGCAGGGCATACAAGCAACGGATTGGTCGACACTATCTATCAAAGTTTTCCAATTGGGGAAACCGGCAAAACAGAAGTGGTGGGCTTTAAGCTCCTGACTCCCGTCCCGCCGGCCAGCGTCACGCCCAACGCTAATTTACCTAACTATCCAACGAGTGTAAGGACGGGAGACCAATGAACGCGCTTCTTCGGGTGTTTGCATGCGTATCGTTGCTGGCGTGCCATATCGTCTTGACCTCGGAAGCCAAGCTGACCCTCATAACTGGGAAAATGTGTGGCTTTGATCCTCTCTACACTCTACTGCAGGATCATTCCGACTCAGACCACGTCACGATCATCCTCGTCGATACGGGTGCGAAGGGAGTAGATCGGTACGTCAAGGTCAAAGTCTTGGCGTTTCGGAGAGAACCGCTGCCGACGGAGGTTTACGACGGGGAGCATAAGCTTGAACTGAACGGAGTTCGCTCGGAGGCGTGCGATGAGGGCCGACCCCGCATCTGGAATCCGGCCGACATTCCCAAGAAGGGAAAAATCAGTTTCGCCGCCGGAAGTTACATGCCCACAAAGGCCTATGACAGGCATGACCTCGAGGGCATCACGCATCTTACGTGCTTTATTGCGAGAACCGACATTCAAAAGCCGATGACCGAGGACAAGCAGCAGAGTACCGCGCAGCCTGTGATCGACCCGAAGACCGGGAGTTTCCACATTGAAGCCCCGGTTACAGGCGGGTGGCCGCGGTTTGGCTTCGCTCTGAATTTGATCTTGAATCGGATCTTGAATTTGTTTTTGACTTTGACTTCAAGCGAGGGGTGCCCCATGTTCGTCCCTCCCGGATTCTCGGGAGGGCGAACGTGGGGACCTTCGTACCCGTCCTGAAGATTTCTTCGCCGCTTTACTCAGCTCCGAAGTTGATTTTGAATTTGCTTTTGACTTTTCTATTTCCTCACACCACAAAATCAATCTCCACCAATGCACTCCCTCTCCCCCTATATGACGAATAGCTACTCCACTCCCAATCCTTCGGATCTTTCACCAGGCCCCGCGTTACAGGATTCCGATGCATGTATTCCAACTTCTCCCGCTGTTTCGCCGCACTATAGACATTGAAATCGTAAAACCGTTTCTGCCAGAATTGCGGCAGTTCCATTTCCTCCCGCCGGAACGGAAGCATCTGCTGACCCGATGATTTCTCCCGAACTCTCCGCCGCACTCTTTTTGAAACCCGCAACTTCAAGCTGTGCACCACCGTCGACGGCATCCCTAACTTCGATTCTCCGATCAAGAAATGTACATGCTCTGGCATCACCACATATCCAACCAACTGAATCCTATATTTCTTCCTCACTTCGCCCAGTGCACGGACAAAAACATTGCGGGCCCGAGCCGTCCCCAGCAACTCCAGTCGGCGATAGCAGCTGAACGTAATAAAATGCAGATCACCGTCACCGTAACGCCGTACAAGGTTTTTTGGCATTTTGAAGAAAAACAAAGAACCCCACGTTCGCCCTTCGGGTCGAACATGGGGCACCCCAATTCGTGGTACTCCGCGGACACTTCCAGTAGTATTATACTCCGTCGCGTGCTCAGAAGACACAAAAGGAGTTCCGAACCACGGCCACCCGCCGAGTTACATCATCGGGACAGGAAACTCGCAAGGAACGGTGACTTGGTTGCCCGACTCAAAGACTTCAACGCAAAGAACAGCGGAGCGAAAACCCAATGAGAAGCAGTAAATTTAGCTTTTGTTTCTCAGTTTTCCTGTTGCTTTCTCAGACGGGGTGCACCAATAAAGCCGCTGTAATGTCTGTAGAAATGCTCGTTCGTAACGCAACCCAATACAATTTCAAGGTCGTAACGATTAAAGGGTGCTATCGGGCCGGGCTTGAAACGACGCAGATAGTCCCGTGCGCGCCGGTTTCGTCGTCCGAAGATTCCATCTGGATCGATGACATCCGGGTGGTGGAGGAGTTTGAGAAAATTCCAGCGCTCAGAGATGACAAGTACCATCGCCGTACCAAGGACGAGCCGCTGTCAGATGCCGAACTAGATAAGTACAACGAGATGATGCGGCTGCCATCGTTTGTGTTAACTCCAGTTGTGATTCGCGGGGAATTTCAATTCTCACCTGAGAAATCGTTCGGCCATTTAGGGGCCTCCAAATACCGGATCATTATGTACAAGGTGATCAAAATCGGCGAATGATCGGGACCATCTCCACCTCGTTCTCACCAAGATTTCTTCCGAATCCACTCCCATGGGCTTCACTCTAACTCCGGCCTACGATCCCGCCGCGCGCCTAAAATCTCTCACCAGCAGTTGGAGCGACGCGCAGCATCCCGCAAATCTCCTCACCGTTGACCCAACCGCCGGCTACACTCCCGCAGGCGCTCTCGCCAAAATGACCTACGGCAACGGACTCATCGAACTCAGCGCTTACAACAATCGTCTCCAACCCACGCAGTTGCGCACCTACAACCCAACCACCAGCACCGACGTTCTGAATCTGAACTACGGCTTCACCAATTCCGCCGGAGCCAACAACGGCAACGTGGTCACCTTCAATTCCACCGCCACGCAAATTTTCATGCGCACCTACACCTATGACGAACTAAACAGACTCTCCACCATGTCCTCCCCCGCCGACGCCACCGGCTGCTACGGCCTATCCTGGACCTACGACGCCTGGGGCAATCGCCTCAGCCAGACCACAACTTCCGGCGCTTGCGTCAGCCCAAACCACGCCATGTGGACGAACAATCGCATCATAGATACAGGCTACATTCACGACAACTCAGGCAACATGACTCACGACGCCAGCCACGCTTACACTTTCGACGCCGAAAGCCAGTTGACTCAAGTTGATAGCGGTTCGACGGCTTCCTACGTTTACGACGCAAGTGGTCAGCGCGTCCGCAAAACCGCAAGCGGCGCAACAACGGATTACGTCCGCGATGCTTCCGGAAACATCGTCGCGGAAATTCAAGGCTCAACTTGGACCAAAGGCTACGTCTATTCGGGTAGCCAACTCGTGGCGCAGTACAACGGAGTACTCGGCGCTTCCGGAGCGACAACGCTATTCTCGCATACCGATCATCTGGGATCGACGCGTGCACTCACGACAGTCGCCGCTGGAATTTCTGACTCCATGGATTATTTGCCCTACGGCGAATTATTGAGCGGCGGGAGCGGAACCACGCACAAATTCACCGGCAAAGAACGCGATGCGGAGAGCGGGTTGGATGATTTTGAGGCGAGATATTTTTCGTCGAGCTTGGGGCGATTTCAATCCCCCGATCAACCGGGTGCGGATCAGCAGCCCGATGATCCGCAGAGTTGGAATCTGTATTCGTATGTCAGAAATAATCCAACCGGTAATGTGGATCCATCGGGGCGCGCTTGCGTCTCGGGTCTAAACGACAGCAGCACATACTGCCAGCGAGCAGACCTTTACGGAAACCTCGACGCCTTAGTCCATGACAAGACGCGATTCTTCGCTGCCGCATCAGCAGCTTCGCAACAAATCGCCGATGTAGAGATGCCCATAGCTGGAAGACTGGAAACGTCTTCGACAACGCGGGCATTTTTGGAGTCAACCGGCCAAGCTCTCGAGAAGGAAAACATCCAAGTGGTGGGCAAAATTTTGTCTGGGGACATTAAAGCTGAAGGCCCACAGCTGGATGCACAGATAGTTCACAAAGAACAGAATATAGTCCAGAGCCAACTCGACAATTTCAGCAAAGCGAATCCAACCGACTACAAGACGGCCATCAAGGAGATAAACGTGTTGCTCAATTCCAAAGATAGTGGCGGCGCTGTTCTTAAGGGTCTGGTTGGGCTGAGCAACGCTGCTGGCACCACAGACAAGGCCTACTCTCAAGTGCTCGACGAGGCTCGAAAGAGCCGTGGGCATGCTCTTGACTTCTCAAATCAGAAAGATCGCGAAGCGATCGGAATTGCGCTGGCAAACCACATTCGAAAAACGGGCGGGTGCGACGTCGCCGGCAACAAGATACAGGGATGCAAATGATTCTGAGGCGGCTAATTGCGTGGGTGTTGGAGATTTTGGTCGAAGGATTTCTGCTCGGCGTTCTATTAGGCGCTTTGACGTTACCTAACTTTGTCAGCTTGCTCCCAGGAGTATGGGCTTTAGGGCTTATGGTTGCCGTCGTATTATTCTTTAACGGATACTACGTCACGAAAGCGCTTTTCGGCTTGGTATGGAGAGGCCAGAAATCTTGGATATACCCTGGAATTGCAGCGACCCTTTTCGTCATTCACATGTATATCGCCTATCAGCGGATGAAACCAGACATGAGCGGGCTGCCGCGAGTGATTCTACCGTTCCAAATCGGTGGCGCGTGCATCGTCTTTGCATGCACGTTTCTTAGCGGCTGGCTTTTGCGGAAATGGCGGGTGAGCTGATTCGCACCGCCTACTTCATGCATCAAGACCACCTCGGCTCCACGCGGGTCATGACCTCCCTGGCTGGCACCGTCTCCGACTCGATGGACTACCTCCCCTACGGCGAACAAATCTCAGGCGGTTCAACCTCCACTCATAAATTCACCGGCAAAGAACGGGATCTTGAATCAGGCCTAGACGAATTTGGGGCGAGATACTATGCGTCATCAACCGGTCGATTTAGCAGCTCGGACCCGGTTGCGATGGCCGCCAATCGAATCGCTGATCCCCAACAGATCAACCTTTATGCATATGCTAGGAACAACCCGCTTATCTTCGTCGACCCCACGGGCGAAACTATTGACTTCGCCAATAAGGACAGTGAGAAGAAGTTTAACGAGTACGTTCAAACATTGGACCCAGACTCGGACGAGTATAAAACGGTTATTCAACTTCAATCGTCAGACATCAATTACGTAATCAATGTGGGGACTGGCCTTAACACTGACGGTAGTGACTCGCAGGAGGGTCATACGACAACGGATGGCAAGAACGTACTAATCGATATCAATAACGAGGGTAATGGAAAGGAAAAAACCTCTCTGAACGGTCGCATGGCACACGAATTAGAGCACGGACGGCAGGTCGATAATGGTGAACTCTCGTTCGTTAAGGTGCTTGGGAAATGGATGCCGAATAACTACGATATAGGCGACGAAGTTAACGCATTTAAGGCGCAGCTTCACGCTTCCCCGGGAGACGGAAACAAAGGCTTCTTGCGGGATTTTGCGCTGGCCAAATCAGACGAGGAACGCGGAAAGATTCTTGCGAGAAATAGTAGCGGCTACGCGACAGCGGCCAAGAATACGGACGACAAGTATGTGGACATCCCCGGATACAAGTCAGGGGACATAATAAAATTGGATACATTCTTCGGGAGGCAACACTAATGATGAACGTACCCAGACTGTCTAGGCTCGTTTGCACAGGTATAATTCTTTTTGCGCTACCCGCTCCGCCACGCCCTCAGGAAAGTCGTCGCGTTGACTCAAACTGGGGCAAGCTTTCTGGCATTAGTTCAATACCGCAAGACCTGCGATCGAGGATGATTGTTCGCACGAGCGCGTACCTCCGTGCGGAGCAGGATAAGGATTGGAAAACTATCTATGACTTACGGCCCCCCGAGTTGCGAACGAATGAGAGTAAAGAAGCTTTTGTGATTAGAAAAAACAGCGCCCCTGAGCTATGGCTAAATCTAGTAGACATTGAGCCTGTTGAACTAGTCAAATTGGTTGAAACCCCCGCCCCCCACGAAGGTGGAATTTGGAAACTCGCCGGTTGTGGCATCTACACAGAGAAGGGGAAACAAGTATCGTATGAGACCACGATAGAGATTCGCCTTCAGCGTGGCGAATGGTACGTCGGAAACGCTGGTCCGATAGTAATGGTGGATGGTCCCGCTCAAAAAAGATGCAAGTTTCACAGAGAAAGCAGCATTCTCGGCCTAAAATAGTCTCGTTCGACACCTGGACTGATTGGATGAGGAGGAGGAACTGGGGATAGACGTGACGTTTTCCACGTCGCTTCCGACGAATACCTCAACAATTTCGCCACCGCTCCTCCCGGCTCTCTGCTCACTGCCATGGTCACTCTCTACACCTACGACGCGCTCGACAACCTCACCTGCGTCGAGCAGCACGGCACCGCCACCGGACAAACGGGTTGCTCCGTCCGCTCCATCCAATGACTCTTCCAGCGCCTGGCGCATTCGCCGCTTCCAGTATGACTCGCTCGGCCGTCTCACCACCGCCACCAATCCCGAATCCGGCGCCATCTCCTACACCTACGACGCCGATGGCAACGTCCTCACCAAGTACGACGCCCGCGGCATCACCACCACCATGACCTACGACCAGCTCCACCGCGTCCTCACCAAAACTTATTCCGACGGCACTCCCACCGCCACCTACATTTACGACGTGGCCGCAACCGACGGCCCCGGCAGCAGCGCAAATCCCATCGGCCGATTAGTCGAAGTGAAAAACTCCAACGCCAAGGAAGTCGATAGCTACGACGCGCGTGGCCGCATCAACGCGCAGTGGCAATGCACTCCGCTGAACTGCGGCAGTTCGTGGTTCAATCTCGGCTACTCCTACAACTACGCCGGAGGACTCATCTCCGAATCCACTCCCATGGGCTTCACTCTAACTCCGGCCTACGATCCCGCCGCGCGCCTGAAATCTCTCACCAGCAGTTGGAGCGACGCCCAGCATCCGGCCACGTTGCTCTCGGTCGATCAGTCCGTCGGCTACACTCCCGCCGGCGCTCTCGCCAAAATGACTTCGGCAATGGACTCGTCGAATTGAGCAGCTACAACAACCGTCTCCAGCCCACGCAGTTGCGCACCTACAACCCATCGACCAACACGGATGTCCTCAACCTGAATTACAGTTTCACTAATTCCTCCGGAACGAATAATGGAAATGTTGTCTCGTTTACTTCGACAGCCACTCAGGTTTTCATGCGCACCTACACGTACGATGAATTAAATAGAGTGTCTACAATGTCCTCGCCGGCTGATGCTTCTGGCTGTTATGGATTGACTTGGACTTACGACGCCTGGGGCAATCGTCTAAGCCAAACCACCGCCGGCGGATCAGGCAGCGCCTGCGCCAGCCCTGGTCACGCTGCTCTCGCAAACAATCGCATCACCGATACAGGATTCAGTCACGACAGCTCGGGCAACATGACTAGCGACAACGTACACGCCTATACGTTCGATGCCGAGAGCCAGTTGACGCAGGTTGATCGCGGATCGACGGCTACCTATGTCTACGATGCGAGCGGCCAGCGCGTCCGCAAGACGGCAGGTGGCGTGACGACAGACTACGTCCTCGATGCGTCCGGCAATACCATTGCTGAGATTCAGGGCTCGACGTGGACAAGAGGCTACGTTTACGGAGGAGGTGGCATGATTGCGCAATACGATGCCGCCGTAGGCGGGACAGGCGCAACAACGATCTTCGCGCACACGGATCACCTCGGGACTACGCGACTCATGACCAGTGTCTCTGAGTCCGTTTCGGATTCCATGGACTACCTGCCTTACGGGGAGCTGTTAACGGGCGGGAGCGCCACCAGCCATAAATTCACCGGCAAGGAACGCGACCAAGAATCCGGGTTGGACGAGTTTGGGGCTCGGTATTACGCAAGCAACCTCGGCAGATTCGTCACACCCGACTGGTCGACAAAACCTGTACCGGTGCCGTACTCCGACCTTACCGATCCTCAGACTCTAAACCTCTACGGATACGTCCGAAACATTCCATCAACTAAGACCGATCCTGATGGTCATAACTGGGGTGACGATGTCAAGCAGTGGTTCCAAGCCTTACTCGCGCCCTTTTCGAGCGCTAAGCAACAGATGGACACCGGAAATCCGGCCCCTCAGACGCCAAATCCGAGTCCGGTGGGTTTAACGCTTCAGAATGTCGCCACCAAAGAATCCGAAATAGTGGGAACGACGATAAGCCTTTTGGGGGAGGGGGCTCGACTTATCGATCCTGTTGGACTCGGAAGCGTTGCCAAAGACATGGCACAGCACGATAACAAGAATACTTTGCTTGACATGGCGATGATTGTTTTGCCGGGCGGCAGTCATATGGGATTCTCCGAAGCCAAGGGTCTCGTTGGAAGCTGGGAAAAAGGAACCTTCGATAAACTCGCCGACACAATTTCATATCATTTTGGCAAGCATGGGGAGGAAGTCGGCGCAAAAAATGTCTGGGACTACATGAAAAAAGCCGAGAGCTTTTCCAAGAACCTCAAAGGAGCAACCACGAAAGACCTAGGTGACGGCGTAACGAGGTACTATAAGAACGGTAAGTACATCGACATGGACAAAGCAAAGAAAATTCTGTCATTCGGAAAACAGTGATGATAGCGACTCTAGCTCAGAAAATTGTGCGATCTTATGAAAATGAATTCTGCGGACCGTTTCCTCGTAAGGACGTTAACAACGTCGGGGACCTATTTCCCAACGAGAAAGATATCTTCCACGGAAGACTTGAGATGTACTTCAGTGACATAGCTGGATATGCTTCAAGCGCAGATCGGCTGGCGCGCAGGCCAAAGGAGGAACTGATCGAAGCAAGAACTAAGCTATCGAAGTCATTCTTCGGTATAAATCCGTCGCTCGCCATTTACAAGGAATACTGCAACGAGAAGTTTGCTCCGGAGCTTTACCGGCAAATGCAGATTGCTGACAATTTGCGGACAGACTTGGTGACGATAATCACTGAAGTCTTGGGAGCGAACGACGCGACTTCAAATTCGTAAATATCTTTTCGAGTTTATCGGCCCGCCGGTGCTCTCGCCAAAATGACCTACGGCAACGGCCTCGTCGAAACTTCCACCTACAACAATCGTCTCCAGCCCACGCAGTTGCGCACCTACAACTCCACCACCAACGCCGACGTCCTCAACCTCACCTACGGCTTCACCAATTCCGCCGGAGTCAACAACGGCAACGTGGTCACCTTCAATTCCACCGCCACGCAAATCTTCATGCGCACCTACACTTATGACGAACTCAATCGCCTCTCCACCATGTCCTCCCCCGCCGACGCCTCCGGCTGCTACGGCCTAACCTGGACCTACGACGCGTGGGGCAATCGCCTGAGCCAAAACCCCGCCGGCGGTTCAGGCAGCGCCTGCGTCGGATCTCAACCAACGATCTACACCAATAACCGCATCATAGATCCAGGCTACGTTCACGACACCGCAGGCAACATGACTCACGATGCCAGTCACGGCTATACGTTCAACGCCGAAAGCGAGCTGACCCAGGTCGACAGCGGTTCGACGGCTACCTACGTCTACGATGCCATTGGCCAGCGCGTGCGTAAGACCGCGAGCGGCGTTACAACAGATTACGTCCGCGACGCATCGGCCCACGTTGTCGCGGAGATTCAGGGCTCGACGTGGACGAAGGGCTATGTCTACGTAGGTCCGCTTCTGCTTTCTCAGTACGATGGCCTGCTCGGCAGTTCTGGTGCAACGACGTTATTTGTGCATACCGATCATCTCGGCACGACGCGCCTCTTGAGCACATCTGCCGCCTCAGTTTCCGACTCGATGGACTATTTGCCCTACGGAGAGTTACTGAGCGGCGGTAGCAGCACCACTCACAAATTTACCGGCAAAGAACGTGACGCCGAGTCCGGCCTCGATAATTTCGAGGCAAGATACTTTTCATCATCGCTAGGCCGCTTTGGGAGTCCCGATCCGTTGCTGAATAGCGGACGACCTGACAACCCGCAGAGTTGGAATCGTTACACCTACACGCTGAACAATCCTCTAAATTTTACCGATCCTACCGGCCTTTACGTATGGAGCGCGGGCCTTGGAGGAAACGCAGCGGACGGAGCCGTGAGCGCCGATATCTTGGACAAGCGAAAGCATTTTCGCTCTGCTCTCGGTGATGCGTTTTTGGATGCCGATTCCCTCAACGATTTTGACCAGTGGGCGGATGCGATCATGGCTCTCAACTCTTATGGCACAGAGGGTCAGGCAAATGGTGTGACTGTCGCTATAGATACAGTTCCCGGTGACAGCGGAGCGTTTACCCATGTCGAGGCAGACAATCAGATCGTTGTGGCAATCACACCAGGATCATTCAGAGCGGGTGATCTTGAAGCCATCGTGGGCCACGAAGGTAAACATGTGGAAGATGCGAAGACATGGCTAGGTTGTGGCCGATGCGCTGCTAAGAACCCCAGTACTTTCGACGAAGAGACGGCTGGCTATGAGATAGGGGGGTTAATCGCGGCGGGGCACTTCAATAGAATGAATATGAATGCTACATACAGTGTTAATGCTGGCCCTGTTGGTCAAAGGCAACGAATTCCTGTCTGGAACTCGAGTTGGGGCATGGTCGATTTTTCGAGAGGTCTCATCAAACAAGCCGCTCAGAATGTCGTGAAGGCGAATGGCGAAGGGCCGGATACTGCGGCGGGAAAGCGTCCTGCGTTTCCGGGAGCAGCGGGACAATGGCAATGAAGCTCTGCGCTTTTCTACTAGCGGTCGTTGCCATCGCTGCTTTTCAGGTGGAGCAGAGCGGTTCGTTTTCACGCTCTTCGTTGTATCTCGATACAAAGCATCCGGGGGTCTACCTCACGCTGGAAAAAAAGGGGCCGCGCAAACCTCACTTCCCGACGGAAAGCAAAACGGGTGTATGGCTGCGCTTCCACAACAATATGAGAGTCCCCGTTATTCTTCTTAATGCCAACGCAGCGGCTGAAAAACTCGCAGCGACGGTATACGAAAATGGTATCCACTTCCTGAAGGACGGGGCCGAAGTGGACGCCTGCTATGATGTGCAGGCCGTTTTGCAGCAGCAACCGCCAGAATCCACACCTACAGAATGGGTGGGTGGCCAGGGTGAACTTTTTCATGCTCCGATCCCAGAAGAATCCAAAGGGGACTCTTGTTATTGGAGACCAGCTTTCAGGGGCGACATCGGCAACCATTCTCTTGTGTTGGCCCCCGGTACCAGCGCCGTGTTCAGCGTCCCGGAGAATTTCGTTTCATCGGGACTCGAAATCTCGACTCAGTTTAGCTATGCGTGGGAATCGGACGATTACAGCGACGTCGTCCACTATGTCCGTTATGGTGGACAGGTTAGCACTAGCTCAAGTGTGATCGACCCGAAGACCGGGGACTTGCATTTTAGTATCCCGGTTGCGCTGACGGCCAACGCGAAGCAGTAGCGGCCAGTCCGAGCCGGTGTGTAAAAGCCGCGCCGGTGCGTTCCGGTTGGCTAGGAGCGCGAATCAGGGGTTAGATAGGGCCGAGGGTGCCCGCCTTCGCTGGGAAGCAAGCTACGGCGGGCAGGCAGGCAGCCGGGTTGCGTTATTTTTTCTTTAGCCGCCACCCTAGCGCCGCCGGTCTTTGAGCCACGAGATAATCAGGGCGATGATGCTCACGATGAGCTGAGCGAAGCCGAGAAATGTTGCCATAAGTGACGCCCTCTTGTTGTGCGTCACTTATGGGTTGGGAAGTCTTAAACATCTGCGCCTGTGGTGGTTTTTCCTTTTCCCGGAGAGCGCCACAGAGCGCCGCCTTTGGCGGCGGGAAGGGTTATGACACGTCACCCCAAGTTGGGCGCTGTAGAGCGCCGCACGGCGCTCTGGGTACGTTAACAGGCGTTCGGGCAGGCTTTTTCAAACAACCAATTTTTCCTACGTTGAATCCCATGTTAAGTAGAGGTTCCCGCCCATGTCCCTGCCGACCGAGCAGGTACGCAATCGAACCGCAGGTTGCAAAGTCACCGACAGCGAATACGAACGGCTGACAGCCATCGCTCAACAGAGCGGGCAAACGCTTGGGGAGTGGTGCCGCGCGGTGTTGTTGGAACGCGCGGAGGGGCGGAAGCCGAGCGTGGCGGAAGAGAGCTTGCTGGCCGAAGTGCTGGCGCTGCGGACGATCCTGCTGAATGCGTTTTACAAACTGGCGCAGGGGGAAAAACTGACGGCGGAAGAAATGCAGGGGTTGATCGAGCGGGCCGACCGGGACAAAGCGAAGAAGGCGGGAGAACGTCGTCCAGCAGTGGCAACCGTCTTCGCAACGCAGCGGCAAGAAGAAAAAGCGGATTAGAGCCAGAGGTGGGGCCATGAGACAGGAGTGGGGGCGGGAGGAAAACGCGGGTGAGTGGCCGGGCGGGAGGGCGCGCGCGACACTGCTTGCGTTCTTCGTTGCGGTGCTGGCGGTTGCGGGAATCTTCTACTACCGATACGCGGAAGAGTGGACGCCCTTGCAGCGATTTTATCTTGTCGCAATATGCGCGGAGTGGAACGAGCTTCGGGAAGAGCGGCGCATACCAGTTGCTCGACGTGGTGAACAGCAAAGGGAGCCGGTTGGCGCTGGACGAGGAAGTGGAGCCGGTTGTGACGACGGCGAGCGGCGAGCACACGTTCGCGCTGACGGCGGGTGGCTCACCCTTAAACTCGATCTGATCTGCTCTTGCTTCAGCCGTTGACGTGAGGGCGGGCGGGTGGCTCAGCCTTTGACGTGAGGGTGGCCCATCCTTTGCGGCACGCAAAGGGTGGGGCTTTTCGCATTTGATCTCCGCACTAGAACAATGCCAACCCAAAGTCAAAGACCCCACCCTTGCTCCGCAAGGATGGGCCACCCCCGCACCCTTCCACGGCAAAGGATGCGGCACCCAACTTCAACTTCCAACCCTTCTCTATTCGATGTCTTGCCTCAGTGGTATCATCCGTCCGACGCGCACATGCTGTGGAAGAATGACTTGAATGGGTGGGCCACCCGCCAATAAGATGAAGGGGGAAGTGGCCAAGCGAGCAAAGGAACTTAAGAAACAACGGGAAGCAGCGGCAAAACAAAAGAAGAAAGATGAGAAACAGCGAAAAAAACAGAATTCGGATGGATCGAGTGGATCATAAATTATACAAGTGGAGGTTTTTGTGCTGCGTGTACTTGCTGCTATTTTGGTGATCACGCTAGTACCGCTAGCGGAGCCAGCCCGTCTGGTTTTGCAGGGTGACGAAGCTTTGTCGGTCGCGCAAGCATCGAAAGCCGCGATTGAAGAGGCCCACAAAGCTTGGCACGAGTCCTCATCCGAATGGCTACGAGCAACTCGCCGTGAAGATTTTGAGGATGATTGGCTCAGATTTCAAAAGTTTCACGGACAGCCACTCCGCAAAGACTTTTACTTTTTTGCGGTGTCATTCATGAGCATCCGAATATCTGATGATGGTAGCAAAGTGCTCAGTCAACAGTAATGGACGCAAATCGACCGACCGGCATCGTCGCAATTTCGACCTTTTCCGGCCACGCTTATTTGCTAGCGGGCTTCTCAAATGACGCTCAATTCAACGACATGTTAAAGGACTCTCATGTATCGGTGAATGAGCAATCGTCAGCTTATCTGTACGCAGACTTCTATATGACACTTACAATGGGGGAAAGTCAGGAGCGTATGCAGGCCCATGATCTTCTGAGTCTAAAACAGTTAGCGGAGAATAAATTTGCCGCCTACTATAAAGACGAGAGCAAAGCCGAGGACTCGTTCGAGCGTTGGTGGCCAACCTTTAGGAAGGGGCATGCGAACTTCTCATGGAACCCTCCCGTACGACAAAATGCCAATGGATTTGAAGTTCAGTTCTACACGCTCTCGAACATCGATCGGCAGGACGAAGCCAAGGGGCCCGTGCTCATAAGAGCCGTGCTCGACATATCGTCCGACGGGCACGTAATCAAGCCAGTGTTTCAGGCTGATTGGATGACGGCGTCGGCTCCCTTGGCCGAGTAAACTTGGTAGCTGTAGACGACCAAGGCTCGGAAGAAAGGAGCCGAGCAATGATGATTATAGGATGTGATTTTCATACGCGCTACCAGCAGATTGCGATGATGAACGACGCGACGGGTGAACTGACCGAACGAAGATTGGACCACCAGAGCGGCGAAGCCCACGAGTTCTACCGCAATTTGCACGGAGCAGTTCGCGTGGGGATCGAAGCGACCGGACCGATTCACTGGTTCGAGCGATTGCTCACGGAACTTGGCCACGAACTCTGGATCGGAGACTCGGCGAAAATTCGCGCCAGCGAAGTGCGCAAGCAAAAAACGGATGAACGCGACGCCGCGCTGATTCTGGATCTTCTGCTGGCGAATCGCTTTCCGAAAATCTGGGTTCCCACTCCGGCCGAACGCGATCTCCGGCAACTGCTCTGGCATCGGCACAAGTTGGCGGGCGGCACACCCTTAAACTCGTAAGAACTTCTTGGCTTCAGCCGTTGACGTGAGGGTGGCCCATCCTTTGCGGCACGCAAAGGGTGGGGCTTTTGAACTCCATCCTTATCTCCTAACGGGAATGCGCGCCCAGACGGCACGTTTTCCAAGCAATCTTCGCATCAACTCCTCTACCCCAAAATTCCGAGACGCAACCGCAAACACAACCTCATCCCCTTTGTTTCCTTACCCTTAGCCATCACCCACCCGCACTTCCCATAACCCATTTTCAAAAAAACTCGTACCCCCCACCCCCACCCTATTTTGCGATGTGTTGCTAATAAAGGACTTACAGCGATCTCGTGCGATGTGTGTGCTAATAAAGGACTTAGCGGAAATTTCGTCGGGGCCAACATCAAAGCTCCCCCGGGGCATCTCTCCTCGACCCTCGTCCTTCCTCAAATCTTTTCTCTGCGTCTCTGCGAACTCTGCGTTAAGAGCTTTTCCCGTCTTTTTCCATCCCCAAAAACTGCACTATAATGCACTTTCGGCCAAATTTCCGCCTCAACATGCATTATAATGCATGTTCGTTACTTTTTATTACTACCCCTCCCGCGCCCCTCCCCTCCTCACCTATTGCCGTTCCGGAACACCCTGTACTTCAGTTTGATTGACGCCCCCAATCCCTAACGCTATGTTCAATCGAGGTATGACCTCGGCTTCCGGCGCCGTTTCTTTCGCCGAGCCAGGTGCTGTATCAGGCGTGATTTTGCGCGGTCTCTCGCCAGTCTCCGCGCACGCCGAAAAACCTCGCGAGTATTCCTCCTGCTTTAGCAGGAAAGGCAGCGGCTTCGCGTCCCACATTTTTTAATGGACGCGCGCTGCACCAACTCAGCCCGATGACGACACTTGCAAAAACCGGCCGCTACCAGCTTCTTGACGAACTGGGCCGCGGAGCCATGGGCGTTGTTTATCGCGCGCACGATCCCGTGATCGGACGCGACGTCGCCGTAAAAACAATGCATCTTTCGGCCGACGGAAGTGGCGCAAATCGCCCCGAATTTTTGACGCGCTTTCAAACGGAAGCGCGCGCCGCCGGAATTCTCACTCATCCAAATATTGTTGTCGTCTATGACGCCGGCGAAGAAGGCGGCGTTTTTTACATCACCATGGAATTGGTCGAAGGCCGCAGCCTGCAATCGCTGCTCGATGAACACCAATCATTTCCGCTTCCGCGCGCGATAAAAATAATCGAGCAGGCTTCTTCCGCGCTCGATTACGCGCATAAACACAACATTATTCATCGCGACGTGAAACCCGCGAATTTAATGATCACCGCTGATGACACCGTAAAAATCACCGACTTCGGCACCGCGAAAATCCTCCGTTTCAACACAACGCAAACCGCCGCCGTCATCGGAACTCCTTCGTACATGTCGCCGGAACAAATTAAAGGAAAAACGGTTGACGGCCGCTCCGATATTTTTGCGCTCGGCGTAATTCTTTACGAACTTGTGACCGGCGAAAAACCATTCCCCGGACAAAACATCACGACCGTAATTTATAAGATTGTCAACGAAGAACCGATTCCGCCGCGCGAACTCGATCCTTCCATCAACACAGGATTGTGCAACGTGATTTCCCGCGCACTGGCAAAAGAACCAACAGCGCGATTCCAAACCTGCGGCGAATTACTGGAAGCGTTGAAGAACCATCGCAATTTCGAGCAGGAGTTGCGCGAAGATTTGCACGCATCATATTTGCCGACTCCAACAGCGCCGCAGAAACTCTCACTCAAACCTTTGCAGCCGCGCGCAAGTTACGCGCATCCTGCAAAGAATATCGTGTTGCCCAATATCGCGCCCGCAATTTCAGTTCCCGCAGCAGGCACGCTTTACGCGGGACAATCGGCCACCAAATCCAAAGCGCGCGGTTGGACCACATTCTGGTTTTCACTTCTGCTCCTCGGCGTAATTTCCGCCACCGGCTATTACATTCGGCCTTACACCCCGGACGTCATCGCCGCGGTGCATTCGTTTCTCGATAAAAAATCAGCACCTCCGCAAACGCCGTCGCCAAATTCCGCAGCGCCTGCGTTAACAAGTCCTGCGTCATCCGCTCCAGTTGCGCCAGTGAAAATTAAATCGCCCAAACCCGCGGCATCGGTTGCGCAACCCAAGCAGGATGATTCAAGCAGCGCGCCGGCAAAAACTGACGATGCAACTGTTCCTCCGGTTGCCGATCCATTTTCTCCAACACAGCCGCAAACTTCGCCAACGACTTCTCCAGTTGTAAACGCGCAAATACCTTTGCGCGTTCGCATGGCGAATTTGAAAACTGCAATCGAAACCAGACTCACCGACGCGGGAATTTCCGATCAAGTTCACGTTTCAGTAGAAGGCGGCACACTGGTTTTGCAAGGCCATCTACGTCCCGCGCAACATCAAGCGCTTTTAAATAAATTGCGGTTCCTTCCGGATTGGGCGAAAGTCACCGACGACATTCTTCCCGTCCGAAATTAATTCAATCGCCAGTTTTATTTTTCGCAGCCCACCCCGTTACCAATTCGACCACCGCGCTTGCACAATTATTTCGCCGCGCCCTCTCCCGATAGAACATAGCGTCATGGCGCACCACGCCCTCTCGACTCCATCTTCTGCGGACGCGCGTCTTCATCGTGAACCCAGCGAAAAAAGTCGCGCTGCGTCCGCGTCTTCTGTGATTCGCGGAAGCAAAACAAATGTATCTCCGAAAATAAATGCTACGCCGCAAGACGCTGTGGAATTTTGCGTCGGTAGATTTCTGCGGTCATTTCAAGCGCTGTGCGTTGCTACGCGCCTGTACCAGAAAAATCATCCGCTCGCCAGCGCAGCACTGGAAACCGCGGACCTTCACTTGCGCGCGGCGCTGGAACGCGTTTCGCCAATCGCGATTGGAATCGAAAATGATGTTCTTGTTTTTTCCCCCGCGAAAAATACAGATCCAACGCCTTTGGAAATAAATGCTGCGTGGACAGGTCTTGTAGATAACTGGAAGCGCCGCGGAATTCGCACAATTTTATTTCTTCCGCAAACAAATCTTGGCGAGTTGGACGCGCTGAGCCGCATTTTGAATTTCCCCCGCAATCTTTCAGACGCGGAATGGTCCGCTCGCCTCGCCGAATTCCGCATCCTCGGAATTCGCGTGAATGCTCCTCTGCGTCAGCGTCCGACTGCTGCGCTCGCAACGCTGGTTTCTGTTTTGGTCGCTCATCCTGGCGCGAAATTTGCGGCACATCATCTTGAATCGCCCGCTGCGCCACCGGCTTTTGAGGATTTGTCCGCTACAATGCGATTGCTGGCGCGGTTGGAACCGATTGTCGGCGCGAGCACGGAAAATAATTCGAAGCGGGTGGCCGAATCCATTCACATTGCGGTGCTCGACGCGGAAAGCCGCACGATTTATCAACTGGTTCGCGCAATGTCAAAGCATGCTCCGCGAGATTGCGAAGCCGCCGACAAATATTTGGCGCGCGTTTGCGAATATTTATTTCTGGAAACGCTTACCGCGCAGTTTCTTGCGGAGCGTCTTGCCGTTTCCGATTTGCGTGGAGTTTTTTTGTCTCTCACCGAAGCACTCGTGCGCGCTACGACTTCAGACGCGGATCCAATCGAGCGCTTAAATTTTTCCGGCTCGCTGGATGCGGCGCTTTCTCGCGCAGCACGCGCGTTGATTCCCGGACTTTCAGAACTCACAGCCGCAGCAGCCGAACTTTGCGCCGAGCGTCTTCATCATAATTTTTGGGATGAACTTCCGCCGCTCGAAAAATCGGCAGCACTGCGCGGTACCGAAGCCTGGTGCGTTCCGCTTTCCGTACTTCGCCGATATGTCGATCAACTTTTGAGCGCAGGGCGAAGCAGCCACGGCAGCGCGCCGATTCGCGAATCGCGAATTTTGATTTCAAATTTCGGCCGCGCTTTGGAATCCGAAGAAAGCCGCGCGCGCCGCACCGCCGCAAATGGATTGGTTGAACTGCTTCCTGTGATCGAGCAATTGTGGCGAGAAGAAAGTCCCGTTGAGTTGGACCGCGCCGCGGTTCGCGCGTTGATTGCGGAAGTTTCGCCGGGAATTGCGGGAATGCTTGCAGCGCTGGTGGAAAATCTCGCGCGTCTTTCCATCGTGCGAAATGATTTCGCCGAATTCGAGCGCATCCTCGCCGCTCTTGAAGACGCTCCTCGCGACGCGGAACATTCGCATCTCAACGCGCTCGCCGAACGGTTGATGATTGAGACCAACTGGCAACTTTTGTTGGACAAGGCGCTGCTACCGAATCCCGCAAAACAATCTCTATCGCATGATGCGACGGATTCTGCGCTGGCGCGATTGCTGGCGCGAAATCCCGAACGATTGCTCAGCGCGCTTGGCAGCACTTTGAACGCGCACCGCGGATTGGACGATCTTCCAGCGATGGCGCATCTTGTAATCGCGGCTGGTGAACCTGTGCTTGGCGCGTTGCAATCGCATTTGATTGATCCGCGCAGACATCGCGCAGCGACCGCGATAAAACTTCTTGCGGCAACGGAATCCGCAGCGCTTAGTTGACGCATTGCCACGTGCGCTTCCCGCGTGGGATTGGAATTTGCAGGATCTGGCCGTTGCGGAATTGACGCGCCACGATTCCACTTTCACAACGAAGCCCACAGGAGTAGCGCGCGTATTTTCCGAATTGCTTCCCGAGGCGCACCCGCTTGTGGTTCCGGTAATGCTGGACGAAATCGGAACCAGCGGTGAAAATTCCGCGATATCACTGTTGTGCAAGATTGCTTCAGGATCGCTCGAACAGTTGCGCGATGTTTTCATTCGCATTAAAGCGATCGAGGCGCTGGGACTTTTGCGCGCACCTGAAGCTGCGGATTTGTTACGCACTCTTTTGCGCCAGCGTCAGGGAATTATTCACACTGAACCGGCGGACTTCGCGCCGCCGCCGTTGAAGCATTGGCGCTGATTGAAAATCATCCAGCGTCAGCGCGCCTACGCGCTTCGCATGATGCGTTGATTAAATCCAATATTTCCCATGCGCGCCCGCGCCGGTATTTCCGCATTCCGCTCGATCGACCTTACACAGCGCGAATCGAAACACGTCTTGATACTCGAACTGGCCTTCCCGCCGAAACGCGGATGTCTCTGCGCGCGAAAAAAGGATTGGCGGCAGCGGGGGCGCGCGTGAGTTCGATTAGTCTCGGCGGTGCGTTCATCGAATCCAGCCGGCGATTTTCCGTGGGAGATCACATTCGCGTTGATATTCGCGCGGGCATTCGCCACATTCGCTCCACAGCGGTTGTGCGCAATGTCAGTGCGTCTGGCGGCGGAGTGGAATTTCTGCACATGCCCGACGTGTACCGCGAACGGCTTCGCCGATTAGTCCGCCGATTGCTTGCCTGAAAGTTTTTCCGCGCCGTTGCCCCGCCTTGTGAATGTTTAGAGTGGTATCATCCGCCGTAGATCGCCTTGAAGGAAATCAATGACGTGTGAGGACTTCGATGAAAAGAATCCCGGCAACAATTTTTGTGATCGCGGTAGCGTTCTCGATGTGCTTGCTGCTCGGCCGCGCCGGAACTGCCGCGCGGAAATCCGCGAAGGCGTCGCAAGCACAAGATCTTATGCGCGAGCAAATCATTTCAAAAGAGCGTGAAGGAATGGACGCATTGAAAACTGGGAACCTGACTCTTTTTGCAAATCTGACTGCCGATGACGCGGTGTTCGTGGATGATCATGGCATCTCCGGCAAAACTGAAGTGGTGCAGAACACGGCTCAATTCAAGTTGACGGACTACCGGATGGACAACGTAAAGTTCTTGGCGATCTCCGCGAATTCCGGATTAATTTCTTACGAGATGCTGGAGAAGGGCACGTCACACGGCAAAGATTTTTCAGCGCACGTTTTTGTTTCGTCCGTTTGGATTGAGCGCGCGGACAAATGGTATTGCCTTTTCAGCCAGGAAAGCCTGGTGCGATAAATAAAGGTTCAGGCGGATTCAGATTCGCGTTTACGATTTTCTTCTTTTCTTGCGAGGGTCATTCTTCGCCGCGTGTTCTTCGCAGCTTTTCAGGAACATCGCTTTCCCGCATTGATCCAATTTTGTGCACCGGCAATTCTGCTGTTTCCGAAGCAATCCTTGAATCGTCTGAATGTGCTCGACCAGTGTTTCTAATTCCACAAGTTTTTGCTGCGAGAGTTCCTGCCAGCGTTTTGACGCCGGTGTATTTGTTCGGAAACCAAAGAACAGGCGCCGAATTTCTTCCAAACTAAATCCGATTAGCCGCGCTCGTTGAATCACCGCGAGCCGGTACATGATCGTTTCGTCGTATCTGCGCTGGCCACTAGATCGCTGTGCGGGCGGAAGGATGCCGATTTTTTCGTAATAGCGAATGGCCGAAGGCCGAAGGTCAACCTGCCCGGCAACCTGCGAAATTGTTAGTCCTGCCATGGACACATTCTAGAACATGGGCGATGTTTCAGGCCAGAAAATACCGCTTGCCTTAAAGTCAACTTTAAGTTGTAGCGTTGCACTGTATGGTCCGTCGAGCGACATACGAAACCACACAGAGGAGAAAAACATGAAAGCATTTCAGATGGCAGTCCTGTCCTTGACGATGCCTATTTTATTCGCGCTTGCGTTGCCCGCTTCCAGCAGTCCTGCGCCCAAACAATCTGCAACAAGCTCCGTCACGCCGGCTCACGAGAGTCCATTCGCTTGTGACCGTCTGGCGCTTACTCCCGAGGAAAGAAAACGCCACTTCGATGAACTTGGCCCGATGCTTCGCTCGATCCACAAAAGCACCAAGGAACTGCCGGACGGATATGCATTTGAATTTCCAGTGGATCCGGCGTCAATAAAATTAGTTGCCGAATGGGCGGCCGGAGAACGCCGGTGCTGTCCATTCTTCGATATTGATTTGAGGATGGAACGTGAAGGCGGAGCGTTCTGGATGCGCCTGACTGGACGAGACGGTGCTAAGGAATTTATTAAGTCAGATTTCTCGGCCTGGTTCAAATAACACCAGCTCGCGCGTGCCCTCGACAGGGCGCGCGCGATGAACTCTGTCACGGAGATTTCAGGAGTACGTCATGCACTCACTGCCGCTGCCAATTGCCGCTTTTATTGCGGGGTTCATTTCATTTCTTTCGCCCTGCGTTCTGCCACTGGTGCCGGGCTACGTCTCCATTATTTCTGGCGCTAGCGTAGAAAATCTAAAACATCAAAGCGCGCGGTTGATGCGCTCGGTGATGCTTAATTCCGTTTTCTTTATTTTGGGATTCAGCCTTGTGTTTATCGCTCTGGGTGCGGTGGCCTCAAGCTTTGGCCAGATCGTCACGCAGCACTTTGCGATCTTCAGCAAATTCGCCGGCGTGCTGCTTATTGGTTTCGGACTGCATATGACCGGGCTGCTTCCGTTTAAGTTTCTGTATGCGGATAAACGCCCGCACGGAATTTCGGGCGGACACACTCCTTTCCGCGCATTTCTAGTCGGATTCTCATTTGGATTCGGCTGGTCACCCTGCGTCGGGCCAATTCTAACGGCAATACTTACATTTGCGGCCGCGGAAGACACAATTCGCAAAGGCGTGGCTCTGCTGGCGATTTATTCTTTGGGGTTGGCGATACCGTTTTTGCTGACTTCATGCGCCATCGATCGCTTCCTGATTTTCTATTCGCGTTTTCGGCATCACCTGCGCACTTTGGAAATAATCAGTGGCGTAGTGATGATCGCAGTCGGCGTGCTGGTCTTCACGCGTCATTTCACGTTGATTAATTCCTGGATGAATCAGATTCCCCTGTTCCGCCACACGGCGGAGAAGTTTCTATGAAAGGCGATATGAATCTCACGAGAGATAAAAACGTTCGAGCGATCGCAGTTTCCTTCGGAATAGTGATTCTGATCCTCATCGGATTCCGTGCATTGCCCGATTCGCATTACCGAAGTGCGAGCGCGGATCCGAAGCAGCAGGAGAAACTTGCGCCGGACTTCGAGTTGAAATCTGTTGACGGTCGAACGGCAAAACTTTCCGACTATCAAGGGAAAATCGTTTTGCTGAACTTCTGGGCGACGTGGTGCGCGCCTTGTAGAGTCGAGATGCCTACGCTAATGGCTCTTTACGAAAAATATCATACGCAAGGACTGGAAATTATCGGCGTGTCCATGGACGACGGCGGCCAGGAGCGGGTAGGAAAATTTGTAAACGAAATGAAAATTAATTATCCGATTTTTCCCGGAAATTCATCTGTAGCGGATAACTATGGCGGTCTGCGCCTGCTTCCGCAGACGGTATTTATCTCTCATGACGGAAAAATTGTGCAAACCGTGATCGGAATGCACAGCAGAAAAGATTTTGAGATAATTATCGAGCAACTGTTGGCGGCGCGGCCGTGAATCGAGCTGCTTCGTAGGGCGCTGAGTTCTTCGTTTACGTAGCTTCGGATGAGGAAGCTGCAGCGGCGCGCGCTGATTGCGCATCTTCTGTGGATGCCGCAATTTCCGGCTCCGCTGAAACGCTGGACAGTGGCTCCGGCAAACTTTCTACCGGCTCAAGCGCTTCAATTTCTTTTGTGCTGGCCACGCCTAGATCGCGGAATTTGTTGGCGCCGGGAAGCAGACGAGTATTAAATGAACGCACCGCTTTTGTGTAGCCTTCGTTGGCTTTTTCAAGCGAGTGACCCACATCGCTCAAATGATCTGAGAAAACTACCAGCCGTTCGTAGAGTTCTTTGCCCAGCGAACTGATGCGCTCCGCATTTTCCGCCAGCATTTCCTGGCGCCATCCGTAGGAAATCGCGCGCAGCAAAGCGATTAGCGTAGTAGGACTTGCGAGCACCACGCGCTTATCTATTGCTTCCTCAATCAAGGTCGGCACGCTTTCAAGCGCGGCGCTGAAAAATGATTCGCCCGGCACGAAGAGCACGACAAATTCGGGCGTGGGTTCAAATTGTTTCCAATATTCGCGCGCGGAGAGCGCTTGAATGTGTCCGCGCACCAATCGCGCGTGTTCCAACATTGCGGCGGCGTGCTCGTCATCATTTTCCGCGGCGGTGGCTGCAAGAAATCCGTTCAGCGGAACTTTCGCGTCAATTACTACGCGCCCGCCGCCGGGTAAGTGAACGATCATGTCCGGACGCAGACGGCCGCCTTCGGTATCCACGGAAACTTGTTCGACAAAATCGCAATGCGGAGACATGCCCGCCAATTCCACGGCGCGGCGCAGAGTTAATTCTCCCCAACGGCCTTTCACTTGCGGCTGCTTCAGCGAATTGGAAAGCGAACTTGCCTCGACGCGCAATTCCTTGCTGGTGTCCGCAAGTTGCTTCACTTGCGAACGCAATTCGCCATACGCTTCCTGACGCGAAGATTCCACTTGCTGCAGGCGCTCATTTAGCTGGCCAAGCGTATCGCCCAGCGGACGGACCAATCCTTCGATGGCCACTTTGCGCTGTTCCAAATCGCCTTCGGCTTCGCCGCGCAGCGATTCAAATTTGGAATTTGCGAGTTCCAGAAACTGCAGAGAACTTTTACCGAGAGCGTCGGAGGCCAGTCCTTGAAATGCGTCCGCAAATTTTGTACGCGCTTCGTCCAGCAATTTTCTTTGCTCGTCGATATTCTCGCGAGCTTTTTGCGCGGTGGTCTCCGCGTTCGCGCGGCGCTGTTGTTCCATTTCCAATTTTTCGCGGAGCACGTCGCGTTCGGCTTTCAACTCGAGCGATTGTCTGCGCACTTCCGCTTCCACGGATTGATTACCGCTCTCCAGCGCTTCCAGTTCACGCACTCGCGCGGAAAGTTCGCGCGCATGCAGGCGGCTCCAAATCCACGTCATCGCTGCGCCAAGCAGAAAAAGCACCACCGCGATGCCGATTGTGATTGGAGTAAACGGAATGGGTTCGTTCATGGCTGCCTCCCAATAAGTTCAACCGCCGGGTTCGGCGATTCTAGCACAGGGAATTTAGCAAATTTCACGGGCCGGACAATTGTTTCGCGTGGGCATTACTTTTGCGCCACTACCAGCCAGGCGGTCTGCAAATGACGCTTCACGTCCGGCGGAGGATTTTCCAGCAGAATTTTCGCAATTTCCTGCTGCAACTTCGCGGCGTCGCGCGGATTTTTTTCGGCTTGATCCAAGCGAGCCATCGCGCGATCCAACCGCGCCGGCCACCCGTCTTCCGCCAATGCTTGCGCGGCCAGCAATTCCCGGCGCGCCAATTTTAAATCCGGAGCGGTGGTGCCATCGCCGGCCGCGATGCGCACACTGACGGAAAAATCGCCGTCGCCGCGCGCGCGCATTCCGATGGTTGCTTCATTCAGAGTTCCACCGCTGGACATGACCCAGTGAAAATTTCCGTCGGTCAATTCCAGAACGTCCGGCGCGCGATTTTCCACCGACAGAATTACCTTCTGATCGGTGCCTGCCACACGCACAAACATTTCATTCTTTTCGCCGACAACAATTTTTCCGACCGGCTGGGAAATTTCGATCGATACGATTGTTGCCGCAAATGGCTGATATTTTATTCCGGCGACACTCAACACCAAACTCGCTGGCCCCAAGTCGGCATCTTCGGCGGTTTGAAAGACAATTCCCATCGGCGAAGCGGCCAAAATTAAGGCCGTTTTTCCACCAACGGTTGCGCCATCGGATTCGGCGTCGCCGCGAAATCCGTAGCCCATAACAGTTTCCGACTGGCCGTGAACCAAAATGTGAGGATATTCCGAAATTGTAAGTGCGGAAGAATTTGTTGTGGGATGCGGGCGCACCAGAGAATACGCGCGCACTCGCGGCTGAAGCGCGCTGGCGGGCACTTCGGCAATAAATGCGCCGGGTTCGGAGGTGACTACGAATCGCGCGCGGCCGGTGGCGTCGGTTGTAACTTTGCGTCCGCCGGGCAACGAAATAATTACACCTTCGACGAGCATTCCATCGCTATCAATCGCAGCGAGCGTGGCCGGCTTTTCCACTTCCATTTCCGGCGGCAGCACAATTTCGGCGACGGCGGCGTGGCCATTTAATTCCGGCGGAATTTGTTTCTGCTGCGCCGCGGCGTGCGATGGAAATACTGCGGCGTAAATAAAAACCGCCGCAGCCAGAGCCGCGGCGGCCGCAAAGCTTCTGTACATGAAACTGATTCTACCCCGGCTGGCACGTTCGAGCTAACGATGTCGCAAGCGCCGGAGCGGAAACAATTCCACGCACACTATTTATTTGAGGCGCCGGACGTTGTCGCCGAAGCGGGCGTATTCGCGTCCGCATTTTTCACCCACTTGTTGAACCACGTTAGCTTTTCCCACACTACATCCTCGAGCGTTTCCTTTGCTTGATAGCCGTGCGCCTCGAGCGGCAGCGTAACGTATCTTACGTTTCCGCCGTTGCCTTTGATCGCGCGATAAAAACGCTCCGACTGGATCGGAAATGTTCCGGGATTGTCGTCAGCCTCGCCGTGAATCAAAAGTATCGGCGCCTTCAACTTATCCGCGAACATGAATGGGGACATTTTCAAATAGGTGTCGGGGACTTCCCAGATTGTTCGCCGCTCGGATTGAAATTCAAACGGAGTGAGCGTGCGGTTGTACGCGCCGCTTTCCGCAATTGCAGCGCGGAAAATGTCCGAATGCGTCATCAGATTCGCGGTCATGAACGCGCCATAGCTGTGACCGCCGACGCCGACTCGCTTCGGATCAATCACGCCCATGTCCGCCGCCTTGGCAACCGCGGCCTTCGCGTCCTCAACAATCTGATCGATGTAAGTGTCGTTCACTTTTTCCGGATCGCCGCCCTTCGGAGTTACGACGGGCATGGCATTGTCATCATCCAGCACGACGTAACCTTCCAACAGAAAATACAATTCGGAATATCCGCGAATGGTTGTGAAGCGATATTGCGAACCGGAAACTTCGCCGGCAAGATCGGCGCTGGCAATTTCACGCGGATAGGCCCAGAAAACCGCCGGCAAACGTGTGCCGGGTTTGTAATCCGCCGGAGTGTAAACCCACATGGAAAGTGGAATTCCGTCCGCGCGCGTGTATTTCACTAGCTCACGGTGAATTCCGCGAATCTGCGGAGTGGGGTCAGCAAAATGCGTGAACGCTTTCGCGTCCGTGGATCCCGCTGTGCGCACAAAATAATTGGGCACATCGGTGGGAGATTCGTGGCGCGTCATCAGCTTCGAGCCATCCGGGGTGAGCATGGCCACGACATTTTCGTACGCTTTGTCGGGACATTGAAACAATCGTTCCGCGGTGAGCGTTTTGACATTGAATTTGTCCACGAAGGGATGATCGCCATCGGGGCCCGATCCCATTCCTTCCAGGAAAATAAAATCGCCCTGTTGACGAACGGCCGGATGGCCATTCGCCAATTCGCGGCTCATGGGATTTCCGGGATTTTTGTAGCGATCGTCGCTATTCAAATCCCAGGCTAGCTTCGGAGCTTCCGCGGGATTTGCAGGATTGAAAAAATATGTGCGCGTGCGCCGAGGACGCATATTGGATTCGCGATACATGGCGAAATCCGGACGTTCGCCCCAGGAAATTCCGCCGAATCGATATTCAGTGCGCAACAATTCCGCGGCATCACCCTTGAACGGAGCTTTCAGCCACATCACTTTGTCGCGCTGCGGAACTTGCTTTCGCGAATCACCGCCGTCGAGAGCTTCCGCCCATACTAGTGTTGCGGGATCGGTTGGCTTCCAGGTGATGTCACGACGTCCGGCGAACTGCACTCCGCGCTGCAAATTATCTTCGAGAGGAATGCTGACCACTTTGAAAACGACGCGGCCTTCCAAATCGAGGATTTCCGTTTCGCGCGGAAATGAATTCCAGCCGAGCAAATAAGAGTAGTGGCCGTCCTGCCGGTGCAGATGCGTTTCCAAAATATATTTTCCGTCGGGAGAAGCGTTTAGTCCTGCGTAAATTGCGGGCTTGCCGATGGGCGTAACTTTATTGTCGGACAAATCGATGGTGGCGATTTGCGACGTCGCGTAATAATCGAATAAATCTTCGTCGTGCGCATTGGTGAGCAAATCTTCCAGCGTGGCAACTGACGTTGTGCGGCCAAAACTTTCTTCCACGTGCGGGCCGAGCGGAACTTTCGCGGTTGGCGGAGGAGAATTTCTGCCGCCTGCAACTACCGTCTTGCAAAGAAGTTTCGTGCTGCCACCCATCCATTCGCAACCGCCGCCACCTCCGCCGCGTCCACCGCCGCCGGCGAGAACCGCGTTGATGCGAACTTCGGGAATCATGTGAATCGCGCCGCTGGTGTCACCGGTCCACAGATAAATTGCGTCGCGCGTGGTTTGCGTGAAAATAAATCGCTTGCCGTCAGGCGACCATCGCGGCGGGCTGAACCTTCCTTCCGCGGGCAGCGCAACTTTTATTTCTTTGCCGTCGGAAACGCGCTTCACAACAAAATCAGTGAACGAGGGAACGTTGTGCGGGCCGCTCGTCGCAGGATTAATCCGGATGGCCGCGAGGCGCAGCATCGGCTGCGCAAGATCGGCGATGGTCGGATATCCAACTTGGCGCGAGATAATCATGTAGTCGCCAGTCGGACTGACGGTGCCGGTGGGAACAACGGGCGCGTTCATCACGTCCAAAATTTCTTTTGGCGGTTTTTGATAAGTGGTTTGCGCGCCGGCCGGCAATCCGAAACTGAGAATCGCTGCGCACGCAAATGCGAACGATGACACTCGAATTCGTCTTACACTAGTGGAAATCACTTGGCACACCTCCGTCAATACGCTTTGATTCTGACCTGAAGCAAATTCATACATTAGAAAGGATGGGACTGCAACCTTCCCGACATGCTCAAGGACGGGCGGAAGCGCTTGTGCGTTTCGTTCAACTTTATTGGAGATGGCGGCGCGGATTAGTGGGTTTTGTGAAGAAGCTCATAAATTTTCGCGTCCACGAATAATTGATAAAGCGCGGGATCGAGTTCGTTATCGCGCACGGACAATTCCAAGATTTCGAGCGCACGTTCCGGCGAAACTGCTTTCTTGTAAGGGCGATCCGACGCGGAGAGCGCGTCAAAAATATCGCAGACGGTCATAATTTTCGCTTGCACTGGAATTTGCGCCGCCACCAGCTGGCGGGGATATCCGGTGCCATTTAATTTTTCGTGATGTGCGCGCGCGATGGCCGGAATTCCGCGAATTTCGCGGGTCCACGGAATTTGCATCAGGAAATTAAAACTGTGCACCACATGCGATTCAATTTGCTGCCGCTCGGCTTTGTCCAGACTTCCCTTGGGAATGCTGAGAAAGCGGATTTCCTCGGAGGTAAGCAGAGGCAGTTCGCCGCCGCGCGGATTAGGAAACGATTGTTTGCCGATCGAAATTAACCGGTCGAAATTTCCCTCCGGCATCACCGTTGGCTCATTCACTTTTGACACAAAGCGGAAGGCGTCGTGCAATTCTTCGAGCTTCAGCGCCAGATCGCGTTCGAGGGCGGCAATTTCCTGGCGTGCGCCTTCCACACCGTCGCGCAGCACGAGATCGAATTTCTTTTTTTCGTAGCGAGCTTCCAATTCTTTTTGCGCGTAGTCAAAACGTGTCTGCACAATTTCCAGTTGGCCGGGGTAAAGTTTTTTTGCTTTGACGAGCACTTCTTCGCGCACAGCAACTTTTCCGAAATCATGCAGCAGCGCGGCGTAACGAATTTCTTTCATTTGCTCGCGAGTGAATTTCACGTCGCCATAATCGCCGTTCGGCGTGCGATCGACGGCTTCGGCCAGCCCGCAGGTCATGTCAGAAACGCGATGCGAATGCCCCGATGTAGTGGGATCGCGTTGTTCAATCGCGCTGACAGAAGCCTGCACAAATCCCTCGAAGAGAGTCTCAATATCCTGATAGAGCTTGCTATTTTCGTAGCTAACCGCGGCTTGAGAAGCCAGCGAAAGCGCAAATTGTACGGCGCGCGGCGAAAATGGCTGCACTTGCCGCGCAACCAATTCAGGACGCGTCAATTTAATCTTCGGATTGCGTTTGCAATTGATCAGTTGCAGCACGCCGAGCACCTCGCCCTTCGCATTCTTCATTGGCAAAGTTAAAAGCGAGCGTGTGCGATAGCCAAGTTCGCGATCCAACTGAACATTTAAATGATAGGGAGCAGAAGCCGGCGTGCGATAGGCATCGCGCAAATTAATTACGGTTCCGTTCAGCGCCACAAATCCGGAAATGGAGGACTCTGAAATCGGCATGGTCATTTCGCGAGCCGGAATTTCCACGCTATCGTTCTGAGACATTTTAAATCGCAAAAATTGCCGTACGTCGCCGTTCACGGCGTCATCAGCGCGCTTTTCTTCGATTAAATAAATTGAGCCGGCATCGGCGCCGGTGATCTCTCGAGCTTTTGATAAAATAAGTTCCAGCACCGCATTCGCGTCGCGCATCGCCGAAAGAGCGATTCCAATTTCGTGAAGCTGTTCCATCTCGCGTTCGGTGCGTGCCAGATCTTCAACCGCTTTTTGCTGCTGCATCTGCAATTTCATGCTTCCAAAGGCGGCCGCAATTGTTTTCTGCACAATTTCTCGCGAACTATCGCGCGGCAGCCACGCGTACCATTCGATTCCGCGTGTTTTCGGCGGCACACCTTTGCCGATCACGCCAATTAATTTTATGTGTGGGAGATTTGCGGCGATCTCACGTAGCTTTTCGAGATCATCGCGCTGCACGTCCGCGATCCAAACGACGCACCGTTCCAATTTGGAATTTTTATTTTCCGGCACACCTGTAACTGGCGCTCGCAATTCGGGCACACGCCCGCGGACGCCATGGATAGATTGCAACTTCGCGGCCCAGCGTCGCTTTTCAAGGTTCGGAGAAAGCCAAATCTGCTCGTGAGAGGCCATCGGAAGCTGAGTACCAAAACAGTATAGCGAAATGAAACGTCCGAAGGAGTCGCAGCAATATCGTTGTTTCTCCGGGGATACCTCGCCATTCTGCACGTCTGTTACATCGTGGCTTGCGCCACTCGCGCCGCTTTGTTAGCCTGCCAGCAGTCCGAGGGCATCGAGTGAAGATTGACGTGGGAGCGCGCACGGATGTCGGGCGCGTCCGGGAAAATAACGAGGACGCTTATCGCGTCGAGCCTTCGTTCGGTCTGTACGTGGTTTCCGACGGCATGGGCGGCGAAGCGCACGGCGAACTCGCCAGCAATCTCACCGTCGAAACAGTAGTTGAACATTGCAAAGGCTGGCTTGAAGATCCTGACGCCACTAACTATGGCGAACCGCGGCCAGAACTTTCTTCGCGCACAAATCGGTTGGCTGGCGCGGTATATCTGGCGAACAAACGCATTTATGATGCTGGCGAACGCAACCTGGAACAGCGCGGCATGGGCGCTACCGTGGTTGCCGCGTGGATGGAAGGCCAACGACTGAGTCTCGTTCACGTTGGCGATAGCCGCGCCTATTTGCTGCGTGGCGGCGCGCTGGAACAATTGACGGCCGATCATTCGCTTGTAGCCGAGCAAGTGCGGCAAGGTTTGATCACTCCTCAACAAGCGGAAAGCAGCGACCTGCAAAATGTTTTGACGCGCGCGCTTGGGCCTCATCCAGAAATTGGGATTGATGCCGACGAACATCAACTCATGCCCGGCGATACGATCCTGATGTGCACGGACGGCGTTTCGCGCATGGTGACGGACGAAGAAATCGGGAGCACGCTGATGACTTCCACATCGGCGCAGCAGGCCGCAGATCGCCTGATTGAATTGGCGAATGAAAATGGTGGACTCGACAATTCCAGCGCGATTGTCATTCGCTTAATTCCCGAACCGGACGGCCTGTTCGATAAATTCAAGCGCTGGCGCCACGGCGATGGAAACGCGCCCGCCGGCGACGCGAGCTAGACGCTATCATTTGCAGCAATCCCTCAATAAATCCAATTCCTTCCGCGGTCAGCCACTTGTAACATCGTTTTACAGAGGATTCCGCACGCATGGCTCGTCTTATACTTAGTTTTGATGGCAAAGAACTTCGGGAAATTCCTGTTGGCGCACGCGGCATGGTCATCGGCCGTTCGCCCGACAACGAATTAATGATTGATAATCTCGCCGTCTCGAATCATCACGCGCGAATTACCTGGGTCGAGGAGCAACTTTTCGTCGAAGACTTGCAAAGCCTGAACGGAACTTTTGTAAACGATATGCGAATTGAGCGCTCCGTGCTACAGCATGGCGACAGCATTAAAGTCGGCAAGCATTATTTGCTGGTGGATACGGCTTACATCACCGTGCAGCCCGACGACGGCCCGCACAAACCCGTCGCACCAAAAGTGGACGAGACATTGGTGCTCGATACCAAGCAATCGCGCGATATGTTTCAACATGCCGCCGAAATGGGCGAGCGAGCGCAAGTTTCGCCTAGCCGCAAACGAGTTCCGTCTCTGGTGGTGGTCAACGGAAAAACGGATCGAGCGGAATATCAGCTGACCAACAAACTTACTGTGATCGGCAAATCTAAAATGGCTACGGTGCGCTTGCGCGGATGGTTCGCGCCGACCGTTGCCGCGCAAATTACCAGCCGCGATGATGGATATTATATTGGCGGCAGCGCGCAGGCTCCCGTGGTGAATGGCGCGTCTATTTCAGGGCAGAAAAAATTATCCGAAGGCGATAAAGTGGGCGTCGGCAAGGTTCAATTTCAATTTACGTTTCGAGATTAAGCGTAATTTTTCGTAAAATCCTTCAGGCAACCGGCTTCGGAATATCGCCATCCAATCTGCTGAGTTCGTTTCATCCCAGCACGAAACCCCAGAGGGGAAACTTTCCGCAGTTCGGAATAGTTTTCTTCTTCAGCCCGACTCCCATAGAGATGTGCAGCGCGTCATCGGCGAATGCTTGCTGCGTCGCACACGCGAAATTTAAATCGTGAATTGATGTGCCGAAATTCCCGCGAGGAATATTGGCAGGAGCGTGTTCAATGAGTTGGATCAATCGAAAATGGAGCAGTCCGCTGTTGGCTCTAGCTTTAGCGCTAATCGTTTTTGCCGTGCCGGCATGTGCGGAATTGGGCGGCACAATTTCTTCCATCCAAGCCGACCAATTAAAAATGGGCGCGTCGCGGCAGGTCACGTCGACGTCCGGTTATCAGCTGCACGAAATGCAATCGCCACAAGGAATTCGAGTGCGTGAATATGCGTCGCCGAACGGAATTGTTTTCGGCGTCACCTGGAACGGGCCGTGGATGCCGGATCTTCGTCAGCTTCTTGGCCCATATTTCAATCAATACATGGTGGCCGCTCAAGGAAAGAAAGCCGCGCGCGGACCAGTTTCAATTCAGTTGCCGGGCCTCGTCGTCGAACGCGGCGGACACGCCCGCTCATTTTTCGGCCGCGCTTATGTTCCGCAAATTATTCCTCAAGGAGTGACCGCTGATGCGATCCAGTAAGAATGGAATTTTTTCCGCGAGCCTGCCATTGCTTGCCTTGCTGTGTACTTTTCTAATTTGCCTCTCAGGATGTGGCGGCACCGCTACCACTTCTGGTTCGACTACGCCGCCGACCACGCCGCCAACGGGCGTGAATAATTCTGTTGCGATTACCGCTGGCGGCGGCCCGACTGGCCTTGTCAACGGCGTCTATACCAGCGTCACTCTTTGCACGCCGGGAACTTCCGACTGCGCAACTATCAGTGGTGTGCTGATCGATACGGGTTCCACGGGCTTGCGAATTCTTTCGTCGGCGCTTCCTTCGGGATTTTCACTGCCGCAGCAATCCGATTCAAATAACAATCCCATCGGCGAATGCTTTCCATTCGTATCGGGATCCACATGGGGACCGGTGCACACAACGGACATGGAAATTGCCGGCGAGAAAGCCAGTTCGTTCCCACTGCAAATCATCGGCGCCGAAAATTTTGCCAACATTCCAACAAGTTGCTCCAGCAACGGCCCGACGATGCAAAGTCTCGCGGATTTGGGCGCGAATGGAATTTTAGGAGTGGGAAACTTCAAACAGGACTGCGGCCCGGCGTGCGCCGCGGAATCGAACCTGGGAATTTATTTCAGTTGCCCTTCTTCGGGCTGCCAGGAAATCACGCAGCCGATCGCTGAGCAATTGCAGAATCCGGTTTCGCTTTTCACCACGGATAACAATGGCGTCATCATTGAACTTCCGTCCGTCGGCGCGGGCGGAGCTGTAAGCGTGAACGGCGAATTGATTTTCGGCATCGGCACGCAATCCAATAACGCGCTGGGCAGCGCTACAGTTCTGACGCTGAATGACAACGGCGATTTCAGTACGAGTTTTCAGGGGAAAACCTACACGAATAGTTTCGTGGATACCGGCTCAAACGCTTTGTTCTTCCTGAATACAGCGGCGACAGGCATTCCGGTGTGCTCTGATGCCAATTTTTTCTATTGCCCAACCGAGACCGATAATCTTTCGGCCACCAATCAAGGACAGAACGGATCCAGCACGGCAATCAACTTTAGCGTGGAGAACGCCGACACGCTTCTCTCTTCTTCCAACCCAAATTTCCTATTCAACGATCTGGCCGGGCCGGGATCCGGAAATTTCGATTGGGGACTGCCATTTTTCCTGGGACGGAATGTGTTTGTGGGATTTGAGCAGGAGAATATTTCGGGGAATGCTGGGCCGTTTACGGCGTATTGACGGGAACGATCCCTTCGATAAACGTGACAATCGCATCCGCACATTTCCGTGGCTCTCGTTGCAGAACAAGATGCGACGCGCCCGGAATCGATACCAGTTCCACGTCCGGGCGAGCGCGTTGAATTTCGGCAAAGCATTCTGCCGGCACCAAGCGATCTAGTCCAGCCTGGATGTACATCAACGGAATTTTCGTTCGGCGTAGGTCTTCACGCGCGTCGCATTTCAAAATTTCGCGAAGCCGCGCTGCTAACACCTCAGCATCGACCTCTCGTAGAGCTTCGCGGAAGTTAGTTTCAAGAGCGGCTGGCGGATTACTTCCCATGACGAAGTGCTCAAGAAACCAACGCGGCGGTGAAATGCGGAGCACCGCCCGCCGCGCAAGTAGCCTTGCCAAGATTGTCCAGTTCTTCGCTGGATTCGTAAGAAATCCCGCGCACATAATCTGCCCCACGAGATTCGATGGGCGCGTGGCCGCAAACATTGCGGCCAGCGGTGTTGAAAACGATTCGGCCACGAGTACGAATGGAGATTCGGCGGGGACTATTCCGCGAACACAACGGATTAATTCGGTGTAAGAAAGAAATTCATGCGTGGGATATTTACCGACAATTACGGTCAGCGCTGGCGGAAGTTGCGAAACGAAATCAGCGAACAAGGTTCCGGTGCCCTCAAGACCGGGCAAAAGAACAAGCCTGGGCGAATTCAAATCTTTACCAGGAAACGGCGATGCATCATAGAAGTGCCATTCTACCCCGGCGGCCAGCGCATGGCACGTCCGCCCAGCACATGTACGTGCAAATGGTCCACGGATTGCCCCGCGCCCGCGCCATTGTTAATGACCACGCGGTAGCCGCCGGAAATTCCGCGCTCGCCGGCGAGTTTTTTTGCAACAAGTAGAAGTTTGCCGAGAAGAGCGGCGTCCTCCGCGCTCGCGTCATCCAGTGACACCATGTGTTTGCGGGGACTGATGAGCAAGTGAGTGGGCGCTTGCGGATGAATATCTTCAAACGCGAAAATTTCCGCGTCTTCGTAGACGAGCTTCGCCGGAATTTCCTTGCCGCCAATCTTGCAAAAAATGCAGTCGCTCATGGCTGCACATCTCCTCCCGGCGCTGGAATCTGCGGCACGTCATCCACTCTCACGACAAATGTCTGCAAGCCGATTGCTGCCTGCAGCTTCGTGGCCAGTTGCCGGGCTTCGGATTCGTTCGGCACGCTCCCAACGCGCACGCGGAACAATCGTCCCGTAGGCCCCGCGATATCCTGAATGGAAATGGGCTGGTAGCTTGCCGCAAGCTGATCGCGCAGCCGCTCGGCATTGGCGCGGTCGCTGAATGCTCCTACCTGCACGGCAAATCTTCCGGCCGTGGCATTCGGCGCGCTGGAAAGTACTTCCACGCGGACTCGCGCGGTGCCCGCGCCCACCATATCAATGACGCGCGCCGCGGCCAGCGATAAATCAATGATGCGATCCTCAACAAACGGTCCGCGATCAATGATGCGCACGTCAACCTGTTGCCCATTCGCGAGATTCGTTACGCGAACCATCGTATTGAAAGGCAAGCGTTCGATGCGCGGCCGTAAGTTTATACATGTCGTAGATTTCGCCGTCAGACGCGCGACTTCCGTGATACGGCACGCCGTACCACGAAGCCATTCCCTTCTCCACCGGCCCGCGCGAACGCCGTCAATTCCTTCTCCGCTGGGAACTGGGCCAAGATGCGCGCCGGTTGCCGCGTCACCGTTCCCGCGCGGACGAAGTCTCCGCGGATTCTCCGAGCTAGTCGTTGATGTTGTTGCAGAAGTCCGGCAGGCATCGCGCTGTGGCTTTGCGCTGGCTGCAACTGCCGCGCCAAATGCACGATCATCGCCACAAAATCCAAACACCGGCGCGGAGCGAAACCCCAATCGGCGCGTGGATTCGCGTCGCGGCAAATCCGCAACGAACGAATTTTTACGTGCGCCATCTAGCCCGCGAGACAGTCGATGTGAGTTTGCCGTCGTTTGCTTCCTGGTTCCACTAATGCTCCCGGGATTTTCCTTACGTGCTTTTTGCGAAGTCTTCTTTTCGACTTCTTCCGCCATTTGCGACAGTTTCTTGGAGGCAATTCGCAACGCGGAGACAAATTTCTGCTCCGCGGTCGGCTGTATCTCAGTCTTAATCACTTCTCGCACGCGCTCGATCTCTTTATCCAGCCAGCGTCCAAATTCCTCGAATTCCATTCATGGTTTCCCGCCTCCGCGCCGCGCTTTGGGCGGCGTGAGATGATTTCCGGTATTATAGGCGTTCGGTTTGAATGCTCGCAAGGAGACCTGTGCAGATCCCGCTGCGTTGGCGATACAAAATAGACCACGTGCGCGACGCGGTGAAGAATTTTTTCAGCAACGACGGGAACAATTCGCGGCCGCGCATGTGTCCTTCCTGCGGCACGCTCGTTGGCACCACCGCTACAAAGTGCCATGTGTGCGGCGCAAGCATTCGTTTCGGCATGGCCGCCGCGAGCCGTTCGCTCGGCCGATTGATGCCGCAAACGGCGCCCGTCACTTATTCCCTTCTGAGTCTTTGCTGCCTGTTCTACGGAATTAGTTTGCTGCTTACAGCACGCGTGCGGAACGTCGCTCATGCCGGAAGGCGGCGGCCTCACCGCGATATTCGACATCGGCGGAATTGACAGCACACGCCGCTTCTGCTTGGCTCGTCTCTACCTCTTCCTTACAACATGTCAGGAACCGTGGGACTTGTGACCGCTGTTTTTCTTCACGCCAGCCTCATCCACATCATATTCAACATGTGGGTGCTGATGGATATTGGTCCGATGGTCGAGGAACTCTACGGCTCGGCGCGCTATCTGTTCCTTTATATTCTGACGGGCGTAGCGGGTTACGTCGTCAGCTCCGTGGTCGGCCATCTCAGCATTGGCGCTTCCGGTGCGCTTCTCGGCTTGATCGGACTTCTGCTCGCGGCGAGTATGCAGCGCGGCGGCGCGGCGGCGCAGATGTTGCGCAGCAGCCTCATCAAATGGGTCGTCTATATCCTCATTATCGGGTTCATGTTTTCCGGCACGGACAACGCCGCGCATATCGGCGGGCTGGCGGCGGGATTTGGGCTCGGCAAGATTGTCTCTGACCGGCAACCGCAGAATGCGACAGAACGCAAGCGCGCGAACGCGCTTGGGTGGGCGACGGCGATCGTTGTGTTCGTATGCTTCGGACTGATGGTCAAGGAATTCCTGCAAAACAGGTGAGCGGGCGCGCTACGAAATTCCCGGCGCTATTTTATTGCCGGCGCGCTGCCGCTTAAGCGCCGCGCGATGATCACGCTGTAGTGAAATCCCGAAAAAGCGGTGAATCCGGCAACCAGATATTTCAGCACGGTGTGCACGGAAGCAAAGTCGAGAACCGGAAATCCGGCCGCTGTGACGGTCGCGAACACGAGCAGGATTTGTACCGCCGTGGTCAACTTCCCGTAAATAGTCGGCGGAAACGGGCGATAGCCTACAACCAGAATAATTACGACAGCGGCGGTGAGCATCATCACGTCGCGGCCCAGAACCATAATCGTCAGCCACCAGCGAATCTTCCCTTTCAGCGCCAGCACCAGAAAAGATGACGAGAGCAGCATCTTATCGGCGATCGGATCGAGATACGCGCCGAGCGCGGTGCGCTGATTCAACATTCGCGCGAGCAAACCGTCGAGGCCGTCACTGGCCGCCGAAATCAGGAGAACGGCGAGAGCCCAGCGATAATGCTCGTAGAAAATCAGCATCAGAAACAGAGGAAGAAAAGCCAGGCGAAGAAAAGTCAACTGATTCGGAACGGTGAAGAAGCGCGCGCGCATGGTGTGGGGTCGTAACTCTGGTCAGACAAAAAGTTCCAAGTAATTGCGCAGCGAGCGGCCGGTTCTTTTTTCAAACATTTCGGAAAGCGATGGGATGGAGCCGGTGGGCTCATCCAGCGCGACGCGCTCGATGCGCTGCATGGGAAGAAAAACCGTGGGCAGGCCCACGCGAGCGCCATCGGGTTCGAGCACCTGGCGGATGAAATCGTCGAAAGAATTCAGGTCAATGCCGCGGATGGTGACGCCGGCCAGTTGCAGCAGAATCAGTTCGCCCCAGATTTTTTCCTTGGGCGTATGCAGGCTCACGAGAACGATGGAATGCGGTTCCATAGTATTTTGCTAAATCCAATCCGCGTCGAACTGCACCTGGCTTCTGGTCACCTGTTAACTGGACATATGCTAACTCATCGCGCCTTTCGCCGCATCCACCAGCGCGGGATGAGTTAGCGGCAGCGCATTTTCAGAACGTAAAATGCGCAGGCAGGCCCGCGCCACCAAAAGCGATTTCGCTAAACTTTCATCGTCTTGAGATCCGGAGCGATGTGCAGCGTTGGTTCGGTTGCTTGTTGCACTTGCTGCGGCGTTACGCCGGGCGCGACTTCGCGCAGGACGAGGCCCTCCGGTGTTACATCTATCACGGCGAGTTCGGTGACGATTTGGTTTACGATGCCGACGCCGGTGAGCGGCAGCGAGCACTGCTTCAGGATTTTCGGCTTTCCGTCTTTCGTGGTGTGCTCCATAGCGATGATGACGCGGCGCGCGCTCGCGACGAAGTCCATCGCACCACCCATTCCCTTCAGCATTTTGCCGGGGATGGCCCAGTTGGCCAGATTGCCGCGCTCGTCCACTTGCAATGCGCCGAGGACGGTCAGATCAATATGACGTCCGCGGATCATGGCGAAGGAATCGGAGCTGGAAAAATACGATGTGCCGGGAATTTCGGTGACGGTTTCTTTACCTGCGTTGATCAAGTCTGGATCTTCTTCACCTTCCCACGGAAACGGGCCGACGCCGAGCATGCCATTTTCCGATTGCAGAATCACTTCCATGCCGGGCGGAATGTGATTCGCGACGAGCGTCGGGGTCCCGATGCCGAGGTTGACGTAAAAACCGTCGCGTAATTCTTGCGCCACGCGGCGAGCAATGAAATCCGCTTTTGGACGGGCTCTTGCGCGCTTTCCACTGCCGTGCTCTTGCGGCGAACGGTGCGCTTCTCAATCCGTTTCTCGATATCCGACGCCTTGAAAAATTGCGTCCACGTAAACGCCGGGAGTGTGAATTTCGTCCGGGTCGAGTTCGCCCAGCTCGACGAGTTGCTCGACTTCGGCAACGACGTAGTCAGCCGCGGCGGGCATGACGGCGTTGTAATTCCGCGTCGTCTTGCGGAAAACCAGATTTCCCCAGCGGTCACCCTTCCACGCTTTAACAAAAGCAAAATCGGCGCGCAGCGCACGCTCCATCAAGTGCGGACGCCCATTAAATTCGCGTACTTCTTTGCTCTTCGGCGATCATGGTGCCCACTCCGGTCGGGGTAAAGAACGCGGGAATTCCCGCACCGCCCGCGCGAAGCCGTTCGGCGAGCGTGCCCTGCGGATTCAGCTCGACTTCCAGTTCGCCAGACAGCACAAGTTGCTCAAAAAGTTTGTTCTCGCCAACGTAAGTCGAGATCATTTTCTTCACCTGACGCGTTTGCAGCAGCAAGTCCGATGCCAAAGTCGTCCACCCCGGCGTTATTGCTGACGAGCGTGAGATTTTTCGTCCCGCGCTTCCGCACCGCCGCAATTAAATTTTCCGGTATGCCGCACAATCCAAATCCACCCAACAAAATCGTTGCGCCATCCTTCAACTTTTCAATCGCCACATCAGCATTCGCTACGCGCTTATCCATATCGAATTCCGCCCCCGGCATTTTCCAACTTTAACCAGCTACGAATTGTGCCACAACTCAGAGCCAACCGCGTTAAGCTCCGCAGACTAAGCCCGCCCCGTAACTCATCCGTCCCAACTGTCCTTCCGGTTCATTGACGCAGTATTTTCAAATTCCTAGGCTGGAATGTCGCCTACTGGCCTGCCTGATTCGGCCTATTTCCGCGACTGAAACTGTAGCAGGGCGGGACTCGCGCGATCCGTTCGGCGCTTGCAGACTTCGGAGAAAGAATCATGCTTTTGGAAATTGCCGGACAGACAGTGAGTGCCGGCCTCACCGGATCGTATGACCTCCGCCTCGTAGAACTCTCGGTTGTGATCGCTATTTGCGCTTCTTATGCGGCGTTGGATCTTGCCGGGCGAGTGACCGCCGCACGGGGTTTCGCTCGCATCGCCTGGCTAATGGGCGGAGCAACTGCGATGGGCCTCGGTATTTGGTCCATGCACTACATCGGCATGCTGGCTTTCAAGCTGCCGGTTCCGGTGGAATACGACTGGCCTACCGTTTTGCTGTCTCTTATCGCGGCGATATTGGCCTCATCTGTCGCTCTATTCGTTGTGAGCCGGAAGAAAATGGGCGTGTGGCGCGCCGTCGCGGGCTGCGTTCCAATGGGCGCGGGAATTGCTGCGATGCATTATTCGGGCATGGAAGCAATGCGCCTTACGGCGATGTGTCACTACGATGCCAAGCTAGTGACGCTTTCGGTGGTGCTGGCAATTGTGATTTCGTTCGTCGCGCTTTGTCTTGCATTTCTTTCGCGCGAAGAAAAACAGGGAATGATGGCGCGGAAAATCGCAAGCGCTGTGGTAATGGGCGCGGCGATTCCTGTGATGCATTACACAGGAATGGCTGCCGCTAGCTTCATGCCCATGAGCACGCCTCCAGATCTTTCTCATTCGGTAAGCATTACGGCGCTGGGAACCGCCGGCATCGCGATGGTCACGTTGGTCGTACTCGGAATCGCCATTCTGACTTCCCTGTTCGACCGAAGATATTCGGCACAAACGTTGGAACTTGAGTCGGCTGAACAACGGTATCGAATGTTGTTCGAGCGAAGCCTGGCGGGAATCATAAGGACAACGCTCGACGGGCCGATCCTGGACTGCAATCAAGCGTGTGCTCAAATCCTGGGATATGCATCTCGCGAAGAACTGATGGCCAGCCCGGTGGCGGACCATTATTTTGATCCCGAAGACCGCAACACTTTCATTGCAAAACTAAAAAAAGAAAAAAGCCTTGCGAATTACGAACGCTGCTTGCGTCGAAAAGACGGAACTCCTGTTTGGCTTCTGGCAAGCGCTCATCTCGTGGAAGGCAGGGATGGCTCACCTGCCGTAAACGAAGAAACTTTTATCGATATTACCGAGCGCAAAAAAGCGGAAGAAACTTTCCGCAAGGCGTTCGATGCGAATCCTGAACCGATGACCATCTCCTCAATCGCTGAGGGCCGCTATATTGATGTGAATGAAGCCTTCCTGCGGGTAACCGGATATGCGCGCGAAGAGGTTATTAGCCATACGTCCCACGAACTGAAATTCTGGGAGACGCCTGAGGCACGCGCCGAGCTCGTGACTGCGCTGCGAACAGCGGGTTCTGTCCGCAATCTGGAAATTAAGTACCGGACAAAGTCCGGCGAACAACGCGTAGCGTTGGATTCCTCGGAAATCATTGAAGTCGGCGGACAAAAATGCATGATTTCCATTCTTCGAGACATGACCGAGCAAAAATCTCTGGAAAATCAGCTTCGTCAGGCGCAGAAGATGGAAGCAGTAGGCCAGCTGACCGGAGGAATCGCCCACGACTTCAATAATATGCTTGGCGTGATTATCGGCTACAGCGAAGTTGTCACAGAACGTTTGGCCGGCAACGAGCCTCTTCAAAGAAAGTGCGAGCAGATCACCAAAGCCGCGCAGAGCGCCGCGTCCTTAACGCGCCAACTTCTCGCATTCAGCCGGCAACAGGTGCTCGAACCCAAGTTCTTGGATCTGAATTCAATCGTCCGCAACATGGAAAAAATGCTGCGGCGATTGATTGGCGAAGATATCACCTTCTCCACCGGGCTGGGCCCAACGCTAGGAAGCATCAAGGCGGATCAGGGACAGATCGAACAAGTCATCATCAATTTGGTGGTGAATGCGCGCGACGCCATGCCGCACGGCGGAAAAGTAAGAATCGAAACGAGCGCCGTCGAATTAGGCGGAGAATATTCCAAGAAGCATTTGCCGCAATTGCCGGGTTCCTACGTGCTTCTGACGGTTTCCGACACCGGCATGGGAATGGATTCGGAAACTCAGTCGCGGATTTTCGAGCCGTTCTTTACGACCAAGGAAGTCGGCAAAGGAACGGGGCTTGGACTTTCCACTGTGTATGGAGTTGTGCGCCAGTTCGATGGACACATCTGGGTGTACAGCGAACCCGGACAAGGAACAACTTTCAAAATCTATTTGCCCCGCACCAGCCAAGCGCCGGCGGTAATGAAGTCAAACAATCGCCTGGCCAGCACTATTCGAGGAACGGAAACAATCTTGTTGGTGGAAGACGAGGAAGCGCTCCGTGAACTTACCAGAAGCCTGCTGGACGACCAGGGATATAAAGTACTTGAGGCGGCGCGCCCGGAACGAGCCATCGAGATTGCCAAACAATATAAGGACACCATTGATCTGCTTCTGACCGACATGGTCATGCCGGGAATGAACGGAAAGGTCCTGGCCGACACGCTGGCGTCCGTCAGACCGGACATGAAAGTCGTCTTTATGTCGGGCTATACCGGTTTCAATCACGCAGCATTGACGGATGCTAAAGTGACTCTGCTTTCCAAACCGTTTACCAAAGATAATTTGCTTTCAAAACTGCAGGAAGTTCTGGGATTCGGCGCGCAACTGGAAACTGTCGAGAAGTAAGAGTGCCAGTGCTCGACACGTTAATTTCACGCGTGAGGTTTTCCCGGAGATTACTGCACATCAAATTCGCTTGTTGTTTGCTAAGGCCTTGGCACCGGTCTTATTTTCCGGATCGCTTTCGCTGCGTTGGCGTTTTTGAGGCTCTCAATCGCGCTGGCGTCATTCGGATTCAAGCGAATGGCTTCGGTGAAATCCGAAATCGCCCGGTCATAATCCCGCAAATCAAAGTACGCCGCGCCACGATTGGTGTATGCAACGCCTAACTTTGGATTTAGGCGGATGGCTTCGGTGCAGTCCTCGATTGCGCGGTCCTGAGTTCCCTTTTCATGTAAGGCGATGCAGCGGTTGTTGTAGGAATATGCGTCGTTCGGGTTTAGGCGAATGGCGTCATTGAAATCCTGGATCGCCCGAGCGTAATCTCCCTTGCCGCGGTAGGCCAGACCGCGATTATCATATGCGCGGGAATGATTCGGATTCAGACGAATCGACTCGGTGCAGTCCTGGATCGCGCGATCTTGATTTCCGGCCTTGTAATTAGCAAGGCAACGGTTGCTGTAGGCGAGTGCAAACTCGGGCGCGAGACGAATTGCGGCGTCATAATCTTGAATGGCACGGCCAAAATCTAGTTTCGAGTAATAAGCAAGGCCGCGATTATTGAACGCGATGGAATCATATGGATTCCGATGGATGACGAAATCAAAGTCCTGAATGGCACGATCGTGATCTCCCTTGGCATTAAATGCCAGCCCACGTGTGGTGAACGCGGCGTTCAGACTTGGATTCAGCGCAATTGCGACGTTCAGATTCTGGATCGCTTGATCGTAATCGCCTTTTTCATAGCTCTGCTTACCCGCATTGAACATCACGCTTGCGGAGAAATTGGAACAACCGGACAAACCAGCCAGTAAAAATGCCACGAAGACAAGAAGTGGAAATCTCATTGCGCGCCATCCGTATCTGCATCGCCAGATAATAGGGCAGTTAAATGTTGTCTGTGTAACACAGAATTCGCATTCACGCTATAGGAGTGGCTCGGCAGCGCGGCCAACGGAGAGACTCGGCGAAGAACCTAACTCACTTCCTTCTCCTCAACCAGCAATCTCTCCAGCAAATGCGGAATCAAAATCTCTCTCACCGACTTCGGAAATTTCTTCGCACCTTCAAATAATCGTTTCAGATTAATATTCTGAAACTGAAACTCGTCCAGGTTCGCCGGCAGCCCGTCCTGATATCTGAAATACAACCAGTCCAGCAAAGCTTTCTCAGGCTCGGCAAGCTTGTAAGCGCCGAACCGGCTTTTTTTCTCAATGAATCCCCAATACAAATCCTTCTTGATCTTCCGGTACTTGATAAAAACCGAAGGACTTCTGATAATCCGCGTCTTAGCCGCACTAACGCAGGTCAGTCCAATCGGACTCTGCGTGGAAATTCCCCATTCCACCAGAGCAGAGTCCAGTGACACATATGCCCTGGAATCAATCTGATTCACCACGTCCTTCGGACTGAATCCCGCCGACAACTTATTTAGATAGAGAGTCGCGTGTACGCGTTCCACAAGTCCGCGCTTCTGCTGGCGCCCGAGTGACACCACCACCGAATGCACGGGTAATTTAAATTTTTTGGCGAGCTCCCGCGAGGAAATCACCGCCTTCGTTTTGGCGTCCCTTGCCAGTATCGCTGCCCAATCCAGTTTTTTCTTCAAATCCACTCCTTGAAAAGCTGTGATAGTGAATCTCGAAGCGGTTGAAAACCGGCTTTCGCAAGAGGCGCATAAATCCTCTCCGGCAAAAATTCCTCAAGTTCCGCCCGGCAAAGATCTTCGGTCACATCCGCGATTCGGTTTTGAATGTCTTCTCCTTCGATTTCCCGCCATGCAAGACTGTCCCCCAAATGTGTCCTGAGGTTCCCGTCAAGAGTTGCTCCGGATTCAACAAGTAGCCGGATGTCATATGCATCTCTGGCCTTCACCCTGCTCCGAAAAATAAATGCCTCCGCCTTCTGCAACAGCAAATGATCCCGCGCCACTGCTTTAATAACCGCGCCGCCCGGTCCGGCTAACGCTTCCGCCGGGCGCTCCTCCACACCAGTCGCGATCACCGACCCAATTCGAGCAAGGTCCACTGTAAAAACGGTTCGATCATCGTCCGTCACCACCGCCACCTTCAAAGCGTTCTTCCCCGCCCTCGAGTCGGCAATTCTCAGCGGGCCGATGTTCAAAAGCCCGCTGAGCGGTTCTAATCCGGAGTACAAAACTTCGCCGACTTGGTCGACTGTCGGCAACTCGTCAGACCTCAGGAGCAAATCCAGATCGCTTGAATGCCTCACACTGTCGTGAAACAGAATTAAATTCGCCCCACCGTAAAGTAAAAACGACTCAGGCCAAACTCTGAAGAGCGCGATCGCCGCCTCCCGCATCAGCACCACAGTCTCAGCCTGATCGACCGAGAATCCTCGCTCCACGAGATCGTCGATCTGCTCCGCCAAAGTCATTTCGCCCTCCCACTACGTCATGTTCCTATATTACAGAACAATCATACACGATTTCAATTATTCTAACATATATGTATATTTTTTAAAACATAAAATCACTAAACTACAAAATAAACACAAATATGTTCATAAACAGATACTCAGCCCCCCATTTCTTAAGCAACACGACGCAAGCAGCCGTCACAACCCATCCGTCCCTAAAAACACGAACCCGGCCATGCCGTACAAGCGCACACCAACAAACAACCCATAAGTCCTTTGTTTTGACATTGATGCCAAGATCGGTCGATCTAAGTCCTTTGTTTTGATACTGATGCGCAAAACGGGGGGCGTACAAAGATCGGTATAGACCGGTCACATCCCTGACAGGACCCACCGGCCGCATTCAAACGGGTCGCCCACAGCAGCGCCTCATGGCATAATCTCCGCCGGAGATTTCAATGACCGCATTCGCATTCTTTGGAAAGCGCATTTATAGAACAGCCTCAATCGTTCCCCCGATGTTGATCGCGCTCGCGATGTTCGCAACTCCTGCGGCGCACGCCTGGGGATGTCAGGGACACGAAACCGTCGCGCTGATTGCGGAAATGCATATGTCTCCGCAAGTTCTGGCGAAAGTGAATCAAATTTTGAAGGATTCACCAATCGATCCGGCGCTGAACCGGTATTGCAAGGACGCAGGACTCACTCCGATGGCGGACGCCGCAACCTGGCCGGACGATCTTCGCGGCACGCGGCCCGAAGCTTCGCCATGGCACTACATTGATATTCCGCGCGGCGGAACTCGCGCCGATATCGCCACATCCTGTCCTGAAAAAGAAGGATGCATCACACGAGCGTTGCGAACGCAGGTGGAAATTTTGCGCGCGGCATCGAGCACTGCTCAACAGCGCGCGGACGCGCTGAGATTTATTATTCATTTTGTGGGCGATATTCACATGCCGCTGCACGACACCACAAATAACGATCGCGGCGGAAATTGTATTCCAGTGGAATTCTTCGGCGCCGAGCCGCAAACGCGGAATCCGCAAAGCGAAAGTTATTCGCCGAATCTTCACAGCGTTTGGGATTCCAGCATTCTCGGACGCATGGCCGCCGGCGAAACCGTGCAGCAATTTGCGGCGGAAACAAATGCGGCGCAGGCTTCACGAGTTTCCGGATGGATGTCCGGCACATCGAATTTCGACGACTGGGCGTGGGAAGGACACGAGCTTGCGGAAACTGCCGTCTACGGAAAACTTCCGCAATTAATTCCAGTGGAAAAACCGGTGGAGATTGATTCCTGCGCCGATGACGATCACATCGGCGCGCGAATGCTGGCGTTGCATGAGGATTTGGAGCAGCCGTATCAGGACGCCTCAGCGCCGGTCGTGCAGCAGCAACTTGCAAAAGCTGGCGCGCGATTGGCGGCGCTATTGAATGATGTTTTGAAGTAAAGCTGATTAGAACAAATCACTGCGATAGGCGAACCACCAGCTGATTACGCCTGCGGGAACCGTCGCAGCCATCGCCCACCAGAATGGAAGCGCCAGATCGGCGATAAGTCCCAGCGCGCTAAAAGTGATCCAGAACATTTTCTTCTGCACGACCTTATTTTACGCCAGTGCGGAGTTTTCGGCGCAAAACAGATTTATATTTGCGCTGTGAATGACAATCGCGGGCGCTTTCGCTGTGAGGATTTACTTTCGCGCGGGCTTCGCGCGTTCGTATTGTTTCGGCCAGCTAATTTCCTGATGCAAAGTTGCGGCGGCGTGAAGCGGCCAGTACGGATCGCGCAGAAATTCCCGCGCCATAATTACAAGGTCCGCTTCTTCGTTGCGGATAATTTGATCGGCCTGCATCGGCTCGGTGATCATTCCAACCGCGCCGGTTGCGATATTCGCGTGACGCCGCACGGCATTCGCGAACGGAACTTGATATCCAGCGCCAAGCGGAATTTTCGCGAGCGGCGAAGTTCCACCGCTCGAACAATCAATTAAGTCCACGCCAAGCGGCTTCACTATTTTCGCGAGCGCGATCGAGTCGTCGCCGGTCCAACCGCCTTCCATCCAATCTGTTGCAGAAATTCTAAGAAACAGTGGAAGGCGTTGCGGCCAAACTTTTCGCACCGCTTCAATTATTTCGCGAAGGAATCGCGTGCGATTCTCAAAGCTGCCGCCGTATTCGTCGGTGCGGCGATTGGAAAGCGGCGAAAGAAATTGATTTCCCAGATATCCGTGCGCGCCGTGAAGTTCCACAACTTCAAATCCGGCTTCCAGCGCGCGACGCGCCGCATCCGCAAACGCGTCAACGACACTCTTTATCTGCGCAACGGAAAGCGCCGTGGGAATTTGGTATCCATCATTAAACGCCAGCGCGCTCGCCGAAAATATCGGCGTCCATCCGCCTTCGCCGACTGAAAGCGGTTTGCCGCCCAGCCACGGCGCTGAAGTGCTGGCCTTGCGTCCCGCATGAGCAAGTTGAATTCCCGGAACAGCGCCCTGCGCCTTAATAAACTTGGCCGCGCGGGCCAGCGGTTCAATATGCCCGTCCTTCCAGATTCCCAAATCCATCGGACTAATGCGGCCATCGGCGGTCACCGCCGTAGCTTCGGCGAAAACCAGCGCCGCTCCGCCAACCGCGCGCGAACCGAGATGAACTAAATGCCAGTCAGTTGCAAATCCATCGACGCAGGAATATTGGCACATCGGCGAAACGACGATGCGATTGCGAAACGTGATTTCACGAATGGTGAGCGGGGAGAATAGATGCATGGCTGGAATTCTGCCACGAGTTGCAAGAACTTTCAAAAAGCCGTGCAGTGATGCAACCGGCGTCGCTACGATTAAATGTCGGCGCGCTAATTCGCACCACAGGATAAAATGCCGCGCATGAAAGTATTCATTCAAAACGAAGCAGGCTCGTTCGTGAAGCATTCTCATGACGAGAAAGCGCTGGTTTTACTTGGCGTGCAACGAGTTTCGCGAGCGTATCCATTTCCTTATGGATTTATTTTGAATATAACCGCCGAAGATGGAGACAACGTAGATTGTTTCGTGCTCACGCAAGAAAAGTTGCGCACAGGACAGATTGTCGAATGCGAGCCAATTGGATTAATGGAACAAATTGAAAATGGCAACGTTGATCACAACATTCTTGCCACGATGGGCGACGAAGATTTACGCCTCACTTCAGAATTGAAGCAAACGCTAATCGAATTTGTAAGTCACGTGTTCGATCACGTTCCCGGAAAGAAAATTCTAATTGGTGAGTTTCGCGGTAGAGACGCCGCCATCCAGCACATCAACCGGTACCGGGACTAACTCAGATTTCCACAGCTCTTCACTTGCATTCGCCGGCGTGAGATTGGTATCCTTTGGCCAGATGTAAGTGAATACTTACTTTTCCAAAAGAAATACGAAACGTAAAGTTAGCTCGCGCGTCATATCAACAGGGCCCCTACTTCCAGCAGGAGGGTGTCATGAAGACTTCAGCAGGTTTTGCACCGTCATCTAGTTCCGCAACTTCATCAAATTTCACAAACGTGCCGTTCCGGATTCTTCCATATTTCGCGATCGCGATGATTGCGATCTTCGTGGCGGGCGCACTGCCCTCCAGCGCGGGCGCCCAAACGGTGGTGACCTATGAGCCGGAAATTGTTCGCCTCAGCTATGTGCAGGGCGACGTGCGCCTTTCGCGCGGCAGCAAGGGCGGCGCGGATTTAAACACTTCATGGGAAATCGCCAAAGCAAATGTGCCCATCGAAGAAGGCTTCACCCTGGCCACGGGAGCGGGCCGCGCGGAAATTGAATTTGAAAATGGCAGCGTTATTTATTTGGCCGATAATTCAGTGCTGGAATTCAACCGTCTGGACGCCACTTACATTGTGCCCGCTACGGAATTGGAACTCGTCACCGGCACGTTAACCGTGAATGCGAAGCCCGCGCCGCGAGAAATATTCGTAATCACAACTCCTTCAGAGCGGCTGAGTTTTCCCAAGGCCGCCCTGGTGCGAGTTGACAGTTTTCTGGATGGCGTCACCGCTACGCCCGAAAACGATCAGGGCGATGACGTGATCGAATATGGCGGAGACGCCGCGCCGCCGCCGGGCGCGACGATCACCACGTATTTCAACGGCATTCGATACAGCGCAAATATGCCCGCGAGCCTGGCGAATGCGATTAACGATCTCGCGGCGCGAAATATCTCCAACAAAACTCATCTGGATGGCGGACAGCCAATCACATATCAAAACAGCAAACGCGTGACGGGAAATATCGCGAACGATTCCGCCGCGCCCGCCGATTGGGACGCGTGGGTTCTGGCGCGCGTGACAAAACGCGAACAGGAAATGTCGGCGGCGCTGAAAGCGTCCGGGCTAACCTCGTCAGTTCCCGGACTGATTGACATGTACGAGAGCGGCAAATTTTATCCCTGCGCGCCAGAAGGAAATTGTTGGCGGCCAAATGGCGTGGACAATTCCGATGGCGTAATTGATCTTGGCGATGGCGCGGTTTTGCCCGATGGATCCGCAGTAGCCAGCGCCGCCGAGGCAAGCGATCGATTCATCGCGAGTTTAAGCACGCCGGTATTTCCTGCGAATAGTTTCTCGCCGCTGCAATCGCAGCAATCGTCGCAGCAATCACAATCGGCGCAACAAGGAACTGTTCAGCAACCGGTGCCCAGAACAATTCCTGCGGGAAGCACGCAAAAACCGTACGTAACTTTCTATCGCGTGCGGCTCGACGAATGTTCCGATGAGGTACACCGCCAGGAAGTGTTGACCGATCCCGTCACGGGAAACAGAACTGTTTTGGACGATACGATCGTGCACGAACCCTGGATGTGGGGCTTGTGCTATTCCGGCGGATGGGTTCCCTTCCGCGGACGCTATCGATTTGTGGCCGGACGAACGCATCATCATCCGGTGCACTACATGCACATCGGCACTAAGAATGTTTGGGTGCCACGAAATCCGCACGACGTGCGCGGACAAACGCCGCTGAATGTGAAAAATGGCGCGTTCGCCGCCGGGAAAAAACCGGAAGGTCCGTTGCAGTTTGTGAAATGGAATCCTGCGGAAAAAGTCACGCTTCTCACAAAAACTCCGAAAGAATTTCATCCGCCGGAGGAAAAGGCGGCGCGCATGCCCGTGCAACGCCCGGAAATTCGCGCGCGTCTTGTAATGCGCACTCCGGTGACGGCGCGGACGCAGCCCGGCGCAAAGGGCATTCCTGTAGCGATGGCCAGAACCAGCGAGCGCGCCATCACTTACAACTATCACGCAAAAACTTTTGAGCGCGCCGGTGGAGAACGGGTGGGCGAACACAGTTCCGCGAAGCCGGAAGTTGTCGGCCATTTCACAGCGAACGGACAATTTAATAATGGATCGAATGCAAGTTCACGCGGCAGCGGCGGCACATCTGTCGGCGGAAGAACCTCCGGTGGCGGCGGAAACGGCGGCTATTCCGGCGGCGGACATTCCGGCGGCAGCTCCGGCGGAAATAGCGGAGGACATTCGGGCGGTGGCGGAAGTTCTGGCGGTGGAGGAGGCGGTGGCGGACATTCCGGCGGAGGAGGCGGCTCGTCCGGCGGCGGTGGGGGCGGTGGAGGACATTCCGGCGGCGGTGGCGGTGGTGGCGGAAGTTCCGGAGGCGGTGGAGGGCACGGCCACTAAACGAAGTTACTTAAATCGAATCAACGTAAATCCGTGGAAGAAGTTGAATGACAAACGGTATGCCAGTGCTCCCAAACAGGCGGCGCAGGGGCACTGGCAAACGGGAGAAGCGGCGATGCGAGAAAAAAGTTTCCTCACAAGTGGCTTGGAGCGAGAGAGAAGCAAGCATCGCTCGGCCAAACGGAGCGCCGCAGCATTGGCCGCCACGCTGGCGGCGCTCCTTGTTCTTTTGTTGCGTTCCATGCACAAGTCATTTATCCAGCGGATCACACGAGTCGAACTGGAGGCGCGCATGTTGAAATTTAAATTCTCGAAGCTACCGAGCCAGCCGGCTCTGAAACGAAAATCCTCAGTCCGCAAATGGATTTTCGTTGCGTGTGTAGCGTTGTTGACGTGCCCAAAATTCGCCTCCGCGCAAATCGTGGTGATGAAAAACCCGGAAGCTAACGTGATTGGCGTGGTGAAGGCCGGGAAATCGCCTTCGGCGGTCGTCACGAATCCCGTGACGAACAAGATTTACGTGGCCAATCGCGGCAGCAGCGACGTGACGATATTGGACGGCAATACAGACGTAGCCACGACGGTGAAGGTCGGCTGGGATCCGCGCGCGATGGCGGTGAATTCCGTGACGAACAAAATTTATGTGGCCTGCGGACGCAAGGATGTCTGGATTATTGACGGGGCTGCAGGCACGAGCACGAAGGTGCCAACGGGAAAATCAGGAAATGCTGTCGCCGTGAATCCGGTAACAAATAAAATTTATGTGGCGAACGGCGAAAATAAAAGTGTGACAGTGATCGATGGCCGCACAAATGAAATCACGACGGTAGCGGCGGGGCCGGAGCCGACGGCCGTAGCTGTGAACTCTGTGACGAACAAAATTTATGTGGCCAGTCAAAACTATTACAAGAACGGAAGCGTGACTGTGATTGACGGCGCCACAAACGAGCCAACCGCGCTGCCGATCGGAGCGGCGATTGATGCAGTAGCCGTGAATCCGGCGACCAACAAGATTTACTTCTCGAATGGCCTCGGCACAATCATCGTGATGGACGGCGCCACGAATTCGACTACGACGGTGACGGCCAACATGTTTTTTCATCCGCCCGCTTATGCGAGGGGCCAGGATGCGATTGCCGTGAATCCGGAAACAAATAAGATTTATCTGACCAGTCGAATCGGCGGAGGCGTAACGGTGTTGGACGGCGCCACAAACAGGACATTTCCCTTGGCGGTCGGCGTTACGTCGAACGCCGTGGCTGTGAATTCCGTCACCAATAAAATTTACGCAATCCATTATGGCTACTACTACGATAACGACGACTACGATTCCGGCATGCTGACGGTGATTGACGGCGCGTCAAACGGAACCTCGACGACAACATTCTCGCCGAAAGTGGAACCCGCGGCAGTTGCGGTGAACACCGTGACCAACAGAGTTTATGTGGCGAACCACAATACAAATGATGTGACAGTGATGGACGGGATTTCGCGAGATGCGCTGATGACACCGCTTGCGGGAGGAGCGCCCAACTATATCGCCGTGAATCCTGTGACGAATCATTTTTACGTTGTGATCCGCGGCGGCGACAAAGTGGCCGCGGTGGATGCAGCGACGAGCAAATTTATTTCGTTGCCAACCGGGTACGGACCCCAGGATCCCGCGGTGAATTCCATCACAAATCGAATTTACATTCCGAATTCCGCAGGCAACACCGTGACGATGGTTGACGGAGCCGCAAATACAGCGGCAACAATTCCGGCAGGAAAATCTCCCAATGCGGTGGCCGTGAATCCGACGACGAATAAAATTTATGTCGCAAATTCCGGCGAGCCGAAGGTCACGGTGATCGATGGCGCGTCAAACACGGCGAGTTCAATTGAGATCAGCTCCCCCGCAAATTTTGTGGCCGTGAATCCGGTGACAAACAAAATCTACTTCTCGACACCGAGAACCGACAGCGTGCGTGCGATCGATGGCGCGACCGGCAAAGCCACGAATATCGGCGTCGGCGAACTACCCTATGCCATCGCCGTGAATTCCGTGACAAATAAAATTTATGTTGCGAACAGGGGAAGCAATAGCGTCACCGTGATCGACGGCGCGACAAATAAAACCACTAAAGTAAAAACCGGTGCAAAGCCCTCCGCGATCGCGGTAAATCCCATCACAAATAAAATTTTTGTGGCCAGCGTGGAAGGCGGCGTCACGGTGATTGATGGCGCTACGAATAAAACGACGAAGATTGCAGATGATTTGAATCGCCCGTCGATTGCCGTGAATACGGCGACAAACAGAATCTACGTTCCCAATCAGATTTCCGGCCTCACCGTGATTGACGGCGCTACAAATGAGACTATTTCCGTTGAGACCGGCGCTTCGCCCTGGACGGTGGCCGTGAATCCGATCACAAATACAATTTATGTGGCAGATCAAAACGGGATTACCGTGATTGACGGCGCCACGAATAAAATAATTAAGGCTCCGGCCCGCGAGGTCGCGAATTCCGCAGCGCGTCAGTGATACACAGAGAAAGCGAAGTTCTCTGGCTAGGGTAACAGCGATTTGTGAACACGATTTGCTTCGGCAAACGAATTTTCCAAATCGCGCGAAGTAAGATGCGTGCGAAGCTGCTCGACGGCCTGCGCCAGACGGTCAAGCGCGCGGGCGAGATTATCGGAATTTGTAAACGCAATGTCTCGCCACATCGAATAAGGACTGCCCGCCAGACGCAGCGCATCGCGTACTCCGGAGCCTGCAAGTGAAGTCGGCAGTCCGGTTTCTTCTCCATCAGATTCCGCGGAAATTACTTCGGCCAGCGCGATAGCCGCCATTTGCGGCAGATGCGAGATAATAGCGACGGCCCAGTCGTGCGTTTCGGCGTCAAGCCACATAGGTTGCGCGCCAATTTTTTCCAACAATGATGTGAATGCCGCCACGCGCGGATTATTTTTTGTTTTGGAGTTTTCTTCAATCAGCGCGTACTTCGCATTCTGAAAAAGTTTTTCGTCGGCGGCCGCAATTCCTTCCGTTTCCTTTCCCGCCATGGGATGCCCGCCAAGAAAAATCGCGCCATTATTAAAATGTTGCGCAGCAGAGCGGCAGATCGCGCGCTTGGTGCTGCCCGCGTCAGTCACGAGCGCAGTTGGCGAAGCATGTTTCGCAATTTCAGGAAGCAATTCGATGGTCGTCGAAATCGGAAGCGCAATGTAGACAAGATCCGCACCGCGCACGGCAGTGGCTAGATCGGCAGACGATTCGTGAATCACATTTCGCGCAAGCGCTTCTGTAAGAATGGTCTCGCGATCGAATCCAACAACGCACGCTTCAGGAAAATGTCTGCGCATCGCGAGCGCAAATGATCCGCCGATAAGTCCCGTGCCAAGAATAGCAACGCGATGAAATGCGGCGGCGGAATTTTCGATCATGGTGTTATGTGTTCGGTCACGGTTTTATGTGTTCGGCCGTGAAGTTACGCGATGCGGCGCCCGACGGCCGGCGCGATAATGCGGCACTCCGTCATCAGTTGCGCGAATTGATTCGGAAATAAAGACTGCGCGCCATCGGAAAGCGCGTGCTCCGGATCGTTGTGGACTTCAATCAGCAATCCGTCCGCGCCGGCAGCCACCGACGCGCGCGCCATAGGCGCAACTTTATCGCGCCGTCCCGTGCCGTGCGAAGGATCGGAAACAATCGGCAGATGCGAAAGCTTTTTCACGATGGGAATTGCCGCGATATCCAAAGTGTTGCGCGTGGAAGTTTCAAATGTGCGAATGCCGCGCTCGCACAAAATCACGTTGTAATTTCCGCCGGCCATAATATATTCCGCGCTCAGCAAAAGTTCTTCGATGGTTGCCGATAGTCCGCGCTTTAGCAGGACGGGCTTTGAAAGTTCGCCCAGCGCGCGCAGCAAATAATAATTTTGCATGTTGCGCGCGCCCACCTGAAGAATGTCCACCATCGGCAGCATCATCGGAATTTGCGAAGCGTCCATCACTTCGCTGATCACCAGTAAATTGTGTCGGTCCGCCGCTTCACGCATAAGCGTCAGCGCTTTTTCGCCCATTCCCTGAAACGAATATGGAGAGCTTCTCGGTTTGAAAGCGCCGCCGCGAAGAATTTTTGCGCCGCTCGCGGCAACCGTTGCCGCAATCGCTTCAATCTGCGCAGGCGATTCCACCGAGCATGGCCCTGCGGCAACGATCACTTCCGCGCCGCCAAATTTCACGCCGCGGCCCACGTCAATCACAGAACCTTCGGAGCGAAACGCGCGGCTCGCAAGTTTGTACGGCTGCGTGATGCGCACGACTTCGCGCACGCCCTCGAGCAATTCAAATTCGCGCGGATCGTAATCGGCGCGGACGCCCACCGCGCCAAGAACTGTCTGCGACGCGCCGGTCGAGCGGTGCACGTCGAAATCCCAGCTACGTCAGACGGTCGATCACTTTCTGAATTTGATCGTCGCTTGCTCCTTCGTGCATTACCACAACCATGTGTTTTCTCCCCGGAAAATAAATTTCTCAACGAATATAAGTGCCGTTATTCTTTCTTGGATCGTTCTTTCGGCGCTTCGCCGGCTTTCATCACATGACGTTCGACAGATCGCGCTTCGTCAAGTATGCGCTCGAACAGCCGGCAGATGGCCGTATCCGGCAGCGGCCCGTGATTATATCCCGCGGCATTCTTGCAGCACTTCTTTTTCGCGCTCCGGTTGGTAGAGCGGAAGGTTGGCCTGCTGCTTGATGTGGCCAATTTCCGCGGCGCATTGCGAGCGCTCATTGAGCAGCTCGACCAGTTGGCGGTCAATTTCGTCAATGCGGCGGCGCCAGTCCTCAATATTTTTCACCTGCGCGCCTCGCGACGGCTCAGACCTTTGCCGGCGGCTTCCTTCAGCGAACGGATGCCGCGATGCGACACCGTCCGCCGCAGCGGCGGGCGTGGCGGCGCGTTCAATTTCTTCTACAAGCGCCGAGCCGACGACGGCGGCGTCGGCGAGCCCGCCCAGAATGGAGACGTGGCCCGGCAGCGAAATCCCAAAACCAACGGCCAGGGGCAATTTTGTCGCGTGCCGCGCGCGCCGAACCAGCGCGGGCAAATCCTCCGGCATGCTTTCGCGCGCGCCGGTGACATCCGGTTCGCGAAATTAAGTACAGAAATCCGGTCGTGACGCTTCCGCGATGCGTCACGAATCGCTCTTCGTTGTCGTAGGCGCGGCGAGAAAAATTGTGTCCATCCCGTCTTGCGCGCAGCGCCGCACGTAATCGCCGGCTTCTTCGGGCGTCAGATCGGTGATCAGCACGCCGTCGGCCCCAGCGGCAGAAGCACGCGCCGCAAAATTTTCCAAGCCCATTTGCAAGGACCGGATTGTAATAGCTGAAAAAGCACCAGCGGCATTGGCTTTCGCGCCGAATCGCCGCGACGAGTTCGAGCACGCCCGCGAGAGTTGTGCCCGCACGCAATGAGCGTTCGCTCGCACGCTGAATCGTCGGGCCATCGGCCAGCGGATCGCTGAACGGAACGCCCAGCTCGATAATATCCGCGCCCGCGTCCGCCGCCGCCAGAACAATTTGACGCGTCGCATCCAGCGAAGGATCGCCGGCAGTGATGTAGGCGATCAAGCCAAGATCGCCCGCGCGCGCAAGTTCCGCAAAGCGCCGAGAAATTCGAGTTGTAGTTGCTGCGGTTGGCGCCATTGCGATTCACTTGAATAATTTCGCGTACGTTTCCATGTCCTTATCGCCGCGCCCGGAAATATTTACGATCACCAGCGAATCGCGCGAAAGTTTTGGCGCGCGTTCCACTAAGCACGCAACCGCGTGCGCACTTTCCAGCGCCGGAATGATTCCCTCCTGCTGAGCCAGCAGACGCGCCGCCGCAAGCGCAGCATCATCACTTACGGCCGTATATTCCGCGCGCCCTTGTTCTGCCAGCCACGCGTGTTCCGGCCCAACCGCTGGATAATCCAGCCCCGCGGAAATGGAATGCGTTTGCGAAATTTGTCCGTCGGCATTTTGCAGCACATATGTGTACGTGCCGTGCAGCACTCCCGGCTTCGCGCCGGAAAATCCCGCAGCGGCCGCAAGACGCGCAGCATGTTCGCCTAATCGCCGTGTCCGCGTCCGCCTGCTTCCACGCCAATCATTTTCACATTCGCGTCCTTCATGAACGCGCTGAACAATCCAATCGAATTTGATCCGCCACCTACGCACGCATAAAGCGCATCCGGCAAGCGTTTTTCGTCACGCAGAATTTGTTCGCGCGCTTCATTTCCGATCACCGCATGAAAATCGCGCACCATCTGCGGATACGGATGCGGCCCGAGCACGGAGCCCAGCAAATAATGCGTGGTGCGAACATTCGTGACCCAATCGCGCATCGCTTCGTTAATCGCGTCCTTCAACGTGCGGCTGCCCGAATCCACGCCCACAACTTTCGCACCCAGCATTCGCATCCGCGAAACATTCAGCCGCTGGCGCTCCATGTCGTCCGTGCCCATGTAAACGACGCATTCCAGTCCCAATCGCGCCGCAACAGTTGCCGTCGCCACTCCATGCTGACCCGCGCCGGTCTCCGCCACGATGCGCGGCTTTCCCATGCGCACCGCGAGCAGTCCTTGGCCGAGACAATTATTTATTTTGTGCGCGCCGGTGTGCAGCAGGTCCTCGCGCTTCAAATAAATGCGCGGCCCGCCAAGATGATTGCGGTCAGCCGCGAAGCAAATTGCAGCGGCGTCGGACGCCCCGCAAAATTCCGCAACAGGTCGTCCACCTCCGCTACAAATTTCGGATCCTTGCGCGCAGCCTCGTAAGCAGCCGTCAGCTCCGCCACCGGAGCCATCAAAGTTTCCGGCACGTAGCTGCCGCCAAACGGCCCGTATCGTCCGTGCGCGTCCGGCCAAATTTGTGGAGTCGTCGAGTCATTATATTGTTACGTTTTTTTCCGCGGAAGAATCTGCCGCGGCAACCGCGCTCATAAACGCCCGCACCAACCGCGCATCTTTTTTCCCCGGCTTCGATTCCACGCCGCTAGCAACATCCACCGCGTAAGGCTGTGCAATCGAAATCGCATCCGCAACATTTTCCGGCGTCAATCCCCCCGCCAAAATAATATTCGCATGCGCAGCCGATTCAGCCGCCAGAATCCAATCAACGGTCGCGCCCGTTCCACCATGCAATCCTTCGCGAAAACCATCCAGCAGAATCGCGCTGGCCGCGGAGAACTTCTTCAGCGATTCCGGCCAGAATCCGGGTTTTAGCTGGATCGCCTTAATAACCGTTGTGAAAGCCGCCAATGTTTTCACTTCTTCGGCTGTCTCATCGCCATGAAGTTGCACGCCATGCAAACGCAACGCCCGTGCCAATGATGATACTGCCTCCGGCTGCCAATTCACAAAAACGCCGATTGCTTCCACAAATGGCGGCAACCGCCGAATAATTTCCCACGCCGCCGCCGGACTAACAGACCGCGGACTCGCCGCATAAAAATTCAGTCCAATCGCCGACGCGCCCTCATCCACGCACACTTTCGCATCCGCCCAATTCGTAATCCCGCAAATTTTCACGCGCGTCATATTTTGTAATCCACCGCAACGAATTAGCTCGCACTAGCAATCAGCGCAGCAAGCCCCGCACCGGGATCAGCCTGCGTCATCAAATGTTCACCAATCAAGAAAGCGTCAAATCCCGCCGCACGCAATCTTTTAATCTCCGCGCCATCGCGAATTCCTGACTCACACACTGCGATGCAATCTTCAGGAATTACGTCAATCAATTCAAACGAAGTATTCAAATCGACTTTCAAAGTTTTCAAGTCGCGATTATTCACTCCAATGATCTTTGCGCCCACGCCAATCGCACGATCCAGTTCCGCGCGCGTGTGAACTTCAATCAGCGCCTCCATACCAAGTTCGCGCCCCAGCGCCAGCAATTCCTTCAACGCATCCTCGCTCAGCGCGGCCACAATCAGCAAAAATGAATCCGCGTCAATCGCGCGCGCTTCCCACACCTGCCACACGTCCACAATAAAATCTTTTCGCAGCACGGGAATTTCGCAGACCTTCCTCGCGTCCCGCAAATCTTTCGCCGACCCTTGAAAAAATTCCTCCTCGGTCAGCACGCTCAATGCGGCTGCTCCTGAGTTTTCAAATCTCTTCGCCAATTCAATCGGACGAAAATCCTCGCGCAACAATCCCCGCGATGGCGAAGCCTTTTTCAATTCCGAAATAATATTCACCGCGGGACGCGACAGCGCTGCCGCAAAATCTCGCGCAGGCTTCGCGCTTTTCACCGCCATCTTCAGCACAGGTTCCGGCAGCACACGCTGGCGATGCGCAATCGAAGCGCGTCGCGCCTCAACAATTCGTTCCAGCACCGATCCGGAATTCACATCGGCTTCCAATGTAAAAAATCCTCCGACTGTCCATTGCAGTACAGCGACACGCGCAGCTAGCGAGCTATAAGCTCAGCACATGCAAAGTTGTAACGTGAAAATTCAATGCTAAACGGCGCTCTCCCCTATGTCAATTTGCTGCGCCAAATTTCGCCTACCGAAAGCCATATCGGATGTCCGGTTTTGCGACGGATAGTCCCACAAGCGGCCAGCCGATGACAAAAATTGGCAGCTTGCCGCCCGCTAACAGTAGTATATTCAATGATATAGGAACGCTCGAACTAGGCCCGTAACTTGCGCTTATTCCAGTGATCAACGAAAGCCAGAGGATTACGAATAATGGATATCGCACGGCCAGATCAAACTAAGAAACGCCGCATCAAGCGCATCATCATCGGCGGCGTGATTGTAATTATCGTCGGAGGCGTCACCGTTCTGCTCTCCAAGCTGCGCCCGGCCGCGCCCACCATGGACGGCTCGACGACTTACGCCAGCACCGTCACGCGCGGCAATATGCTGATCGAAGTTCACGGACTGGGCACGCTGGTACCCGAAGACATTCGTTGGATTCCCGCGCAGTCGAGCGCGAAAGTGGAAAAAATTCTTTTGCGTTCTGGCGCGAAAGTCGAACCCAACAGCATCATCGTCGAATTAAGTGATACGCAACTTCAGAGTGACGCGTCCACTGCCGAATTTGCTTACAAAGTGGCGCAGGCGAATTATGACAGCCTGAAAGTTCAGCTCAGTAGCAGTCTGATGACCCAAAAGAGCGCCAGAGCACAGGTGGACAGCCAATATCAAACCGCCCTAACCAATTTGAAAAAAGATTCCGCGATGAACGCCGCTGGGGTTGGGCCAAAAATTAACGTCGACCTCGATCAAGTGTTGGTGGATCACCTCGCGGTGCAATTGAAGCTCGCGGACGACGGTCTCGCGATTGCCGACGATGCCACTAAGGCGCAACTCGCGGCTTCGGCAGCGCAGGTTGCGTCAGCAAAAGGTTCGTACGACCTGAAGAAGAACCAACTGGAAGCCCTGCATGTGCGCGCCGGAATCAGCGGAGTCGTGCAGTGCGTTTGCACGGTCGTCGGTACCGATTTGACCGAAGGCCAGCAAGTCACGCTCGGCACAAATCTCGCGCGCGTCGCAAATCCAGCGCGCCTGAAAGCAACTGTGCAAGTTCCTGAAACTCAGGCGAAGGACGTCCGGCAGCTTCTGAAAGCCACCGTCGACACGCGCAACGGAATTGTAAAAGGACATGTAACTCGCGAAGACGCGGCGGCCATCAACGGAACTGTTGCAGTGGACATCAGCTTTGACGAACCTCTGCCGGCCGGCGCGCGTCCCGATCAAAGCGTGGACGGCACCATCGAAATCGAAAATATGACCAACGTGCTTTTCATTCAGCGCCCCGTTCACGGCGAACCGAATAGCACCGTCGGCCTTTTCAAAGTGTTGAATGACGGTGCCGACGCCGAGCGAGTGCAAGTCCGTTTGGGCCGTGGTTCAGTAAGCACCATGGAAATTCTCGGCGGCCTCAAAGAGGGCGATGTCGTGCTTCTGAACGACATGTCCAACTACGACAACGTGGACAGAATTCAGTTTTCGCCGAAAGTTGTTCAGGTGAAATAACGGCGGGCGCGAAAGTTCGCGCCGTTGCTGATTAATTCGCGCACGGGGGAATCGTGGGAACATTCTGGCAGGATTTCCGTTACGCCGTGCGCATGCTCGCAAAGAAACCGGCGTTCACGGCTGTCGCAATTTTGTCGCTCACGCTGGGAATTGGCGCGAACACTACAATTTTCACGCTCGTCAAAGCAGTTTTCCTGCAGTCAGTTCCGATAAAAGATCCTTCGCGCGTCGTTGCGATTTTTTCTACGCAGCAAAGTAAAGGTAGCACCGCGCTTCAGTTCCTGCCGCTTTCCCGTCCCAACGCGGAAGACTACCGCGAAATGAATAACGTGTTTTCCGCGTCGACGGTGATTATGCTAACCGGCTCTGCGCTAACTGTCTCCGGCAAAGATACTCCGCTCTTCGCTGCGCTCGTCACCGGCGAATTTTTCGATCTCGTAGGAGTACAGCCGAAGCCGGGCCGCGGATTTCTGCCCGACGAAGATCAAACTCCCGGAGCGAAGCCTGTCGTCGTGCTGAGCGCCGCTCTTTGGAAAACACAATTCGGCGAGGATCCAAATATTCTCGGCCGAACTGTACTGATTGGTGGCACCGATTATTCGGTGATCGGAATCGCGCCCACCAATTTCCACGACCTTGGAACTCTGGGAAGTCCCGACGTGTACATCCCGATGATGATGCACGATCAGGTCCTAACCGGCGTCATGAAGGACGCGTACAACCAGCGCGGCTTCCGGTCGGCGCTCATGATGGCCCGTCTGAAACCCGGCGTTTCACTTTCCGCGGCGCAGGAAGCGCTGCATGCGCTGGGCGTGCAACTTGAAAAGACATATCCGAAAGACAATGCTGGCCGCAATAACGACATCCTGCCCGTAAATCAAACTTTTATTCCGCCGAATCAACGCGCGCTTTTCGCAAAGGCAGGCGCCCTGATGATGCTCGTGGTCGGACTGGTGCTGCTGATCGCCTGCGCCAACGTGGCGAATCTGCTTCTCACGCGCGCAACGCAACGGCGCCGCGAATTGGCCATTCGCCTTTCCATGGGCGCGTCGCGTTGGAGATTGATTCGCCAGTTGCTCACCGAAAGCTTAATGCTCGCGCTCATTTCCGGCGCGCTCGGAATTGCTCTCGCATATTTCTCAAAAGATTTAATTTGGAAACTCGTTCCCGCAGGCGGCGCCGATCCCGATCGCTCGATGGACCTTCGCGTCCTTCTCTTCACAATGGCTCTAGCGATTGTGGCGAGCGTGATTTTCGGTTTGATTCCCGCCCTGCAAGCTTCCAAGACGGAACAGATGGCCGCGCTGCGCGATCGCAGTGACGCTCCGAGCGGAAGCTCGCGCTGGTACGGAATCCGCGGAATTCTGGTGATGACCCAGGTAGCGTTTTCTCTGATTGCTCTCGTCGGTGCGGGAATTTTTATTCACAGTTTGCGGAACGCGCAGCAGATGGATCCCGGCTTCGAGGTCAAACACGAATTGGTGATGAACGTTAATCTCGCCACGCAAAATTATCCGCAGGGACGCGCGGAACAATTTTATCGCGAGCTACCCGAAAAACTTTCCGCGTTGCCGATGGTTGCCAGCGCCGCCATTGCTGACGTGCCGCCGTTCGCCTTCAATCTGCAGCGCACAACCTTCCCGCAGGGCGTGGATCAGGCAGATCCGCGCAACGGCAAACTAACGCCGACAATATCTGTTTCTCCCGGATTCTTCGGAGCAGCCGGAATTTCAATGCTCAGCGGACGTGAATTCACGGATCACGATGACGCGCAATCCCAATTTGTTGCTGTCGTAAATCAGGCGCTGGTGGACAGCATGTTCTCCGGCCAAAATCCAATAGGCAAACATCTCCATTTCCTGCTGCAAACATGGGACGTCGAGATTATCGGCGTCGCGAAGACGGTGAAATTTCTTTCGTTGGGCGAGCCGCCGCAACCGGCTGTTTATTTTCCGCTGAAGCAGCACTACACTCCAACCGTTATCGTTTACGTGAGAGCCAAAGGAGATCCGATCGCGGCGAAAACCAGCGTACTGAGCGCGATCAAAAATTTGGATGCAACTCTTCCCGTGCGGAGAGTGTTGACCGGCCCCGAACTGATGACTCAGATTCTCGCCCAAGCCCAACTCGGCGCGGAATTGCTAGCAGGTTTCGGACTTTTGGCATTGCTACTCGCAGCAATCGGAACTTACGGCGTGATGTCCTATTCCGTCAGCCAGCGCACGCAGGAAATTGGAATTCGCATGGCGCTCGGCGCGCAGCCCGGCGACGTGATGAAACTAATTCTCGGAAGCGGAATGGCGATGGTTTTCGGCGGCGTGCTCGTCGGATTGTTCCTTTCCTATTTTCTGTCCAGCGCAGTCGACGATTTGCTGCTCGGAATCACAGGGTTCGATTGGTCCGCGTTCGCAATCACGTCCGGCCTTCTAATTTTCATCGCGCTGGTAGCCTGCTGGCTTCCCGCGCGCCGCGCCATGCGCGTAGATCCGATGATTGCGCTGCGCTACGAATAGTTGGGCTTTATTGCGTTTCGTCTAAGGATGAATGATGGGATCTTTTTTTCAAGACATCCGCTACGCACTTCGCACCCTCTCTCAGAAGCCCGGCTTCGCCATCATTGCTGTTCTAACTCTAGCGCTCGGCATCGGTGCAACCACCGCAATGTTCAGCGTCGTAGACGCCGTGCTTCTTCGTCCGCTTCCCTTTCCTGCTCAGCAGCAACTCCTCCACGCAAATGGAAGATACTTGCACAGTGAGAGCGCAGGAGTTTCGCCGCCGGATTTTGTGGATTACCGCGCCGGCGCAAAGTCCTTTCAGCAATTCGCTGCCATCGGATATTTTGATGGCGTCGAAAACATTTCGGGCGGCGAGCAGCCGCAACAAGTGCGCAGCCAGATTGTTTCGTGGAATTTCTTTCGTACTCTCGGAATTTCTCCATTGGTTGGGCGAGATTTTGTGACTGACGACGAAAAGGAAATGGAACCAACCGTCGCGATTCTTGGAAATGGAATCTGGAAACGCGTTTTCGGCGCAGATCCTGGAATTGTCGGCAAAAAAGTTACTCTCGACGGCCAACTCATAACGATCGTGGGCGTTCTGCCCGTTGACGTGCCGTCAGTTTCCCTCGCCGAAATATGGCAACCGCTGCCGATGGAAAATTCCGGAATGAATATTCGGCGTGCGCATTTTCTTGTCGTTGTCGCCAGAATGAATCCCGGAATCACCATAAACCAAGCGAAGACTGAACTGGATTCGATCGCTGGAAATATCGCGGCGGAACACCCTGACACAAACAATGGCTGGTCACTGCGCGTAACACCCCTGACAAATTACATTGTGGGCGGAACGCAGAAGGCTTTGCTGCTGCTCCTCGGCGCCGTGGTGATCATGCTGCTGATTGGATGCGCGAACGTCGCAAATCTTTTGCTGGCGCGGGCTTCGGGCCGGCGCAAAGAAATTGCAATCCGCGCCGCGCTCGGCGCCGGAAGATGGCGCATCGCCCGCCAACTGCTAACAGAAAGTTTGGTGCTTTCCATTGCGGGCGGAGCACTCGGAATTTTTGCCGCCGTTTGGGGTGTGGCCGGACTCGCTGCTCTGGCTCCTTCAAACTTGCCGCGAGTGAACGAAATTCAAGTCGATTGGACCGTCCTCACTTTTGCTGCGGCAGTATCATTGCTGACCGGCATTTTGTTTGGTCTCGCTCCGGCGATTCAATTCTCGCGCGGCGACGCATCGCGGGTCATGAAAGAAGGCTTTGGCGGATCGTCTCGCATCGCGCGCCATCGAACCGGAAATCTGTTAGTGATCGGAGAAGTGGCGCTTTCCGTCGGACTCTTGCTCGGCGGCGCACTACTCTTCAATAGTTTCTGGCGATTGATTCATGTCGATCCGGGATTTCGTCCGGACCATGTGATTGCAACAACGCTCCACATGAGCAATTCCGCGCGGCCGCGGACTCAGAAAGTGGCGTTTTACCACCAGCTTGAAGAGCGGCTCAAATCGTTGCCGGGCGCCGAAGGCGCGGGAGCAATTTCGGAGCTGCCTTTGAGCGGCGAATCTAATGACAGCTCATTTAAAATTGATGGCCGCGTCTATCCTGTGGGAGGATTCGACGACGCAGATCTCCGCCGCACCACACCGGGATTTCTGAACGCGTTGCGCGTGCCCTTAATTTCCGGCAGGTGGCTGGACGTCACCGATAAAGCTGACGCGCCGGCAACCGTCGTCGTGAACCAAGAATTCGTAAAGGAGTTTTCCGGCGGTAAAAATCCTCTTGGACTTCGTCTCAAGTTGTTGGGCGATCCAAGCAAGACGCGCGAGATTGTGGGCGTCGTAGGAACGATCAAACACGATTCGCTGGGCGAGTCACCGCGCGCGGCAATGTACGTTTCGATCGATCAATTGGCTCCTCCCGATATGACTGTTGTTGTGCGCTCGTCCGGAAATCCAGCGCAATTGTCAGCGGCTTTGCGCGATACAGTTTTTTCGCTCGATCCAAATCAAGCGATCTCGACGATCCGCTCGATGGACGAAATCGTCAGCGGCTCAGTTGCGCAACCGCGTTTCGCTTCGCAAATTCTTGGACTCTTCGCCATTCTCGCGTTGCTTCTCGCCGCCGTGGGACTTTACGGCCTGATTGCATACACCGTTTCGCAACGCACACACGAAATTGGAATACGCATGGCGCTCGGCGCCGAGCCGCGCGATGTTTTGAAACTTGTAATCGGCCAGGGACTGAAGCTCGCATTAGCTGGAGCTGCGATCGGAATCGTCGGAGCATTGGCACTCACTCGCCTGATGAATGGCCTGCTATTTCAAGTGAGCCCGACCGATCCTGTAACCTTCGTCGGCGTAACAGTGTTACTAACTATCGTGGCGCTTGCGGCGTCTTACTTACCAGCACGGCGCGCGATGCGCGTAGACCCTATGATTGCGCTTCGATATGAGTAAGTACGGCATTATGAGTGACTTACGGGCATCGGTGGACGCCAAAAAATTTATTGGTTTTGCGCAAATTAATCGGTGATAATTTCCGTTTTCCAGCGTCTAAGTATGGGAACCGGGCAGTGCGGCTGTTAAATTTTGGGGGGAACTTAATGAACCCCTGTTGCGTATGTAAACTGAGGAGTAGACTGAACCACACAATTTTGATTGGCAGGTAAGTAGAGCGAGTGAAAAAAGTTTTGCGGATTCTACAAGGAGCGCAACACCATGGCTGAGAACAACAACGAAGTTCTAATTTTGATGGACAACGTTCAGAAAGTCTTCATGACGGATGAAGTGGAGACGCATGCCCTCGCTGGAATTCACATGCAACTGAAGCGCGGGGAATTCGTCGCCATCAACGGGCCATCTGGTTGCGGAAAATCAACACTGCTTTCAATTCTTGGGCTGCTCGATTCGCCGAGCGACGGCAATTACACCATCAACAATAAGCCTGTCTCAAATCTTTCGCTTTCCGAGCGCACGCGGATTCGCAATCGCGAAATCGGATTTATTTTTCAGGCCTTCAATTTGATTGGCGATTTGAACGTGTACGAAAACGTTGAACTGCCGCTGACTTATCGCGGAATGGGCTCCGCCGAAAGAAAACAGCGCGTGCAACAGGCGCTCGAAAAAGTCGGCATGGCGCATCGCATCAAACATTATCCGTCGCAACTTTCTGGCGGTCAGCAACAGCGCGTCGCAGTGGCTCGCGCGTTGGTCGGCGATCCTTCAATTCTGCTGGCCGACGAACCGACTGGTAACCTGGACTCAAAAAACGGCGAAGCTGTAATGGAACTGATGACGGAGCTTCACCGCGGCGGCGCAACAATTTGCATGGTGACTCACGATCCGCGCTACTCTGCTTTTGCGGACCGGAGCATTCACTTGTTTGACGGACGGATTGTGGAAGAGAATTTTGAGGAGAGCAACGCTTCGGCGCATTAAAAATTGGGGGAAATAATTCCCTTTCAGAGCCGGCATTCGAGAAATCGGGTGTCGGCTTTTTTATTGGGTGGAAGAGGCAACGGGTGGGTAGATCGCGTCAAAAAGTGCATTATAATGCATGTTCGGGACGAAATTTGGTGAAAAGTGCATTATGATGCACTTTTTGGGGCTGGAAAAAGAGGAAAAGATAAGATCTTTGAACGCAGTCCCGAAGTTTCGGGGCGCAGAGAACGCAGAGGAAGATTAAGGAAACACGGTCCGTGTGAGGTGGTCTCACCGACTGAGAGCGTCGGAACGGAAGTGGCGCGCGTACGAAAACGTCGGATGAGGGCGCAGCAAGCAGCGCCCCTACACTTACCCAGCCAAGTCCTTTATTCGCCACACTTGTGCACGAGATCGCTGTAAGTCCTTTATTAGCCACACTTAGCTCTCGAGGGTGGGGGTGGGGGCTGCGGAGTACTATGGGGTACTAGGGAATTGTGGTTAATGCGGGAGGGATGGGATGTAAGTGATTGAGAATGGGTGGGAGGGCGCGAAGATGGGGATACGGAGTGGGGAGTAAGTCGTTTGTTTGCAATACATACGCCACAGATGGCTGTAAGTCCTTTAGTTGCAATACATGGCAAAAACGGGTGGGGTGGGGGGTACGGCTTTTTTCACTAATTGTGGGTTAGCGGATTGGGGTTGAGGGACTTAGCGGAGTGGTCGGCGGATTCCGGTAGACGAGGGAAAAATCAAATTCAAGAACTGCACCCTTACGGAGACGTAATCAAAGGGTGCGACGCACCCGGCGGCAACTTCAAGTCGTCAACGTTGCTAAAGGCGGCCCACCCATTCAGACCTAGCGACTTTCGCGCCCAGCAATTTATCCACACTTGAATTCTATAGCACTAAGTGCTATAGATTAAAAAGGCGTCACAGTAACCCAATGAGGGTCAGTGCGAGTATTCAAGACGAAGGCATTTTCTCGATTTGCTCGAAAGGCGGCGCTGGACGATGGGGCGCTCTGTAAAGCCGTGGCCGACGCTGAGCGCGGACTGATTGACGCAGACCTTGGAGGCGGAGTTATTAAACAACGGATCGCCCGGCGCGGCGGCGGAAAGTCAGGCGGATTTCGCACGGTGATCTTGTACAGGCGCGGTACGCGAGCTTTCTTCGTGTATGGTTTTGCAAAAAGCGAGCGCGCTAATGTTTCGCAAGACGAGCTAGCCGCACTGAAAGAACTCGCATCAGAAATGCTGGCATATGACGACGCGAAAATTGCGAAAGCGATTGAATCAGGGCCACTAATTGAGGTGACATGCGATGAATAACACGGGGAAATTGAAATCCAAAAAGTATCGAAGCGGTCTGCTGGCGAGCGTTCATGAGACGGCGAAGGGGCTTCAGAAAGCCGGCGTGTTGGACAAGCAGACCATGCGCAGGTTTGACGTTATGTGTCTCACGTCGGTGCGGCCACTGACGGCGAAGCAAATTCGTGCGCTACGTCAACGGGAAGGAACCAGTCAGGCGGTGTTTGCGCGCTACCTGAATGTAACTACGGGCCTGGTGAGTCAGTGGGAGCGGGGGAGAAACATCCACGCGGGGCTTCTTTGAAATTGCTTACGCTTGTGGCAACGAAAGGGCTTGAGGCAGTGGCGTAGATTGGAGACGTGGGTGAACTGTGGTTGCTCCATCGGCAGTCAAGTTCAAGAACCGCACCCTTGCACAAATCGCGATCAAACGGTGCGGCACCCAACGGCAACTGCAATTTAAGAATTCTGTTGAGGGTGCGTCACCCGGCGGCGAATTCCATACGAAAACTTTGTTAAGGGTGTGCCACCCGCCGTTTATAGGGTCTCTTGTTGCTCTCGCGCTGAGTTCTTGGCGACGGATTCGATAATTCCATACCATCATTTCCCGCTGTCTCTCGTCAGTTCCCGTCACTTCCCGTTATTTGGTTAGTCAGCGATATCAGTGCGTTTATTTGCAGTACATAGCAAAAATGGGTAAGGGTGGGGTTAGGATCGGTTGAAGATGGTGATCGTCCGAACAACAGTCAAGTTCAGGAACCGCACCCTTGCACAAGCCGCAACCGAAGGGTGCGGCACCCAGCGGCGAGTTCCAATCAAGAATGTTGCGACCGTGCGCTACCCGCCGATGTATGGAAAAATGATCTCATGATGTACGGCGCATATTTCGACGAGAGCGACCAGAGTCCCGGATTCTCATTGGCTGGATTCTCAGCCTCATACGACACCTGGCTTCATCTAAGGTGGAGGTGGGACGAGCTCTTGAAGAAGTGGAATATCTCGTCCTTCAAGGCATCCGAGTGTGAGAATCTTTTGGAGGAGTTCGGTCAATACCGCGACGCTCAAAGCGTGAAAGGTTCTCGACTCAACGATAGAGAGTTTAGGCAGATGGTTGAGATAAAGACTGACTTTATCGATGCTATTTGTAAGCATGGCGACGATCTTCAGGGATACGGGGCGGTCGTTGTCGTCAAGGATTTTGAAAGAATAATTTCTGAAGATGCCACAGCTCGCCGCTATCTCCGAGATAGACCTTATTATGTTTGCTTTCAACTATGTTTAGTCGCTGCGGGACGGCCCGCGTGGGATACAAACCTAACCCGCTCGGCTCTGGATCGAGTCCACATCAGACCGATGTTTGACTCGCATGATGAATACAGCGAGCTCGCCTTGAGTTTGTACAACGATTTTAAACCAAAGAATCCCAAGTCTTCGGAATTCATGCTTCCACCCGGATTCGACGATGACAGATTCACGAGCCCAATTCAGGTGGCAGATAATTTGGCATATGAACTCAGGAAGTTCCTAACCCAGAAGATTCGGAATCCCGGTGATACTCGCATGCGGACATCACTGAAACGCCTGCGCCCATTCATTTACAGAGTTTATAAATTAGATTACAAGGCTCTAAAGTTAATTGTCGCGAAGCAGCCGATCGATTCGGTTCCGGTGAAACACGTGCGTGTGGAGGAATTGTGGGCGGACTGACAGTGATCGCAGGGCGGTGGGAATTTCATGGCCGGCCAGACTTGTAATTCTTTGCGAACACTTTGAGAAAATATAGTATTAACGTGTCCGGTGAATGCACGGAATTCGGCCGAGGAGTGCCAGAATTGGCCGCCACGAAATAGAAAGGCAGTTTCCATGAAAATCGAGGACATTGAACGTCTCATTGGTTTGGGACGCGGGGCATTCGATCACATCCCCGAATACTGTCGCGAGCCGGCCATGCAGGCGATGGCAGATCTCCTCAAGATGGAAGGGCAGCGCGTCCTCCGATCGGGCGTCTACTATGTCGTCCTGTCAGACCTGAGTGGCGCAACAGCGGCATCTGAAAAACTCGGCGCTGAGCTTAATCGCCAAAGAGTTGAATCCTTCATTACTGTTTGTGTTGAGTCTCTTGGAGCATCACAGCCTGCGAACTACGCACAATTTGTAAAGCCGGTAGGCGACGCGGCGCTACTTTTGTTTTCGAGTTTTCTCGATCTCTACAAGTGGTGGACGACAACCCAGAGCGGTATGAAACTTTATTCGTATGAATGGAACCGGAAGCTCTCCACTGAGATGAGAAGCATTTTTCAATTGCGCTCCAAGACGGTAATCCACGTTGGGGAAGTTCTTTATTCGGGTGGTAAGGATCCGGTCGCTGCGGCAGTAAACCAAGTGTTCAAAATCGAAAAGCTTTTCGGGCCTGGCGAACTAGGCTGTACGGAAGTCGCGCGGACTGTTGCGTCCCCGTTCTTTCCAGACCTAAAGCTGCAGCCGCAAACTCGTCAGGAAGTGACCCTTCCGGGAGCAAACGTCAAAACAATGACGTGGCTGCTCGCGACGAATGAAGCAACTAAGTACGACCTCGCATAATCGCTACGAGTTTTGTTGGACAAAGGCGTTTCATGCTTGGAAAAAACCTCGACCCTCCTGGCTAGTAATGAAGTCAGTAAATCCGCCTTTGCCCACAATTTCGCGCGGCAAATCTTTTCCAATTCCGTCGAGGAACACTCTGCGAGTCATTTCCGCATCCGGCTCATTTGCTCCGACCACCATCACACGGCGGGGTTCTGATTCGTTCGAGCGCAACAGCTGCATGAAGTGTGCTTCTTTAGCTTGCCAGCCGATGATGAGAACTTTGGTCACATGATGCTGCATTTCCGCCAAGTAGGTAAGATGAGTTGCTGGGCACTCGAAATGTTGCTCGGTCTTTGTTTGCACGGGAATTGCGATCGCAGGAAACAGTGGGCTTTCAAAATTAAACATTTGTGCGGGGTCCACAGCGTTTGCACGAACGAATGTATCCGAGACCCGAAATTTGTCGACGTTTTCGATTATCTTTTGAGGCGCGAGTCGAGCACCATTTGAGTTATCTATGAGTCGCGCCCAATCGACGGAGCCATGAAGTTTGAAAACTTTTAGAATCGGATGCGAATCAAGGAACGCCGCAGGCTCTTTGTCTCGGAAATCAAACGTCCGCAAGGCGCGGTCAAGTAAACTGTCGTAGTTGAAGGTCACTAGAAGGATTGGCTCACCGGACTTGTTGAATCGCAGAATCTCTCTCACGAGTGGCGCGTAGTTCGTGGCTCCACTGGTCCGCGAACTCCATTCCTGACTCACTTTTTGAAGCAAATCGCACAGATAGAATTTGACCGAGGCAAGTTCTCGCTGAGTCTCAGGATCGGTCTTTCCTTGCTCTTGCAACGACTCAAGCATTTGCTCGACGCTTCTGCCCGCCGGCAGTTCTCGGAGGTACGGGAGTACGTGAGTTAGCTTAGGGTACTTTTCGACGATTTCACCTCTCGTAAAATGGCGATCAAGAAAAAGCTCATTTGCGAGAGGGGGGCGCCAAGGTCCTCCTTCATCTGGATAACCGGGACGAAAGGCCTGTGCCGAGTCAAACGATGCGCCAGCGCCGAGAATTACCATCAACATAACAACAGTATATCTAATCTGCGCGCTGACATCCTTTCCTCTTGTCGGTCTACGAACTCGTTCACAGTCCCAGTGAACATAGGGACTTCGCCGTCACGTTTTTGTGCGTCCAAAGTCATCCGAATGGCCAGCATGTAGGCGATCCCATTGAGGGGTGTGGCGTCCATTGGTGCGGGTGAAATTCTTGCCTTTTAGCTAGGCGGCGGGCGAATGGGCGACCTGAAGGTTGCCCCTACGGAGGATGAGGCGGATGGATTTAGAGAACATGGGTAGAGCGTCGGAAAACGCGGAGGAGAAAAAAGAGAAATGAGGAAAAAGACCAGCTAAGAAAAAGCAGATCCTTCGGCGATGCTGGACGCATCGCCTCGAGGATGACGGCGAAAAGAAAAGGCTGGCAACCTGAAGGTTGCCGCTACAAAGGCTACTTCAAATCGTCGGAATGGCCTGCCTTCAACCGATCCCATTGAGGAGTGGGGCGTCCGTTGGAGCGGGTGAAATTTTTGCCTTTTAGCCAGCCGGCGGGGGAATCTTCCCACTTTTCCTGGCGGCCGTAGACGGTTAGGTCAAGCAGGTGGTAGCTGTTGTCCATTACTTCCACGCCGCGAATAGTCGTCCAGTATGTTTCAAAAACTTTGGAGTCCTGGCGCAGATAGCAGACGAGGTGCATCATGCCGATGCGGCGGCCGACCAGCAGAGTTTCGAGCGATTTCTGCGGCGCCGAATACCACGGCATTTCCCAGCCCATAAAATTCCGGTAGCGGATGCTTTCTTCGTAGGGGCCTTGCGCGAAGACTGCGAAGGTTACGTCGCGCACGTGAAAATAGGAAAGCTCGCGGACGTTGGAGGTGACCCAAGTGCAGCCCTCGCACTGTTCGGCGGCGGGTTTTCCGGCGTGCCACATGAAATAGTAGGCGATGAGTTGGCGGCGGTCCTCGAATGCGTCGAGGAGAGTGGTGGCGCCGTGGGGACCGACGAGCGGCGTGGCGGGATCGACTTCCACCATGGGGGGACGTCGACGAGCGGCGGCGATTGCGTCACCTTCATGAGTGTGGGCTTTTTCGCGGATGCGAAGAGCGTCGAGTTGGGATTGGAAAGTGGTGCGATCGACTACTGCGGGGGCGGAGGGTTGTTCATTTTTTGTGTCGGGCATTGATTGCTCCTTTATAAAGTTTATGAATAAAGGCTACGAGCGCACAGACAGGAATGTCTGTGCTACTAAAGTCAGATGCGCACCGACCCTTCGGCAGGCTCAGGACAAGCAGGAGTGTCGATGCTACCCAAGCTGAAGACGGGCGGGTCACAGACCCGCCCCTACGGAAATCTAAAGAAGAGACGGGCGACCTCCCGATTGAATTCATCGGGACAGGTTCCGGTGGCCCGTACGAATCGGCTACTCGCAGCCGCATGATTTCGATTCTTCGGCGCGCCTTTTGGCGGCGCCTTCGGGGTCGGTAATTATATCCACCCACTTCGGATCGGGCGCGGCGGCGGCGTTGTAGTTGTCATGCCAGTTCCACCATTTGTATGGCGCGGACTGCGGATAGCCCTCAGGCGAATTTTCCCAAGTTTCCTGACGGCCGAGCGGAGTAACGTCAAGGTAGCTCCAAAGGCTGCCCATGGCTTCGTCACCGCGATTGTTGATGAAGTAAGTGCGGAAAATTTTTTCGCCATCGCGGAAGAAAACGTTGTGGCCGTGCCACTGATCGACGCCGAAATCTTTATCGAAACTATCGGTGATGGTGTACCACGGCATGGCCCAGCCCATGCGCGATTTCAGGCGCGCGATGTCTGGTTGCGGAGCGCGTGAGGCGTAGGCGAGAGTGGTATCACGCGCGTTGAGGTGAGCGAGGTGGCCGATTTGATCGGCGCCGAGCGAGCATCCGCGGCAGGCATGGTCGGGCCAGCCGAAAACGCCCGGCTCAAAGAAGGCGCGATAAAGGATTAGTTGCGGGCGACCGTCGAATAAATCGAGCAGGGATAGTTTGCCGGCGGGGCCGTCGAAGACATAATCTTTTTCGATGGCGACCCAGGGCATGCGGCGGCGTTCGGCGGCTAGCGCGTCACGCGAACGGATGAAGGCCTTTTCCTTCGCGAGGATCTGCTGGTGCGCGGCGTTCCATTCTTGTTGGGAGACGATTGGCGGTTTTTTCATCGCGGGATTCACTTTGCTGGTTGCCATTTTATTTCTCCTTCGTTTGATATATGGGCGATTTATGAATTAGGCCGAGAAGATTTGCTTTGAAAAAATTCCTGAACTTGCCGAGGCATACTGCCAGGATTCCGCCGGTAGAGCTGGCGGTGGCAACGATTGCTGCTGTGTTGGCAATGCATGATGGGCACATATGGCCCTCCTGAATTTCTAAGACAATCAAAAACTAAAGCGGCCCATGTGAAGGTGGCCCCCTACGACGATCCGAGAAAAACCCGGACCGCCTGAAGGCGGTCCCTACGAACCCTGACAATTTCGATGATGATTCCCTGCCGAAGGGCGCGGTTATTAGCGCGCCTCGGCGAACTTCTTAACGCGATCGTTCATTGCGGCCCAACCTTTATTCATTCCGGCTCTGTGCTCGTCGGGGACGAAACCTAGCGCGGTGTGACGAAATGAAATTAATGTGCCGCCTTCGACTTCGCTGAGCCGATATTGGACGTTGGAAACCATTGGGAACGAAGCGAACAACGGGCCGGCAAATTCAAGCAGCGTGGGGCGCTTGATGGCCTGCACGTTGGCCCAGAAATGCCCGTTGCCGTCGCCGAGATCGCGATACCACCTTCCGCCGGGCCATGCTTCGATTTTCATGTTCAGGGATTTGCCGTCGGGAGTTTCATTGCCGGGGCCGAGTTGTTCGAGCAGCGCGGCGAAAGTTTTATCGAGCGGCGCCTTCACGTGGATTTCCTGGTTGATAGTGAGCGTTAAATTTTCGAGCGTTGGTGCTGTGGCGTTCATGGTTTTTTCTCCTTAGATTTGGGTTCTGGATTCGTGTCAATTTTAGTTTCGGGGGATTTCACATCTGCTGCGTCTTGTCCGACATTCGATTCCGCGAGTTCCTTCACTCGATTCAACTGATGCTGCCAGTAACGCTCAAAGGTTGCCGACCATTCGTTCAGCGGGCGGATTGCTTCTGCGTTGGTGCGATACAGAATTTTCCGCCCGTCACGCCGAGCGCGCACGAGGCCTACATCGCGAAGCACGCGGAGATGTTTTGAGACGGATGGCTGTTCCAATTCCAACGCATCGACGATTTCGCCGACGGGCCTCTCCGACGCCGCCAGGAAACTGAGGATGTCGCGTCGCCGCGATTCAGCTATGGCATTGAAAACGTCGGAGGTGGTTGCGGCGCGTGACATGAGGGCAATATATACCCATATGGGAATATGTCAAGAACTTTCTTCAAAATTGAAGATTCAGAAATGAGTTCGTTCCTCGCGGAACTTCCGACCGGTCCGTTGCGTTATATCAGGCAACAGCCGCTGGCTTTGGTGGAGGTGCGATCGCGATGGGATCACTCTGGCAGGACATTAAATTCGGATTGCGGACGCTTGCGAAATCGCCGGGATTCACCGCGGTCGCAATCGTAGCGCTGGCCCTCGGCATCGGCGCGAACACCGCAATCTTCAGTATTGCCGACGCGTTTCTTCTGAAGCCCGTGAACATTCCCGATCCCGAGCATCTTGTGGTCGTGGCTGAATTGGCGCCGGGGCAAACGAAGGATACGAACAGCGTTTCCGGCGCGAACTTTATGGATTGGAAAGCGCAGGCGAAATCGTTTGAGTCCATGGGCGGTTACATGTGGGACGACGTAAACCTAACAAGTCCCAATGCGCTGCCGGAAAAAGTTCAGGGATTCACGGTTACGGCAAATTTATTTGAGATGTGCGGAGAGCAGCCGCTGATCGGCAGAACTTTCACGCCGGAAGAAGATCAACCGGGACACGACGGCGTGGTAATTCTCGGCCAACGATTATGGGAGCGGCGCTTCGGCAGCGATCCGCAAATGATTGGGCGCGAACTGCATATTGATGGCAAACCATACACTGTAATCGGAATCATGCGGAAAGGTTTCGACTTTCCTCAGACCGCCGAATTGTGGCTGCCGATGGCATTCAGTCCGCAACAATTGCAGGACCGCAAAACACATTTCTTTTTGACGATCGCGAAATTGAAACCCGGAGTAACGGCGGTTTCCGCCGGCGCGGAAATGAAAACCATTGCGCGGCGATTGTCGGACAGTTATCCGGATACAAATCACAATTGGAGCGCGCGCGTCGTGCCGGTGAGAATTTTTGAATTGGGCGACGACACCATTCAATACACGACGATGCTGCTGGGAGCGGTGGGATTTCTTCTGCTGATCGTGTGCGCGAACGTCACGAATCTTCAACTGGTGCGCGGCGCCAGCAGGCACAAGGAAATGGCGATTCGCGTGGCGCTGGGCGGAAGTAGATGGAGACTTGTGCGCCAGTTGCTAACGGAAAGTGTGCTGGTCGGAGTCGGCGGAGCACTGCTGGGATTGGTGCTGGCGAAGTGGGCCGTCTCGCTGGTGGTGGTGCACATGCCGCCGGAAGTGGCGAAATATATTCCCGGATGGAATGAAATCCGGCTGGATTCGCGCGCGATGCTTTTCACGATGATCGCAGGTGTTGTGGCGGGAATCATTTCCGGTTTGCTGCCGGCATTTCAAGGCGCGCGTCTTGACGTGAATGAAACTTTGAAGGAAGGCGGCCGCTCAAGTTCGAGTTCGCGCGGACGGCACGTGCTTCGCAACGGGTTGGTTGTCACTCAAGTAGCGCTGGCAACAATTCTGGTGGTCGGATCCGCGCTGCTGGTTCGCGGATTCAACACGCTTCTGAATTTTAATCACGGATTCCAGCCCGAAACTCTGCTGACCATGTATTTGAATTTGCCGGACACGCGTTACGCGAAGACCGAACAGCGTAATCAATTTTATTCGCAGGTGCTGGAACGGATGGGCGCAATGCCGGGAGTTGTAGGCGCGGCGGGAACTTCGTGGATTCCTTACGGAGACGGCGGCGGAACGTCGGCATTCTCGATCGAGGGGCGTCCGTGGCGCGACGCGAGTGAAACTCCAACCATTATTAATATGGCGGTCAGTCCGAATTATTTGCAGATGGTTCACGTTCCGCTGCTTCAAGGGCGGGAACTTACGGAGCAGGACACAGCCGACTCGCAACAAGTCGGTTTGATCAGCCAGAGCATGGCGAAAAGGCATTGGCCCGCAGGCGATGCAATGGGACATCACATTCGGATTGGCGGAAATGACTCGAAAAATCCGTGGATGGCTATCGTGGGAATTGTTGGCGACGTGAAGATGGATTGGAACGATACGCGTCCGGTTTACGCAATTTACCGGACGTACCGTCAGGCGCCGCGCGGATATTTTGCGATTGTTCTGCGAAGCGCGGGCGATCCAATGGCGCTCGCTCCCGAGGCCGGCGCCGCCGTCGCGGCGATTGATCATGATATGCCGCTTACCGATGTTCTTCCCATGACGAAGGTGATTGGCAACAGCGTGATCGGCATCGCATACGTGGCGGTAATGATGGGAGTGGTCGGCGTGATGGCGTTGATCCTCGCCGCTGTGGGCGTTTACGGAGTGATGGCTTTCACGGTACAGGAGCGCACGTACGAAATCGGAGTGCGTATGGCATTCGGCGCGCAAACTTCCGACGTGCTGAAAATGATTATGGGACGAGGGCTTTTGCTGGCGGGAATTGGACTGGGAATCGGATTGCCGGTGACACTTGGCATTACGTACGCTTTGCGAGACTGGATTTTCGGCATCGGCGCGGCTGATCCGATGACGTTCGGCGCCATCGCGGCGGCGTTGTTGGCAGCAGCGCTGTTTGCGTGCTGGATTCCAGCGCGCCGTGCCACTCGAGTGGATCCGATGATCGCTTTGCGCTACGAATAGGAAGAATGTTCAATTTTGCACATTACTTTTCTTCTACTTGCATCTTTTTGTCCATTAGGTAGTAAAATGCCAAGACGTGGGCATCCTCTGGCGGGACATTCGATACGCACTTCGTGCGCTTCGTAAAGCGCCGACATTTACGGCCATCGCGATTCTCGCGCTGGCCCTTGGCATTGGTGCGAACACCGCAATTTTCAGCGTGGCAGATGCATTTTTGCTGAAGCCTCTTCCACTTCCCGATGTACAACACCTGCTGGTGATTTTGGAACAAGCTCCCGGACAAGTTGGAGACGACGCCAGCGGAGTCTCGGGGCCGGTCCTCAGAGACTGGCAACATCAATCAAAAGTTTTGCAGGATCTGACCGCGTATGAATGGCGTTCGACAAGTCTAACCGGAGAAGGAACTCCGGAAAGCGCTCAGGCATACATGGTAGAACCAAATTTTTTCTCCCTCTGTGGCGCGACACCCCTGTTTGGCCGCGCGTTTCTTCCTGAAGAAGAAAAACCCGGCAGCGATGGCGTGGTGGTTCTGAGCGCTGGATTGTGGGAACGCCGGTACGGTGGCGATCCGCAGATCGTCGGAAAAACAATTCACGTTGAGGGAAGGCCCGTAATCGTCGTCGGAGTGATGCCGAAATCATTTCTTTATCCACTGGCCACGGATCTGTGGATGCCTCTTGCACTGAGTGAAGACATTTGGGCGCGCAGAGACTTGCGCGATCTGTACGCACTCGGAAAACTGAAACCGGGCGAGACAGTGGCCCACGCGCGCGCGGAATTAAACTCACTCGAGGCCCAACTCGGAACAATTTATCCCGCGTCGATGGCCGGGTGGCACGTAATGGTGGAACCCATTCGGTCATATGCCGTCGGGGAAGACGTTCGCAATTCGATGAAGTTACTACTGCTGGCGGTGGCCTTCGCACTTCTGCTGGTCTGCGCCAACATTGCGAATTTACAGTTCGTGCGCGGTTCCGGCAGAGTGAAAGAAATCGCGATACGAGTGGCGATGGGCGGCAGCCGCTGGAGAATTGTCCGCCAGCTGCTCACTGAAAGCACATTGATTGCGCTGGCCGGCGCGGGTCTGGGCACACTGATTGCAGTGTGGACAATAAAAATCGCAATTCTAAATATGCCGCCGGAAGTTTCCAAAACAATTGCCGGTTGGGACCAGATACATGTGGATGGACGCACGCTGGTCTTCGCCATCGCGGTTGCGTTTGTTTCCGGTGTGCTGGCGGGAATTCTTCCGGCATTGAAAAGCACGCGAGTCGGATTGAGCGAAACGCTCAAGGAAAGCGGGCGATCCAATTCTAGTTCGCGCGGAAGTCAGCGGCTGCGAAGTTTGTTGGTGGTGCTTCAGGTAGCGCTCGCCGTAGTGCTATTGGGGGCCGCTGGATTATTGGTTCGCACGTCGAATCGAATCAACGAAGCAAATACCGGCTATCGTCCGGAAACAGTTCTCACCATGATCATCAACCTGCCGGATACCAAGTACACGACTCATCCGCAGATTTTAAGTTTCTTCGATCCGGCTTTTGCGAAACTTCGGGCGCTTCCCGGAGTGCAAGGTGTCGCCGCCACTACAACTCTGCCGTTCGGCTCGATCCACAACACTCTTGTTTTCAATATCGAAGACCGCCCGTGGCCAAACCCGTCCGCTGCGCAGTTCGCGGAAATTGAAAGCGTCAGTCCGAACTATTTTCAGTTGATGGGAATTCCTTTGATTCGCGGACGCGAGTTCACAGACGCCGACTCCGCAACTTCGCCTAACGTCGTAATCATCAGCCAGAGCCTGGCGCGGGCATACTGGCCGAACGAAGATCCCGTCGGCCATGGCATTAAACCCTTCGGCGTGGATATTCCGAACCGTCCGTGGCTGCCGATTGTTGGAGTCGTCGCCGACGTGACTCTGGACTGGAACAATCCGGGACATGGCTTCACCATCTATCGCCCGCAGCGCCAGTGGCCAAGGGTGTATTCGGCAATTGTGATGCGAACGTCAGGAAATCCGGAACAAATTATTCCCGAAGTGCGAAATGCGATTGCGGCGGTGGATCCGGAACAAACAATCACGAGCGTGAAATCCATGGTGCATCTGGTTAAGGAGACTACCGTCGACATTTCCTACCTCACCTTGATGATTTCCGCGCTGGGCGTTCTGGCAATGTTGCTCGCCGCTTTAGGACTTTACGGCGTGATGGCCTACGTCGTCTCCGAATCCACACACGAAATCGGAATCCGGCTGGCTTTAGGCGCTACGCCGGGAAATGTATTGCTGCTGGTGATCCGCCGGGGAATGTTGCTCACGATCGCAGGGCTGGTGATCGGTGTGCCGATCTCGCTATCGTGGCTGCATCGTATACTCGGCACGTTTATTATCGGCATCGGACCGCCGGACGCGGCAACGCTTCTGGAGGCGTCGCTTACGCTGGCGCTTGTTGCATTGCTGGCGTGCTGGATTCCGGCGCGTCACGCGACGCATGTGGATCCGCTCGAAGCGTTACGATACGAATAGAAAGATCGTTCTTTCCCCTCAACAATGCGCGGAACATTTGCCAGCTTTCGCGCGTCTTCTATAGACGCGCGCCAAATGCCGCGTGGTGCAACGAATGCGCACGGGAAGGATGCCTGAATTTATGCAATCAATTTTGCAGGACATTCGCCACGGTTTTCGAGTTCTCGGAAGAAGGCCGGGCATCACCCTCATCGCGATTCTAACGCTGGGCCTGGGAATCGGCGCCAACACAGCAATCTTCAGCGTGGTTGACGCTGTACTTCTGCGTCCGCTTCCCTATCGTCAGCCGGACCAGTTGGTGTTCCTTTCCGAATCGACTCCGCAAATTCCGGACATGAGTATTTCGATGGCCAACCTGGACGACTGGCGCGCGATGAAGACTGTGTTTGAAAACATCGCACCCTACCGCTCGAATCAGGTCGTGCTGACGGGAAACGGAGCAGCCGAAAGTCTGCGGATGCGTGAAATCACCGCGTCACTTTTTCCCACGCTCGGCATTCAGCCGATTCTAGGACGCGCGCTAACCGCGGACGATGACAAGCCCGGTGCGGCTCCCGTTGTGTTGCTCAGTGACGGCTACTGGGACCGGAAATTTGCGCGCGATCCAAACGTTTTGGGGAAGAAACTAAATCTGGATGGCGAGATATATACGATTGTGGGAGTAGTTCCCAGCAGCAAGTTTCATGGGAACTGGCGGCGATTTTCGCTGTTCGATTCGCTATGGAGACATGAAGACGTGGAGGGTGGAGCTGCGCGGCGCGACGAACATCCGGGCATCTACGCTGTTGCACGCATGAAGCCGGGAGTGACGCTGGAGCAAGCGCGCGCGCAGATGAAAGACATTGGAGCGCAACTCGCGAAGCAGTACCCAAAAACAAATTCCACTCACAGCGTCACCACGGAATCACTGCTGACTGCATTCGTGGGAGATGTAAGGCCTGGTCTGCTGGTGCTGCTTGCGGCGGTTGGATTTGTGTTGCTGATCGCTTGCGCAAATGTAGCCAACTTGATGCTCGCTCGTGCCACAGAACGGCAGCGCGAGATGGCGATTCGCACTGCTCTTGGCGCAACGCGGGGCCGATTAGTTCGCCAGCTACTTACCGAAAGCATGATGCTTGCGGTATTCGGCGGAGCACTGGGATTGGCAATCGCTGTCTATGTTACGGCTGCGCTCTCAACCGCTTCTTCGATCAGCGTGCCGAGAATTGACGGCGCATCGGTGAATGGAATAGTTCTGGCCTTCACATTTTGTGTTTCGCTTTTCACCGGCTTATTTTTTGGGATATTTCCCGTGTGGCAAATTTCCCGCACGGACGTTCACGAGTCCATCAAAGAAGGTGGACGCAGTGCAACTTCGGGCGCAGGACACAAGCGAGTGCGAGCGGCTCTGGTGGTCGGCGAAATTGCTGTTTCCATGATTCTGTTGATTGGCGCCGGCTTGATGCTTAAGAGTTTCTTTTTAGTGCTGCACGCGGATCCGGGATTCCATCCGGCCGGTGTGCTGACGGCCACAATTTCTCTGCCCGATTCGCACTACAAAGATCCTGCAGCGCAGCGCCAGTTCGTGGAAAATCTAGTTAGGAAGATGGAAAACACTCCGGGAGTCCAGTCGGTTGGATTTCAGCAACCGCTTTTGGGTGGCTCGCAAACCGGCTACACGATCGACGGACGCCCAGTGCCGGATCCCAGTCAAACTCCCTCAACTGACATCGCCGTAGTGACGCCCAATTCCCTTGGAGCGATGGCAGTGCAGCTAAACCGCGGCCGTTTCTTCACAGCGGCGGACAACGAAAAAGCGCAGGGCGTCTGTATTGTTGATACCACGCTGGCCCGATTAGCATGGCCGGGCGAAAACCCAATTGGCAAAAAGATTTCAGTCCAAAGCGGTGGCAGTCCCAACGCGCCTAGCCCCCCGCGAACCGTGGTGGGGCTGGTTGCGCATGTACAAAGTTACGGCGTCGATCATCCTTCGCGCGAAGAAGTCTATGTGCCTTACGCGCAGCAGCCGACTCAGTTCGGTACTTTGGTAATTCGTTCGGCCGGTGACCCAGGTAGCATGGCTTCTGCCGCGCGTGCCGCGGTTCAGTCGCTGGACGCGGACTTGCCCGTTTCGTCGGTGGAAACGCTGAATGATATCGTCGACGAAAATGTTGCCCCGCGACGGCTTTCGGTGGTGCTGCTCGGCTCGTTCGCCGGACTTGCGTTGGTATTGGCGGCCATCGGAATTTACGGGGTGATGTCCTACTCTGTGATCCAACGCACGCAGGAGCTTGGAGTGCGAATCGCGTTCGGCGCGCAACCCGGCGACATTCTTCGATTGGTGATGCGCAACGGAATGACACTACTCCTACTGGGACTGGGCATCGGGCTGGCCGGCGCGTTCTCACTCAGCCGATTCTTGCAATCCATGCTGTTCCAGGTAAAGTCTACGGATATAATGACGTTTGCGAGCGTTCCGGTTTTGCTGGCAGCGGTCGCATTCGTGGCCTGTTATTTGCCCGCGCGGCGTGCCACACTTGTCGATCCCGTGGTGGCGCTGCGAAATGAATAGCTGTTCAAGACAAGCGACGTTGCGGCGTTCCAGGCGTCTAAGAACTTAGGAGATTTATGGCTGACCCATTGATTCAGTTGCGTAACCTTGAAAAGTCGTACGATATTGCTGCGGGAAAATTCTTCGTCCTTCGCCGCATCAATTTGGATATTCAAGCCGGCGAGTTTGTGACCATCATGGGGCCGAGCGGCGCGGGCAAGTCAACGTTGCTGGCCATAATCGGAATGCTGGATGGTCAGTGGACCGGCGAATATCGTTTCGTTGACCAGCCCGTCCACAAGCTGAGCATCAAGCAGCGCAACGAACTGCACAAGCGCTACATTGGATTTGTTTTTCAGAGCTACCACTTGATTGACAATCTGACGGTGTTCGAGAATTTGGAAATTCCGCTTTCGTACAAAAACGTTCCGCGCGGCGAACGCACCAGCCTGGTGTGCGACATCCTGGATCGCTTCAATATTGTCGGCAAAAAAGATTTGTATCCGAATCAACTTTCCGGCGGACAACAACAGCTGGTGGCGGTAGCGCGCGCGGTGGTGATGAGTCCGAAATTAATTTTGGCGGACGAGCCGACTGGAAATTTGCATTCCGGACAGGGCGACGAAATTATGCAGCTCTTCAAGCGGCTGAATGACGCCGGCACGACGATCATTCAGGTGACGCACTCCGAAAGAAATGCCACGTATGGCAATCGCGTGATCAATCTGAAGGATGGATGGATTGTGGACGAGACGCGGCCGGTTGCTGCTGGCGCGGAATCCGGCGCGGTGCGATAGGCTTTCTCGCGTCCCTTCAATTTCGCGACAGGTCGTCCCAGAATCGGGCACTTACGATTTTGCGAGGCGCGCGAAGTCCCCACAAGTGCTTTTATTTCAATAGGTTGACTGGCATCCGGCGGGCCAGAAACTTGCTCATATAATCCTGGATACGAGTAGAATCCCAACGCAACTCTCATCACCTTGATCAAGGAGCGAACGATGAAAACCGTGACGAGTTTCGGATGTTTAGCGTTGGTGATTGCGTTGGTTGGAATTGTATCCGTGATTCCGGCGCTCGGCGTGGAACAGAATTCCGCGCCGCAAATGCGTGGCGTGCCGATAGAAACTCAGGCCAAGGCGGATCTTTCCGGCAAATGGGATTTGAATGTGACAACTGACGGCGGCCCGATTGCCGCGAAAGCTGAATTTACTGTGGCGAGCGATGGAACTATTTCCGGAACGATTGATTCGGCGGAATATGGCTCGTCGAAAATTGCCAGCGGCTCGGTGAAGGACGCGAGCTTCTCGTTCAAGTTCAACATCAGCGCCGATGGAAATGTGATTGAAGTCACGATGAGCGGCACGTTCGACGAGAAGGCCCTGAAGGGATCGGGGGCAGCGGGCGATATGGGATTCAGTTTTACGGGAACGCGTGCGAGCAGCGCTCAGAAATAAAACTGAAGGACGAAAGGAAAGATCGATGGGAGTTTTCCTGAAAGATCTCCGCTACGCGACGCGGATGTTTGCGAAAAGTCCGGCCGTAAGCTGCGTGATGGTACTTTCGCTGGCGCTGGCCATCGGCGCGAACACGGCGATCTTCAGCGTGGTTTACGGCGTGCTGCTGCGTCCGCTTCCCTATCCGAAGCCAGATCAAATTGTTGTTGTGAATGAAGTGGGTTCCAAAGGAACGCGTGCGAACTTTACCGATCCTAATTTTGAAGATATGCGCGCGATGAATCACTCGTTGCAGGGACTTGCAGAAAATTCAGCATGGGAACAGCCGGTGACAGGTGGCAGCGAACCTACGAGAACAATGGTCGCCTCCGTCTCCGCGGATTTCTTTGACGTGATGGGCGTCGCGCCGATTTTGGGGCGTTCATTCGGGAAAGAATCGCAACGATTCGACGGCGAGCCTGCGGCGCTGGTCAGTTATTCCTACTGGCAACAGTATCTGGGCAGCACGCAGGATTTTTCAAAATTGAAATTGACGATCGATAAGCACGAGTATCCGGTGATTGGCGTGCTCCCCGCCGGGTTTCGCTACCCTTCACAAACGAGCATCTGGATGCCGCGCGAATTGAGCGCGCGAATTCCCAACCGAACGGCGCACAACTGGCGCGTGATTGGCCGATTGCGTGAAGACGCTTCACTGCAACAAGCTCGCGCGGACTTGAGCGGAATCGCGAAACATTTGAAGCAACAATACGGAAAAGATATTTGGATGGCGGACGCCTCTGTGATTCCGTTGCAGGAGGTGATGGTCGGGAAAGTTCGCTCAACTCTATTTTTACTGTTGGGAGCGGTGGGATTCTTGTTGCTCGTGGCGTGCGCAAATGTTGCGAACTTAATGTTGGTTCAGGCGGCGAGCCGGTCACGCGAACTGGCGATTCGCGCCGCGCTTGGAGCTGGACGCGGCAGGCTGGTGCGACAATTTCTGACAGAAGCGCTGCTGCTTTCAATTGTTGGCGGAACGCTTGGAGTTTTTGGCGCAGAGTGGGGAGTAGATGCACTGCTGAGTATCGCACCGGCTACGCTGCCGCGCACGGGGGATGTATCTGTGAATCTTCCGGTGATGCTATTCGCGCTTGGGATTTGCGTGCTTGTTGCGGCTGGACTTGGAGTGATGACTGCCGTGCGAGCAACATCCGGAAAACTTCAGACCACGCTTGGCGAAGGAAGCCGCGGTCAGGCGGGATCCGTGCGAAGCCAGCGAATCGGGCGGACTATCGTGGCCTCGCAATTGGCAATCACACTCGTGCTGTTAATTGGCGCGGGACTTTTGGGACGCAGCTTGTTTCATATTCTTTCCGTTGATTACGGATTCAAAACTGAGAATACGCTTTCTGTGAATTTGCCGCTGTCTTCCCCAGAAAACGACGTAGAGAAAGCGCGACGAGTGGAACTGATGAATCAGATTCTCGCGCGATTGCGTCAGGTGCCAGGCGTTGAATCGGTTGGCGTGGCGAACGAACTTCCGCTAACGGAGGGATTATCTGACGGCACTTTTCTGGTGACGAATCCGACGGATATAGTTAAGGATTACGAAGACTTCGGGAGACTGATGCACGATCCGAGTCGCACGGGCGAAGCTGATTACGCTGTGGCCAGCGAAGGATATTTTCAAACGCTGGGAATTCCGCTGATTCGCGGACGATTATTCGATGATCGTGACGGGATGAACGCGCCGCATGTGGCAGTCGTGAGCCAATCGCTGGTGACGGCGAAATGGCCGAAAGAAAATCCCCTCGGAAAAACAATCGAGTTCGGGAATATGGATGGCGATCTTCGACTGCTCACGATTGTTGGAGTTGTGGGCGACGTGCGAGAGACCTCTCTGGAGCAACCGCCGTCGCCAACGGTGTATGTAAATTACCGACAGCGGCCACAAGTAGCATCTGATCCTTATTTTGTAATTCGCACTTCGTCCACACCAGCGAACATATTCGCGGCCGCACGCGGAATCACTCGTGATCTTGCGCCCGATGCGCCCCCGCGATTCACCACCGTCTCGCAAGTGTTTTCCAATTCATTGGGCACTCAACATTTCAATTTAATTTTGATCGGCGCGTTTGCAGGCACCGCGCTGCTGCTGGCGATGGCGGGAATTTACGGAGTAATGGCTTACACCGTGGAGCAGCGGACGCGTGAATTTGGAGTGCGCATGGCATTGGGCGCGCAGCCGGGCGATGTGCTGAGTTTGGTTCTGCGCCAAGGAATTATCACGATTGGAATCGGTGTGGCTGCGGGAATATTCGGAGCGGTCGCGCTGACGCGCACGATGCAATCGATGCTGTATCACACGAGTACAACTGATCCAATTACCTTCGCGGGAGTGGCGCTTCTGCTGACATTCGTCGCATTGCTGGCGTCTTACTTACCAGCGCGGCGTGCGACGCGGGTGGATCCCGTTATCGCGCTGCGGTACGAGTGAGCGCCGCAAATTAGCGCGAGCCACCGCAGAAGCACATCGCGAAAAGGAGATTGATCACATGAAGCTCGCAAAGAATTCCATGAAAATAATGTTGGCGCTGACGGTGGCGCTGACGGCGTCAATGGCGTGCGCCGCACAAGATAAATACGCGGAAGGCGGATTCGATCGCACGCTGAAAACTTCCGGCGCGGTGGACCTGACCGTTGAAACTGGTTCCGGTTCGATTTCTGTTCGCGCGGGAGATGGGTCGAGCGTTCACGTTACCGCGAAAATTCGCGTGAACGAAGACTGGCATGTCTCAACCAGCGAAGCGCAAGCCAAAGTGAAAAAACTGGAAGCGAATCCCCCGATTGAGCAGAACGGCAACACAATTCGCATCGGCGAAATTCGCGATGAAGATTTGAAGCGGAATGTTTCCATCAGTTACGAAATTTACGCGCCGGCCGAAACGAAGTTGCACTCGAGTACGGGATCGGGAAATGAAACGCTCGAAGGGCTGAAAGGGCCGGTCGAGACGAGCACAGGCTCCGGCGGAATTCGTCTGACGAAAATTGGCAGCGAAGTTCATGCGACGACGGGATCGGGAAACATTACGGCTGATGATGTCAACGGAAGCGTGCGTGCATCCACTGGCAGCGGAGGAATTCACGCGAGTGGGATTGCCGGCGGTGTCACCGCAAATACCGGAAGCGGCACAGTGGAAATTTCACAGACCGCGCCGGGTGACGTCACTGTGGAATCCGGCTCTGGCGATGTTCAATTGCACGGCGTGCAAGGACGCGTGCGAGTTCATACCGGCAGCGGAAGTTTGCACGCGGAAGGAAAGCCGACGGGCGATTGGGATCTGCATACCGCCTCGGGTTCCGTGACGTTGCGATTGCCGGCCGATGCCGCGTTTAATTTGGAAGCAAGCACCGGCTCCGGGAATATCAGCACGACGCACGATCTGACCGTATCCGGTGTGATTGGCGGACGCCACGAGCTGCACGGAAAAGCTCATGGAGGCGGCCCGGTGATTTCTGCGCACACGTCTTCGGGAAGCATTCGCGTAGAATAGGGATGAGGCGGATTCTGGCGGGCCGGACCTCCCGGCTCGCCGGAAAATTCCGCCGGTAAGGCGACCCGGAGGACGCAGTTCCGAACGATCGAATGAAAAACTCCAATCCCGCAGCCACGCGAGTGCTGGTTGCAGATGACCAACCCGATGTCCGCGAAGCTCTGCGGCTGCTTCTGAAAAATGAGGGATACGAAATTCAGCCGGCTGCATCGCCAGCGGAAATTCTGGCGGCGCTGGAGGCGCGCGAATTCGATATCGTGCTGATGGATTTAAATTACGCGCGGGATACCACCTCCGGCGCGGAAGGCCTGGACTTGCTGATGCGAATTCAGGCCATTGATAGCGCGCTGCCTGTGATTGTGATGACGGCGTGGGGCAGCGTGCAACTTGCTGTGGAAGCGATGCGGCGCGGCGCGAGAGATTTTATTCAGAAGCCGTGGGAAAACGCGCGGCTGCTGGCGATTGTTCGCACGCAAGTGGAGTTGCGTCAATCGCTGCGGCGGCAAATCCGGCTGGAAGCAGAAAATAAAATTTTGCGTTCTGATTCGATGCCCACGCTGATCGCCGAATCCGAAGCGATGCGGCCGGTGCTGGAACTGATTGCGCGAGTAGGCCCATCGGATGCGAACGTTCTCGTCACCGGCGAACACGGCACCGGTAAAGAAGTTGTTGCGAAGGCGCTCTACGCGCTTTCGCCGCGATCGACGAAGCCGCTTGTGACTGTAAACGCTGGCGGACTTTCCGAGGGAATTTTCGAGAGCGAACTTTTCGGCCATGTGAAGGGCGCATTCACGGACGCGAAAATGGATCGCGTCGGACGATTTGAGTTGGCCGAAGGCGGCACGCTTTTTCTGGATGAAATCGCGAACGTCCCGATGAATTTACAGGCGAAACTTTTGCGCGTGCTGGAAACAGGCGAGATGGAACGCGTTGGCTCATCGAAGACGCGCCGAGTTGACGTGCGAATTCTTGCCGCAACAAATGCTGACGTGGATGCTGAAGTTGCCGCCGGAAGATTCCGGCAGGATTTATTGTTCCGCTTGAACACGATTGAAATTCACCTGCCTGCATTGCGCGAACGCCGCGAAGATATTCCTCTGCTCGCAAATCATTTCTTGCGGGCCTACGCTCAGCGATATAGAAAAACTCTAACCGGATTTGACACTGCGGCGATGCAAGCTCTGCACGAGCATATGTGGCCGGGCAATGTGCGCGAGCTGGATCACGCAATTGAGCGCGCGGTATTGCTGGCGCAAGGTAATCAAGTGCGTGCTTCGGATTTGGGTTTGCGTGCGACGCCCGGCACGGGAATTGCGCGTCTGGAAGAAATGAATTTGGAAGATGTTGAGCGTTATCTTGTGCAGAAAACACTTTTGCGATTTGACGGGAACGTCAGCCAGGCCGCCGATGCGTTGGGGCTCAGCAGAAGTGGACTATATCGCCGCATGCAGAAGTACGGACTTTCCGCATGAACAAGCTCTTCCACGAGCGCCATATGTTGCTGCTGGCGCTGGTGGCAGGACTTCCCGGATCACTTGCTGGAATTATTCTTCTTTGGATCGGATATAACGCCGGAACTTATCGGGCGCTGACCTGCTGGACGCTCACACTTGTAATCGTCGGCGTGTGGCTCGGTTTCGCGGTATCTGTAAAAAATAAAGTAGCGTTCCCGCTGCAAACACTTTCCAATTTAATTGCCGCAATGCGCGAAGGAGATTTTTCTATTCGCGGACGCGGCGGCGCCTCTCCCGATGCGCTGGGCGAAGTAATCCGCGAAGTGAACGCGCTGGGCGTAACTTTGCGCGAGCAGAGGTTGGGCGCGGTTGAAGCGACGACACTTTTGCGAAAGGTTGTGGAGGAAATTGACGTCGCCATGTTCACATTTGACGGCACGCAACATTTGCGCGTGGTGAATCGCGCGGCGGAAAGATTAATCGGATTGCCTTCGGAAAGAATGCTGGGCCGCACCGCTAGCGAATTGGGGTTAGCAAGTTGCCTGGAAGGTGAGCCTGCACGCACGCTTGAAATTAGCTTCCCGGGAGCGGCGGGCCGATGGGGCATGCGCCGCAGCACATTTCGAGAAGGTGGACTGCAGCATAATTTGCTGGTGCTTTCCGACTTGAGCCGCGCGCTACGCGAAGAAGAACGTCAAGCGTGGCAGCGCCTGATTCGCGTGCTAGGCCATGAATTAAATAATTCCCTCGCGCCGATTCAGAGCGTTGCCGAAAGTATGGAAAGTTTATTGCGGCGCCTGCCGGTGCCGGCAGAATGGCCTTCCGATGCCTCCTCGGATATGCAAAGCGGATTCAGCATTATTCGCGCGCGCTCCGAAGCATTGGGAAGATTCATGGGCGCGTATGCACGGCTGGCGCGCCTTCCGCAACCGCAGCTTGGTCCGGTGGATGTTGCGCGATGGATCGCACGAACGGTAAGCCTCGAACAGCGGTTGAGCGTAAGCGTCGTTCCTGGTCCGCGATTAATTATTTCCGCGGATGGCGATCAACTCGATCAACTGCTGATTAATTTATTGCGGAACGCGACAGACGCGGCGTTGGAAACGCACGGCGGAGTGCGCGTCGGCTGGACTCGCAGCGCTGATGCGATCGAAGTATTCGTGGAAGACGACGGCCCCGGACTTTCCAACACGGCAAATCTTTTCGTTCCGTTCTTCACTACGAAGCCCGGCGGATCCGGAATTGGTCTTGTGTTGAGCCGGCAAATTGCGGAAGCGCATGGCGGAAGCTTGGCGCTAGTGAATCGCGTGGATTCGCATGGATGCCGCGCGCGATTGCGGCTGCCCATTGATGTGCAGTAGCGATGTGCAATAATTAAATCGGTGCTGACCTCATTAAAACTCATCAACGCGGAAATAATTGAATGCCGGAAATGTCCTCGGCTCGTTCGCTATCGCGAGGAAATCGCGCGCGTAAAACGCCGGGCGTATCGCGATCACGATTACTGGGGCAAGCCCGTTCCCGGATTCGGCGATCCTCATGCGAAGTTAATGATCGTCGGACTCGCACCCGGCGCGCATGGCTCGAATCGCACGGGACGAATGTTCACTGGCGATCGCTCCGGAGATTTTCTTTATCCGCAGCTTTATCACGCTGGATTTGCAAATCAGCCCACCGCAGTTTCAAGTGACGACGATCTCAGGCTCATCAACGCATACATCGGTGCAGTAGCGCGTTGCGCTCCACCGGATAACAAACCAACTCCAGCGGAAATAAATAATTGTTTGCCGTATCTGGAAGCGGAACTTGATTTGCTGAAGGCGCGCGCGGTGCTGGCGCTCGGCCAAATTGCGTGGACAAATTATCTTCGCGGACTTGTGCGCCACAAACTGATCGCGCGTGTATCCGAATACCGGTTCGGACATGGCGTGCAACATCAATTGCCGGGCGGCCTTCCAAAACTTTTTGGTTCCTACCATCCCAGCCAACAAAATACGTCAGACAGGAAAACTAACGCCTGCCATGTTTGCGGATGTGCTACGGAATATTCGGCGCTTCCTAAGCAAGACAGAAGCAAAAAAGTAGCGTGGGATTATTCGTAATGCAGCGCCACGATTGGATCCACTTTAGAAGCGCGCCGCGCGGGCAAATATCCTGCAAGCACCGTGACCGCCGCGAGAATCGCAATTCCCAGCGAGAATGAAGCTACATCCGTGGAACGCAATCCGTAAAGCTGGCTGGAAATAAAATGCGAGGCTCCGACAGCAGCGGGAACTCCTACGGCCAAACCAATTAATAAAAGCGAAAGCGTATCGCGCAGAACCATCCACAAAATATTTCCGCGTTGCGCGCCCAGCGCCATGCGAACGCCAATTTCATTTGTACGCCGCGAAACGCCCTGCGCCACTACGCCGTAAAGTCCCACGCACGCCAGCAGCAGCGCCAGCCCGCCGAAGAAACTTACCAGCCGCGCCGCGAGCTTCTGTTGTGTGAAAGTCCCGTCAACCTGTTCGTGCAAAGATCGCACACCGGTAATGGGCAGTCTGGAATCTTCTTGAGCGATAGACGAGCGAATAGCGGCGGTTGCCGCGCCGCAGGATCGCCAACAGTCCGCGCTTCCACTTCCGCACTAAGCGCGAATTGCGATTGGTCCTGCAATAATGCTGGAAAAACTGTTTCCTGGACTTTCTTCTCATCAGCACTTTCAAAGTGCGCATCTTTCAGCACGCCGATGATTTCGTAGTCGCCCGAAGTTTTTTCATCGCCAAAACCAAATCGGTGGCCGATGGGATTCTGATTCGGAAAAAAGTGACGCACGAACGCTTCGTTCACCATCGCCACTTTTGGCGCGCCGGCGGTGTCCTGCAAAGTGATTTCTCTGCCCAGCAGCAACTGCATTCCAAGCGCGTGCGGATAATCCGGACCAACAAAAACTGTTTGAGCGCCAGTGTTTTCATTTTCTTTAGGTTCGTAACCCTGCACGCTCAAAGTGCTCGTGCTGTTGCTGCCTCCCAGCGGGCTGTACGTAGCAAGCGTCGCCGATTGCACTCCGGGCAACGCGTGCAGCCGGTCATAAAGCTTCCGATAGAGCGCGGAAACTTCCGTGGGCTTATATCCTGCGAGCCGCGGATTAACGCGCGCCAACACAACATTTTCGTGATTAAATCCGAGCGGCTGATTTTCCAAATTCAATAAGCTTCTCGCAAAAAGTGTGGCGCCAATCAAAAGCACTAATGACAATGCAATTTGCCCAACCACCAATCCCTGAGTGGTACCGAATTTCCTTTGGCCTCCAATAACGCTTCTGCCGCCCATTTTCAGGGCCGTTACCAGATCTGTGCGTCCCGCTTGAATTGCGGGCGCCAATCCAAAAATAATCCCTGCCACAAGCGTGATACCCACGGTGAATAGCAGAATAGGGATGTTCAGTGAAGTATGCAGAGGCGATGTTCCCGCCAGGAATTGCACAAGTGCTTTGACCGCCCAACTCGCCAGCAGCACTCCGAAGGCCGCGCCAATTGCAGCGAGCATCACGCTCTCCGTAAGAAGCTGGCGAACCAGCCGTCCTCGGCTTGCGCCAAGCGCCAGTCGAACGGTCACTTCAGTTCTTCGCGCCACCGCACGAGCGAGCAATAAATTTCCAACGTTCGCGCACGCAATTAGCAGCACCAATGCCACTACGATCAAGAGAATATGCAGCGGCTCAGAATAATGGAGTCGAAGCCCGGAAATTCCAGCACCACCGTCGAACAATTGAATTCTATTTTTCGCGAGACTCGCTTTGTCTTCGGCCGTCAACTGCGAACCGGTTTTGCTCGCCAGAAGTTGCTGCAGCGCGATCGTGCTCGCTTCTTGCGCCTGATTTCTAGCGACGCCGGGACGCAGGCGCGCCATCAAAGATAGCCAATAAGTGTCCGTAAGATTCAAGAATGACGCGCGCTGTTCGATCTGCGGCTGGAAATTTAATGGCAGCCAATAATCGGGCGGACGGCGCACGCGTTCGCCAAAAAATTCCGGCGGAGCTAGGCCAACAATTGTGAAAGCCGTTCCATTCAGAATCGCTACTTTGCCGATTGCATTTGGGTCAGAGTGAAGGTGCTGCTTCCAATATCCATTGCTCACTACGGCGACGGGATTCGCGTTTGGCTTATCGTCATCCGGCCGCAAATCGCGCCCCATTGCGGCGTCGACTCCCAGCACGTCGAAATAATTTCCGGAAACTAAGTGAACGGACGCGCGCTGAAGCGGGCCAGAATCACTCTCGCCGGAAAAGTGCACCGTCACCGGATCTTCCCCGCTGCGAAACGCCGTCAACGATTCAAATGGCAGCGGCTGCTTTTTCAGAAATTCATACGATTCAGTGGTGAAAAGATTCCACGCTTCATTCGGCAAACTTCCCGTGGACGTGCCTTCCCCGGCTTGGTCGGTAAATAGCACCAGCCGTGAAGGCTCGCGCACCGGCAAGGATTCCAGCAATACGGCGTCAAACAAAGTGAAAATTGCGGTGTTCGCGCCGATGCCGAGCGCCAGTGTGAGCACGGCGATAGCGGTGAATGCTGGCCTGCGAATCAGCATCCGCAAGCCGAAACTTATGTCCTTCCAGAGAGTTTCCATGGCGCGTCCCGGTTTCCAATTGGGATTCGGAGATTACGTTATCGTCAAACAATTAGACGCCGCAGAACGAAAATCGTTTGTGAAAATAACGCCGAACTGCGGAGGATTTATTCGTATCTCAGCGCAATGATCGGATCCACTTTGGTGGCGCGGCGCGCAGGAATGTAGCAAGCCACGAGAGCGACGGCCATCAGTAGCAGCGACACGCTCGCATAGGTGGCGATGTCAGTTGCAGCGACGTCAAAAAGTAAACTGGACATGAGCCGCGTAAGAAAAAGTGACGCAACAATTCCCACGCCAATTCCAATTGAAGTGAGAATCAGTCCGGGCCACAGCGCCAGACGAAAAACATCCCGACGCTGCGCGCCGAGCGCGATGCGGATTCCAATTTCCTGCGTGCGCTGGTTCATCGCGTAGGACATTACCCCGTAGGTGCCGATCGCCGCGAGCATCAGCGCCACCGCGGCAAAAATTTCCATCAGGCGCAGAACAAATATTCGCCGCGCTTCCGACGCTGCCATCTGGTCCTTCATGGTGCGCAAACCGTAGACGGGTAGTTCGGAATTCACAGAATGAATGGCGCGAACGACGGAGTCATTCAGAATTTCCGGCGCGCCTGTGGTGCGGAAATAAACCGTCAATGCCAGCGGCGGAAGCTGTAGCAAATCGAAATACATTCGCGGCTCGACGGGCACATCGAGTCCTTCGTCGCGAATATCACCCACCACTCCGACAATTCGTCCGGGATTTCTCCCGTTGCCCAGATTAATGATGCGACCAATCGGACTGCGCTGCTGCGAATATCGGTTCACGAAAGTTTGGTTCACCACCAGCAGCCGTTCTTTCGACGCGGTGTCGTCGTCCGATAGAAATCTGCCGGCAACGAGCGGCACCTTCAGCGTGCGAAAAAAGTCCGGACTCGCAACGTCAAACTCTGCGACGGAATGCCCTCCGCCTGCCGCTGAATCGTCAGTCCAATTGAATGAAGTTGAATTATGCGTTCCGGCAAAAGGAACCGTGGCGCTGCCACCCATTGCCGCCACCTCAACGCCGGGCACAGCTTTCACGCGCCGCAGAACATCGTCCACATACGTGGTGCGGCTCGCCGGCTGTAGATAGGGATTGTTGGCGGGATCGTTGGGAAACGGAATCCAGATTTGCGCAATTCCAACTTGCGTCGGATCGAGTCCCGGATTCGTCTGCAACATTCGCCAGAAACTTCGCACCAATAATCCTGCGCCAATTAGCAGCACGAGTGAAAGCGCAATTTCCGCGGAGACCAGCGCACTGCGAAAGCGATTGTTCCGCAGACTTGATCCACCGCTCCGCCCACTCTCCTTCAAATCCAGATTCGGATCAACCGCGGAAATCCGCAACGCCGGCAGAAGTCCGAATAAAATTCCGGTTGCAACGGAAAGCGTGAATGCGAAGGCAACTACGCGCCAATCGAAACTGATTTCACTTAGCCGCGGTAAATCGGAAGGCATCATCGCGATCAGCCAATTTTTCAGCCACACAATCACCAGCATCGCCGCCGCGCAACCCATGAGTGACAGCAAAAAACTTTCCGTCAATAACTGGCGGACAAGCCGGCCTCGCGATGCGCCCAGCGCGCGCCTAATCGCCATCTCCCGCGTTTGCCCCGACGATCGCGCCAACAACAAACTTGCAACATTTACACACGCAATCAGCAACACGAAGCCAACAGCCGCAAGCAGCACATTTAAAATTGGACGAACTTTGCCCGTCAAATTTTCCTGCACGGCTTCCAAACGCATTCCCCACTTCGTTTCGGCGGGATATTCCTTCGTATACGTTTCGCGCAAGCGCGCTGAGAATGCATCCAACTGACTCTGCGCCTGCGGAATTGTTGTACCGGATTTCAACCGCCCGATTACGCCGGGCAGAAAATTCGCGCCGCGCTGTGGCGGAGACGGAAAGGGATTCGCGCTGAATCCCGCAGTCGCCCAAATTTCCACTGCGCGCTGAAGAGTTTCGCCGGGGTGGCGAAATCCGGGAGGCATCACACCGATAATCGTGTAGGGATCGCTATCCATTCGGATTTTTCTTCCCAGCACATTCGGATCGGCGCCGAATAATCGCCGCCACAATCCATCACTGATCACAACACCATCGGAAAATCCCGGCAAAGCGTCCTGCGAACCATATACGCGTCCGAGCTGCGCCTTCGTCACGCCCAAAAGTTCAAAATAGTTCGCGCTCGTCGCCAGCAATTCGATGCGCTCAGGCCGATCGCCGCCGGTCAGCGCCGCGCTTACAGGCCAGATTGCCGTCACCTGATCGAAAATTCCCGAGCGTTCGCGAAGATCGTCCAGTTCCGGCACGGACGATCCCACGTTCCGCACGCTGGGTCCGTTCAGATCAGCGAACACGCGCACCAACTGGTCAGGATGATCAAATGGAAGTGGACGCAAGAGCACGGCGTTTACAACGGAAAAAATTGCGATGTTCGCGCCGATGCCAAGCGTCAAAGTCAGAATCGCGATAATTGTAAAGCTCGGCTTTTTCGCGAGCACGCGTGCCGAATAAGCGACGTCTCTCCAAAATGCCGCCATTGATTCCTCCGTGAAGAGATCGACCTCACTCGTATCTCAACGCAACCATCGGATCCACTTTGGTCGCACGCCGCGCTGGAACGTAACAAGCAAGTAGCGCGATGCACGCCAGGAATGCGGATACGCCGCCGAATATCAATGGATCCGTCGGGTTTACACCCACCAGGAAATTAGACGCCAATCGCCCCGCGAGGACAGCAGAAATAAGTCCAAGAACCAGTCCCACGCCGATAATCACCAAGCCCTGCCGCAGCACCAACTTTAGAATCTGGCGAGGTTCGGCGCCCAACGCCAAACGAATTCCAATTTCGTGCGTGCGCTGGCTGGTGACGTACGAAACAATTCCGTACACGCCGACGATTGCCAGCACCAATCCCAAAATTCCCAGCGCCGCCGCAATGCCCGCGCCGATTTGGAAGAGCAGCAATCCATTTAAGGTGTTCATCGCCTGCGTCATCGTTTCCACGTCAAACATCGGCAACCCCGGCGCTACCTTGTCAATTTCCTGTTCCACAATCGGAATCATACTTTCCGGCGAACCAGTCGTTCTCACATGCAGCGTTTGCAAAGGAGAATAGTCCTGCGCCATCGCAGCGTAAAAGAAAGCCTCAATCGGACTATCGAAATCCGCAAAATGAATATTTTTGATAACTCCTACCACGCGGATTTTCTTGTCGGGATGAGTTTTCAGGGCGAATTGACGATCGATCGGATCCTGATTCGGCCAGAATAAATCCGCCATCCTTTGATTAATCACAGCTACGGATTGCGATTTCTCAATATCCGAATCTTGAATGTCGTGCCCGCGAGCCAACGCAATCTTCATCGTATGCAAGTAGCCGGGGGAAACCGCGCTCATAGCTGCGTAGGGGCTGGACGCACCGGTTGCCGGCGCGTAGCCTTCAATTTGCAAATTTTCAATATCACCGTAATAGCCAAATGGCACGGTGCTGGCGATGCTTGCGGATTCGACGCCCGGCAGCACGCGCACCCGTTCCACAATCTGTTTCGAGAATAACTTTCCCTGCTCCTCGGAATATCCAATTCCGCGCGGATCGAACGAAAGGTTCGCCAGGTGGCTCGGATCAAATCCCAAATCCAAATTGCGAGCGTTGCTCAAACTGCGCGCAAAAAGTCCGGCGGTCACCAGCAACACGAGCGAGCCTGCAACCTGCGCCATCACCAGCGCGCTACGGAATCTGTGCCGTCCGGCAGCGACTGCTCTGCCCGACGAGTTCAACACTTCAATCAAATTGGCGCACGATGCGCGAAGCGCTGGAATGATTCCGACGAGCACACCCGTCAGCAGCGCAGCGCCTGTGGCGTAACTGAAAACTCTCCAGTCAAATGAAAAATCCAGAACAATTGGAAGAGTGGTGCCCAGATTCACCGTGGAAAGCAATCCGCTCAGCCAGGTGCCCACCAAAATTCCACCAAAGCCGCCGAGCAACGAAAGCAAAATACTTTCCGTCAGCAACAATCGCACTAGACGCGCGCGAGTTCCGCCGAGTGCCGCGCGAATCGCCATCTCACGGCGGCGCAATGTCGCGCGAACCAGCAAAATATTCGCAACGTTCATGCACGCAAGAACTAGCACGAATGCTGCAAGCGCAAGAAAAAGTCCCGAAGCCGCGAACAAAGGATTGAAACTGCCGGGGTCCGGACGCGCTTTCAATTCCGGAGTCACTTGAATTTCTATACCCTTATCGGCGTCCGGGCCGCGCTGCGCCAACTGCTTCGCCATCGGCTCAAGAGCCAGCGTTGCCTGCTTCGCGCTTACGCCGGGCTTCAATCGTGCATACACAGTGAGGTTCTGTATTTTGCGATCTGTCAACGCGTTCGTTTTCTGGTCACCGTGAAAATCCGCGTTCAAACTCACGTGCATCGCAAAGGGAATGTAGGCGCGCGCATCCACCAGCGTCGTTAGTCCGTGAAATCCTTCAGCCGTAACACCGATGATCGTGAACGGATGCCCATCCACGCGAACTTTTTTGCCGATAATGCTGGGATCGCCGCCGAAGCGCGCCTGCCATAGCGAATAGCTAAGAACAATCACCGGATCAGCGCCCGGTACTTTGCCTTCCGTCGGAAGAATCAGCCGACCAGCCGCCGGCTTCACGCCCAGAACGTCGAAATAATTCCCGGTAACGTAGTTGGTGAAAAGCGAATAGGCTTTGCCATCGACATCGAGACCGTCTGAGCCAAACTGGTATCCAAATAAACCCGTGAATGGGCTGTTCGACTGTTGGCGCAAATCTTCCAGCGCGGGATAAGAAATCTGAGTGTTAAGCGAGCCATGTTCGCGGGTGTACGTCAGAATCACAATTTGGGAAGGATCCGGCACAGGCAGCGGACGCAGCAGCACTGAATTCACCAGACTAAAAATCGCCGTATTCGCGCCAATGCCAAGCGACAACGTGAGTACTGCAATTGCCGTGAACATCGGCGCGCCGCGCAACGACCGCAGACTGTGGCACACATCTTTCCAGAAATTCATCATTCGCTGCCTCTTTCGCTAATCACCAAATCATTCGTATCGCAGCGCCACCATCGGATCAACTCGCGTCGCTCGCCGCGCAGGAAGGTAGCAGGCCACCAGCGCCACGCTCACCAGCACGATTGTTACAGCCACGAAAGTGATTCCATCCACCGCGCTGATACCGTACAGAAATCCTGAAAGTATCCGGGACACCGCCGCCGCCATCGCCAAACCAATCACAACTCCAATGGCCACCAATTTTCCAGCTTGCATTACCAGCAATCGCACCACGCCTTCCGGCTGCGCGCCGAGCGCCATACGAATTCCGATTTCGCGCGTCCGCTGCGTTACAGCAAACGCCGTTACGCTGGTGATTCCCACCGACGCGAGCAACAACGCAAGAAGTCCAAGCGCCGCGGAAATCGCCGCGCCGACTTGTGAGGGCCAGATCCATCGCGCCAGATTCGCGGAAAGCGGTGTTGCTTCCGCTGGCACCGCGGAATCCTGCTCGCGAGCAATCGCGGGTAGCGCTGCCACAAGTGCTTTCATATCACGGGCACTGCGGACAAGAACCGTGAAGTCCGAAGAGTCCGCAAGACTCTCCGCGATATTCGGCAAATAGAGATAGGGCAAGTCGCTCGACCACAGATATACATTTCGCACGTTGGGGGCGATGCCGGCCACTTCATATAGCGGTGACTTGCGTCCCATCCGAAATCGTTTTCCCAAAGCTTCTTCGCCCGGCCAGAATTGTTTCGCCAGCGATTCACTGACCACGGCTACATGCGCGCCCGATGCAATATCTTGCGGAGTAAATTCCCTTCCGCGCAGCAGACGAATGCCAAGCGTCTGAAAAAATCCCGGCGAAACAACGTTGAAATTCAGAACGGGCACCGGCTGTCCCGCCGCCGGCTCTTTCCCTTCGGCCATCAGATTTGTTTGCGCAAAAGAAGTTCCCAGCGGAACTGTCGAAGAAAGCGCCACAGAACGTACGCCAGGTTCCGCCGCGATACGATCGAGCAATTCGCGGTAATAGGTGGTTTTTCGCGCGGCATCATAGTTGCGAACGCGCAGGTCCGTGGAAAGCGCGGCCACATGCGCCGTATCAAATCCTGGATTCGTGTTCTGCGCTTTGCTCAGGGCCCGCACTAGCAATCCTGCGGCGATCAGCAGAAACAATGACGTCGCCACTTGTCCCGTCACCAGAACTCCGCGCAACCGCGACCCTTTTCGATAGCTCGTCGCATCCCCATCTCCGCGCACGGCATTCAGCGGATCCTGCCGGGAAATTCGCAACGCAGGCAGAAGGCCGGAAACAATTCCAGTGAAGAGGCAAATGCAAAACAAAAACACTCCGATGCGCCAGTCCGGCGAAACTTGCAGCGAAAACATCGGCCCACCCGGAGGATGCGAAATCTGCAATAGAATATCCGACGCCCACCACGCCAGAAAAAGTCCTACGACTCCCGAGGTCCCCGCCAGCAGAAAACTTTCCACAACTAATTGGCGAACCAGCCTTCCGCGTGAAGCTCCCAGCGATGCCCTGATTCCCATTTCTTTTTGCCGCGCCACTCCGCGCGCCAATTGAAGATTAGCCACGTTCGCGCAAGCAATGAGCATCACCAGGCCCACTGCGACCATCGCCAGAATCGCCAGCGGCACCAAATCGCCCTGTTCCCGGGGATCGAAAAATCCGGCAGGGACAACCTGTATCGTTGCCCGGCGCGCGCCCGCGTCGTCCTTCGCATGAATCCGCGTTACCACCACCGTCATCTCCGATTGCGCCTGCCCTATTTGCACATTCGGTTTCATTCGAGCCATCACAAAAAGCCAACCAGCTTCACGCTTGTCGAAAAGCGCCGGGCCGCCTTGAACATTTAACGCCATCATCAGTGGCACCCAAACATCCGGCACCTCCACGTCAGCGCCCACGAAATCGCGCGGTGCAATTCCTACGACCGTATACGGCAACGAGTTCAGCGTGATCGTCCTGCCGACCAGCGCGGTATCTCCGCCGAATCGCCGCTGCCAGAATCCGTAATTCAATATTGCAACTGGATGCGCGCCGGGAGTCTGATCTTCTTCTGAAAGGAAAGTGCGTCCCACCGCAGGAGTGGCGCCGAGCAAATCAAAATAATTCGCGGAAACAAGATTTACCTGAAGCCATTCGGGGCGCGAACTTTGCGATCCATTTTCCCCGCCCAACAAAACATGTCCTCCGGCGCGCGCCGTCATCGCGGAAAACACGTTGTTCTGTTCGCGGAAATCCGCGAAATCAGGATAGGAAAAAACTCCGGACGAGCGCTGGTCTTCAACGCCTCCGTAAAGACTCACAACGCGCGTGGGATCTTTCACCGGCAACGGCCGCAAAATCGCCGCGTTAAAAAGCGAAAAAATCGCGGTGTTCATGCCAATGCCCAGCGCCAGCGTAAGCACGGCCATCGAAGTGAACCCCGGCCGCTTCAGAAGCACTCGCCCGCCAAATCGGATATCGTTCCAGAGCGTCCCCATTACTCGATTCCTCCTCAGCAGTCCGAACGTCAAATCCGAATCACGCGAAAACTTTGAACAATTGTTGACGCCGCTCCGCCCACTGCTCGCTCGTGAAAATTCTTGGCCCCACTTCAATCATGCGCGGCAGCAAATCAAACACGGAAATTGGATCCCACTTCGCGCCGGAACGCGTGCTGTAGTTGCGCTCATTCAGCGTGCTGGCAATTTTCGAGAAAGGATGATCCTGCACAATTAATTCCAAGATCAAAACAATGCATTCCTTCTCGATCGCGTTTTCTTCCAGGTGAAGACAGTCCGCCGCCACCTGAAGTCCAAACGGAACTTCCGTCTCCAAATGTCCCGAAGACCGCTCAAATCCATCCGTCGGGCGTTCCCATTCAATCGCCACCATCTTCCAACCCGCCGCGGTCCTCTGATCCAAATGCGCCGAATCAACCGGACGGCGGAGCACTTCGCGAATGCGTTCAAACTTCGGCATATCTCCTCCCTTTATTCGTATCTCAGAGCAACAATCGGATCCACTTTCGTCGCGCGCCAGGCCGGAATCCAGCACGCGATCAACGCTACCACTGCAAGAACAAATATCGCCGCCACAAATGTCACAGGATCGGCCGCGCCAATTTGATAAAGCAGGCCGCCGATTAAACGCGTCAATCCCAAAGAAACTCCAAGCCCGATCGCCAGCCCAGTTCCGACCAGTGCAAATCCGCGTCCCAGCACATTGCGGAGAACATTGCCGGAATTCGCTCCAAGCGCCATGCGAATTCCAATTTCGCGCGTGCGCTGTCCCACCAAATAAGAAAGCACGCCGTAAATTCCCACGCCTGCCAGAATTAGCGCCAGCGCCGCGAAAACTCCCAGCAGTAGCGCGTAAAATTTCTGCCCGGAAATTGCGTTGTCGAATTGCTGCTCAAGCGTGCGATGTCCTACCGGCTGATCCGGATCAATATCACGCACCGCCGCGCGAATTGGCACGGCTAGCCGGCTGGGATCGCCTTCCGCTTTCACCACCACATACATAAATTGCATCGTGCTTTGCTGATATGGAGTGAAAATTTCCGGCAACGCATCCTGTCCCATGCTGAACTGTTTGGAGCTTCCCACCACGCCCACAATTTCATACGGCTGCGCGTCGCGAGTGCTGAGCAAAACGCGCTGGCCAATCGGATCGGTCCCCGCAAACTCCCGCTTCGCTAGCGCATCATTAATAAGGGCGACGTGCAAAGCGCCCGAATTGTCCGAATCGCGCAGCTCGCGTCCGCGAATTAGCGGGACTCCCATCGTCTTGAAATAATCTTCCGTCACCACATTCCAAACCGCGCCGCGCTTGCCTCCCGCATCCGAAGAAGGCTTGCCGACAATCTCGTAGCTTTTCGTCGAGCTGTTCCCAGCCAGCGGAAGCGAAGTGATCCCGCCCACCGCCAGCACTCCCGGGAATGTCTTAATCCGATCGATCAGTTGTTTGAAAAAAAGTACCGATTGTTCGTTTGTGGTGTACTTGTCTCGCGGCAACACCAATTGCGTATTAATCAGAACTCCCTGCGCTTTGAATCCGGGATCGGTCCCGCGCAATGCGAGAAAACTGCGAATCAATAATCCCGCGCCGCTCAGCAATACCAAAGACAACGCAACCTGAGCGATCACCAGCGCGCTCTGCATCCCCAACCGGGATTTTCCGCCAGTCGTTCCAGCGCTTGCCTCCTTCAACACTGCTGACACTTGCACGCGGTTCAAATTCCATGCGGGAACAATTCCAAAAAATATTCCCGTGGCAAAACTCAAGATCATTGTGAATAGCAGCACTCGCGTGTCCAGCCCCACTTGCACATTTCCGATAAATCCCGCCGGCAAACTTGCCACCAGCACTCGCAGTGCAGGCACCGACAGCAAAATTCCACCGATGCCGCCGAGCAGACTTAGCAAAACTCCTTCGGTAAGAAATTGCCGCAGCAATCGCGGACGCGACGCTCCCATCGCCATCCGCAAACTGACTTCCTTCGAGCGCGCCGTCATTCGCGCCGTCATCAGGCTGGCGATATTCAGGCAGGCGATGAGCAAAACAAAAAGCATCGCGGCCAATAAAATAAAAAGAGGATTCTGGAGATTGCCCGACTGCGTGTTCTGAAGTGACGACACGCTCACAGTCCATCCGGCATTCGTGTCTTGATGTTCGCGCTCAATCGCTTTTCCGATTGTCTCCATTTCGCTGTTCGCTTGCGCGATTGTTACGCCGTCCTTCATTCTTGCCACCGCGCCATTTGACCTGTCATTACGGTCTGACATTGCCGCATTCGTCAGTGGCAACGGCTTCCACATCAACATGCCCGATGGAAAATCAAAAGCTGCGCGCGCCACGCCGATAACCGTGAATGGCCTGCTATCCACTCGCAAGACTTTGCCGACGATGGCGGGATCGCTGCCGAGCTGGCTCCGCCAGAATAATTCGCTCACCACGAGAACGTCGTCGCTACCCGGACGGTCGTCGCCATCCGCGAAAAATCTGCCCATCAACGGCTTCTCGCCCATCACCTCAAACAAATTCGGCGAAACTTCCATGCCGTTCACGCGCAATGCCCCGGCATTTTCCGAGTACGTAAACGCGGCAAACTGGAACAGGGACATTCCGGAAAGTGTTTTCGCCTGCTGCTTCCATTCCAGAAAATCCGGCACCGAAACTCCGCCGACAAAAACTCCTTTTTGCGGACTCTGCGAATTTAGAAAAACAAGTTGGCCGGAATTTTTGTACACGACGGGCCGTAGCACCAGCGCATCAATCACGCTGAAGATCGCCGTATTTGCGCCAATTCCCAGCGCCAGCGTCAGTACCGCAATGATCGCGAAGCCCGGCTTATTCGCCAGCATCCGAAGCGCGTAACGCAGATCCTGAAACACGGTGTGCATTACTATTCCTTTCGCGCTTTATGTCCGCCGTCGATCAACCCTCTGCGAACACCGATCCAGTGTGTCCCTAGCGCAACGATCGAACCAATGTGCGCCGCTCGACAGGCCGGCAAGGCACAGCTCTTCTTAGCACAGCCCCAATATTGCACCTACAAAGCGCAATTAGACTGCCGCGGCGCTGATTCTAAGCGCCTTATTTTCATCTACTTAAGCCTTCTCCGGCCTCACCTGGGTCAAAACTTGGCCGGATGTGGGATTATCCGTCTCGGAAACGAACAATAATAATGTGGCACTTGAGGGGTTCCCAACCACCGATTCCGCGCGCCGACTCGTCGTGCAATCGCGCTCCGACCCTCGGAAATCAGATACCATCCAAAGCAGTCTTCGCGTTGGTCGGTTGTTTTCCGTCTCGCAATTTCATCTTGTGGTTTCGACAGCCTCAGTTCACACGCACGTTTCACATCGGAAATTGCGTTCACAAGAGCACCGCATTCTCTCAACGAATTTCACAGTTTTCATGCGCTCGCACGCCACTTGTCATAGTGTAAGTGCTCGCTTACAATGCCAGATTGAAACGTAACTTGCGGAGCCTGTGGAACGTCTTAATTCAAGTACGTCCGGAAGACGTGGGTCGCAACCATTGTCACTTCTCCGAATCCAACTGTAGAATGTCTTCCGGCGGCAAAAGACGGGGTTGATCATTCGGCCGGAACGCGAGTGGGCAGGAAACATCCCACCAGAACCAAACGCCGTTACGAGTGGCGAGGCAACGATTCGACGATTTGAAGCCCGGAGGAAATCAAGGTGCCTGACGCTGTGCCCAACACCAACGATCCATTGAATCCGCAGCATCCTCAAAAGGTGACTGACTCGAATACCTTTCCGGCAGGGCCAAAGGGTACCGTCGCGCCTGACTCTTATCCGCACGCCGACGATCACAAAGGTAAAAAACGTCACTGGGGGCTTTGGATTTTTCTGTTGGTGCTCGTCGTTCTCGGAATCGTTTTGTATCGGCGGCATGAAGCCTCCGCCGCTGCCGCCAAAGCCGCTGCGGCAAATCAAGCTCCACGCGCTGTGCCAGTCACAACCGCCGCCGCAACAAAGGGCGATATCGGTGTTTACGTCAGCACTCCCGCAACCGTAACTCCAGTTTATACCGATACGATTACCGCGCGCGTTCAAGGCGAAATCACGGCCGTTCGCTACACCGAAGGCCAAATGGTCAAGAAGGGCGATCCGCTGGTCGAAATTGACGCGAAGCCCTTTCTCGCGCAGTTGACTCAAATGGAAGGTCAACTCGCTCACGATCAGGCAGTGTTGAGCGAAGCCAAAATTGATCTCGACCGTTACACCGCCGCGTTAGCACGGAACGCGATTCCCAAACAGTTGCTCGATGACCAGCAACAAATTGTTCTTCAGGATGAAGGCACAGTAAAAAACGATCAGGGTCAGGTGGAAGCCGTAAAAGTGAATATCGCCTACACCCATATCACTTCCCCGATTGACGGACGCGTCGGCCTTCGTCTGGTTGATCCCGGCAACATTGTTCAGTCCACCGGAACCACGGCGCTGGTGGTGATCGCCCAACTCCAGCCGATCACCGTGCTCTTCAGCATTGACGAAAAATATCTGCCGCAAGTTCAGGCGCAATTGAAGAGGGGCAGCAAAATGCCGGTCGACGTAATGAATGCCGATCAAACCAAGAAGCTGGACTCAGGATACATTCTGACCATTGATAATCAGGTTGATCCCACCACCGCAACGATCCGCTTGAAAGCCATTTTCCAGAATCGGACTTTGGATCTTTTCCCTCAGCAATTGGTCTACGCCAGATTGCAACTCGATACCGAACGCGGCGTCACACTCGTTCCCACCAACGCCATTCAAATGAATTCCAACGGTTCCTTCGTTTACGTCGTGAATTCCGATGAAACGGCTTCCGTCCGCGTGGTTAAGCCCGGCGTAGCCGATAACAATCTCACCGCCGTGGACGGAGTGAACCCCGGCGACGTCGTCGCTACAAACGGATTTAACAATTTGCAGGACGGCTCAAAGGTTACCGTCTCAAACGGAAATGGTGGAAATAGCGGCGGCGGAAATACCACTTCATCCGGCAGCGCTTCTTCAGGAAAGAAAAATTCGTCCGGTAAAGGTTCCGCAAGCGGCAGTGGCGCCGCAAATCCTAACGGTGGTAAGCAGAATTGAATCCTTCTCGCCCATTTATTCTCCGGCCGGTAGCTACGTCACTGCTGATGGGCGCCATCCTGCTCGCCGGTTTTGTGGCGTATAGGCAGCTTCCCATTTCCGCGTTACCCGAAGTTGATTACCCCATCATCCAGGTCGTCACTTTTTACCCCGGCGCTAGTCCGGACGTAATGGCTTCCGCCGTCACCGCTCCGCTCGAACGGCAATTCGGCCAGGTTCCCGGACTAAATCAAATGACGTCCACCAGTTCCGACGGAAGCTCGGTGATCGTCTTACAGTTTGCCCTCGAACTGAACATTGACGTCGCCGAGCAGGAAGTGCAGGCCGCCATCAACGCCGCGCAGAGCCTTCTGCCCGCCGACCTGCCGACTCCTCCCGTCTATAGCAAAACAAATCCGGCGGACGCGCCAATCCTTACTCTCGCGCTCTCATCCAGCACCATTCCACTTTCGCAAGTAGAAGATCTCGCCGACACGCGGCTCGCTCAAAAAATTTCTCAGCTACCCGGCGTAGGATTGGTCAGCATCAGCGGTGGCCAAAAGCCGGCCGTTCGCATTCAAGTGAATCCCGCCGCGCTCTCATCCTACGGAATCAATTTGGAAGATGTTCGCACCGCGCTCCAGCAAACTAGTATCGATCTCGCCAAAGGTAATTTTGACGGGCCGAACCAGGACTATCAGATTGACGCGAACGATCAGCTTGTAACCAGCAAGGACTATCAGAAAGTTATCATCGCCTATCGCAACAAAGCTCCCGTGTTCATCTCCGACGTCGCCCAGGTAGTTGACGGCGTCGAAAATGAAAAAGAAGCCGCGTGGATGAATACAACTCCCGCGATCATCGTCAACATTCAGCGCCAGCCCGGCGCAAATATTATTCAGGTGGTTGACCGCATCACCGCGCTCTTGCCGCTCTTGCAAAGCAATTTGCCGGCGGCCGTTCAGGTAAAAACCCTCACCGATCGCACCATCACCATTCGCTCCTCGGTAAAAGACGTCGAATTTGAACTCCTCTTGACCGTCGCCCTCGTCGTAATGGTCATCTTCCTGTTCCTGCGGAATATTTCCGCCACCATTATCCCCAGCGTCGCCGTCCCGCTATCACTCGTCGGCACTTTCGGCGTGATGTACGTCGCCGGATACAGCCTGAACAATTTGACTCTCATGGCGCTCACAATTTCCACCGGCTTTGTCGTGGATGACGCGATCGTCATGATCGAAAACATCGTCCGCTACATTGAAGAAGGCGAAAAGCCTCTCGAAGCCGCCCTCAAAGGCTCCGAACAAATCGGCTTCACCATCGTTTCGCTCACCATTTCTCTAATTGCCGTGCTCATTCCGCTGCTCTTCATGGGAGACATCGTCGGCAGACTATTCCGCGAATTCGCAATTACGCTGAGTGTCACCATCCTTGTTTCCGCCGTGGTTTCTCTCACCCTCACGCCGATGATGTGCTCCAGATTGCTGCGCCATAAACCGGATTCGCAACAAGGCCGCTTCTATATGGCCTCCGAGCGCGCCTTTGAGCGCATCATCGCTTTCTACGGCAGAACTTTGCAGTGGGTTCTGAAGCATCAAGTTGCCACGTTGATGGTGGCCGTCCTCACTCTCGTCGCCACCATCCTTCTCTACATCATTGTTCCGAAGGGATTTTTTCCGATTCAGGATACCGGTATCATTCAGGGAATTTCTCAAGCGCCGGAATCCATTTCCTTTGACGCCATGTCCGCGCGCCAGCAGGAATTGGCTAAAGTTATTCTGCAGGATCCCGCAGTCCAGGATCTTTCGTCCTTCATCGGAGTGGACGGCACAAATACCACGCTAAACAGCGGCCGTTTCCTGATTGACTTGAAGCCTCTCGAAGATCGCAAAATAAATGCGTCCGACGTAATCCGCCGCCTTACGCCTCAACTCGACAAAATCGATGGCATCACGCTTTACATGCAGCCCGTGCAGGATTTGACGGTGGAAGACCGCGTTAGCCGCACGCAATATCAATACACGCTGGAAGATCCCGATCCCAATGAGCTAAATCTGTGGACCGCGAAACTCGTCAGCAAACTGAAGCAGATGCCCGATCTTCAGGATGTTGCCACCGATCAGCAAACCACCGGCTTGGCCGCATCGCTCGTGATCGATCGCGTCACCGCTTCGCGCATGGGCATCACGCCCAACATGATCGACCAAACTCTCTACGACGCTTTTGGTCAAAGACAGATTTCGACCATGTATACGCAGTTGAATCAGTACCACGTGATTTTGGAAACTATGCCGCAGTTCCAGAAGAAACCCGGCGCGCTCGGCGACATCTACGTTCGCTCCACCACCGCTACCACCGCTCCGTTGACGTCCTCAACGAACGGCAGTATTCCGGTAGTGACATCATCTTCAAGCAACGCATCGCCGGCGCCATCCGCCAGTTCTTCGCTAGTCCCTGCCAGCTCCGGTTCGCCGCTTCCCTCCGCGGTCACCAACCCAAACGGCGGCGCAGTTCCTCTCGGCGCATTCACTCACTTTGAATCGAAAACCGCGCCGCTCTCCGTAAACCATCAAGGACAATTTCCCGTCGTAACAATTTCATTCAACCTCGCGCCCGATGCGTCTCTCGGCGAAGCCACCAAGGAAATCGACACAGCGCAGGAAGAAATCGGAATGCCATTGAGCATTCAGGCCGCCTGGCAGGGCACCGCCGCATCCTTCCAGGCGTCGCTCGCCAACGAACCCATTCTGATTCTCGCCGCGCTCGTCACCGTGTATATCGTGCTCGGTGTTTTGTACGAAAGTTATATCCACCCCATCACCATTCTTTCCACGCTGCCTTCCGCAGGCGTGGGCGCGATTCTTGCTCTCTTAATTTGCGGCCAGGAATTGAGCGTCGTCGCTCTCATTGGCATCATCCTGCTCATAGGAATTGTTAAAAAGAACGGAATCATGATGATTGACTTCGCTCTCGAAGCCGAACGCAAAGACGGCAAGAGCTCGACCGAAGCAATTTATCAGGCCTGCCTGCTCCGCTTCCGTCCCATCATGATGACCACCATGGCCGCTCTTCTCGGCGGCTTACCGCTCGCTCTAGGCACAGGAATCGGCTCGGAATTGCGCAAGCCTCTTGGAATTTCGATGGTTGGCGGACTGATCTTGAGCCAAATTCTCACGCTCTACACCACTCCCGTCATTTACATTTTCTTTGACAATCTCGCCCAGCGATTCACCAAATCTCACAGGAGCACCGCGCGCCAGACAAATCCGGCGGCGGCTCCGGCGGACTAATTATGAATTCATCCTCTCCGCCAGAACGCTCCCCGGAACGCAACGGGGCCACCAAAGACTCGGAAAACTTTATTGGGAACCTGAATCCTTCCGCGCCTTTCATTCACCGCCCCGTAGCAACCAGTCTTCTGGCGGCCGCGCTCGCCCTCGCCGGCATGGTTGCGTTCAAAATTCTGCCCGTCGCACCCCTTCCTCAAGTGGATTTCCCCACCATTTCCGTTTCCGCAAGTTTGCCCGGAGCCAGCCCCGAAATCATGGCCTCCTCCGTCGCAACTCCGCTTGAGCGCCAGTTCGGCCGCATTGCCAACATCACGGAAATGACGTCATCGAGCGCTCTCGGTTCGACCAACGTCACCATGCAATTTGATTTGAGCCGCGATATCAACGGCGCCGCGCGGGACGTTCAAGCCGCAATCAACGCGGCGCGCAGTTATTTGCCCAAGAATTTGCCGGCCAATCCCAGCTATCGAAAAGTAAATCCGGCGGATTCGCCCATCATGATCGTGGCGTTCACCTCGAAAGTTCTGGATCGCGGCGCACTCTATGACGCCGCTTCCACTATCATGCAGCAGAAGACTTTCGCAGGTGCAGGGTTCGGCCAGGTGAATGTCGGCGGCAGTTCCCTGCCGGGAGTTCGTGTCGATGTCAACCCACCCGATTAAATGGCTACGGACTCGGTCTCGAGGATGTCAACACCGTGTTGACGGGCCAAAATGCGAACGTGCCCAAAGGACAAATCGCGAACGGCAACACAACCGCCGACATCACCACGAATGACCAGCTTCTTAAAGCCGCGTTTTACAAGCCGTTGATCGTCGGCTATCACAACGGCGCTGCCATTACATTGTCGGACATCGCTGATGTTACTGACTCAACGGAAAATATTCGCGCAGCCGGATTCGTAAATGGCAAGCCGAGTGTTTCGTGCATCATTTTTCGGCAGCCTGGTGCAAATATTATTGATACCGTCGATCAGATTCGCGAAGCTCTGCCGTCTCTCAAAGCTTCCATTCCCGCCGCGATTGATCTCACCATCGTGATTGATCGCACCACCACGATCCGCGCATCGGTTCAGGATGTCGAAATCACTCTCGCGATTTCTATCGGCCTGGTAATTCTGGTCGTCTTCGTTTTTCTCCGTAATGTTCGTGCCACCATAATTCCCAGCGTCGCTGTTCCCCTTTCGCTGATCGGCACTTTCGGCGTCATGTATCTCCTCCACTACACAATTGACAATCTTTCTTTGATGGCGCTGACCATTTCCACCGGTTTCGTCGTGGACGACGCCATCGTCGTGGTCGAAAACATTTCGCGGTATCTCGAACACGGCATGGATCCCACCGCCGCGGCTCTCAAAGGCTCGAAGGAAGTCGGCACCCTCGGCAATTGGCCCATGCAAGCCGCCCTCAGGGGCGCGCAAGAAGTCGGATTCACCGTTTTCGCCATCAGCATGTCTTTGATTGCCGTGTTCATTCCAATTTTGATGATGGGTGGCATCGTCGGCAGGCTGTTCCGTGAATTTGCCGTCACTTTGTCCGTGGCGATTCTCGTTTCGCTGGTCGTTTCTTTAACGCTCACACCCATGATGTGTTCCAGACTTCTGAAGCCGCATCGCCCGCCGGAGGAACAAGGCGGGCATACAAGCTCAGTGAGCGCGGGATTCAACTGGGTCCTCGCAGTCTATGAAGACACCTTGACCTGGGTCCTGCGCCATCCGGCCTTAACTCTGACTGTTCTTCTTCTCACCATCACGCTGAATGTTTATTTGTTACGTATAGTACCGAAAGGTTTTTTCCCTCTTCAGGACAACGGCACGCTCGGCGGAGGAATTCAGGCCGAGCAGAGTATTTCATTCCAGGCCATGCAGGGAATCGCTTTGAGTATGTGGATATAGTTATGGCCGATCCCGCCGTGCAAAACGTGATGGGATTCACCGGCGGTCAGGGCGCCGTAAACACCGGCAACATGTATGTCGGCCTGAAGCCTCTTAACGTGCGGAAGGTCAGCTCCAGCGAAGTAATCAATCGCTTACGCCGGAAACTCACTTCCATTCCCGGCGCGACAGCTTTCATGCAAGCGGGACAGGACCTGCGCATTGGCGGCAGGCAAAGCAACGCACAGTATCAGTACACTATTCAGAGCGATAATCTCGATGATCTCGTCACCTGGGGGCCCACACTTCTTCAGAAGATGAGAGCCATCCACGGCCTCACTGACGTCAATTCCGACCAGCAAAATAGCGGCCTCGAAGCTGGTCTCACTGTATGATCGCCAAACCGCCGCCCGCCTGGGCATCACCACCCAGCAAATTGATAACACGCTTTACGAAGCATTCGGCCAGGCGGAAGTCTCTACGATGTACACTGCGCTGAATCAGTATCACGTCGTCATGGAAGTTGAACCCAAATTTTGGCAGGACCCTTCCGGCTTACAGACCGTCTACATTCATCCTTCCACCGGCGGCGAAGTTCCCTTAAGCACCGTCGCCAGGTACGCGCCCACCACCGCGCCGCTATCCGTGAACCATCAGGGACAATTTCCGTCCGTCACCGTGTCCTTCAATTTGGCGCCGGGTATATTCCTCAGCGATGTTCAGCGGGAAATTACCAAATGCAGCAGAGCATTGGCATGCCTTCCACGATTCGCGGTATGTTTTCCGGAACATTGGCGGCCTATCAAACATCGCTGGCATCAGAACCGTATCTGATCGTTACAGCCATTGATGGCCGTCTACATCGTCCTCGGCATCCTCTACGAAAGTTATATTCATCCGATCACAATTCTTTCCACCCTGCCATCGGCGGGCGTGGGCGCCGTGTTGGCGCTCTTTCTTTTTCAAATTGATCTCAACATCATCGCCCTCATCGGCATCATCTTGCTCATTGGCATCGTGAAAAAGAACGCCATCTTGATGATCGATTTCGCGCTCGCCGCCGAACGCAATGAAGGCAAAAGTTCCAGAGACGCCATTTTCCAGGCCTGTCTGCTGCGGTTCCGCCCAATTCTGATGACCACCATGGCCGCGCTTTTTGGCGCCTTGCCCCTGGCTCTCGGCACCGGAACCGGCTCCGAGCTTAGAAAGCCTCTCGGCATCACCATTATTGGCGGTCTGATTCTCAGCCAAATGCTCACGCTCTATACCACTCCCGTCGTTTATCTCTATATGGATCGCATAAGTCTGTGGTGGGAACACAAGCATCATCATCAACAAAATACCGTGCCCGCTCCGCAGGAAAGTTTGGGATGAAGGGAAACGAAGCTCCTCGATGAATCGCACATTGAAAATGAGTTCGCCATCATTGAATAACCGCCGCCCGTCGAAACATTCGTCGAGCAATTCTACGCGCGGTATTCTGCCCATCTCTCTAATTTTAGTGGCCGCCTTCGCGCTGCTCGCAGGCTGCACCGTCGGACCGAAATACAATAAGCCCACCGTCGCCACTCCTCCCGCATTCAAAGAATCCGAAGGCTGGAAAGTTGCGCAGCCCAGCGACGGAGCCATCAAAGGCAAGTGGTGGGAAATGTTTAACAACCCGGAGCTGAACTCGCTCGAAGAAAAAGTTTCCGTCAACAACCAGAATGTCGCCTCTTCCGCCGCCGCTTATTTCGCCGCGCGCGATCAGGTCAAAGAAGCTCGCTCGCAATTATTCCCTACCGTTACCGTAAGCCCCAGCATCGGCAATTCTCGACCAGCCGCTACCTGCGGGTTCTACTTCCACGAACTCCGCCATCCAGTCTTCCTTCGCTTTGCCCTTTGACGCCACTTGGCAGCCTGATTTCTGGGGCAAAGTGCGGAATACCATCAACGCCGCCGCCTACGGCGCTCAGGTAAGCGCCGCGGATTTGGAAAACGTGAAGCTCGCCGCGCAATCCGAACTTGCCGTGGATTATTTTCAACTTCGCGGACAGGATTCGCTCACGAAACTTTTGGATTCAACCGTAATCGCGTTTCGCGAATCGCTCAATCTCACCAAAGCTCTCTACGAAACCGGTATCGATTCCGAAGAGTCCGTCGCGCAAGCCGAAACTCAGCTCGATGAAACTGAAGCGCTCGCCACCAATCTCGGCATTCTTCGCGCGCAACTCGAGCACGCTATCGCTCTTCTCATCGGCCAGCCCGCTTCGACATTTTCCATTCCCGTGGCCCCTCTCAGTACCACTCCCCCGCCGATTCCTCTCGGCCTGCCCTCCGATCTTCTCGAACGTCGCCCCGATGTCGCCGCCTCCGAACGCAGCATGGCGCAGGCAAACTCGCAAATCGGCATCGCCACCGCCGCTTTTTATCCCACCGTCACACTGAGCGGCTCAGCCGGCCTCAGCAGCACTTCATTCACCAGCTGGTTCACCTGGCCCAGCCGCTTCTGGGCCGTCAGCGCGGGCTTATCAGAAACTCTCTACGACGCGGGATTGCGCAAAGCAACCGTCGATCAATTCCGCCACCAATATGACGAGACCGTCGCAAACTACCGTCAAACCGTCCTCACCGCTTTCCAGCAAGTCGAAGATAATCTCGCCGCGCTGCGCATCCTCTCTGTTGAAGTTGCGCAGCAGGATACCGCGGTAACTTCCGCGCAACGCGGTCTCGTGCTCGCCACCGATCGCTACAGGCTCGGCATCGACCCCTACCTCAACGTGATCACCGCTCAAACCACGTTGCTCAGCAATCAGCAGACGGCAACCTCTCTGCGCACTCAACAAATCACCGCCAGCGTCCAACTCGTCCAAGCCCTCGGCGGCGGATGGAACGCATCTCAACTCCCGACTCCCGCCAGCATGATCACCAAAGTTCCGTAACAAGCCGCGTGGACAGTTGACGTAGGGGCGGGTCTGCGACCCGCCCGTCTCCAATCGCGCAAAATAACTCCGCGCCGAAAAACACAACTCGCGCATCCGCAACACCCCCCCCAGTTGCCTCTAAAGTTATTTCCTTGACTAATCATCAAAATCCTGCTACCTTCAAATTGGAGAAGAACTGTCTACCCGCGCTACGCAGCGCGGGTTTTTTGTTTTCCGCCCGCTCCATTTCTCAAACCATCTCGCGCGCTCACTCGATCGCGCCTCCTTGAGGGTCTTGGTTTCCTCAAGGTTTTTCCTCTGCGTACTCTGCGCCTCTGCGTGGAGAGCTCTTTTTACTGCGCACCAAAATCGCAATTCCGAAATCCGAAATCGCAACGCCGAATTCGTATCGCGCGTCTTTGCGCTCCACCGCTTTCCCCTAAGTCCTTTATTTGCAATACATACGTGGGGTACCCCCAGCTAAGTCCTGCATTTGCAATACATACAGGAAAATAGACGGGGGGGGGGGTACATCAACTTAACAATAACAAGGAGAACCAATAAAATGTCACTAAAAGTTACAGACTCATCCAGCACTCGCAACCAGATTCCGCTCGAAGATCGCTGCCGATACACCTCCGCTCACGGCCGGCGCTGCCTCAATCCGCTCCGCAGCGGCAACGCGGGATTTTGCCTCATCCACGAGCATCTGCTCGAAAAACAAAACGACGCCGAACTCCAATCCATCTCCGACGAACTTTTCTCCGGCGGCCCGGAACTCAGCACTCGTGAAGAACTCGGCCGCGTCATGGCTAAACTCTTCACTCTCATCGCCCAAAAACGCGTCTCCAGACACGACGGCGCGCTCCTCGCCTATGTCGCCAGCCTGCTCCTCCAAACCATGTTGCCGACAACCGCACCCGCGGACCTTCCCGCCAGAGTAGTCTGGGACATCCCATTACTCAGCGAATCCGAACTAGAAGAGCGCCAAAACGCCGACGCACAATTTCCAAATAGAACGTAGGGCGGGTCTGCGACCCGCTCGCTTTCCTTCGCGCGAAATAAATTGTCACGCACAAAAACACAACCGGCGCGGCGACCCTTTCGGAATCGACGCGCCGGTCATGCTTGGGTTGAGAGAGAAACTTTTTTAGTGATGTCCCGAAGAACCGTGGCCGCCGGAACTTCCATGCGAACCACCGGAGCTTCCGTGCGAACTACCAGAACTTCCGCCGTGCGTCCCGCCACTTGATCCGCCGCTTGAATGCTGCGGAGGCGGAGGAGGCGTACGACTTGGAGCCGGCCGCGCTGGCGGCAATGGATTCCCGCCATATGTCGGGCGGCTGGGCGCATAGTTGCCGTTATAAGTCGGCCGCTGCGGCGGTACCGGGCGATTGTATTGCGATCCGCCAACCACTGGCCTTCGCAAATCCAGCGGAGGCCGCGATCCGTTGTTCACCGTGTTGCCCGTCGTCGTCCGGTTCGGTTGTCCCTGCGTAGACGCATTTGCCGGCCCATTAAATCTCTGCCATCCGCCAGAGTTCGGCGACGTGGAATTATTTGGCCGGTCGGTTCCCTGTCCTTCAAATGATCGCGAAGCGGGCTGTCCGTTCTGCGTGCCGCCGCGATTCGCGTTCACGTCATTTTGCCGCGTCGCATTATTCGGCGCCGAATTTCCCGGCACCGAACGCATCGGCTGCCCACCGCTGCGGCGTACGTCATTCGTCGGAACATTCAAGCCGCTGTTGCGCATTCCCTGCTGCACTCGGCCGGCTTGTTGGTTAAATGAATTAAATGATGTGCGCTGCGCCGGTTGCCGCGAATTACTTCCAAAGAATCGCGTGTTCCCATTGTTCCGGATCGTTCCCGGACTCGCCGCGCGGTTCGTAGCCGAAAGACTTTCACGTGTCGGCACCGCCGGAACTCCGCCGCTAGTGAAGCGCGAGTTCTGAAATTGCTCCGATGATATTCCGCGCGTATGCGCCACCGCGCCGCGTCCGAATTCACCGGACCGTTCGGAATTCACGCCTCGCAAAATTCCAGGATCGCGTTCCGCTTGACGGAAATTTGAAAATCGTTCGTCAAATCGTCCATGCAATGGACCAAACGCTCCCGGAAATCGGCGGCCGAAATCTGCGCCAAACCGGAACGTAGCGAAATCGCGGAATCCGAAAAATCCAAAACCAAATCCGAATCGGCCATACCACGGGAAGAATGGATCGCATGGCCCGATCGGCAACCATCCGATCGATCCAAATCCAACTCCCACTCCGCCGAATCCGAAGAAGGAAACATATGCAGGTCCCCACACAGGACGAATGCCGCGCTCTCCCGGCCACCAGCTCCATGCGCCGCGGTTACGGAACCATCGCCCGTAGTGGTATGGCGCCCATCCCCATGATTCGTTTCCGACCCACGTCCATCCATAATATGGTTCCCAAACCCAGTTGCCGTCGCTATAAGGCGACCAATCCGCGTCCTCATTATTCGGAGTCCAAACTTGTCCGTAATCCGGCACTTCGCTCCACTGGCCGTTCTGAGCCAAATCGTTCGCGCCGGTGTAACTTTGGTCAACGTGATTCCATGCCGGCGAATTCTGAATCGTGCTGTCACGATTTGCGTTCCAGGTGTCCCACTCATCCGCAGCGGGCGCGTCCGCCGTCTGATATTGCGCCTCATCCGTTGCGCCGTGAATTGTAATCATTTGTCCGGCGGCTACGTTCGTGCTTCCCTGTGAAGTTGAAATTTCCGCTTCGCCGCGCCGCACGATCACAACTGTTTCGTTCGCAGAATTCACTTGAATGCGAATTGAACTTTCGCGGCCCGGATGGATTCCAACATTCGGCGTGTCAATTTCCACGTCCGCTTCCGAGCCTTTCAAAATTGTGTACTGCGCCAGTCCCGAAGCCAGTTGAATCTGAATGTGATTTTCAATCAGCGCGGTAATGTCCGCTTCCGTGTGACCGGAAAGTCGAAGCATGTTTTCATTATCAATCTGCAATTCAGCCGAGCCGGCCGGAGAAGTGGAAACTTTGTCGCCCGCCATGATCGGCGTGTTCAATGTTACTGCAACCCAATCGCCCGAATCTCCGCGCTGTGTGGAAACATCTCCGCGCATCAAACTTACGCGCGCCACACCTTGCGGCGGCCCTTGATCATCGCCCTGCTGATTTGGTTGTTGTTGTTGTTGATTCGGAAACTGTTGCGAATTTGTATTTGGATATGCTTGATTCTGCGAAGGCGGCGCGGACATCGTCGGCGGCGCGCTCTGTGCGCCTGCCAATCCGACTGCAAGCCCGCTCGCCAATGCCAAAACGCCAAGAACTCCCAATGTTCGTTTCATGGCCCACCTCGTTGCTTGCTCTCCCGCTCGCATCGACTGTGCCGCTCCCAAGCCAATAGCAATGCTTCCCGCAGATATATATGCACAGCGAGAACCAAAGTCTTTGGCGACGGCAAATCTCACCTAACTCAATGGAAAGGAAGGACTTATGAAAGTGAAGGCGTCACGAGAATACCGCAACAAACAGGAGTTTTCCGGTGCCTTTCAACCGGGCCTGGTGGATTTCAACCACCGCTCCGAAAAACGAAATTTCGGGGCCTATGAAGCGGCAACCTTCAGGTTGCCATCCGTCCGCGCAAGCCGTCCGTCACTCCTGCCCGTCCGGCTCATCAGCAATTCCAATTTTCGACAATCGATACCGCAGCGCATTTCGCGAAAGTCCTAGCAACCGCGCTGCCTGACTTTTATTTCCGTTGGATCTCCGCAACGACTCGCGAATAATTTCATCTTCCCATTGATCCAGAGTCACGCCCGCCGGAATAAACGCCGTCGCCGAATCCGCCGGCTTCGCGCGCTCCGTATCCAAATGAATATCGCCGGCCTCAATCACATTTCCTTTCGCAAATGTTGCTGCGCGCTCGATAATATTTTCCAACTCGCGCACATTTCCGGGCCAATGAAAACTCGTCAACAATTGCAACGCACCGGGAGAAATTCCGCGAATGTCCCGCCCGATTTCCTTCCGATATTTCGTCAGAAAATGTTCCGCCAGTCCGGGAATGTCTTCTTTGTGTTCGCGCAACGGAGGCACATCGATCGGCACCACATTCAACCGGTAATAAAGATCCTCGCGAAATGTTCCCTGCTCCAGCGCCGCGCGCAAATCGCGGTTCGTCGCCGCGATCAAACGCACATCCACTTTCAGTGTGCGCGTGCCACCCAGCCGCTCAAATTCGCGCTCCTGCAAAACGCGCAACAATTTCGCCTGAGTAGCGGGAGGCACATCGCCGATTTCATCCAGAAACAGCGAACCCTTATCCGCCAGCTCAAATTTTCCCGGCTTGGAAGTCGTCGCTCCGGTGAATGCACCCTTCTCGTATCCAAAAAGTTCGCTCTCCAACAAATTTTCTGGAATCGCCGTGCAATTTATTTTTACAAAGGGCCCGTTCGACCGCCGAGATCTCTGATGAATCGCCCGCGCCACCAGTTCTTTTCCAACTCCGCTCTCTCCACCAATCAAAACTGTGGAGTTCGTCGGGGCCACGCGCTCCACCGCCGCCAGCACCTCCTGCATCTTCGCGCTACGCGCCACAATATTTGGATACTCGTACTTCTTTCCCAGCTCCTCGCGCAAATTTCGATTTTCAGAGCGCAGCGCGCGTACATCCAATTCCTTTTTCACCACCAACTTAATTTCTTCCAGCGAAAATGGTTTCAGCACGTAATTATTCGCGCCGCTCCGCATCGCTTCCACGGCGGTCTCCACATTTCCGTAAGCCGTCATCATCACCACCGGGACTTCCGAATTAATTTGCCGGATCAATTTCAAGAATTCCAGGCCATTCATGCCCGGCAATTTAAAATCCGTCAGAACGAGATCAAAAGTTTCCTCGCGAAACAATTTCAATCCCGCTTCCGCATCTCCCGCAGACACGGTCGTCCAACCTTCTTCGCCAAGATTCAGCTCCAGCAATCGCCGCATCTTCGGCTCGTCTTCGACAATCAGTATCGCCGCCATAATCTCCGTTCCGACTCTAGACTCGATGTAAATATTTTATCAGTCCGCGCGCGTAGACGCGCCCGCCGCCGGAAAAAATACTCGGAACGTCGCGCCTTTCCCGGGTTTGCTTTCCAGTTGCAGCGATCCGTGCAGCTCGTCCACAATCTTCGACACGATCGCCAATCCCAATCCCGTGCCCGCTTTCTTTGTCGTGAAAAATGGATTGAATACCTGTTCGCATATTTCCGGCGGAATTCCCGGCCCAGTATCCGTCAACATCACCTCAACTCCGCTCACTCCCGCACGCATCGCCGAAAATATTTCCACGCGCAATTTTCCGCCGTCGGGCTCCATCGCCTCGTACGCGTTCAACGCAAGATTCTGAAACACTTGCTCGCACAGCCGATCGTCCATCCGCACCGGCGGCAATTCCGCCGCATATTCACGCTCGACATTCACTTTCGCATTCGGCCGCTGCGTCGCCACCGCAGCCAGCGCCGTCTCCACAACTTCGCGCACGTCTCCCGGCGTCAGTTCCAGCGCCTGCGGACGCGCGAAATCCAGAAATCGCGCCACCAGCGCGCTCAGCCGGTTCGTCTCGCTGGAAATATATCCCGCGAGTTCGCTCGCCAGCGGATTCGATTCTCCCAATTTTTGGTGCAGCATTTCCGCCGATCCCTTGATCACTCCCAGCGGATTGCGAATTTCGTGCGCCAATCCCGCGGACATTTGCCCCAGCGCCGCCAATCGTTCCGATCGCCGCGCTTCCTCCTTCACTTCCGCTAATTTCCGATTTGTCTGGGACATCTGCTCTGCCAGGGATTGGTACGCCGTCGCTCGCCGCCGAATTTCCACGGAGAATCGATTCACCAGCATCGCGGCCAAAAAGAAAAATAAAATTCGCGTCGCGAGTTCGGTCACCACATTCGCGGTTAACGTAAATTCTTGCAGCGCCGGAATCAGCAGCGAACAATATGCGGCGGACGTAAGCGCCGTCCACAACAATGTTCCCCAAGTTCCGAAATAAGTTGCTGCCGTTACCACCGGCAAATAATAAATTGGATAGTAAGCGCTGTTGATCGCCAGCTCGCCAGTGTGATCCAGCAGCACGGTGGCCAATAATATTTTCAGAAGCACAACAGATCCGCGGCCATATCGGGGCGAGCGCACAACTACTTGCCCTTCCAACAATTGCAAAATTGCAATCGCCGCCAAAATTAATTGTTTGTGGATTTCTCGCACCGGCGGCAGCACCGCCAGCCCTGCAAGAAAAACTAAAAAAAGCCCTTCGATCCAACTTAAATGAAATCCGCGCGGATTTTCGTTCTGCGCATCAGCCGCGATCCCAGCGCGCTCGCCAGACGCGTCCGCCGTCGCTGATTCGGGATTTGCGTTCTCGCCAGTTAAATTAGGCACCGGGAGATTATGCGCCATAAGTGCTATTTGGCGCATTTCCAAAATAGAATTCAACACGACGCCCAATTTTGCTTGCTAAAATGTCCGTCAAGGTTGCACCACAAATTGAAAGGACGGTCACTGTGAAAATTCTTCTGAGGGTCACGCTTCTGTTGTTTGTCGTCGCGATGTTCCTTCCGCTCACGCTTCAAACGCAAGCGCAGGAATCGCATCCCGCATATTTGCACGCGCTTTCCGATTTGCGTTTCGCGCGTAGCTTGCTCGAACGCCCCAACGGCGGCGAACTGAGGCAACAAGAAAAAGACGCCATCCACAAAATTGACGACGCCATCGCGGAAATCAAGCGCGCCTCCATCGACGACGGAAAAGGTCTGGCCGATCATGAACCCGTTGACGCGCATCTTCCCTGGGCCGGACGCCTCCACAAGGCTCTGGAAGTTTTAGACGATGCCCGCCACGATTGCCGCAAGGAAGAAGACAATCCCCACACACGCGGACTCCAGATGCGAGTTCTCCATCACATTGACGAAGCTCACCACCACGTCGAAGAAGCCATCGCCATCGTCGACCATCGATAACGAAATAAAAAATCACGAGCGGGCGCCGCGATGCAAAATTACGGCGCCCGAATTATTTTCAGTCTTAGATTATTGTGAAGTTGGTAGCGGTACCGGGAATCGAACCCGGGTTTTCAGGTTGAGAACCTGACGTCCTGACCCCTAGACGATACCGCCGCAGCAGAAAATTTCCGGGAGAAGAATTTTCACACGTTTACAATGCGCGCGCAAGCCGCGCACCGCTTCAATCTTTCCCGAGCGCCCCATCTTTCATTCTCCAAATTCCCATTGGATTTCCGTCCTTCAATTCCTCGGGAAGCTCAGCACTGGGAAAATTTTGAAAGCAAACCGGCCGTGCAAATCTATAAATCGCTTGCGAGCCCACCGACGTCGATTGTCCATCCGATGTCGCCGGATATGGGCCGCCATGGACGATCGCGTGACCAACTTCCACGCCCGTCGGAAATCCGTTGAAGACTAAGCGTCCTGCTTTTTGTTCTAAAATTTCAACGAGTTCGCGATACTCGCGCAAATCCTCGTCGGTTCCGTGCAGCGTCGCCGTCAAATGTCCCTGCAGTCCGCGCGCAATTTTCAGCATCTCGTCTCGCGTGCCGTATGAAACCACCAGCGTCGCCGGACCAAAAACTTCCTCGCTCAATTCCGGCTCACGCAAAAAATCTGCGCGCCTCGACGGCGAACATCGCAGGCACTCCGCGAACTCCTGCTTCGCCGGATGTCGATTTTCCTTCTGCGCTCAGCGCAACTTTCGATTTTTTCGAGCGCGCTCCAACCATTCCGGAATATGCGGACTGTATCCCCGGCGTCAGCATTACTTGCGAACGTCGATTCGCCAATCCGTTTGCTCAAGTTCTGCGAGAAACTTTTGGCGTGTTCTCCCGCCGGCAAGAAAACCATTCCCGGCTTGGTGCAAAATTGTCCAGCGCCCAACGTGACGGACCCGTGCAGCCCTTCCGCAATTTGTTCTCCGCGCGCGGCGAGCGCGCCCGGCAAAATAAAAACCGGATTCGTGCTTCCCATTTCCGCGAACACCGGAATTGGCGCTGGCCGCGCCGCCGCCAAATTCATCAACGCCCTTCCGCCGCGCTGCGATCCCGTAAATCCCACCGCGCGAACCAGCGGATGTTTCACCAACGCCGATCCAACTTCCGTTCCGGCGTCAAACAATAATGAAAAAATTCCTTCGGGCATTTTGCACGCCCGCGCCGCCGCAAGAATCACGGCGCCAACTAGTTCCGACGTACCCGGATGCGCCGGATGTGCTTTCACGATCACCGGATTTCCGGCCGCAAATGCGGACGCCGTGTCTCCGCCTGCTACTGAATATGCCAACGGGAAATTGCTCGCTCCGAAAACAACTACCGGCCCCAGCGGCCGCCACATCGAACGCAAATCCGGTTTTGGCGGTTTGCGTTCCGCATCGGGTTTATCCAAGCGCGCGCGGACCCACGATCCTTTTTCAATTAAATCCGCAAATAATCTCATCTGAAAAGAAGTTCGTGCCGCCTCGGACCGAATTCGCGGTTCCGACAATCCAGCTTCCTGATTCACGCGAATCACCAGCTCATCGACGATGGCGTCGAGCCGCTTTGCAATTTCGCGCAAAAAAGCGGCGCGTTCTTTCCCGCTGGTTCGACTGAACGAAGTAAATGCTTGCGCCGCAAGTTCTGCCGCGCGATCCACTTCGGCGGCCGACGCCGAAATATAATTCGGCTCAATCGCCAAACCCGTCGCGGGATTTATTGCAGTAAATGTTTTTCCGCCGCCGGCTCCGGTGCTCCATCCAATAAATGATCGTCCGAGCAATTCCATCATTCCCCCTGACTATCAGATCAAAACAGTATTTTGCGCAAAATATTTATCCTAATATTGCCGGCCGCGTTTTCTTCGCATGCTTCACTGCCGCGTGCGCTTCCGACAATTCGCTTCCGACAATTTCCATTCGCGGTGGACGCACTCGCGCGCTGCCTTTCCCAACTTCTTCCTGCACAAATTTAATTAATTGTACGAACTTCGGAACGGTATCCATTCGCAGCAGCGGCAAGAACCACTTGTAAATCTCAAATGCTTTCTCGCGTTCGCCGCGCATACAAAAATCAAACAGCATCACGGACTCGCGCGGCATCGCGTTCACCAGTCCGGCAATCCATCCGACCGCGCCGGCGCCAATCGCTTCCAGAATTAAATCATCCACGCCTGCTGAAATTTGCAGACGATCTCCGACCAGGGCGCGAATCGCTGTGATTCTTCGCACATCCGCGCTCGATTCCTTCACACCATGCAAATTTTCGTGTTCGTTCGCCAACTCCGCAATTTGTTCCGGCAAAAAATCGGTGCCGTAGGCAATCGGATTGTTGTAAAGCAAGCAAGAAAGCTTGGTGGCCTTCAGCACCGCGACGACGTGCGTCTTCATTTCGCGCCAATCGCCCTTATAAACGTAGGGCGGCAGCACCATCAATCCGCTACATCCGTGATCTTCGGCGGCTTTCGCCATTTTCACGGCGTCAGAGGTTCGCAGCGCGGAAATCGCCGGAGCTACCGGTGCGCGATCGCCAACTCCGCGGCGGCAGGCGTCAATCACTTGCAATTTTTCATCGAATTCTAAACTTCCGCCTTCGCCGAGCGATCCCAGCGGAATAATCGCGGTGCATCCGTTGTCCACCATCCATTTTGCGTGCTTCTCGATGAAAGCCGTATCCACTTTCAATTTGGAATCGAAAGCAGTAGTAATTGCGGGCATCACACCTTTCCAATTCATTCGCGCTCCCCTATAAAATTATTTCGTAAAATTAAAATTATTCTTTCGCGCTAGACGAACTCATCAGCGATTCCACTCGCGCTGGAAATATCGGCGGCCTCACTGATTCCGCGCGCCATCCGAAAATAAATTCCACTGCGGCGCCGCAAACTCTTCCCTGGCATGCGCCCATTCCACATCGTGTCTGCAATTTCGCGCTGCGCCAGTCCGAATATTTCGCTAGCCGCGCGTGGCTCACATCCTCACACCGACAAACAAGTGTCTCCGGCGCAGCCAGGGAACGCAACTCGTCGCGCAATGCAAACGTGCGCGCCAATACTCCGGTAAATTTTCGCGCGGCCGCGCGTTCAGAAAATAGTCCGCGCGCCTTCACAATATTTCCGGCCGCCGCAAGTCCTGCAATCTGTCCTTCGATCAATGCCGCTTCAACTCCGCCAATTCCAACTGGTTCGCCTGCGCAAAAAATTCCCGTTGCGGAAGTTTCCTGCGTTTCATTTACGCGAACAAATCCATCGTCGATCTCGCAATCAAACAATTCCGCCAGCTCCAGATTCGGGACCAGATGAAATCCGCATGCAAGATAATCGCACGCTACGCGGGTTTTCGTTCCACCCCGCATGAGATCAACCAACTCTAATTTCTCCGCGCCGACAGCCGCAACGGGCCACATCCCGAAATGATAAGGTACTCCGCCGAGCGCGCGCCGCAAACGTATCGCCTGCCACAATTTTGCCGGATGCAATAAAAGTTTCGCGCCAAAACTGCGCACCCGCAACGCAGACGCCTGCTCTGCAATTAGAATAATTTCCGCGCCCGCGCGCCGCAAATATTCCGCCACCGCCAGAAGCAGCGGGCCGCTTCCGGCGATCACTACGCGCTTGCCCGAAACGGAAAGCCCGGACTTCACCAGAGCTTGCAATCCACCCGCGCCCATCACGCCCGGCAAAGTCCATCCGGGAAATGGCAAGAATCTTTCACGCGCGCCGGTTGCGAGCACCAGCTTCGCAAATTTCAATTTCAGTGTGCGTTCGCAGGTCTCAGCAACCAGCGTGTCCGCCGATTCCCGCGCCACCACTTTCGCGCCATATATAAAGGATACGTTCGCGCGAGCCAATCGCGCATGCCACTCGTTTGCTTCAGTGGAAGGCGGATGTTCCGCGCCTCCGCGCCAAATTTGTCCGCCGACGGTGGGATTATCATCGACGATCCCGACTCGCGCGCCCGATTCGCTGGCGGCACACGCAGCGGCAATCCCCGCCGGCCCTGCGCCGATCACGAGGACTTCAAATTTCTCTCCGAAATTTTCGGTGTCGGGCATCAATTTCGGGTCCGTCATCAATCGTCCGTTCGTACAATCATTCCGTCGCTGCAAATAATTTGACAGCTTCGCGCGTGCGGCTTTCCATCAATCGTCACGCGGCATTCAAAACAAATTCCCATTCCGCAAAGCGCTGAGCGCGCTTGTCCTGTAACGGACCGGCGAAATCTCGTAAGTCCAGCCGAAAGTATCGCCGCAGCCACGCTCGTTCCCGCGCTAACAATCAGATCCTCGCCATCCACGGAAATTTTCACCGGCTTAGTTGTTGGCGGAGTCATGAAATTTTCTACCCGGAAAATACGGCGCGCGCGGAATCGCGGAATCTCTCCCTAAAATTTCATCCACTAATAATGTCGCGGTGCCCATTGAAGTCGTAATTCCTAATCCTTCATGGCCCGCGGCCAAATAAAGTTTTTCGTGTGTAGGCCAGCGCCCGATCAACGGCAATTTATCCGGCGTGGCGGCGCGAAATCCAGTCCACGCACGTAAGGAAGAAATTCCAGCAAGCTCGGGCATAAATTCGCAAGCGCGCCGCAGCATCTTCGCTAAAATTATCGAATCCACTCCGCGTTCTTCGTTTCCATATTGCCGCGAAGATCCAATTAACATTTGTCCCGTCGGACGCGGCTGCACATTGAACGCCACTGAATCGCCGCTGACCGAATGCGCGCTCTTCAAATATCCCAGCTCGACCAATTGATGCCGCACAAATCCCGCGTAACGATCGGTGATTAACAAATGTCCTTTGCGTCCGCGAATCGGCGCGCCCGGAGTCAATCGCGGCGCAGCATTTCCGGCCGCATTCACAATCACGCCCGCGCTCATTCGCGTTCCATCTTCAAATCGCACACCGTCGTTTTCAATTTCCGCGACGCGCCGACCAACTTCCAATCGCGCGCCGAGCGCGCTCGCCCGTTCCAGTAAAAATCGCGCGGCGCATGGCGGATAAATCACGGCGTCATCGGGCACGAGCAGTCCGCCGGAAAGTCCGGCGCGCAAATGCGGCTCGGCTTCGCGTAACGCTCGCGCGTCTAATATTTCCGCGCGAACTCCGCGCGCAATATAATACTCGCGCTTGCCGGGCAAAAACTTCATTTCTTCTTCATCCGCCGCAACCCAAATTGTTCCGCTCTTCGTATACTCCACATCGTTTGGCAATTCGGCCGCAATTGCTCGCCACAATTCCACCGAATATCGCGTCAACGCGAATTGCGCTTCGGAATCATCCATCACGACAAGATGACCCATTCCCGCCGCGGTTGCGCCGCCGCCGATTATTTCCGCTTCCAAAATTGTGGTGCGCAATCCCGCACGCGCACATTCGAGTGCGCAGGCTGCGCCCACAATTCCGCCACCAATAATAATTACGTCAGGAGCGCTCACAGGTCACTTCGGAATGCCGTAGCAGAACGGGTCGCGCGGATCCAAATTCAATTCCGCTTCCCCGGTTATAAACGCGGAACCTTTAATACTCGGCAGGATTTTTCCATCGCGAATTTCCACGGCGCCTTCAAAAACACTTCCGAGAATTCCTTCCTGACGATAAACGCCGCCGGCCTTTAATTTTCCATCCTCATAAAGACAGGCCAGCTTCGCGGAAGTTCCAGTGCCGCACGGCGAGCGATCGTAGATTCCACCGGGACACAAAACAAAATTTTTACTGTCCGCAAAAGGCTGCTGCGCGGCGCCAGAAAGTTCAATGTGATCGATTTCCACGCCGTCCGCGCCGGTCACTCCCTGCAAAGGCAGTTGATGCCGCACACGAGTTGCAAAATCGGTGAGCTGCACTACATTCCGCGGAGCGATTTCAAATTTGTGCGTGTCCATTATGTAAAACCAATTCCCGCCCCAAGCCACGTCGCCGGTAAAAATTCCGATGTCTTCAATTTGTACCGGCGCTTCTTTCGCGTGGCGATAACACGGTACGTTTCGCACGGTCACATCGCCGCTCGGATGCAGCTCCGCATCCACAATTCCCACGGGAGTTTCAATTCGATGCATGCCCGGTTTAATTCGACGGAGCCATGCCAAAGTAACGATCACGCCGATCGTTCCGTGTCCGCACATTCCGAGATAACCGACGTTGTTAAAAAAAATTACGCCCGTTGTGCAGGACGCGTCCGTTGGCTCGCACAAAAGCGCGCCGACGATCACATCTGATCCGCGCGGCTCATTCACGAGCGCCGATCGCCACGCGTCATGTTTATTCCGAAATTTCGCCAGTCGCTCGGTCAGCGGCCCCGAACCTAAATCCGGGCCGCCGCTGATTACCACGCGCGTCGGTTCTCCGCCGGTGTGCGAATCGACAACGTGTACGCGCTGGCTTTCAGTTTTCATTTTGCCGCCATTTTAAATTTTCCTAACGTGAATTCCCACTGTCATCATCTGAATCTGGATCGCCCGGATTTCCAAAATTTCCGCGCACGCCGGCCACCGGTGGGACGACCGCGCTCAGCGGAGTCACTCCGTGATCCGCGAGCGATTTATTAAATCCCGGAATTTCTTTCTCCATCAAGTTGCGATAGTCCGCCGTCGCGGTTGCCAAATCCTTTTCAATCATATCCAGCAACATTCGCGAAGTATCGGTGGGACCAAATTCCATACCGCCGGCCACATCTCCGGCACCAGGACCCACTTCTCCATTCAACCACAACAAATTAAAATAAACCGTATACGCTTCGATGAAATATTTGTCGTCGCTGGTCATCAGCGCTTTGTTTAGCAACTTATATTCCACCGCCAACATTTTCTGATCCATCGCTTCGACGTTTTTTACCAATTCCGCTTTATCTTTTTGTGGACGCAATGCGTGCACGACATCATCCAGCTGCTTCCGCATCCACTCAATCTGATTCACCATGTCGGAAGTTTTGCTGATGTCATCTCGAATGCGCAGTTGCATTTTCACGCTGGCTTCAAGATCAGCGTTTGTTCCCGCAATTTTCTGATCCATTTTCGGATCGCGCAGCACTTCGACGCGTTTGCGTAAATGTCTGCCCGTCCACCGTTAATTTTACTGTGTATTTCCCCGGCGCAACCATTGGTCCCGGCTGATTTGGCGACATTCCCCAATGTGTGATTGGACGCGAATCCTGTCCCTTAAATCGAGGCTCGTCCCAGATGTGCGGATTTTCCGGCGGTGTGGTGCGCAGAGCGATCAATCGCGGTCCGTCGTAATGCAAATCCCAGTTCGCGCGATTCATTCCGGCTCGTCCGCCGCCTGTCATCGAACGGACAATCGCCCCGCTCGCATCCAACACCTGGATTTGCACCGGCGATTGCGCATTTTGCTTCAGCGAATAATTTAGAATCGCGCGCGAGCCTCGCACCCATCGATACGCATCGCGCGGCTTCACAAATTGCACGGTCGCATCGGACGTTCCAGCCTCCAAGGCCGAAATGTCGTCCAAAATATAAAATCCGCGGCCGTAAGTGGAAACGACTACGTCGTGAAATTGTTTTTGGACGGCGATCCACGAAACAGGCGCGTGCGGAAGTCCGGTCGCCATCGCAGTCCAATGGCCGCCATCATCCTGCGAATAATAAAATCCGTTTCCGGTTCCTGCGAAAAGCAATGCCTGCTTGTTCGGATCTTCCGCGATGCTTTTCACGTAGGCCAGCGGATGTTTTGACGGCAAATCGCTATTGATCCGTTTCCACGTTTGTCCGAAATCTTTCGTTTCAAAAATGAACGGAGTGCGGTCGTCCATCATATGAAAATCCACGGCGATGTACGCGGTGCCTGCATCAAAAGTGGAAGGCGCGATGCACGAAATTGTTCCCCAGGCCGGCAATCCGGAAATGTTTTTCGTGACGTTCGTCCAATTCGCGGTGCCGTCTTTCGTTAACCACACCTGGCCGTCATTTGTTCCCGCCCAGATCAATCCCTTTTGCTTTGGCGAAGGTGCAATCGCAAAAATTACTTCGCCATAAAATTGGCCAAGATTATCCCCAACAATTCCGCCCGATGGTTTTATCCGGGTCGTATCATTTGTTGAAAGATCCGGACTGCTGACCGTCCAACTCTGTCCGGCGTTCGTGGTTTTCCAAATTACCTGGCATCCGTAGTAAACGGTGTTGTGATCGAAAGGATCGATCGCGAGCGGCGGCGTCCAATGACAGCGATATTTAGTGGCATCGGGCGGCGAATCCAAAGTGTGCAGCCACGGACTGACCGAGCGCGCTTCGCGCGTTCTCGCGTCCCAGCGCGTAACTTCGTCGCCGTAGCACGTGGCCCAAATAATATTTGTGTCCGTCAAATCCGGAACTGTAAATCCAGATTCGCATCCGCCCACGGGGTGATCCCAATCGAATGCGTCGGCGGTTCCAAACCCGCGTCCGCCGGCGGTACTCAATCCGCGCATGCTTCCATCGTCCTGCATATTTCCGTAAACGTAGTACGGAATCTGATTATCCACCGCGACGTGATAAATCTGGCCGATGGGAAGTTGCACGCGATGAAATCCGCGTCCGTGCACGGTCGTGATATTTATTCCGCCGTCGTCAGTAATCACGAATCGATCCGGATTCGTGGGATCAATCCAAATATCGTGATTGTCGCCGCCCCATGGAACGGTGCGAAAAGTTTCGCCGCCATCCACCGAATGCAAAAACGCGCTGTCGCTGACCAGCACTTCGTCGGCGTTTCCAGTTCCCACCGCGAGACGAATGTAATATCCGGCGCGGCCAATCAACGCGCGATCCCAACTTCCCACGCGCCAATTTTCTCCGCCGTCGTCTGAACGCCACACCGAGCCCTGATCCGCGGTTTGAATCAACGCGTAGACTCGATTGGAATCTGTCGGCGCAACTGCGACGTCAATTTTCCCGACGTTCGGATGCGGCATCCCGTGCCCTTCAATTTTTGTCCACTTCGTTCCGCCGTCGCGGGAAACGTAAACTCCGCTGCCCGGGCCTCCGCTATATTCTCCGTAGGTGTGCATTTCCACTTGCCACATTCCCGCGAACAGCACGTGCGAATTGTGCGGATCCATGGAAAGTCCGCTGCATCCCGTTTTTTCATCGGCAAATAAAACTCGTTCCCAATTTTTTCCGCCGTCAACTGTGCGATAAACTCCGCGCTCCTGTTGCGGACCGGTCAACCGACCCAACGCGCAAACAAAAACGTTCTCGGCATTTTTCGGATCGACGACGATTCGTCCGATGCGCCCTGTTTCTGCCAATCCCATGTTCGTCCAAGTTCTGCCGGCGTCCGTGGATTTATAAATTCCGTCGCCCATCACGTCGCTATCTCGAATCGCCCACGCCTCGCCGGTTCCCGCCCAAATTGTATTTGGGTCCGTCGTGGCAACCGCGAGCGCGCCAATCGCCGCTACTGGCTCGGCGTCAAAAATCGGCGTCCAATTATTTCCACCGTCGGCCGTTTTCCAAACTCCGCCGGACGCCGCGCCGGCATAATAGGTGCTGGTATCGCCGGGAATTCCGGCGATGGCCGAGACGCGATTTCCTACCGCCGGCCCGATAAACCTAAAACGGAATTGATCCTGTCCGCCTCCGCCGCGTCCGCCGCGCTGCGCATTTCCAGCAGACGCGCATAGCAGAACTACTACCAGCCCCAGTAAGAAATTGCGGTATCCGGCGCGAAGGGTTTTCATTCTCGTCTCCATTTAGAAATTCGATTCAGAAACTCGATTTAGAAATTCCATTCAGATAACTACAGTTCGATAGCGGCTAAACAACGTCCGCACTATACAACGCAAATGTGCGCGCCACCACAGCAACGTTAATTTTAATATTGTGGAATTGTAAGTCAGGAACAATAAACGCGGCTAAGTCCGGGCAGGTGGATTTCCGGGAACTGCTGAAGCTTGCGCCGCGGTTTCTTTTTTCCGCGGCAACATCGAAAAAAATCTATTGCGGCACGGAGGACAGCGATAGAGCGGCAGGCACAACCATTGTCCGATAAATCTAAACCTTCCTTCCGCATGTTCGCGGGCCATTCGCTGCAAATCAAATCGTCCGCATCTGCGGCAATGCGCATATCCTAAAAATCTGAGTGGTACTTTCCAGGCAAAAAAACGGTGGCCGCATTCTCCGCAGCGCCACGGGCGAATTTTCGTAACGCCATAAATAAAATCCGACGCGCTGCGCCGGCGAGAGCGCTGACAATTTTTACTTTCGCACTTCGGACAAATCAATTCTGATTCCTCCGCGGGGACGCGCGCTTAAAGAATAGGCCCGGCATCAGTCCCCGCGCAAGAATAAACGATTCGCGTTGTGGTTTCGCATGGGCGCGCCGTTAAACCGAAACTGTCACTCGCATGAACGTGGCGGGCATTGAGGTGCTTCCGTCACTGCTCTTGTTCTGGGCGTGCGCCAGCTCCAAGAGTTGGCCGTGGAAATCATCCACTTTCCCGTTTTTCTGCGCGGCATCGTACGCATTCATGGTTGGACCGTAATATTGTTCCAACAATTCAATGAATCTCGCCGGACTTTTCTCTGCCGAGATGAACGAGAACGACTCTTTCACCATCGAGATTTTTTCTTTCGGCACGCCCGCTTGGCCAAATCTTTCGATGATGTGCGCTTCGACGCCCCAAGCCATCGGGCTGACAAATCCTTCCGGAGGCGGAGGCATGAACGACGCGCTGATTTTCAAAAGTTGCGATACAAATGATGTCGAATCATTTGGGATCCAGTTGCCCATCACGATTCGACCGCCCGGTTTTGTTACGCGCACCATTTCTTTCGCCACATCGAACGGCTTCGGAGCAAACATCGCGCCGAAAATCGAAATCGCCAAATCAAACGAATGGTCAGCGACTCCCTGTAGATTGCACGCGTCGCCCTCTTGAAATTTCAGATTGCTTATACCTAGCGCGGCGGCGCGTTTGTTTCCGGCGTCAACCAAATTTCTGGCGATATCAATTCCTGTGACCTCGGCGCCCAAGCGCGCCATGGGAACCGCGGTGGTTCCGTCTCCGCATCCCAGATCCAAAACTCGCAGCGGCGTCTTTATTCCAGTCGACTTCACCAGCGATTCTCCGGATTCGCGCATGAAAGCGGCGATCTCGGTGAAGTCGCCCTTTTCCCACAAGGCTTTGTTTGGATTTGCCGCGGAGGTGCCTGTGTCGGGGCTCATTAAATCTCCTTTTTGTAAAAACCTGGAAATCGAAACTTCGGTTGCGAAGTTTCTAGTGGACGTAAAGTACGCTGCGACGCGGCTTTTTTCAATGGCGACGTCAGCAGAGCCGGATTGGTCTAATTTAGCTTTTGCGCTGAGGTGGCGCGCTCTTTCGCGTGAGCGACTAGCGCGGCGAACCGTGGGTCTCCGTGCAACGACTTCAGGTCTGAATCTTGATCCATGCCCAAATCGGCAGCCAGCGGTAGCCCGTGATCCACAGCGTCGCGTAGCAGCGAAAGCGCTTCATCACGACGGCCCCGGTGGGCTGCGATGCAACCTAGGTTATAGGTGGAAACAGCGATCTCCGGGTTTCCCGGCCCAAGGACACGCCGCTGTATCTCGAGCGACTCCCGAAACAGCTTTTCAGCTTCGTCATACCGGCCCTCACCCATCACAGCGTTGGCCAGGTTGCCTAACGCCGCCAACGTCTCCGGGTGTTCCGGCCCGAGCACGCGCCGGCGGACTTCGAGCGCTTCGCGATACAATTTCTCAGCTTCGGCATAATTGCCCTCGTCATCCAGAACATTGGCCAGGTCGTTGAGCGACCTCAGTGTTAGCGGATGGTCGGTACCGAGGGTGCTCCGCAGCACGTCCAGCGTTTCCCGATCCAACTTCTCCGCCTCGGCATATTTGCGTTCGTCATCCAGCACGGACGCGAGATTGACCGCTGTGTTCATCGCATCCGGATGCTCCGACCCGAGGACACGCCTCTGGACTGCGAATGTCTCGCGTTCCAAGTTCTCCGCTTCGGCAAAGTGGCCTTGGCGTGCCAGATTCATCGCGAGGTTGTTCATCGAGGTTAGTGTTTGGCGGTGCTCCGAGCCGAGTACGCGTTTCTCGAGGTCTACTGTTTTCCGCTCCAACTCTTCCGCTTCAGCGAAGTGGCCTTCGTCAAAAAGAACAGCGCCCAAGTTGTTCATCGAGTTTAGTGTGTCCGGATTTTCCGGTCCCAGCACGCGCTTCCGAATCTCCATACTCTGCTGATCAAGTATTTGAGCGCGTCCGTAAAGCCCCAGGCCGGCGTAAACACCGCCCATCACGTACATCATCTGCGCTTGCAGTTCGGGATCTTTGGTGAGTTCCGTATCAATGTTTTTCGACGCTTTTTCCAAAATTTCCCGCGCGGTAATCGCATTACCACGCGCTTCACTTGGGTCCGAGACTTTGAACATTCCGGTCATGAAGTCAGTTATGCGGCTGGCGCGGTCACGCTCGCGAGTCGCCCGGTCGCGCTCCAATTTAATTCGGTGCAGTTCAATTGCCTGCGTGACCACAAAGCCGCTCAAAAGAACCAACAAACCCGCGGCTGCGCCCAACACAACCCGGTGACGCGCGGCATACTTTCGGATGCGGTAACCGGCGGTTGCAGGGCCGGCTATTACCGGCTCCTTCTGCAGGTATCTGGAAATATCCGCACCGAATTCAGAAGCAGAGCCATAGCGCCGGATGCGGTCCTTCTCGAGCGCCTTCATGGTGATCCAATCCAGGTCGCCCCGGAGGTGCCGCGCAAACGACCGTGGCTCCTCTTTCCGGTTCTTCGCCGAAAATTCCGAAACATGTCCCATCGAGCGAATTTTCGTGCTTGGTTTCGGCGGTTCCTGTTCCCGAATCACACGCAGGATTCCCGCCATGCCCGCCGCTCGCAGAGCATTCGTTTCAAACGGAAGCGCGCCGACCAGCAATTCGTAAAGAATCACGCCGAGCGAATACACATCCGTTCGCGTGTCAATGTTCTGTTCGCGCGGATCGGCTTGCTCTGGGCTCATGTACTCGGGCGTTCCCATCAGCACGCCAAGTTCGGTGAAAAAAGTTTTATCGGTCAGCCGCTGCGCGGTGGCTTTCGCCAATCCGAAATCAATAATCTTCGGCACCGCTTTGTTGTCCTGCTCCACAACCAAGACGTTGGAGGGCTTCAAATCACGGTGAATGATCGCTTTCTGATGCGCGTGTTGCACGCCGTCACACACCTGCATAAAAAGTTCCAGCCGCTCTTTGATGGTCAACCGGTGGTTGTCGCAATATTCCGTGATGGCCACTCCGGGCACATACTCCATCACAAAATAAGGCCGTCCTTCGGCGGTGGATCCGGCGTCAAACACTCGCGCGATGTTGGGATGATCCATCAGCGCCAGCGCCTGCCGCTCGGACTCGAAGCGCGCCACTACGGCTTTCGTGTCCATGCCGGCCTTAATCAGTTTCAGCGCCACAGTGCGGTGGATGGGTTGCTTCTGCTCGGCCAACCACACCTCTCCCATGCCGCCTTCGCCGATCAACTGCAGCAGACGGTATGGCCCAATCTGGCGGAACTCCGAGATGCGCGTCGCTCCGTCGGCTAGCGTGCTCTCGGAATCCTCACGGCGAGTTGGATCGTTGGGATGATTTGACGGGTCGCTGCTTCCCATCGCCGATGCCTCCCCAATTGAAGAATTTCAAGCTGATAGATTGCGGCGCGTCGCTGATAATGCGCTCGTTATGCGACCGTATATAACACATCCGCGTGCGAGTCCAGCGATGGTGTTTGAGCGCAGCGGGCGGGCGGAACGGCGAGCTTACGAAGACGGAATGATTTAGAGGACCGGGGTACAAGACTCCGCCACACTTGTGAAATCAATTACAAGGCACGCAGCCAGGATTGGCTGCGCTACGCGAAATGTCATGCAATAATGTTTGGGAGATCGGAGAGACTAGATGTCTTCTGAATATTCTGACGAACACGCGCGGGCGGGGATTGACGCGAAGCTGCCGAAGCTAGACGTTTGGCCGAATCAATTTCCGGGGTACAAGATTTCGACTACGTTTCCGGAATACACTTCGGTTTGTCCGAAGACGGGGATGCCGGATTATGGATCGATTCTGATTGAATATGAGCCGCGGAAATCTTGTTTGGAGTTGAAGTCGCTGAAACTTTATTTGCTGGGCTACAGAAATTTGGGAATATTTTATGAGAATGCTGTAAATCGGATGTTGAAGGACATTGTGGCGGCGACGAAGCCGGTGTGGTGCGTGGTGCGAGGGGAATTCACTCCGCGCGGCGGGCTGACGACGACGGTAGAGGCGCGTTGGCCGCACAAGCGGGGACGTTGATTCGGCGATAGTGGTGAGTGAACAGCAGTTACCGTGGACGTAGACAACCCTATTGACCTCAGTGATAATCATATCGGACACGCCCGGACGATGCCCACGTTCTTGTTCGAGATACCCGGGCACATGGAGGAAAGATGAGCATTTCGCCGAGCACGAGTTTGCCTGAGAACCCGCAACCGCCGCCGTTGCCGCGCTGGATCTATTTTGTATTTGTGATTCTGCTGGCGGGAATCGGCTATCTTGCGTGGGCCGGCTACACCGCGCGCACACAATTTAATTCCGACATTGCGAAATCCCAGGAGGCGTCGAATCAACTTTCCGCGCGGTTGGATCAGGCGAATGGACGCATCGCGGAATTGCGCGGACAGTTGGAAGTGACGTCACGCCACGTGAATTTGACGGACGCGGAAGTTGCGCGGGCGCACAGTTTGGCGCAGCAAATTCAAATCGATCAGAAAGCCAGCGACAATAAGCTGACTTCGCAGATCGGCCAGGTGCAAAAGGAAAGTGACGCGAAGATTTCGGCGGTATCCGGCGACGTGGCCGGCACGAAGACCGACTTAGACGCTACGAAGAAAGATTTGGAAGCTACCAAGGGCCAACTGAGCACTGCCATCGGCGACGTGACGAATCAAGGCGGATTGATCGCCAAGAATCACGAAGAGGTGGAAGAACTGAAGCGGCTGGGCGAGCGAAATATTTTCGAGTTCTCGCTTGGAAAAACAAAGACTCCGCAAAAGGTGGGGCCGATTCAGTTGCAATTGACCAAGGTGGATTCAAAACACTATCGCTACACAGTGATCATGGTGGTGGACGACAAGCAAATTGAGAAGAAAGATAAAACTCTCGACGAGCTGATGCAATTCCGCGTGAACGGCGCGCGCGCACCGTATGAGTTGGTCGTCAATGATGTGACCAAGGATAAAATCAGCGGGTATCTTTCGACACCGAAGGATGTTGCTTCGGCAGCGACGCCGGCTAAGTAGCAGAAAACAAAACTCAAAAGGCTCCGTGAGTTGCGCCCGATTCAGGACACAATGAACGGAGCCTTTTGTTTATGTTTGCGAGTCATCGCAGCGATCGACAACATTTGGAAATACTGAATTGAATTAGAATTTATTTGCGATTCACCGGAGATCACGAATGATTATGCGCTCGCGTCTTGCCGCCTTGATTCTGCTGCTGACTTTCGCCGTTCTTCCTGTGGCGGCCCAAGAATTTGGTCCGGGAATTTTACCGGCGGATACTTCCTTCTTTATTTTTTCTAAGGGAACAGCGCACTCGGAAACCGCCTATGCCGGCAATCCGATGGTGCAATCCTGGAATTCACCGGAGTTCGCGGATTTTCGCCAGCAGGGCATCGCGTACCTGATTCGCCACTCGGATTGGAAAGTGAATGGCCAGCCCGTGAAATTCACGCCGGCGCAAACGGACCAGATATTTGCCATTTTGAAGAGTCCAATGATGTTTGGCTTTTCAGGGGCGATTGATATGGCGTCGCTGACGAAAACCGGCGCGCCCACTTCTAAACAATTTCTGAATGCTGGCGGGATGTTTGCGATTCTTGATGTGACCGGGAAAACCGCGCAGTTCGATTTGCTTTTCCGGCTGATGACCGCAAATGTTTCCAAGGATGTTACGCATACACACACTGATTTCTCCGGAGTTGGGATCGAAAAATTTGCGGGGCCGAATAACACTTCTTTGGTGGCTCGAGTGGGAAATTATTTCGTGTGGTCGAATCAGGAGAAGGTGATTCAGGATTTAATTTCGCGGCTGGGTTCGCATTCAGCGTCCAGCGATTCTTTGGCGCAGACTCCGAATTATCAGCGCTGCCGCGCGAATCAGGATCCGGATTCGATTTCGGAAGTTTATTTCCGCATTCCAGACCTGACAAAGATTTCGGTTCCGGTGTCCGCGCAATTTGATACTTCGGCGGCGCTGCGCTCGCTGCGTCTGGATTCCGTTCGCGCGTTCTGCGGCAGCTATGCGATCACCGCGCAAGACGAACAATCGCGCGGATTGGTGGTCGGTGACACAACTGGCGGCGGAATATTCGATTTCTTCGGCACGAATCGCGCGCACTTCGATACGCTGGCGCTTGCGCCGCCGTCGGCGTATTCCTATTTGTCCTACTCGTTTGATCTGCCTGCGATTTACAAAACAGTTCGCGCCGCCGCGATGGCTGCGCTTCCGCAACAACAGGCGGCGATGGTGCAAATGGTGGAAGGAATGAGCAGCATGCAGCTGGGCATGCCGGTGAACGATGTGCTGGCGCTGGCTGGAGGCGAAGCCGCCACAATTCAGCTCGACGCCAATTCAACTCCGCCTTCGCAAATATATGCGGTCACGATTACGAATCCGGAAAAAGTGGCGACGCTGTTTGAAAAGTTGGGATCCAATTCCTACGCGGAAGATGGACACGAAAGTGGAATTACATTTTACAAATCTATAAATGCCAGTCCTGCCGCCGGCACAACAGGACCTGGCGTGACGAATTACGTCGCACTGACGCCGCATTTTCTGCTGTTCGGTGCGGATAAGCCGGCTTTGCTGAAGGCTGGGCGATTGGATTCCGCCGCCGGACCCGCCGCAGGATCTTCACTCGCGGACAATCCGGAAATTAGCCGCTTGCGCGCATTGTTGCCTAAAGATCTTCTGGGCTTGACGATCACAGATTATTCGCGCCACGACTGGATGGCCGACTTCACGAAAAGTATCGAGGACAGCGAAAAGGCGGGGCAAGCCAAACTTTCACCCGAAGATATTCAGTTCTTCGATTCGATGAAAAAATTTAATGCCACGAGAGTCGGCAAAGCGATGCTGCACAGGAATGTTGCAGGATGGTGGAAGGAACCGGACGGAATTCACTACCAAGGATTTTCTCAATAATTTAGCGACGAGTGCCGAGGGCTATTCAAATTCTTTGAGCGTGTGGGCCATGTGATGCAGGCGATCGTTTGAGCGCGCCATCACTGTACCGGATTCAAAATTTCCTTCGGCGTCGCGCGAACCGGCGCGGACGCCGGTTAAAATTTCAATTCCCTGCTCGATGGACGTGACCGGCAAAACATGAAATTTTCCAGCGGCGACGGCGTCAATCACGTCTTCGCGCAGCATTAAGTCTTCCACATTCGCGGCGGGAATAATCACGCCTTGCGTTCCTGTGAGTCCCTTCAACATGCAGACGTCGTAAAAACCTTCGATCTTTTGATTCACTCCGCCGATGGGCTGAATATCTCCCTGCTGATTCACGGAACCGGTGACGGCGATATCCTGACGCAGCGGCAAATCGGAAAGCGCGGAAAGCAAAGCGTAAATTTCGGTGGAGCTGGCGCTATCGCCATCGACGCCGGAATATGACTGCTCGAAACAGACGCTGGCGGAAAGTGAAAGGGGTTTATCCTGCGCGAAAACGCGGCGCAAATATCCGGCGATAATTTGCATGCCTTTGTCGTGAAGGCGGCCGCTCATGTTGGCTTCACGCTCCACGTTAATCAGTCCAGTTTTGCCGAGCGCCGCTGTGGCGGTGATTCGCACCGGCTTGCCGAACATGTATCCGCCAATTTCGAGGACGCTCAGGCCGTTCACCTGACCGACGCGAGAGCCGGAAGTATCGACGAGTAGGGTGCCTTCTTCAATTATTTCTCGCAATTTTGTTTCGTATAAATTGTGGCGCTCTACTTTCGCTTCGGTCGCTTTGCGAACGTGTTCGCCGGTGACTGGAGTTTCGCCCATCTGCCGAGCCGCGTAGCAGGATTCGCGCGCGAGGTCGGCCAAGTCCACGAATCGGGCAGTAACTTTGTTGCGGCGGCCGGCTTTGCGAACGCCATCTTCAATCAGCGCGGCAACAGCGGTGCGATCGAACGGGCACAGGCCTTCGTCGTCGCAGAGTTTTCGCAAACGCCCGCCGAATTCGAGAATCACTTCATCGGCCATGGGCATTTCGTCGTCAAATTCCACGCGCACTTTGAAAATTTTGCGGAACTCTTCTTCGTAGGTGTAAAACAATTCGTAAAGATCGCGGTCGCCAATCAAAATAACTTTTACCTTCAAATCGATTGGCTCAGGTTTTAGGCCGGAATTTCCCAGCGGGAACATCATTTCCATGGGCTGAATTTCCAGCTTGCCGTGATTCATGGTGCGCTTCAGAGTTTTCCACACGCCGGTTTCGGCGAGCGAGTCAAACGCGTAGAGAATTAAATATCCGCCGTCCGCGCGCAGCATTGAACCGCCGCGCAAGATCCATGAAGTCGGAAGTCCAGGAGCCACGCCAGTCGTAGTTGCGCTGAATTGTGCCGAAAAGATTCGCGTAGGTCGGCGTGGTTTCAAAAATCACCGGCGGTAGTTTCATCATTCGTGTGCGCCAAAATTACATTCACGCCGTAGACGCGGAAGGGATCGCGGTCCGTGGGCGCCGGCCCGCGCGGCAGTTGTTCGCCACTCGGCGATTCGTGATCTTCTTCGCCTTCGCGTTCGCGGAAGGGATCGAGATTGTCCAGAATATTCAGTCGCACTTCTTCAAGATATTCCGTGGCGAGCGGCGAAGGATATTTTTCTTTCAGTTCTTCGATCACGCCGTCGACAAGCACTGATGCGGCTTCTTGTTCGAGATAACTCAACTCGCTCGCGAGTTCGCGCGAGAGCGTGAGCGTTTTGCGATAGACGACGGTGAATTCCTGGCGAAATTGTTCGTACTTGCGTTCCAATTCCTCGGCGGAGGCGGATTCGATTTTTCCTTCGTGCACGAGTTTCGGAATATCTTCGATGGGCACCATCTGCCCTTCGAGCACGGGGAAAATTTCCGGCAGCGCGACGGCTCCGACCTGCATGTGACCCAGCGCGAATTGTTCGCGCGCGATGCGGCGCGTGAAATCGTCCATCAATTCTTTTTCGCGCGCGGTGTACCGGTCCACGATGCGGGCTTTTTGGCGCTGAAATGGTTCGCCCTCGAACACTTGCGGAATTCGCGGCGCAGAAATTCAATGCCGGATTGCATGTCCTTTCTTGAACCATTGGCGCCGCCCGCGCGAGCGTCAACAGACGCGGACGATCCGGATTCTTGAAATTGTTTACGTAGCAGCGGTCGGGCGATTCGCAGACTTCGGGGCGCAACTCTTCGAGAATTCGCGCGATCGTGCTGCCGCGGCTGGTGCCCGCCAAGTCCGCACACAAATACGTTGTAGCCGGGCGCCGAAATCTCGATGCCCATTTTCAGTGCACGCAACGCGCGGTCCTGGCCGATCACACCTTCGAGCGGCTCCGCCTGCGCGGTGGTTTCATAGGGCACACGCTGCGGGATCGCAACGCCAGCGCAGTTTCTCCGGCGGAAGTTCGGCGTGTGAAGAAGCGGACTTGTTTTCCATGACGGGGCGATACGAGCGGGTTACTCTAGCATATCCGGAAGGGAAAAGTTTATCGCTGCGGAGAGACGGGTTTACGCTTCAAGCTGCAATTGAACTTGAACCTGAGATGGAACGAAGACGGGTTGCGGCGCGATTTCTGGTTTGCGCTTGTCCTTCGGGCGCAACATGCGGAGGCCGGGAACTTCGATCCAGCGGTAAACGGCAACGGAAACCAGAACTGCAACTGCAACGGCTGCGACGGTTTTTAGAACGGTGGGATTTTCAAAACCTGTTTTTGAAAATTGGAAAACTGCTCCGATGGCGAGGGTGTGGAGAAGATACAAACTGTAACTGGAGTCGCCGAGGAGCACGAGGGTTTTATTTTCAAGAAATTGTGAGAAGCGCGGACGCAATGCGACTCCGTAAACGATTGCTGCGAAAGCCGGGGCGAGAAGCGCGGTGTGCAGGACTGGAAACGGAATCCAATTTCCGCAGCGCACGACGAGAATAAACGCGGCGACGCCGGTTGCGATCAGGGAGACGGCCAGCTTGTCATTCTTTTTCGAGCGTAAAAATAAAAATCCGCAAGCCATGCCCATCATAAATTCCGGGAGGCGGGCCATAGGATTAAATTGCAGAGCGTTCAGCCAAAAAGCGTTAATCACTTCGGAATTTGTGGTGGTCAGACCGTCGGGCTTCAGCCACAGATAGATGACGGAGATTGCGAGGCCGACCGTCCAGGACGCGGCTATGTAAAATAGCAAACGGCCGCGGGACCTTCGCGCGAAAACGAGCAGCAGGAGCGGAAAGAGCAGATAGAAAAACGATTCGACGGAGAGGCTCCAGCAGACTGAGTTCCAGGCGAGCGCGTTTCCGGGGACCCAGGCTTGCGTTAATGTCATCACTAATAAGGATGCGGACTTCAAATGCACTGTGGCCCAGGCGAAGAGCGGAAATTTTAATTTTGTTGCGGCGTAAAAAAACCAGGGCGCCATCAACAGAAGCGAAAAAACGTATGCGGGATAAATGCGTGCGAAACGCGTGCGCCAGAATTTCATCACGTTCACGGACTTTCCCTGACAGGTGTAGACGAGGATGAATCCAGATAAAACAAAAAAGAAACTGACGCCGACGTAGCCGATGGAGGAAAGTTCGCGGAACCAAACGGGGCCCAGCGTGATCTGCATGGATTGAAGATGGAAAAGCACCACGAGAAACGCGGCGAAAAACCGGAGAGATGTTAGTCCGGGCAGACGTGGCCGGAGAATTGGTTGGGTTATCGCGCTCGTTTGAGGCCTAACCTTTTGCTAGACAGACTTCACCTATGTCCGGTGTTCGTTTCTTCCAAGTTCGCCGCAAGGAGGAGGGTTCGTTCGGCCCGTAAAATTGGGCCATGACCTGTGCTTACGAGAATTTCTCGTTGGCTTGACTTCGATACTATCGCAATTCCAAACGCGCGCAAGAACATATGTGAGTCTGCGCATTTATGTAGTCAATCGAACATACGGACAGTGAGGACTGTCCGCATGGACAGTGGGCCACGCATTTGATAAATTCCGGCCATCATGAAAACCAAACTTGTTTCTTCGCTTCGCATAGCATTTCCGATTTTCATTTTGCTAATTGCTGTTGGCGCATCGGCGCAGACGAAACGTCCGCTGACGCATATGGATTACGACGGATGGAAGAATATTCAGAATCAGGCGCTATCCAACGACGGAAAATTTCTGGCGTACGGACTTTTTCCGCAGGAAGGCGACGGCGAAGTTGTCGTCCGCAATTTGCAAACGGGAACGGAATGGCGGCAGCCGGCCGGGGCGCGTCCATTGGCGACGCCGAATCTTGAGAGCGATGAACCACCGCCGCCGATCAACATCACGATTTCGTTTACGGCGGATAGTCACTTTGTGGTTTTTTCCGTGTTCCCGGCGAAAGCGGACACGGACAAGGCGAAGCGCGAACATCGACGCGCGGACGACCTGCCGAAGAACGGTATGGTGATTGTAGATTTGTCGACGGGAACGCCGACGCGAATTGATCGGGTGAGAAATTTTCAGATTCCGGAAAAAGTTGGCGGAGTGGTGGCTTATTTGCGGGATGCCGAGCCAACACGTCCCGGTGCTGGTCGAGGTGGCGCCGGCGCGGAAGGAGCTGTTGCAACTACGCCTGCTGGTGGAACTGGTGCAGCGGGAGGACGCGGGGCTCGTCGAGAATATGGGAGCGATTTGGTTTTGCGAAACTTGACGACGCAGGCTGAGCGAACTTTTCCTGACGCGCTTGCTTATACGTTGTCGAAGGACGGCACGGCGCTGGTTTACGCGGTGGCTTCGCACAAGGAAGAAACGAACGGACTTTTTCTGGTCGCGGTGGGAACGGATGCGGCGCCGCATGCATTGTTGACCGGGCCGGGGAAATATTTGCGGCCAACGTGGGATTTCGATCAGACGAAGCTGGCATTCTTCAGCGATCGCGACGACGCGAAATCGAAGCAGCCGAAAGAAAAACTTTATTTGTGGGAGCGGAAGGCGGACGCAGCGGTGGAAGTGGCATCGTCGGCGTCGCATGGAATTCATGATGGATTTGTAATTAGCGATAAGGGTGCAATCACGTTTAGTCACGACGGTAAACATATTTTCTTCGGCGTTGCACCGCCGGATGCGCCAGAAGTTGATCCGGCGAATGAAGTGTTGGCGGACGACAAGGTGAACGGCGACCTTTGGAGATGGAACGACGAGCACATTCAGCCGATGCAAAAGGTTCGCGCGCAGCAGGATCGAAATCGGACGTACCGCGCGGTTTACCACATTGCGGAAAAACAGATGGTGCAGCTGGGCGATCTCACGATGGCGGAAGTGACTCCGACGGAAGATGGAATGTGGGCGCTGGGCGCGGACAACCGGCAGTACGCGCCGATGGACGAATACGACGCGAATTATAACGACTATTATCTGGTGAACACGATGACGGGCGAGCGGCGTCCGCTTTTCACCAAGCATCCTGGAAATCTTCAATGGTCACCGGATGGAAAACATCTGCTTTATTTTGCCGACAAAAATTGGAACGTCATTTCGGTGCCTGACGGGAAAATTACAAATCTGACCGGAAAATTAAATGTGAAATTCTGGCGGGAGGATACCGACACGCCCGGGGTGCCGCCACCCTACGGCCCAGCGGGATGGACGCTGGACGGGAAATATGCGCTGGTATATGACGAGTTCGACGTGTGGCAACTTTCCCCCGACAGCGGTGAAGCGGTGAATTTGACGGCCGGTGCGGGACGGACCGCGCATCTTGAATTCCGTTATGCGCGGCTGGGGGCCGAAAATAGGCGCGATCCAGAAGCGCGATGGATTGATTCTTCGCAGCCGCTTTTGTTGCGCGCTACGAATACGGATACGTTCGACACGGGATTTTATCGTGCGCATGTGGGGACGGCGACCGCTCCGCAGAAATTAATTTTCGCGGCGAAAGCGTTTACGGCTCCGCTGAAGGCGAAGGACGCGGACGTGCTGGCGCTTACGGCTGGGACATTCGAGGAATTTCCGGATTTGGTGATTACGGATTCCAATTTCTCGAAACTGCGGAAGGTGTCCAATGCGAATCCGCAGCAGGCTTCGGTGAATTGGGCGACGGCGGAGATGATTCATTATTTGAATGATGATGGCGTGCCGCTGAAAGGAATTCTCTATAAGCCGGAGAATTTCGATCCGAATAAAAAATATCCGATGATTGTGTACATCTACGAAAAACTTTCGCAGAACATACACGCTTACAATCCGCCGCAGCCGCGGCACACGATTCAGCCGAGCTTTTACGCGAGCAACGGATATTTAATTTTGGAGCCGGACATTGTTTACACGACTGGAAATCCGGGACAGAGCGCGTTGAAATGTGTTTTGCCGGCGATTGATTCGATTATCGCGCGCGGGTATGTGGACGAAAAAAATGTCGGCATAGAAGGACACAGCTGGGGCGGCTATCAGATTGCGTACATGATTACGCAGACGCATCGATTTAAGGCCGTGGAAGCGGGCGCGCCGGTTGTGGATATGTTCAGCGCATACGACGGAATTCGCTGGGGATCGGGAATGCCGAGGCAGGGTCAGTACGAGCACGGGCAAAGCCGCATCGGCGGATCGCCGTGGCAGACTCCGCTGAAGTACATGGAAAATTCCACAATTTTTATGGTGGACCGAATTACAACTCCGGTGCTGATACTTGAGAACGATGCGGATACGGCGGTGCCGTGGTATCAGGGAATTGAATTTTATTTGGCGCTGCGGCGGCTGAATAAAGAAGCGTACATGTTCAGTTACAACGGGGAGCCGCATGGACTGGTGCGGCGTCCGGACCAGAAAGATTTCAGTTTGCGGATGCAGCAGTATTTTGATTATTTTTTGAAGGGCGCGCCGAAACCAGAGTGGATGGAAAAAGGGATTCCATATTTGGATAAGGATTCGGAAAAGACACGATTCAAGGATAAAACGGGGATTTATTAGCGGCGGCGGTCGGAAAAAACGAGCACAGCCAGGATTGGCCGTGCTACGCGAAATCATTCTGTCGCGGTAACTACGGGGTCGGGATGCTTGTAGGCGTCCATGAGTCCGATGGCGGTGGCGACGACGATTGGGCCGAGAACTAATCCGATCACGCCGAAGACGGCGACGCCGCCCACCACGCTGATAAAAACGATCAAGCCATTCAATCGCGCGCGGCCGCTGAGTAACATCGGGCGCAGAATACTATCTACGGCGCTAGTTAGTCCGGCGCAAATTGCGATCAGCACGAGCGCGTGGCCCCAATTACCGGTGGAAAATAGCCAGATCGCGGCGGGCGCCCAGATGACTGCCGAGCCGATGACCGGCAGCAGCGAACAGAAAGCCATACCCACTCCCCAGAAAATTGGCGCGCTGATTCCAGCGAGCCAGAATGCGATTCCACAGAGAGCGCCCTGCACCAAAGCGATTACCAGACTGGTGATGACGCTGGCGCGAATTAAATCGCGCGCGCCGGTGAACATTCTGTCACGCGAAGAAGTTTCAAACGGCAAAATACCGTGAAGGGATTCCATCATTTGTTCGCCATCGCGGAAGAAAAAGAAAAGCGCGAACAGTGTGACGAAAAGCTCGAAGAAAAATAATGCCGTGTGTTGGAGAACAATGCTGAGCATTTCGGCGGCGCGCGCGCCGAGGGCGTTACCGGCCTGGCTTAAGAGAGAGGAAAGATCGCGTCCTGCGCCACCGGGCGAATGCGCGAGGAGCCAGTTCCACGCGTTCGTTGCCCAGGGCAGATGCCCCTGCGCAAAGGCGGTCTGCATTCCGAGCGCGGCCTGAAACGCTTCGCGAACGAAAAGAAGAGCGAGCGCCAACGCGGGGAAAATTAGAACGCAGGCAACCGCGATGGTGCTGCCGGCAGCGGCGCCGGAACTTCCCCATCGGCGCGCCAAGCGGACGTGCCAGGGATGGAAAATTACGACGAGTATTGCGGCCCAGGCGAGCGGCACGAGGAATGGCTCAAAGATCAGATAGACCAGATAGATGAGGACGATCACGACGGTGTAGAAAATCAGCGTGGTGAAGCGGCCGCGATTGGTATCGGGTGCGTATGGGTTTGGGCTGGTCGGCGGCATGAATGTTGGCGGGCTCGTTCCGCGCTGGCCGGGAGTATATAATTGTTTTTTGCTGGAGTCTTGCGGTGAGATATGGCTGAGCCTGTGGAACCAAAATCCGGAGACGCGCGGAAGACGACGCCGTGCAAACATCTGCGCAAGCAATTAATTGCGAAGGATGAGGATGCAGAATATTGGGAATGCTTTGATTGCGGTGAAATTTTTGAGCCGGGCGAAGATGGCAGCGTTGTGAATATTGATGGGTCGCTTTCGGACGCGTAGCTGTGGGTCTTTTCGGTGAGTCACGATGAAAACTAAATCAGCATGGGTGCTAGGGATTTTCGGGATTGCCGTCTCCGTGCTTCTCGTCGTGAAGGAGCATTTCGATTTGGCTCACGGCAGCGTCGCTGATTGGCTAATACCCACGTTCAAATACTTCGATTATCCCGGATTTCTTGCCGCGCCGTGGATCGCGAGTCATCTGCCCTTCATTATTCACGGAGACATTGGTCCCAACATGACTGAGGTCTATCTCACAGACGGCTTCTACGTTCTCATCAGCGGGCTTGAATGGCTTGCGGTCGGAGCGGTAGTGAGCGTTCTTTCGCGGAAATGGCGCGAGCGGTAGTTCCAAACATCAATTTACTTCAGTTGGCGTTTTTCGATCAGGCGCAAAACTTCCGCTTTGGGAACATCGTAGAGATCGTGCTGGTCGTCTTCTTCTTCCAAACGTTCACGTAAATATTCCGCGGCGATGAAGCTGGCTTCGCGGTCAGAAAGATCGCGCTTGGTGCGTTCGCGAAATTCGTAGAACGCGGTGTGTGCGAGGCCGACCACGACAGCGCGGCCATCAACGAAAAATTTCGTGTCGATGGTATCGGCGTGACGCGTAGCGATGCCGTTCCACATGTGCGAGAAGCGGCAGTGGTAAACGATGTCGGTGAGTTTGGATGGGACGTCGAACGCGCCGACGAATGCGCTCATGGCGCCGATGTTTGGTACTGTGGCTGATTGTGGAGACATGTTTATTTTGCGAACCCTATTTCGTTTGCGAAGCGGCCCACCTAAAGGTGGCCCGTACGTTATTTTGTTATTTGTGCGCGCCGACGGCGACGGGCTGATTGCCATTTGCGGCGGTGGTGTTCGTGTGCGAGTAGCTGCGAACTGCGGCGCCAACTCCTGCTCCGGGCGAAGTGCGGAAGCCCTGATCGAGCAGGCACTTTTCCAGAGCGGCGAGCAAGAGCAATACATTCTTGCTCTGGCTGGCGAAACCCATCAGGCCGAGCCTCCACATTTTTCCTTTGAGCGGACCGAAGCCTCCCGAAATTTCAAGCCCGAATTCCGCGATCAATTGTTTGCGAACTTTCAGATCGTCAACGCCTTCGGGAACGGTGACGGCGGTGACGGTGGGGAGACGGTCGACCATATCGGGCACGAAGCAGGAAAGCCCCATCGCTTCGATGCCAGCGATGAGCGCGTGCTGATTTTGGCGATGACGTTCCCAGCGCGCTTCCAAACTTTCTTCGACGACCATGCGCATTGCTTCGCGCAGCGCGAACATGAGCGAGATGGGCGGAGTGTGATGATAGAGACGCTCGCTGCCCCACATACTCATGGTGTTGGTCAAATCGAAATACCAGCTCTGCACTTTCGTTTTGCGCGCCTTAATTACTTCTTCCGCGCGGGGACTGACCGTGATTGGCGCCATTCCCGGTGGGCAACTAAGAGCTTTTTGCGTGCCGCTGAAACAAATATCGATGCGTTGCTGATCAATGGCGAGAGGAACTCCAGCAAGTGTGGCGACGGCATCGACGACGAGAAGCGCGCCAAGTTCGTCGGCAACTTTGCGGTAGCCATCGAGATTTTGGATTACGCCGGTGGAAGTTTCTCCGTGCGCTAGGCCGAGAATTTTAATTTTGCGGCCCTTGCCGGCGCGGCGAATATCGTCGAGATCCACGGCGCGACCGTACGGCGCTTCCACTCGGATAACATTGTCGGTGGCGCGTTCGGCGATGACGGCCATGCGCTCTGAGAACCATCCGTTCACGCAGACGATGGCTTCGTCGCCGGCTTCCAGCGGATTCAGGACCGAGGCTTCGATGCCTCCGGAGCCGGACGCGGAAATGGGGAACGTGATTTTATTTTCGGTTTGGAAAACGTAACGCATCAGGTCCGCGATGTCCGGAATGAGGTGGTCATTGAACCACGGGTCCATGTGTCCGACGAGCGGCGTAGCGAGCGCGCGATAAACGCGCGGGTCGCACGAGGACGGGCCGGGCGTCATCATCAGGCGATTGGGAGGATTCAGTTCGGACACGTGCGGCTTGGCGATGTTCGGTTTAATCATTGTGGTGCGCCCCTGTATAGCTTGCGTTGATATATGGCGATAGCTTGAGAGGGCTATTGTCTCTATTTCGGAGGTTTGAGGTCAACCACCAATATGGTGCGGTGGGGTGAGTGGGGTTCCACTACGGGGAGTCGGCCTACTTCCCTTTGCAATTCATGTAGACGGTGATTTCGACAACGGGCTTATCGAGCTTGATCGTCTTGGCGCCATCGGCTTGATGGCAGGCGGCCTCGACACGGTAGCCCGCGTCATTGACGACGAAATTCGAGACTGCGAGGTGATAGGTTCCGTATTGCAAACCCTTCAAAACTGCAAGACCCGCCGAATCTGGCTCGGCGCTTTGATTGTCCGGGTATAACTTTGGATTCGCCGCGCCGGAATCATTGTCCACATCCCAAAGTGAGGCTTCGACTTGATCGCGAAACACCTCAGATGACTCAACATGAATGCGAACTTCACTAAGTGGCTGGGGGTTCAGAACGATTTCTAATCCACCTAGTTTTTGGCTTTCCCTAACGGTAAAAGTATCGATGCGGCCGATGAAGTTTGTGGATTTTTCCCAATCAGTCACCGTCGCTGACAAAAAATATGTTCCTGGCATTAAGTAGCGGATGACAAAAGTGCCATCCGAGTTTGCATCTTGATCCGCCTCACGTGCTCGATCCTGCGGATCGTCGCCGTCGAGACGCCATACGGAAACTAATGCCTTACCCATCGGCAACCGATCGAAACGACGGATACTGCCCGAAACAGTCGCACCTTTTTCCTTCAGGTCGGGATCTAGATCTAATCGCTCTTTTTCCTCCCGAGGCATCAAGTCTTCTTCCGTGGCGGGCTCGCCGCGTGCGTATCGCACCTCTGCGCCGGCGTTGTCCAAAGTTGTAGAGCGGTTACAGTCGGTGAAGTAGAGCTTGCCGTCCTTTTTCACGAATCCGTAAATAAACCATCGGTCACCCGCGTGATATCGGGCCTGGCATGGTTCCGCAGAATCGCGAGCGCCCGTGTACATACGAATTTCTAGCTTTGGATCGCCTTTGTATTGGCGAAGAACTCGAAACGTGATTTCAGCGGCAACCGGCTCTCGATTGGAAATATTTTCCCTTTCGGCTGGGAGGAAGTTAGACAGGTCTCCTGGCTTCGCCGGTTCGATGGAAAGTACTTCGCCCTCGAAGACTACCGTTGCTTCTTTGAATATGCGCGCTGCGTCGTCGCGCGCATTGAGCTGAGTTACGCCACATGAACAGGCTTGCGCAGGCTGGCAAAACAAGCCAAGTAACAGAACGGCGGCGATCAGCGATTTGAAGATCCGCATGTTGCGAGCATTTTACAGTACATAATCGGAAAACAAAATATGATAGCGGGAGCGATTTGCGTCAGTAAGTCCGCACGTGCGGAATAATCCAGTCGATGCCTTCTTCCAGGGTGCGGAATACGCGAATGCCGCGTTCGCCAGCGACATCGCGAAGGATGGCGAACATTTCCGCGAGCGATTCGGATTGATCGTCCGCAACGATAAATGCGCGGCGAGAGTAGGGACTGAAGACATCGGTGCGCGCGATATCGCGAATGTCGTCAGCGGTCAATTCACGGCCGGTGATATGGCTAAAATCAGCTAGTTGAGAGAAAGAAGGATTGAAATCGGGATCCTTCAGCAGGTTCTGCATGTGCGTGGTGAGGTCTTCTCGGGTGAGGACGCCGGAAGCGGTGCTCATGACGATTTTGCGATCTTTATCGATGTGGTAGAACGCTGGCATTTTCTTTCCTCTATTTATTTTGCGGTACGCGCAACGGCTGAATTCAGGGCTAGTGATACTGTGAGCAATCCAGGCAATTCATTATCAAATGACGGTTCTTGGTGAGTCAATTTCGTGTGATGTATGAAGCAATCATCGGCTTCCGCCGGACGGATGATTCCCGCCAGTCACGCTCACAACCCAATTGGACGCTCCGCGCATCAGAGAAGTTACGCTGAGACGACGGCGGGTTGCGTACTTGTACACGAGTGTTGCGGCTCGGGAAACGGCCATACTAAAAGCGGCCGCGAATCGGGAACAGAATCAGCGGCCATGTTAAGATTTTAGGCTCTTATCCAGGGAAAGTTTGAAGCCATGACAAATCGGTTTTCGGGATTTTTTGCGCGAACGTCGAAGCGCGCCTTATGGGGAATACTTCTCGCGATTACGATTGCGGCGGCGCCTGCGATTGCGCGGAGGCAAGAAACTTTGGGCGCCGGTCTGACAGCTGGCGCTGGACAATCCGCGAACATGCAGCAGCAAACCACAGGCGCGGCGCAAACTGGGCAGGCACAACAAACTCCTCCGCCGCAAACGACTCCGCCGGCACAGACCGCTCCACCACAACAAACGGCCGGACAGGATAAGGACAAAGACAAAAAGGACGAGAAAGCTGACGATCCGAATAATCCGAAGAACGACCGGATATTTCTGGTGATTCCGAATTATGGAACGGTGGAACATCCGACGGCGAATATTCCTCCGCTGACGGTGAAGCAAAAGTTCAAGACCGGCGCCGAAGATGCGTTCGACACTTACTCGGTACCATTGGCAGGGATTGTGGCGGCAATTTCGCAGGCTGAAAACAGCGACGCGGCGTGGGGACAGGGATGGGGCGCATTTGGAAAGCGGTATGCGGCGACATACGCGGACACGGTGATTGGCAGTTTCATGACGACCGGAGTGTTTCCTTCGATACTGCATGAAGATCCGCGGTATTTTAGGATGGGCTCTGGAGGATTTCGCAAACGATCATGGTACGCGCTGACGCGGCTTTTTGTGACTCGGACAGACGCGGGCAAGCCGCAATTTAATTATTCGGAGTTCATGGGTAATGCAACGGCGGCGGGAATTTCATTGACCTATCATACGGTTCAAGAGCGAAATTTTTCGAGTTTTGCCGGGGACTATGCGACGCAGATTGCGATTGATGCGTTCGCGAATCAGCTGAAAGAGTTTTGGCCGGATATTCGCCACAAGTTGAGTCATAGGAAGTGAACCGCGGCGAGAAGAATTCGGAGAATTGCGGAATGAAGAAGCCGACGCTTTGGATGGCGATTCTGGCGCTGGCATTTAGCGCGGCTCCGGCGTTGGCGCAGACACCGGACAACGCGCAAAGCCAACAATCCAGCGGTGTTGCGCAAGCTGAGCAGGCACAGCAAAATCCTTCGCCACAGACTACTCCCCCCGCACAGATGACTCCACCCCAGACGACTACTCCGCCGCAACAGACGGCCGGACAGGAAAAGAAGGACGAAAAGAAAGACGATCCGGAAAATCCGAAGAACGACCGGCTATTCATGGTGGTGGCGAATTATGCGACGGTGGAACATCCGAACGTAATCACGCCGTTGCATGCGAAGGAAAAATTCAAGCTGGGAGCGGAAGATGCGTTTGATACATATTCGATTCCGCTGGCGGCGTTGCTGGCGGCAATCGCGCAGGCGAAGAATGATGATGCGTCCTGGGGACAGGGCTGGGTGCCATACGCAAAACGGCTGGCGGCGGGATACGGCGACACGGTAATCGGCAGCTTCATGACCACCGGCGTGTTCCCTTCCATGCTGCACGAAGATCCACGGTATTTCCGATTGGGTACGGGGACAAAGAAAGCGCGCTCATGGTACGCGCTGAAAAGAATTTTGGTGATTCGCAACGATCGCGGCGGAACTGAATTTAATTTTTCGGAATTCGGCGGGAACGCAACGGCGGCGGCAATATCGCTGACTTACCATTCGCGAGCGGACCTGAATTTTTCAAGCTGGGCGGGCGATTATGGAACGCAAATAGCGATTGATGTGATTGCGAATCAATGCAAGGAATTTTGGCCGGACATACGAAAGAAAGTGCTCAAGAAGTAGCGAACTTCCCGCCAAGCTCGCATTACCAGTGTGCGAGCAGGTAGTAAATTCCGGAGCCGATTGCGGCGGCGCCGGGAATCGTCATCAGCCAGGCCCACATGATGCGGCGGGTGACTCCCCAATGAACTGCGGTGACGCGGCGGGAAGCGCCGACGCCCACGATGGCTCCTGTAATTGTGTGAGTGGTGCTGACGGGAATTCCGAAATGCGCTGTGCCAATCAGAGTCAGCGCGCCCGCTGTTTCCGCGGCAAATCCTCCGAACGGATTTAATTTTGTGATGCGCTGGCCCATTGTTTTTACGACGCGCCAGCCGCCGGCCATGGTGCCGCAGCCCATCGCAAGATGGCAGGAAATAATCACCCAAAAAGGAACTGAATAACTGCTGATGAATCCGCCGGCGACGAGCGCGGTGGTGATGATGCCCATACTTTTTTGCGCGTCATTAGTACCGTGGCCCAGGCTGTAGGCCGCTGCGGAGACTAGTTGCAGGCGGCGAAACCAGCGGTCCACTTTTGTCGGCGATTGTTTGCGGACGATCCAACTGGTGATGATGGTGACGATAATGGCGGTGATCATTCCGATGAGCGGCGCGAGAATAATGAAGATGACGGGCCTGGTCCAACCGGAAAGAATGATGGCGCTGAATCCGGAACGCGCGATGGCTGCGCCGCCGTATCCGCCCATGAGTGCATGCGAAGAACTGGTGGGCAGACCGAGAATTAATGTGAATAAATTCCAGGCGATGGCGCCGAGGAGTCCGGCGATGAGGACTTGTTCGTTGACGGCGTTGAGGTGAACCATTCCCTGGCCGATTGTTTTGGCGACTGCGGTGCCGAAAATAAATGCCGCGATGAAATTCCAAAATGCGGCCCAGAGAACGGCTTTGCCCGGGCTGAGAACACGCGTGGAAACGACGGTGGCTATTGAATTAGCGGCGTCATGCCAACCGTTTGAGAAATCAAAAGCCAGCGCTATGGCAACGATAATGATGACAAGCTGGAAGCTGCTCATGCGAGCGGCTCCGCCGGCGCGAATTCATTCGCACTGATTGAGTGATGGGTGATCTTCACGCGTTTTTTAGGGTGACGGTTTCAATTACGTTGGCAACGTCTTCGCATTTGTCCACGGCTGCTTCGATGACTTCGATAATTTCTTTCCATTTGATGATTTGAACGGGATCTTTTTCTTCGTCGAACAGGCGGGCGATGAGAATGCGCGAAAGCCGGTCAGCCTCGTTTTCCAAGCGATTGATCTCAATACACTTTTCGAGGACTGCGTCGTGCTTGTTTAGCGCGCCGACGACTACTACGACCTGACGCGTGGTTTCATACAGAATTTGTGCGAGATCGGCAACGCCCGGGCGGATGTGGGAAATCTTGTAGGTGACGATGCGGCTTGCGGCGGCGTCGATCAGATCCAGCACGTCGTCAATGCGACTGCTGAGGGCCTGAATATCTTCTCGATCGAATGGCGTGACGAAAGTTTGGTTCAGGCGAGTGAGCAGAGTGTGGGTGAGATTGTCGCCGGCGTGCTCGATGTCCTTAATGCGTTCGGCATATTTTTCGGCGCCATCGTCCTTCTGAAACATTTCCACGAGAACTTGAGCGCCCTGATGACAATTTTCGGCGAGGGCGTTGAACATCTCAAAAAAATTATCTTCGCGCGGCATTAAGCGCCTGAGAAAACTTGGCATTTTCGGTCCAGCCCCTGTGAGGTGGGAATCGCGAGGGTGAGTTTAGCGGAAGTCCGCGGGTGCGGCAAGGAACCCTAGTACGAGGCTACCGCGTTTACCTGATAACTAGTTGGACTGAGCCGGTCCGACAAACCTCGCCGAAAAAGTACTATTTCGCATCTAACAAAATGTTGGGACAATATTTTCGTCAGGGAGAAACGTTGCGTCGTCTGGGGACCTCGGTACGAGTGGCTGCGATCGGATTGTTGGCGCCCATTTATTTCGTCGCCGGCAAACTGGGGCTGAAACTCGCGTTTGTTCACAGCAGCATTAGTCCCGTGTGGCCCGCCGCCGGGATCGCGGTAGCCGCATTATTACTGCTCGGAATCGAAGTCTGGCCCGCCATTTTTATCGGAGCATTCTTAGTCAATTTAACTACTGCTGGAAACATCGCCACTTCACTTGGAATTGCCGCGGGAAATACTCTGGAGGCGCTGGCTGCAGTTTATTTCGTCAATCGATTTGCGCGTGGCCGCCACGCATTTGATCGTACGCAGGACATTTTGAAATTTGCGTTGTTGGCCGGCGGAGTAAGCGCATGTATCGGCGCAATTTTTGGAGTGACCAGCCTTTCGCTGGGCGGATTCGCGCAGTGGTCGCACTATCGCGCGATGTATTGGACGTGGTGGCAGGGCGACGCGATTGGAGTGATTGTGGTTACGCCGCTGCTGGTTCTTTGGAGTGGTACTCCGCGGCCGCGGTGGAATTTGGATCAAGTGGCGGAGGCGGCGGGACTGCTGGCTCTGCTCGTGACGGTAAGCTTGGTCATATTTGGCGGGCTATTTGCGTCGGTGGTGCGAGACGAGCCGGTAGAGTTTTTGTGCATTCCATTTCTGATCTGGGCGGCATTCCGGTTTGGTCAGCGAGAGGCGGCGACGGCGCTTACGGTGCTGGCGGGAATTGCGATTTGGGGCACAGTGCGCGGGGGCGGACCGTTTGTGCGGCCGTCGCACAACGAATCGCTGCTACTGCTACAAGCGTTCATGGGCGTGGTGGTGGTGATGACGCTGGTGCTCGCCGCTGAGGTGGCAGAGCGCAAGAGTTCTATGGAGAAGATTCAGGAAATGGCGCTGAGCGATCCACTGACCGGGCTGGCGAACTACCGGCGGCTCGTGGACGTGATTGAGTCGGAGATGCGGCGATTTGGGCGAACTGGACGTCCATTTTGCGTGCTGCTGCTGGATTTGGACGGATTGAAGAAGATTAACGATACCCACGGGCATGTGGCGGGCAGCCGGGCGCTGTGTCGGCTAGCGGACATTCTGCGCGTAACTTGCCGCGAGACGGATCTTGCGGCGCGCTATGGCGGAGACGAGTTTGCGATTGTGATGCCGGAATCTGAGGATGACGGCGCGCGGCGGGCGATGCGTCGAATAGCGGAGAATGTGGCGAAGGATGCCGAACAGCCGCGGATTTCGGCGAGCATTGGAGCGGCGGTGTTTCCGCGCGATGGAGTGTCGATTTCGGAGTTGTTGGAGTCGGCGGATCGGGCGCTTTACTCGAAGAAAAACAGGGCGAGAGCGGCGGTGGCAGGATAGGTTCGCTTCGCGCTGGGTCTCCTCACAGGCTAAAGAGGGGATTTATATACTTAAGTCCCAGCCACGGTAAATGACGGGAGATAGCGGTATATGGCGGAATTTAACCCGAAGTTAAATCTAGGAGAAGCGCATGAGAATTAATCAGGAAGTTCGGAAATCGCCGCTCGAAGACCCGCGAGTCTTTTCTGCGATCCCTTCTGCATTTGCAGAAACGTCTTATCCACCTCGTCTTTCGATAGTTGACCTTTGGCAATCAATCTATCCTGAAGGGTGG
>CAWIZI010000049.1:0-4284 GCA_963840515.1 Terriglobia bacterium
TGTAGAATAAGCGCGATCGGAAGTCAGGAGTGCATCGATGCGTATTTTCATCGCGGTGTCTCTCATTCTTTGCACTGTTGTCGTAACCTCGCCATTGCTCAACGCGCAGGTATCTCAAGCGCAATCTCGAAGCAACCCTGCCGCCCCCTGTGGGGACCCGAGCCATGGTCTTCCAGGTTTCTATTACGGCGGGGTCGTCTCTCTAATCCGACCGCCCGAATGGAGGCACGGTTTGATTCGGATTATGGTAGGCGGAGAAATAAAACTGGGTTTGTGGACAGATGGTCAGAAGTTCAAGCTCTGGACAAACAAGTTGGACATCGCTCAAAAGAGTATCAACCAATTCTTGCTCGATCTCGACCAGGACTGCCACTTGCCTCCCGAACCTCAAGATGCCTTTGCACTTCTCAAGATAACTTGGGAAAGCAAGGATCTGTCCGCCGCGCAGTTTGCGCAGCTGCATCGTGGCTTCACGGAAGCGTTGTCAAAATACGCAGCGAACATGCAGGGAAGGTACGCCGATATGATCGCGACACGAACATCGATTGTCTCTTTGGACGCTGACGCATCTCCAACCATGTACAACATCCATCAGGAACATCTGCCGATCGATGCGACGAATTCAAAATGCTGATGCGGTTTCCCGATGGTCAAATTGGGCGCGCAAGCTTCAGAACCTCAGGCCGAAGAGGCTTTTTCATAGACCAATTTGGCGGCGAGTATCCGAATAGCGCATCCGTGCGCTGCTGGGGTATTATTAGCGCTGGCCGGGCCGCATCGTCTCGGATACATGTCAAAGGTTGACCCAGCATTGAGCCGCGCATAGAATGGGGACGTTGTGTTGGGGGCGTCTTCCCCGCCTGTCGTCAGACCGAGATTCCAGACCTGCCGATATGGAGGAACAATCAGAATGGCCAGCGTCGAAGAACGCGTTAAGACAAATTATTGTGGAGCAGCTCGGAGTGGACGAAGCCGAAGTAACACCGACCGCGTCGTTCGTGGACGATCTGGGCGCGGATTCGCTCGACGTCGTAGAGCTTGTAATGGCATTTGAAGAAGCGTTCGGCATCGAAATTCCGGACGAAGACGCCGAAAAGATCGCAACGGTGAAAGACGCTGTCGCCTACATCGATAAACACAGCAAGAAATAAATAGTCCGCGGGTCATCCTTTTCCTCAGGAGAATTCGTTTTGAGCCGCCGAGTAGTGGTTACCGGTGTGGGACTTGTCTGTGGATGCGGCATTGGGACCGACGAGGCATGGGCCAACATCGCCGGCGGCCGCAGCGGCGTCGGCGCGATCACGCATTTTGACGCGGCGAAATTTGCATGCCGTATCGGGGCGAAGTCAAAAGATTTCGATCCGCTGAAATGGGTTGAGAAAAAAGAACTGAAGAAAATGGGCCGGTTTATTCAACTGGCTCTGGCGGCCACCGATTTCGCAGTCCGCATGTCCGACCTGAAAATTTCCCCCGAAGAAAGTGAAGCAGCCGGCGTTTACGTTTCGAGCGGCATCGGCGGATTCGACGTCATCGAACGCGAGCACTTGAAACTTTTGAGCGGCGGACCTGACCGCATCTCTCCTTTTTATTCCCGCTACAATTATTAATTTAGCTTCCGGACAGATTTCCATTCGCTACGGCGCGCGTGGACCAAATTCCGCCACGGCTACCGCGTGCTCTGCTTCCGCGCACGCGATTGGTGATTCGTTCAAAATTATTCAACGTGGCGATGCGGATCTCATGATTTGCGGCGGCGCTGAAGCGAGCATCACCCCGATGGGAATTGGCGGGTTCGCAGCGATGAAAGCGCTTTCGACCCGGAATGACGAGCCGGAGCGCGCGAGCCGTCCTTTTGACGCGCAACGCGACGGATTTGTGGTCGGCGAAGGTTCCGGGATTTTAATTTTGGAAACACTCGAGCGCGCGCAGAAACGCGGCGTGAAAATTTTGGCGGAGATCGTCGGCTACGGAATGTCCGGCGACGCATTTCACATCACGCAGCCGGCGGAAGGCGGCGATGGTGCGTTCCGCGTGATGCGCAAAGCGCTGAGCGACGCGAAGATCGAGCCGCAACAAGTTAGCTATGTGAATTCGCACGGCACGTCCACGGGAATTGGCGACGCGATTGAAACGCAGGCGATGAAGCGCGCGTTTGGAGAATTTGCTTACAAGATTCCGGTTAGCTCAACGAAGTCTATGACCGGACATTTGCTGGGCGGGGCGGGAGGACTTGAGGCGGGCATCAGTGTGCTCGCGTTACGAGATCAAATTTTGCCACCAACGATTAATTACGAAAATCCGGATCCGGCTTGTGATTTGGATTACATTCCGAATCACGCGCGGAAGACGGCCGTCGAGTATGCGCTTTCAAATTCATTTGGATTTGGCGGTACGAATGCTGCGTTGATTTTCCGGCGCTGGGATTCGGTCTAATTAAGAGGTACGGTTTTCGCATGTCGCAATTGGAGAAAATTTCTTGAACATTATTGTTTGCGTCAAACAAGTGCCGGCGAAGGATGCTCCGCTAGCAATTTCAGCGGACGGCACATGGATACGCGAAGCTGATATCGGCTATGAAATGAATGAGCCGGACAGTTTCGCGCTCGAAGAAGCGCTGCGCCTGAAAGAAAAACACGGCGGAGAAGTGGTTGTACTGAGCATGGGCCCGGCGCGAGTGACGCAGACCATCAAAGAAGCGCTGGCGAAGGGCGCTGACCGTGCAGTTCACGTTACGGATGATAAATTTTACGCGCTGGATCCGCTGGGCTCGGCGCGTTCGCTTGCGGCGGCAATTAAAAACGAAAAATTCGACCTTATTTTGACGGGACTGCAGAGCGACGATCACGGATTCGGCCAAACAGGAGTTTTGCTGGCGGAAATTTTGGGACTGCCACACGCGACGATCATCATGCAGATTGACGCGGTGGAAGGTCACTTGAAATTGAAGCGCGAACTTGAGGCGGGCTGGTTTCAGTGGGTCGAATTGCCAATGCCCGCGGTGCTCACCATTCAATCGGGGATTAACAAGGTGCGCTATGCGACGCTGAAGGGCATCATGGCGGCGAAGAAAAAGAAATTGCGGCGGTATCGCGCGAATCGCTGGGAGTTTCAAGCGAGCTGACGCAAAACTTGAAAAGATTTACGTGCCGCAGAAAACGAAGAAGACCGAGTTCATTACAGGCCCGCCAAAGGGATTGCGGCGACGCTGATCGAAAAATTGAAGCATGAAGCGCGAGTGCTGTAGTCTGCCACGATGAAAATCCTCCTCATCACCGAACAGCGCGAAGCGAAGTGGAACAAAGCCAGTTTTGAAACGCTTGCGGCGGCGCAGCAAATCGCCCAGCAAACGAAGAGCACGCTCACCGTCGTCGTCATCGGCAATGGCGTCGCGGCGCTTGCCGAGGAACTTGCAGGGGGAAAACTCGATGAGGTTCTCCTCGTCGAACACGATACTGGGAGCTTACACGCCCGATGGATCGCGGTTGCTCACCGCAGGTGATCGGTCGGCCAAGCCGGACTTTGTTCTGCTACCGCACACCTACCAAGTGCGCGATTTTGCGCCCAAGCTGGCCGCCTCGCTGGGCAAAGGGATGATCGGCGATTGCATCGGGTATCGTAACGAAAACGAAAATTAATTTTCGTACGGCAGATGTTTCAAGGGAAAACGGTGGCGGACGTGGTTTTACAGGCCAGGCACCGTGGATCGCCCCGTTCCAGGCGGGCGCATTCCGCGCGGACCTGGTTGCGAAGACGGCGGCAAAGCTCCCGTAGAAGGTCCGTGGAACTCAAGCCCGAACAGATTCGCACGAAGCCGCTCGAACTCTTCCGCGAAGCGAAGCAGGCCGTGGACCTGACGCAAGCGCCGATTCTTGTCGCCGTCGGCCGGGGCATCAAGGCGCCGGAAAATATTCCGCTGGCCGAAAAGCTCGCGAAACTAATCGGCGGAGAAATCGCGGCGTCGCGCCGATTTGCGACGAAGGTTGGTTGCCCATGGACCGGCAGATCGGCAGCTCGGGACAAACTGTCGCGCCCAAGCTTTACCTGGCACTCGGTATCAGCGGCGCCATCCAGCACGTCGTAGGAATGAAAGGGTCGCGCACGATCGTCGCGATCAACAAGGATCAGAACGCGCCCATTTTTGAAGTCCCCGATTACGGGATCGTCGGCGATCTGTTCGAGATTGTGCCCGCGCTCATCGCGGAGCTCGAAAAATCAAAATAACCGGGTGGCATAGGCAATCTGGCCTGTGTGCGTGTCGGCCCGACGAGCGCGCCAGATATGGTG
>CAWIZI010000050.1:0-12008 GCA_963840515.1 Terriglobia bacterium
CGCATGATTGGGAAGGCGGAAGCGTGTATCGTTTAAGTACGTCGCTGAAAGTAAACCGTTTTAGTCGTGCCAGCTCAACCGGTCGACGCAACAGCTTCTGATCAGTTGATCCGACAATGCTTCACCTAGAGAACCGATCTGTAGGGCTGGACACGTTGGTTTTTCTCCCCGGCAATGCGAGCCTATTCCTGCAAGCTTTTGAAAGTAGGTAAGCAACAGCGTTCAATTCATGGGCGATTGAAACCTTCAAAATTCAGTAACGCGTATCAAGTTTCGATTATTCGAGCGAATCTACTGGCAGAAATGACACTACCCACCAAACGTCATCCCTGGCATTGTTGCATTCGAGCTCGACATGATGCGTGTTCGTCTACTGCGGCCCAGACATCGGCCACCATTTTCTCCCGATGGTAGTGACTATTTCTTATCTGCATGTTCGGCCTTGATGGCGATGGGGTGGGGGAACGTCAGGGGCGACGTTTTACCAACTGTTCTTGCCCGCGATTCATCAAGGGACCGCGAAAGTCAGTCGAACAGTGGCTTTGCGTTGCTTGAGGGAGTAGCGCAGCCTGAACGGATTGCAGTACCTCGCATGCAGCTTGAAGGACATGCATGGCACGACTGAGTACGAATCGCCGGCAATCAGGTTCGGTTACTATCGTAGACTTGAGCGGAAGGATTGATCTCGGGGAAGCGACTCTGATTCTTCGCCAGACCATACGCGATTTGGTCGAGAGTGGCCGAACCAAAATCATACTCAATCTCTCCGAGGTGAATTCTATGGACAGTGCGGGAGTTGGAGAGCTGGTTGGCGCCTACGTACCGGTGAAGTCCAAAGGCGGCGAGCTGAAGTTTTTGAATCCCACGAAAAAGGTTCTTAGCATCCTGCAACTTACTCAACTAGAGAGCATATTTGAGGTCTTTACAGACGAACAAACGGCTATTCGCAGTTTTTCCGAAGCAGTCCACAGGTGAGCGCGAACGTTTCTCACGGATTTCGGTCTCCGATGGGCCATTCGCCTTCCCACCGACTGGTTACTAGCATTGGAGCGTTTGTTTGGCCTTTGGCTCTCCCAGCAATATTTAGGAGTGGGCAACAGGGAACTGCGCAATCGCGAATCTGTTTCGTTCACAGCAATTCTGGAATGGTAGAGAATGCACCTATATGCTCCGTGGGAATTAGCTGTTCTTCGCTGACTGAGAAGTCAATCGTTAGGAGAGTTATGTCGTCCTCCTGTCCGTCGCCCTTGTGGTTTTCTGACCAGCCCGTCAACTCATCGAGCATCGAATCGGCAAACTTGTCCGCTTTGAGTTTGTGCTTAGACTCCAAAAATACTTTGAACAGGTCAGGCCCGAATTCTTCCTTGGACGGGCTCCTGGCTTCCAGTATTCCGTCTGTGTAAAGGACCACCTTGTCGCCGTGTTCCACGTAGAACTCAGCAACAGAATAGGGTGCATCAGGGAATAGGCCGAGTAGAAGACCGTTCTCCAGCACCTCTGAGGCACTCATCGATGACTCTCGCCACAATAACAGGGGTGGGTGACCTGCTCCAGCGTACTTTACGCAGCTCTTTTCAGTGTCTACGAACACATAGGCCGCAGTCACAAAATGGTTTCTGAATTTTCCGCACAACGTCTGATTCAATCCGGACAACACTCGCGCAGGATCAAATGCGTGCGGGGATTGTGCGGCGAGTGCAACCTTGAGCATGGACGCGATGAGAGCCGCAGGCAGGCCGTGCCCAGAGACGTCGGCCACGAGGATCCCCAAACGTTTATCGTCCACGATGATGAAGTCGTAAAAATCACCTGCGACCAAACTCATCGGAATGTAGCGCGCCGCGATTTCCAAGCCTCTGATCTTCGGAATCTCGTGTGGCAGGATCGACAACTGGATCTCTCGTGCCATCTCCAGTTCATTGTTTATGTCGAGAAGTTGGCGGGCCAGTTGTTCGCGTGCCTCGCGAAGCACCAGATGCGTGTGGACACGCGCTTTCACCACAGCGGGTGAGAAGGGTTTGTGGATATAATCCACAGCTCCAACCTCGAATCCTTTGGTTTCGTCCTCCGTTTCTGTCTTGCCTGTCAAGAAGATCACCGGGATGTCTCTGATTTCTGGGCTGGCTTTCAATCGCCCACAGACTTCGTAACCGTCCATTTCAGGCATGGTGACATCCAGCAGGATCAGGTCCGGATGCGGTTCGGCCTTAACGAGGTCCAAAGCCTTCGCGCCGCTCGTGGCGATTCGGATCTTGAAGTCGTCCTTCAGAATCGAACGCACCACTTGTAGATTGGCAGGGGCGTCATCCACCACGAGTACCAACTTTTTCTCTGCAGCGGCGGTCATTTTGTGTGCTCCTGATTCGTGGCGTAATCCTTCGCAATGTCCGCTAACTTGAACAGAGCGCCTTCAAAATCAAACTCGTTGATCGATGCACGGAGGACATTCAGTCGAACCCTGTCACAGCTGCCTTTGAGAACACCCTCCAGCGCGATAAAGGCCTCCGGAGCATCGCCGTCGCTTGATTCCAGGAGGACCCGGAGGTGTGCCATTGCTGCTGATACCGTTCGAGGATCGCAGCCCGAGATGCCTCCTACCTGAGGCTCCAGGTCAGGAAAGGCCAGATGAATGGCGTGAATCTGGCGGCTCAACTCAAGAGTGAATGTTTCAACCTTAGCAAGGACGGTCGCGTCCCCTTCGCGAGCGGTCCGCTCCAGCTTCTCAGCGGCATGGAAGACGTTTGCGAGGCCCAGATTTCCGGCGACGCCCTTTACCGTATGGGCGATCCGCTCCACCAGCACCTTGTCACCACTGTCGATTGCGGCCAGGATCTGAGAATTCACATCGGATTGGTCGGCAGCGAACTGGACGAGTAGGTCAACGTAAAGCCGCTTATTTCCGTTGACGCGCTTGAGGCCGCTGGCGACGTCAACGCCGTCGATATCGGGAAGAATGACATCGTTGACCGGGGTTACGGGCTTGGCGCCGATCGGATTTGCCCGCAGCCGTGGTTTCGCCCAGCGCATCAGCGTCGCAAACAGCGCATCGGGATCAATGGGCTTGCCTAGGTGTTCGTTCATTCCGGCTTCGAGGCAGCGCTGCCGCTCGTCCACAAGCGCGTGCGCGGTCATCGCAATGATCGGCAGTTCGTGTGTTCGAGGGTGGGCTCGAATAAGCGTAGCGGCGGTGTAACCGTCCATTTCAGGCATTTGCAGATCCATGAACACGATGTCAAACGGTAGAGGCTGTTCGCCTTCCGTTAGGATTCTTACGGCTTCCGCGCCGTGATTAGCGATTTTTACGCTGGCTCCAGCGCTCTCGAGAAGCTCGGTCGCCACTTGCTGGTTGATCTCGTTGTCTTCGACAAGCAGAATCCGGATTCCATCGGCGCTGTGAGGAGTTGCAGCGGCTGTTGTGATGTGCGACATGTCAGGCGAGCGGTCAACAACGCCAAACAACTCCACAAGCGTGTCGAAAAGCGTCGAGGGCGTAACAGGCTTCAGCAGATAACCATCACTTCCCGCCTCTCTCGGCTTGCGCGTAGATATCGTCTCGGCCGAATGCGGTGACCATGACGAGCTTGGGAATGTGTTTTAGACGGTTGTCGCGCCTAATGATATGGGCCAGCTCCAAACCATTCATGCCTGGCATCTGCCAGTCCACCATGACAAGTCGATAGGGATCCCGCTCGTCGGCGGCGGCGAGCTCCCGAATCGCCTCTTCGCCGGAAGAAGCTGAATGGACCCTGAGAGCGAGTGCCTTTTAGAAAATCCGTGAGGATATCCCGCGCCTGCTGATTGTCATCAACAACCAGGACTCGCATCCCCGCGATGTCCGGAATCAAGCGTCTGCGTTTGGCCTCGGCCGATCCGATGCCGAACCACGCCGTAAAATGAAACGTGCTGCCGCTGCCATAGCTGCTCTCGACCCAGATGTTGCCACCCATCATTTCGATCAATCTTTTGGAAATCGAAAGTCCGAGGCCGGTACCGCCATACTCCCTGGTGGTGGAACTGTCGGCCTGGCTGAACGGCTGGAATAGCCGAGCCGACTGCTGGGGCGTCATGCCGATTCCAGTGTCGCGCACCGAAAACTTTAGATTCACTCTGTCCAGAACTTCTTCCACCAACGCGATCGTCAAGACAATCTCGCCCTTTTCCGTGAACTTTACAGCGTTGTTGACAAGGTTGATCATGATTTGACCGAGTCGCAAGGGGTCGCCGACGAGATTCGGCGGGATATCCTGAGTGGAAGCGATGAGGAATTCCAGATTCTTGTCGTGAGCTTTCTGGCAAACTATGCTAGAGACGTTTCCGATTACTTCTTCTAGACGGAAATCGGTCTTCTCCATATCGAGCCTGCCGGCCTCGATTTTGGAGAAATCGAGGATGTCGTTGATGATGGCGAGCAGGGACTGGGCGGCGGCCTTAGCTTTCGTAAGGTAGTCACGCTGCTTGGGTGTAAGTCCGTCTTTAGCGCCAAATGCGTCATGCCGAGAATGGCGTTCATCGGAGTGCGAATCTCATGGCTCATGTTGGCAAGGAAATCGGACTTGGCTTTGGTGGCCGCTTCGGCTATTTTTTTCCCGGCGAGAGTTCCATTTCTAGTCGCTTGAATTCCGTAATGTCTTCCTGCGAGACGCCGTACATACTGTGGTCTGCGCTTCGTATCCCGGAGCAGAGAGAATCTCACACTCGTAACGACGATGCGCCCGTCCTTGTGAACTAAGCGTTGTTCCCACTCGTTCTTTTCACGCTTCCCCTGAACGAGCTCGCCGTATCGTTCTGCGCTGGATTCACGTTCATCTGGATGAGTAATCTCGTCCCATTTTTCCAGATGGCTTAGTGCTTTTTCCGTGTAACCCAACATCTCTTGCAGCGCCCGATTGGGGAAAATTTCCTGTGAATCAATCTTGAAGAAACTGATTCCGATCTGGGCATTCTCGAAGATCGAGCGGAAGAGCTGCTCTCTCTCCGCCAGTTTTTCCTCAGCTCGCTTACGTGCGGTGATATCAACAATAGTGACAACAGCTCCTGTTATTTTTCCGTCCTCAAGAATGGGAAAGGAGGAATACTCGACGGGGATTGGGTTGCCATCCCTGCGCCACATCACTTCGTTATCCACGCGGCAGCCCTCCCCCTTCTTGAATGCACGGTAGATGGGGCACTGATCCAGTGGATAGGCGGAGCCGTCGGACTTGTGATGATGCACCAGATCGTGCATATTGCGGCCCAAGGCTTCTTCGGCCCGGTACCCAACCATCTCGCAGGTGGCGCGATTGATGAAGGTGCAGTTGCCCTGCAGATTGATCCCGTAAATACCCTGTCCCGTAAATTCAAGGAGCAACTGCATTTGTTGCGTGATTTGATCTCGTTCCTCCTGTAACCCCTTGTACGACTCCAGCGATCGCGCGATGTCGCCGATCTCGGAGCGATCGTCCTGAAACCCAATCTCGATGCCTGGTTTTGTAGCGAGAAGGTCGCTCAAGCTACGCCCTAGGACAACCAGCGGGGCTACCATCTTGGTACGATAAAAGATGAGTGCACTCCCGACAGCCAAGGCATTAAGGACGGAGGCAACGATTGCAAGGTTGACGCTCCGCTGGGCCGCGCGCTCTTCGGAGAGGGCTTGGCCAGCGAGACGGTCGTCCAAGCGGCGGCGGAATTCATCAATGGGATCCATGATCAAGGCCTTCGCCTTGAGGTACTCTTCGCCGTAAACGTATCCCATCGCCTTGCTGAAATCTTTGCGTTCGGCGGCCTCGAACGCCTTTTCCTCTTGGACGATGAGAGCATCGGAATTTCGCTTGGCGCGAGAAACCAGTTCGTTTTCCTCCTGGGTCAGGCCAAGCGCCTGCAAGCCATCCACGGCGCGGTCGCGGTTACGCTCGACACCAATCTCTCGCCGGAACGCGTCGCGGTAGTGGGGATCACCTGTGGCCGCAAATCCCCGCGCCGCCGCGGTCAACTTGTCGGTGCCCGCAGCGAGCTGAATGCTCAGCAGCAGGGACTGCGTCCTGGCGTTAAGTGCCGTCGCTTGCTGATGTCTGAAATACCCCGACACGAGTACACAGGCCACCGACGCCAGCGAAAGCGATGCGGCGAATATCGTGATGATTCGGTTGGCCTTTTGAATACGCATTACTCCCCTTTAAGTCCGCGATGGCCCATCACTACTGCCGGGAGCCAAGGATCTTCGCTTTCTGCGACTCTCCCGATCAGTCCAACGGGGCTCGGAATTTTGCTCGTTGGTGCGATGGGTTTGGCAGTTGGGTTAGCTTTAGTCACAACCCGTCCTGGGAGGCAGAACGCATCGCGATGCATCCTTCACGCACGAGTCGCAGAGCCCAAACAACCCTATCCGGTGGAGCGATTAACGGTACTGTCAGTAATGACAGTTTGAAGAATCGATGGTCAGGTGGAGGGCATGTCAATACTGTGGGAGTTCCCGGTTGTGCCCGGATCACGGGCAGCTCAAAAGCAGTGCCAAGGAAGCGATGGGGCGTCGGCTAGCGATCCTCTTGTACTGGATGTGGCGGAATGGATGTGCGTATTCGCAGTCGTTAGAGCTCGATTCGTATGCGGGACAGCTCGGTACCGGACATGGCGCGAAGTAGAACGCCGTGCACTTGATGGAGCATCCCGCTCGCCGAAAGGGGCGTTTGAACGAGTAATCATGGTCGAAGTACGGATCGAAGAGATGTTCAGGTCGGACTGAAGCCGACCGAAAAATTGAGAACAATCTCCGAGGGTCAATTGCTAGGGGGTGGGGGCGGCTGCTGTTCCAACTGTTTCAGCTTTTTCTCCAATAACATCTCTTTTTCCTGGTTGCTCAATTTGGGAAACAAGAACGAGATTTGTAAACGCATGGTCCAAGCAGGAGTTCCTACGGGATGCACCCCGTTGCCATAAAACTGTCCGGTTAGCTGCACAGGCTGGTTTCCGAGTTTCATAACTCTTCCTATGCCGCCGCCATACGGCACCGTCCAAGTATTTCCATTCGACGCTTCCCAGTTCGCTGTCAAAGTAGGTTGCCAGGTGAGGTACCAGCCTTTTTTCAAGTTGTAGTTGATGAAGTATTGCAGCAGGAACTGATTAACATCGGGACGGCTGCCTGAACCCGCGATTGACCAAACATTGTTAGCCAACACACCCAGTGTCCAGTGGCCCGGTTGTGTCAGCACTACAATCGATGGGCCGATACCTAGTTTCCCCTGTCCCAGAAATGTATTTGTCGCCGTGGGCAATTGAAGGACCGGCCCTACGCCCCAGATCAGTTTTCCTGGCTTCTTCGGTGATATAAAAAATGTAGGCACCATGTCTCCCAAACCGTACTCGCCCGTTTCGGGAGTTCCCGGAGCGTTCGGGATCGGTTGATACACGATCGGCATAATCCAACGTACGAGAAGGTTCCAGTCCTTCGAGATACCGATGGGAATCACCGGCTGAATGTTCAACACATTCTGGTTTCGGTAGCCGGGATTCACACCAAAATTGGTGTTGTCCTGCACTGGCACGCTGATCAGGCTTGCCACAGGATTCTGCGTCGCCTTCTGTAGGGCCTCCGCGGCTTCAGCGGTGCCAGCTTCCGGTTCGTCGCCGCTCGGCTTTGCTTTCGCTTTTGTTTGCGCAGAACTGGCCGCAGGCTGCGAGGTTGTACTCGATTGATCCTGCGACCGCGCTACGGGAGTGAACGCCAACATCAGGAAGCAAAAGACCACTGTATTCTTTAATAGTTTATTCACTTTGTTCTCCGTTCAAGAAAAGGGGTAGCAAACAGGACGTTCAGTTCACTTTTTCAATATCCGGCATCTTCCAACTTTTGTCCTCGGCGGCCTTCTCCGGGCCATAGAAGCGGCACCAATGTTCCGGCGGTTCAACTCTTCGGATGTAAGTGGTGTTTTGTTTTGCGCCATGGTGGATTGTCCTAGCAGTAGAAGACCGATGATGAATGTGGATGCAGGCTTTGCCGTGAGCTTTCCTCTTTTATATCCGATAGATGACGGGCTTATGTTGTCGCGACGGAACGTAGACATGCTCAGAGCGATAACTACGGCCATAGCTACGGCCATTGCCTTAGCTGCTGCGATAATGATAGCGATGGTGAAGCTCAGATAAAAACAATGTAACTGTCAAAACTAACATTGCGAATTATTCCACCAGAGACTCAAACATGGAGCTTTACCCGGACAAATGGATCGATCTATCCGAAGGCAGAATAATCTGCTGATTGGAATATTGGTAAACGAGTGAAATGCCTTTGACTCGTATCAGATCACTTACGAACATACAGGTGAGTAATTACAAGGAGCAATGAACCCGCGAGACAGGTCGTCTTGTCATTAGCGACGAACGGAATAGTGGCGTGGAGAACGTCAATTACTAGAGGAACTACACTCGTCCGACGCGCGGGACCTTTTAATCGTCCAAGTAAATTCTTTCTGGGTGGATCACGACTAGGGAATGAATCGCGAAAGGGTAGGGAATCGGCTCGGCCTCCCCCCGCCCCCGTCCATATCAGAAATGTACTTTGATCGTGAACTGGGCGGAGCGCGGGCCGCCAACGGCGTACAGCGCGTTCTGCCCGTTTGGAAGGCCTTCGCCTGCATCGACGTTCGTCGTAGCTCCTGGGCATACCTGGCCGAAAGTTGAAGATTCTCCGAAGCGGTTGGAGTAGTTGGAATCCGGATTACACAGCGACCCGGAGATTCCAAACATCGGATGGTTGAACACGTTGAAGTACTCTACACGCACATCGAGTTTGACACGTTCTGTTAAGCTAAACTGACGGCGAACCGCGAGATCGGTCTGGTTGATTGAGTAGGGGCTTCGCAGCCCGTTCCTGGGGAAGTCTCCCGTCATCCCAGCGGGTGGTGACGAAAACGCCGCCGGATTCAACGTCCTGCCGGCCGGTTGCGTCGGATCAGGGATCCAGTAGGGTTGGCCGGGCACGATATCAGCCTGCGTCGTGTAAGGCCCAAACACAGGAGAAATCCCCTCCGCGGTCACGTTGATCGGCGGTGCCGAACTCACGCGCACAAGACCGTCTACCGCCCAACCTCCCAGAATCGCTTTGGCAGCACGGCCCCAAGTGGGTGTTGGCGGCTCGTAAGAGATGGCAGCCGCAAAGGAATTTCGTATGTCAAAGTCGGATGGCGACAACGGCGGAAGCACAATGTCGCTCACGCTCGTCGCGATAGGACCGCTTGTATCACGGGAACCTTGATCGCTGGATTTTGCGTATGTATAGGACACCAGCGCCTGGAGACCATGCAGCATCCGGCGTTGGAATTGTACTTGTAAAGCGTTGTAGTGCGAGTAGCCGCCGTTCCTTACTGCTTCAACGATTGCGCTACTTCCCAAACTGGCAAGCTGTGGTGCAAGAATTGTATCTTGTCCCAGAAGCTGTCTGCCGTCCGACCCAACGTAGCTTGCCGTCAACATCTGCCGGGCTCCCAGTTGCCGCTCAATGGCGACATTCCACTGTAAAGTATACGGCAGGCGCAGGTATGGGTCGAAAGCGTATAAATAAAGCGTGTTCGCATTAATGGCCGCCGAGAGCGGTGGAAGCTGGAAAGCTGGATTCGACAAATCGAAAGGCACTGGCGTGGAGAAAGAAAGGAAATTACTGCTTCCGTATGGAAACCCCAAGGCACCGGCGCCGACATTGCCATCGCCAAGATCATAGTAGATGCCACCACCCCCTCGCACCACGGTATTAGAATTGATTTGGTATGCTGCTCCAATCCGCGGAGCGAAATTGTTAAACTGGGTATGCCAAAGAGGTCCCGGCACTGCCGCGATTGCGTTCGAGTCGAAGATTCCCTGGATCACGTAAAGTGGTTTATCGGCGGTCGTAGAGACCGGTGGCGTGTTGATCTCCCACCGCAACCCATAGGTTAGCGTCAAGCGATTCGTGGCCCTCCAGGTATCCTGAGCAAATAGTGAGTAGTTATTTGCCCTCACGGAAGGGGGATCGTCAGTGCCTAAAGAGATAGCGCTCATAGTCCCTGACAACATGTCCGTGTATGAGGGGAAAATAGAATAACCCGTGGTTCCGACCTCGGTGACACTTAGCTGCCTATAGTCAATGCCGAATTTCAGTTGGTGCAGCCCGAACACCCAAGAGAACGTATCCACAAAATTGAGTTGGTTTTGAACGTTATCATTACGAGTACCCTCTCTGACGTCCATATCGCCAAGAGAGAAAAGCACACTCGTTAAATCGAGCCTAACAGGGGACGAGGACGGATACAGTGCGGAACCAGGCGGCACGACGCCGCCATGAAAGTTTGTAAGGTCGTCGATGAAGGTGGCTGCGTTTCGACTCCAGTTCGCTCGGAAGTCGTTCACTTTGGAGGGAGCGACCAGTATGGTTGCGCCGACAGTTATGGTGTCCGTATTCGAGTTCTGAAACCTGACTTCCTCCCAGTACCGGGTCGATTCATAGGAGGGGGCGTGGTTGTAGCGTGCGAATAGGGTGATTTTCTTGCTTAGGTTGTGGTCAACGCGGATGCTGGTGGCGTTGAGAAAAGAAGGATCGGAATAGGCCACGGTGAGGTTTGCCTCGCATGGATTTGTGATGTTATCGCAGGTGGGGTCGATGAGGGGTGCGTTCGGAAGCGGCAGCGGCAGCGCCTTCAGAAAGGGCTGGTAGACGGGAGCAACCGCTGCTCGGGCGGACGCCGTATAGAAATCATCTGAGTCCGTCTGCGGCAGCAGCAACCGCAGCCCTTCGTACGAAAAGAAAAAGAAGGTTTTGTCTTTGAGGATGGGTCCGCCCAGAGTCCCTCCAAAATCGTTTTGGCGGAGCGGCGGCTTGAGAAGTGGAGGAGCGTCAAAATAATTCCGGGCATCGAAAATCTCGTTTCGTAAGTAATCGAATGCCGAGCCGTGGAACTGGTTGGTGCCGGACTTGGTGACGATGGAGATCTGGGCCCCTGGAGTGCGCCCTAAGTCCGGCGCATAGGACGAAGTCTCGTTACGGAACTCCTGCATGGCATCCACGGAAACCAGTCCGTTGGTGCCGCCTTGTGCGGTGAATGCGGGTATAGCGCCTCCCAGAGTCTGGCCCAAGCCACCACTAAAAGTTGTTACGCCAAAATTTGCGCTCACGCCATCGACCATGAAATAGTTCGCGTTGCTGCGCTGGCCGTTAGCGCTGAACTGGCCTTGCCCAAGATTTTGCGAGGTAAACACTATGCCTGGCGTCAGCGCTATCAGCGGCTGGAAACTGCGCCCATTCAGCGGCATGTTGGCCACTAACTGCTGGTCCACTACAGTACTGACTGCCGCCGAATCGGTTTGCAATCCGAAAGTGTCGCTCAGAACGGTGATGCTTTCTGATGCGGGACCGAGCGCGAGTGTAAAATTCTCGTTGACTGCATCTTGGACATACAGCTGCAGGTTGGGCCGTATGACGGTGCGAAAGCCTTCCTTCTGAATCGTTAATCGGTAAGTTGCAGGATGCAGGTCGGGCAGGACGTAGATTCCGTCCTCGTTGGTGGTGGTGCTGGTGGAGACGTCAGTCTCGATATTGGTGATCTTGCATTCGGCACCTACGATGACGGCGCCGATCGAGCTCGGTCACACGGCCGGAAATGCGGTCATCCTCTGTCTGTGCGCAGGCCACCACCGCGGACAGAAGAAGCGCAAGCGAGTGCCGGGGACTTCATCGAACAATCTCCCTAGCGCCCGCACCTGGCCACTAGTTTGGTTCGTGCTGATGTGGGGGTGGCGTAGGTCCTAGCGGTGGGACGACGCAATCCGACAAACTAACAATGGGGCAGAGCGCGCTCGACTGTCGAAACTGAACTGTCGGTCCTGACGATTGCGTCCTGGGCTACTTTTTCGGGAAGAGTGTCGGAGAGTTCGCGTGTGTCGGCGAGCGGCTGGGTGCCAGCTGCAAGTCCGTTTTGCTGTAGCAGGTAAGCGAGAATATCGAGAGATTGCTGTGTGGTGAAGGTTGCGCCGGCGTATTCCGCCATCGGGCCTTTTATTTCTCCCCA
>CAWIZI010000051.1:0-243402 GCA_963840515.1 Terriglobia bacterium
TCGGATATTTTGTTGCGCGAAGCGGGCGGGCCGGCGGCGGTGATGAAATATTTGCAGTCGCAGGGAGTGGGCGATTTGATTGTGGCGCATTCGGAAATGCAGTTGACGTGGAAAACGCAGTACGAGGATTGGTGCACTCCGAGGGCGGCGGTGAAGTTGTTGATGAATCTGCAAAACGGAATTGGAATTTCGGATGCGAGCCGCGCGTTGGTGTTGATCGACATGCAGGAGAGTAAGACCGGCGCTATGCGGATTATGAATTTAATGCCGAAGGGGACGGTGGTTGCGGATAAGACTGGGTCGTCTGGAATGCAGGATGGAAGGGCGGCGGCGACGAATGATATTGCATTGGTGACGTTGCCGGATGGAAGGCACATGGCGATTGCGATTTTTGTTTTGGATTCTGAGGCGGCGGATGCGGTGAGGGATTCGGCGATTGCGAGGATTGCGCGGGGGGCGTGGGATGAGTGGGTGAAGTGAAGGAGTTTGAGTTGGAATTTTTGGGAAGACACACAGGCTGCAGCCTGTGCCACTGAGTTCTTATTCGTGGGGGCGGAAGCGATAGGGGCCGAGGCGCGTCATTAAGAGGACGCCGGTGATGGTGGCGAAGAAGAAAAAGATTAGCGGGGCGCTGTAGGAGCCGGTGCGGTCGAATCCTTGGGCCATAAGGACCGGGCCGAGAGCGCCGGCGAGTGCGAAGACCGCGAAGAGGTATCCGTAAATTTCCCCGAAAGAATGCAGTCCGAAATAGCGGCTGGTGAGATAGGCGATGATGTCCACTTCGGCGCCGAGGCCGAGGCCGACGAGAAGCGCGGCGGCGTAAACTGCTGCGCCGGTTAGTCCCGACCACAGCAATCCAATTCCAATTGCTACACTGCCGAAGAAAAATGCGGCGACGTAGGGCGCGTAGAGGCGGTCCATCAGATAGCCGGAGCCGACGCGCGCGAAGAGGACGGCAACACCTACGATGGAGCTGGCTAGCGCGGCTTTTTCCGGAGTGATGCCGCGGTCGGTGAGCAGTGGGACGAGATGGATTACGCATCCGTGGACACTGATGGCGATGAGGGAGAATCCGAAAGCGAGAAGCCAGAAAATTTTGGAGCGCAGGGCTTCGCGGAGCGGGATGCCGATTTTCTCTGGTGATGCTGATGACGAAATATTTATTTGCGCGTCGCTAGTTGCGGTTGAGGGCAGATCGCCATCGGGGAGCAATCCCATTTTCTGCGGAGAATCTTTTAGGAAAAGCGTGATGATTGGGACGGAAATTAGCAGGACCGCGCAGCCGACGATTGCGTAGGTTCCGCGCCAGCCGAAGTGAGTGATGAGTCGCTGCACGGTGGGAGGCATTACGACTGCGCCGAGGCCGATGCCGATCATGGTGACGCCGAGGGCGAGGCCGCGGCGCTTGTCAAACCAATTGGAGACAACTTTGCCGTAGGGAACTGGAGCTGCGGCGGAGCCGATGATACCAGCGAAAATAAATGCGGCGTAGAGTTGCCAAAGATTTGTGGAAATAAATTTGAATGCGATGAGCGTGACTCCAAAAATTATAGCGGCGGGGATAATCACTTTGCGAGAGCCGAAGCGGTCTGCCAGACGGCCGACGAATGGAGAGCAGACGGCGAGCATTACATTTGTGAGTGTGAAAGCGAAAGAAATTGCGGTGCGAGTGGAATGGAATTCGGCGGTGAGTGGCTTGATGAAGACGCCGAAACAGTAGACGAAGATTGGGGCGAAGCCGAGGAGGAGTCCGAGAGCGGCGGTGAGGACTACGTACCAGCCGTAGAAGAATTTTTTGGGTGCGGTGGGCATTTTATTGTTGGTCGTGAGGGCGCGGGGAGTTTATATCAGTAATTGGCCAAAGGATGGAGGAAAAGCACACAGGGTGAAGCCTGTGCCACTGGTACAACCAAATTTACGAGGTGGGATTCTGATTGTGAAACGGCCGGCTGCGGTATGTCCTGTGCGGCACGGATTTAACGAGGTGACTTGCTTGCGAAGTGAACGCGAACCTATAATTGTGTCCATGAAAAATCCACTTGAGCAGGTTTCCATGAAAAATACTTTGGCGCGGCTGATGGCTTTGCTGATGGTGGCGATTTTGCTTTTCTCTGCGCCCGCTGGATGGGCAACTTGCGGCGGTGGTGGTGGCGGAGGAGGCGGAGGAATGACCGCGGGTGGCGGACCGGGCGCGGCGCCGCCGGATCAGCAGGTATACATGGTGCCGTGGAAAGTTCAGTCGGCGAGCGACCCTGCGCCGAAAACGGGATTGGTGCTGTACTGGTTCCCGTCATCGAAAGAGGAATTGCAGAAATCGAGTTTGCGAACATCGCGGCAGTTGTCATTGTTCGCGGCGCAATGCGTGGCGATGCAAGTGGCGACGGGGGATGCGGCGGAGTCGACCTTGAAATTGGCGGAGGGACAGAAGCTGCCGATCGCGGTGCTGGCTACTCCGGATGGAACGCCGATTGTGAAAGCGGATAATAAGGACGGATTTTTGCGCGTTGACCAAGTGGAGAAGATGGTCACCGACGAAATGAAGAAGCGCGAAGCGGCGGCGGATCAGCAAATTAAAGCTGCGAAGGAAAAAGAAAAGAGCGGAGATAATGCGGCGGCGATTTCTTCGTTGAAGGCGGTGGTGGAGCAGAAGTGCTTGTTCCCGTCGAAGGCGAAGGACGCGGTGAAGGAATTGAAAAAACTGGGCGTGAATGACGTCGGCGAAATTCCGAACGCGCCGATTTTCGATCGCGCGAAGAGCAAACAGATTGAAGCCACGATGGTTCGCGGGTTGAAGGCGGAGTTGGCGGCGGATTACGATACGGCAGAAAAATATTACACGGAAGCGCATCAGATGGATCCGGCCGATCCAACACCGCTGCGATTCTTGGGCGAATTGTATCGTCACCAAACCGGAGATTGGGACCAAGCGCGCGTAGAATTTGAAGCGATTCTTGCGATGCCCGCCGATCCGCTATCGCGCTCGGTGGCGATGCACGGGTTGGGCAAGATGACGATTCACGACGGAAATTTCGCGCGTGGACTTTCATTGATGGAGCAGGCGGTGGAGACGTATCCGCTGGCTCTGGCGTATCGGAATCTTTCCGTGTACTGGAATTCGGAAGGGAATGCGGCGAAGGCCGGCGAGTATGTGGAAAAGGCGCTGGCGGTTGATCCGAAAGATCCTTACAACCTGGTATTCGCGGCGGCATTTTGGGCGGGAAATGGCAATGGTGACAAAGCGTTGAAGATTGCCGCTGAGAATGAAGGGCTGCTGCCGGCGTCATATAATTTGGCGGCGGTTTACGCGCAGACGGGGCAGAAGGACAAGGCGCTAGCGCTGCTGAAGCGGCATTTCTTTGAATACGAGCGGACGAACGCAGTGCGTAGCAAAGAAATGATGGAAGCGCGAGTGGACGCTGTGTTTCTTTCGATCCGGACCGATCCGACATTCGTGGCGATGACGAAGGATTCGGATGGGAAACTGGATCAGGGTCGGACGATGGGGAATCAGAAGTAATTTTTATTACATTGAAGGCAATTTAAGACTGGGTCTGCGAGGTGCAGGCCCAGTTTTATTTTTGCGGGACACGAGTTGTAACACAAAAGTTGCAGAGGGTTGTTGCGCGAGACGGATATATCTGCGAAAAAGGTAGGGCTGGTGAAGGCGATTTTTGAAGGGCGCGAGGGTTCATTGACGAAAATTACGACGCTGTTCTTTGACGTGGGCGGCGTGATTTTGACGAACGGATGGGATAGCACGTCGCGCAAAGCGGCGATGAGCAAATTCCATTTGGACGAAGCGGAATTTGAGGCGCGGCACGAGTTGGCGAATCCGCCGTGGGAGCGCGGCGAAATTACGATGGAAGAATATTTGGCGCGGACGATTTTTTATCGCGAGCGAACGTTTTGGCCGAAAGAGTTTGAGGATTTTATGTACGCGCAGTCAAAGCCGCTGGCTGAGTCATTGGAATTTGTGCGGGGGATAGCGCGGTCGGGACGATATTTGATGGCGGTGATTAGCAATGAGAGCGCGGAAATAAACGCGTATCGGATTAGGACGTTTGGATTGCACGAAATTTTTACGGCGTTTTTCAGTTCTTGTTATGTGGGGATTCAAAAGCCGGACGTGCGGATATTTCGGATGGCGTTGAACGTGACGCAGCGCGCGTCGGATGAATGTATTTTTGCGGACGACCGGCCGGAGAATGTCGCGTCGGCCAGATCGGCTGGAATGAATGGAATTCACTTCCAAAATGTGGCGCAATTTTCGGCGGAATTGAAAAACTTGGGTGTGCAGGTTGCATCGTGATTTGCACGGAGGAATGCTTTGAAAAAAAGTGAAGTGACGAAAGCGGGCGCGTCGGTTGGGCCGGTGACGCGGGAAATTCTGCCGGGAGTAATTGTTTGCAAAGACGCGGAGGGCGTGGCGCTGGCGGCGGCGCGATATTTTGTCGAGTGGGCCTGGCAGGCGATTGGCGAGAACGGGCGATTTAATGTGGCGCTGAGCGGGGGGCATACTCCGGCAACACTTTTTGGAGTGCTGGCTTCGCCGGAATTTCGCGGTCAAGTGGACTGGGGACGCGTGGAAGTTTTCTGGGGAGACGAGCGCGCGGTTCCTCCGGAGAGTAAGGAAAGCAATTACGGAATGGCGCGGCGTGAATTGCTGATTCGCGTGCCGATTCCCGGCGGGAATGTACATCGGATGGAAGCGGAGAAGCCGAATATCGGACGCGCGGCGCAGGACTATGAAGATTTGCTGCGCGAAAAATTGCCGCTGGATTCGCGCGGATTTCCGCGCTTCGATTTAATTTTTCTCGGGCTGGGACCGGAAGGACATACGGCGTCGCTATTTCCGGGGGTGCGCGCAACGAGAGAAACTTCGCGGTGGGTGAGCACTCCGCTAGTGCCGAAGCTTGGAGCGAAGCGGATGACGTTGACGCTGCCGGTGCTGAACGCGGCGCATCGCGCGATGTTCCTGGTGAGCGGTGCGGAGAAGGCTGAAATTCTTTATACCGTGTTGGCTGGGACGGCGGAGCCTCCGTTGCCGGCGCAGCTTGTAAGACTGCCGGATGGGAAGAGGATATTTTTGTGCGATGAGGCGGCGGCGAAATTGGTGTTAAACGAGATTGCGACGAGCGGGGAATTTACGGGGAAGAAGGAGAAGGTTGTGACGGGCGAGAAGAAGGTGAAGGGGAAACACTGAGCGGATTTTTCGGAGATGAGCGAAATTCTTCGCGACGAACTAGTTTTAGGAAGTTTAATTTAGCCTTCCGACGATAGAGTCTAAAACGCCAATCAGGAGATTGGCGTTCCCGGGGAAATCACTCGTAACGTAGAGCGGTCATGGGGTCGGTGCGAGAGGCGCGCCAGGCGGGCAATGTTGCGGCGAGAGTTGCTACGGCTAGAAGGATTATTGCGGCGCCGATTAGGGTGATGGGATCGCGAGCGGTTAATCCGAAGAGCATGCCGGCTAGAACTTTTGTGGCGGCCAGGGCGGTTGCCAGTCCTACGGCGGCGCCGATGATTGTTACGGTGAGAGCTTCGCGGAGAATCAGCCACAGAACATTTCCGCGTTGCGCGCCGAGCGCCATGCGGATGCCGAGTTCGCTGGTGCGTTGTGAAACTGTGTAGGAAAGCACGCCGTAAAGTCCGATGCAGGCGAGAAGAAGCGCGAGCAAGCCGAAGAAAGTAGAGAGGCGCGCGGTGAGTCGATCGCGCACGAGGCGCGCGTCAATTTGTTCGGGGATGGTATGAATCGCCAGCGGGTCGAGCGTGGAGTCCGTCTGGCGCTCAAGCTCGCGCAGAGAAGCAACGACGGACGCGCTTTCGCCGGTATAGCGCACAAAAAAAGCAGCTTGCGTGGAGAGTTCTACAGGATTGAAAAAGGGAGCGTAGAAACGGCGTTCGGTTTGCCCGCGAAGAGAATTGTATTTTGCGTCTGCCACCACGCCGACAATTTCTAAGTCCTGGCGGTCTTCGGGATATTCATCGCGAATGTGGCGACCGATGGGACTTTCCGTTCCGAAATAATATTTGGCCATGGTTTGATTGAGCCAACAAACTTTTGAACCGGTGGAATCCTGCGGTTGCACATCGCGTCCCATCAGGACGGGGATGCCTATCGTCGCAAAATAATTGGGGCCGACTTGATCCCATGTTGCGTCCATTTTTTGACCATTCTTCGGTGTGAAGCCGACGATCGAAATTTCGTCATTGGAGTCGGAATTGAAGAATAGTCCGTTTTCGGAGAGAGACACACCGCTCACGCCTGGCGCGGTGGAAAATTTCGCGAGCAATTGCTGAAAAAGCGGGCCGGTGGCGGCGGGCTTGTAACCGCTGGTCGCTGGAATCATGCGGAACATCAGCAGATGGCTGGTGTCATAGCCGAGCGGAATGGCGGTTAATTTTTGGAGGCTGCGGACGAAAAGCCCTGCGGATACGAGCAACAAAAGTGAAATCGCCACTTGCACTGCGACGAGCACTTTGCCGAGCGGCATGCGGCCGGAGCCACTTCCGCCGCCGGAAATGGATCGCGAAGCGCCGCGCAGAACCTGGTTCAAGTCCACGCGCGTGGAGCGGAGGGCCGGCGCCAGTCCGAAAAGAATTCCTGTTAAGAGCGTGGCCGCGATCGCAAATGCAAGCACGCGAAGATCGAGATGAACATCGAGCGGCACGGTTGTGGGGCCGGACGAAACCATGCGCAGGAGCAAAGTATCGCCCCACTTTGCCAGCAACAATCCGACCACCGCGCCCAGTGATGCGAGCAGGACACTTTCTGTAAGCAACTGTCGGATTAAACGTCCACGGCCTGCGCCCAGAGCGACGCGAACAGCGAGTTCGCGCTGGCGAGCAGAAGAACGCGAGAGAAGTAGATTCGCAACGTTGGCGCATGCGAGGAGAAGCAGGAGGCCGACCAATCCCATCAGAACTTCCAGCGGCTGCGCGTACTGTCCACGCAACTGGGAAAGTCCGCGGCTGCCGTCTCTTACAACGAGATAGGAATTTGTGACCGCGTCGCGCTCCTTTTTATCGGGAATGGAGGCAGCGTCTTCGGTGAGCACTTGTTTGAAAGTGATGTTGATGGAAGTGTTGGCCTGCGCGAGGGTGACGCCGGGCTTCAAGCGGCCGACGACGTGGAGAAACATTGTCTTGGTGATCGAGCCGGGCTTTTGCGTAAGCAAATCGTGAGAGGGAAAAATCGCGTCCTGCATCATCAGCGGAATCCAAATGTCGGGCGAATCGCCAACCACTACACCGAAGAAATCCGGAGGCATCACAGCGCCAACTTCAAACAACATATTGCGAATATGAATTTTGCGGCCGACGGCGGAAGGATCGCGCGCTAACTTTCGGTCCCAATAACCGTAACTTACGATCGCAATGGGATGCGCGTTGCGTCCCTTGTCCACTTCAACGCCGAATGTGTGGCCGAGCATGGGATCCACGCCCAGCGTTGGAAAATATCCACCACTGACCATACTGACGTTCGCGGGAGTGGCATCAGAAGAAGAGCCGAGCGAGACGGGGGCGGAATAGCTGGTGCTTGAAAAGGTTAGAATGTTTGAGAAGATCTGATTCTCGTCGCGCAAACCTTCAAACTCTTGGTAGGTCACCAAGCTGCGTTCCCCGTCGCTGGTACCGTTCTGCATTCCCGCCGCGCCCGGATTGGTAAGAGTGACGAGCCGCTGCGCATCTTGAACCGGCAGTGGGCGCATCATCACCGCGTTCACCACGCTGAAGAGCGCGGTATTCGCGCCGATGCCGAGAGCTAGAGTGAGAATGGCAATCGCGGAAAATCCGGGATTTTTGGCGAGCGCTCGAAAGGCGAAACGCAGATCTTGTAGCAGAGTTTCCATTGGCGTCCCCGCTGCGAAGATGAAGGCAGCACTGTACCCTAATTAAGACGCCATGCACGCCATAAAGTCACTGATAAATTGTCCAGAATCGCCGAGAGCAATTAAGGTTGGAGAGCTTGCTTGGCGGGATAATCCACGTGAAGCGCCGCAAGACTTGAAGCATCCCATCCGCCGCCCAGAGCTTTGACGAGCAGAACGGATGCGGTGAGGCGCTGGCCCTCGAGTTGCACGGCGAGGCGTTGATTGGAAAGCAAAGTTTGCTGCGCGGTCACGACGTCGAGGTAGCTGACGAGTCCGCCCTTGTAGCGATTGGTGGCGATGTCGAGAGCTTTTTGCGCGTCGGCTACCGCGGCTGCTTGCGCTTTGGAAGTTTCATCGAGCACCGCGAGCCCGGCGAGATTATCTTCCACTTCCTGAAACGCGGTGAGCACCGAGCCGCGATAATTCGCAATGGTAATTTTGTACCCGGCTTGCGCGAATTCCACTTGCGCGCGGCGCGCTCCGCCGGTGAGAAGAGTTTCGCTGATGGTTGCGCCCACCGCCCAAACTGCACTGGGCAGCGTGGCTAGATTGGTAAGACTGACGCTATTCAATCCCGCGCCGCCGCTGAGATTTACGCCGGGATAATATGCGGATTGCGCGATACCAATTTGTTCGTTGGCGCTGGCCATCAGGCGCTCGTTTTCGGCGACGTCCGGACGACGCTCGAGTAAATCGGAAGGTAATCCGACGGGAATTACGGGGAGTGTGGCGGGCATGGGCTTCACGGCGACTTTGAAATTGGAAGCGGGCTGTCCGGTGAGCGTGGCCATGGCGTCTTCAAATTGCACGCGCTGCTGGCGAAGCAGAATTGCCTGAGCGCGAGTTGCGTCAAGCAAAGTTTGTTCCTGCGCAACGTCTAATCCGGATGCGACGCCGCCGTTGAAGCGCTGTTGAACGAGTTCCATGCCGCGCTCGAAAGATTCTACCGTTCCGTTGAGCACGCCGATTTCTGCGTCAATTTCGCGAAGCGAAAAATAATCTCCGGCGAGTTCGGAGGAAGTCGCGAGGCGGACATTTTCCAAGTCCGCGCCCGACGCTTGATAAGCAGCCTGAGCTGCTTCGATGCCGCGATGGATGCGGCCGTAGAGATCCGGTTCCCAACTGACGGAAAATGGAATTATAAAATTTCCCTGCGTTAGCGCGGCGAAGGGAGCGACGTTCTGAGGACGGTTGCCGGAAACGCGAGAGGCTCCCGCAAATCCGCCGACACTGGCTTGCGGAAAAAGAGCCGAGGTTGAAATGCGAGCGAGCGCGCGGGCTTGATCGAGCTTCGCGAGGCTGGCTTGCACGGTGAAATTAGCGCTGACCGCTTGCGATTCCAGCGCGTTCAAATCGGCGTCGCCGAAAATTTTCCACCATTCGCCCTTAGGAATTTGATCGCGCGGATCGCCGGGACGCCACGGGCCTTCGGCTTTCCATGCGGCGGGAGTGGGCGCGTCTGGCCGATGGTAGTTGGGGCCGACGGAACAGCCAGCGAGCCACAACGCAGCGCAGAGCACTGCGGCACATGTCGAAGTTGCTGCGCGAAACGCAGGAATGGGACGCGCTTTGCTCATTTGGCCTTTTGAGAATTGGCAGGAGCGACGACGTGCACTTGTTGTCCCGCTTCCATGGAATCGGGCGGATTATCCACGACGGAATCGGAAGCATCGAGGCCCTGCAAAACTTCGACGGTGGAGCCGTAGTCGCGTCCGATGACGATGTGCTTCAACTGAATTTTGTTATCCGATCCAACCACGGCAACCATGGTTCCGGTCGGGCGAAAGAGAACCGACGAAACTGGCAACGAAAGCAGATTGCCGGTGGTTTTCACATCGAAATGAACTTCGGCGTAAGCGCCGGGGAACAATTTGCCGGATGGATTGGGAACGTCCACTTCGGTGCGGAGGGTTCGCGTTGCGGGATCAATCGAATCTGCTGTGCGAGCTACCTGGCCGCAGAATTTCTCGCCGGGCATTTCCGCAAGCTCAATGCAGGCGTGCTGGCCGGTGCGAACGGAAGACGAGAAAGTTTGGGGGACGGCAACGAATGCGCGGATGGGATCAAGCTGCGCCAAATCGAAAAGTTCTTGCGCGGCGCCACCGTTTCCCGAGTTGATGAGCATGCCGGGATCTACATTCCTTTTGGTGATTACGCCGGTGAAAGGCGCGTAGACACGTTTGAATGCCTCCAGATCCTCGAGACGCTTTACATTCGCTTCGGCGGATTGCGCCATCGCTTTTTTGGCGGAGTAATCGCCGACGGCGTTGTCTACTTCCTGTTTGGAAACGGAATCAGTTTTGATTAAATCCTGATAGCGCGCGGCGGTTGTCTTCGACAAATCGACATTGGCCTGGGCGGTGCTGAGATCTGCGCGCGCTTGCGAAAGTTGCTGATCGATTTCCGGCGTATCAATTTCAGCGAGCAATTCGCCCTGCTTCACGTTGCTGCCAATATCCTTGTACCATTTTTTAAGATATCCATTTGTGCGGGCGTAGATGGGAGCTTCGACGAAAGCCTGCAGTGCAGCGGGCAAGACCAGGCCGGAATCCGCGTTGAGCGGCGTGGCATGAATTACGGCCACGATGGGCACGGCGCTTGCGGTGGTCTGTTCGGCCAGCACACGATTGCTATTCTTCTTTTGCGCGAGACTATAGATTGCGAGCGCCGCGAAAATAACAAACGGCACGATCCACATCAAAATCATTTTGCCGCGGCCGCCCTTGTGGGCGCCTTCGGGCGGGCTTGAATGTTGGTCGGTTGCGCTTGCGGTCATACTTAGTTATCTCCTGAATGTTCCTCGAAATCACTGGTGCGGTGTTGAAGGGTTTCCGTCTCCGTCGTGCACGGGAACTTCCATTTTAAAATTTCTGTGAATAATTTTGAAAACGCACGGCACAAAAAATAAAGTTGCGAACGTGGCGAAAAGAAGTCCGCCGATAACCGCGCGGCCCAGCGGCGCGTTCTGCTCGCCACCTTCGCCCAATCCCAGGGCCATGGGAACCATGCCGATCATCATGGCGGCTGCCGTCATTAATACGGGGCGGATGCGGATGAATCCTGCCTCGAGAGCCGCGTGCGTGGAATCGAAACCTTCGCGCAGGCGTTCGCGCGAAAATGAAACCATCAAAATACTATTGGCGGTCGCCACGCCCATACACATGATCGTGCCGGTGAGCGAAGGAACGCTGAGCGTGGTGCGCGTAATCAGCAGCATCCACAAAATTCCAGCAAGAGCGGCGGGCAGCGCGGTAATAATAATGAAGGGATCGAGCCACGATTGAAAATTCACGACGATCAGCAAATATACCAGCAAGATTGCGACGAGAACTCCGGCGGCCAATCCCCGGAAAGAGGAAGTCATGGTTTCAACCTGGCCGCGAAGGTCGATGTCACTTCCGCGAGGCAACTGCGAGCGGAACTCTTCAATGACTTTACGAACGTCAGTGGCGACGCCGCCTAAATCGCGCCCTTGCACCGACGAATAAATATTGATCATCGGTTGGGCGTCGTAGTCGGAAAGCTCGGCGGGCTTAGCCATTAATTTAAAATCCGCCAAATTGCCGAGGACTTGCGGCTGCGACGCGCTGGCGGAATTGACGGGAATATCTTCGAGGGATTGCATCGAGTCCACGTGATACTGCGGCACCTGCACGGCAACCGAATAATTCACGCCGTTTTGCGGATTCGCCCAGAAGGATGGGTTGGTCTGGAAGCTGCTGGCCAGCGTGACCAGCAAGCTCTGCGCTACGTCATTCTGGCTGAGGCCAACGGATTGAGCGCGGGCGCGATTCACATCGAGGTGCAATAAGGGCTGCTCGAACATTTGATGGACGTGTACGTCCACAGTTCCGGGGACGAGCGAAATTTTGTTGGCGATCTTTTGCGCCAGAACATAATTCTCTTGCATGCTGCGGCCGGTGATCTCCACGTCAATCGGCGCGGGCACGCCGAAGTTCAAAATCTGACTGACGATATCCGCAGGCTGAAAAAAGAATTGTGTGCCGGGGAACGATTGTGTGAGCTTGGTGCGCAGCTCAGTAATATATTCGGCGGTCGGCTTCTTGTGATCCTCTTTAAGCGAGACAAGAATTTCCGCGTCGGATGTGCCAATCGTTCCGGAATTGCTGTAGGACATATTCAGGCTGCTGTAAGGAAGGCCGACGTTGTCCAAAACATTGCCCAAATCTTCCGGCGGGATCACGCTGCGAATTAAGTTATCGACCTGATCGCACTCTCGCGCGGTTTCTTCAATTCGCTCGCCGACTCGGCCACGCATATGTAAACGGATCAGGCCGGCGTCGACGCCGGGGAAAAAATCCTGGCCGAGCACGAGCACGATGGGAGTTGAAGCAAAGCAGAGCAGCAGGAACATGATGATAAATGTCCAAGCGTGATCGAGGCAGAAAGAAAGCGCGTTGCGGTAGCCTTCGCGCATGCGCTCGAAGCCGTCGACGAATCCGCGCTGAATTGCGGAGAAGGGATCGCGTCCGGTGGCGCGTTCCTCGCCGTGATGTCCGCGAAGAAGATACATCGCCATAGTGGGAACAAGCGTTCGCGAAAGCAGATAGGAAGCTAGCATGGCGAAGACGACCGCTTCGGCCAATGGCACGAAAAGAAATTTCGCAACTCCGGTAAGAAAAAACATTGGGACGAACACGATGCAGATGCAGATGGTGGAAACGAAGGCGGGGACGGCGATTTGCTGCGCTCCATCCAGAATGGCGCGCACAGTTTCTTTGCCCTGCGCCAGATTGCGATTGATGTTTTCAATTTCAACTGTGGCGTCGTCCACCAGAATTCCGACGGCCAGTGCCAATCCGCCGAGCGTCATGATGTTGATGGTTTCGCCAAGAGCGCTGAGCACGCAAATCGAAACGAGAATTGAAAGGGGAATTGAGATGGCGATGATCAGCGTGCTGCGCCAGTTTCCGAGGAAAAGAAGAATCATCAGAGCGGTTAGGCAAGCGGCGATAAGTGCTTCGCGGACCACGCCCTGCACGGCGGCGCGCACGAAAACGGACTGGTCAAACATTTGCGTGATGCGCAGCGCCGGAGGAAGCGTCGGCATGATACGGGGAAGCAGCGAATGCAACTGAGCGACGATATCGAGCGTGGAAGAGCCGCCCGTCTTGAACACACTCAACAGAACTCCGCGCTGCCCGTCCATGCGAACGATGTTGGTCTGTGGAGAAAATCCGTCGCTGACGTAAGCCACATCGCGAACGTAGACAGTCGCGCCGTTTACCGTTTTGATGGGAAGATTATTTAGCTCCGCAATTGTGTTGGTGCTGCCATTCATTTCAACCGGATATTCGATGGCACCGAGCTTTACGGTTCCAGACGGCAGGATCAGGTTCTGCAAAGAGACCGCGTTAATTACGTCGACGGGGGACAGACCTTTCGATTGCAGCGCGGGAATATCCACGTTTACCGCAACGAGCCGCTGCTTTCCGCCATACGGATACGGAGTGGCTGCGCCGGGAATTGAGGCGAGCCTGTTACGGACAAAATTTACGGCGAGGTCGTTCAATTCCTGTTCGGAAAGGCCATCGCCTCTTAATCCGAGCTGCATGATCGGCACAGTCGAAGCTGAATAAGTAATCACCAGCGGAGGGTTGGTTCCCGGCGGCATGGAGCGAATGGCGGTCTGCGAAATAGCGGTGATCTGAGCAATCGCGGTGGCGATTTTCGCGGCCGGCTGGAAATAAACTTTAATGATGGAACGGCCTTCTTCGGTCTGCGATTCCACGTGTTCGATGTTGTCTACAGTGGTGGTGAGAGAGCGCTCGTAACCGGAAACAATGCGCGCTTCCATGTCCGTCGCGGAAAGGCCGGAATAGTTCCACACAATACTGACCACGGGAATATTGATTTCGGGGAAGATATCCGTGGGCGTTCGGGTAATCACCAGCGGGCTGATCAAAATAATGACCAGCGCGAAGACAATAAAAGTATAAGGCCTGTTAAGGGCGAGCCGAACTATCCACATTCGCTATCTCAAATTCCATCTGGATTTGCAGCGCAGAAGCTGGCGATTAATTACAAATCCTCATCCTCGAAATGCAACATTCACTCTAATTCATATAATTGGCGTTCATTGGATGCGGGTGGCGTGCCTGCTGGCACACACACATAGCCGACATGTAAGTAGACGCATACATTCACCATCAGGTTCCATTCTCGCATGAGTCGGCGTCCTTGAGAAAAAAAATTGAGACAGTGCGTTTGGCGCCGCTACAGGAAACACTGTATTTTTCGCCGCAAAGATGTGTAGAAAAATTGAGCGGAGATTCAGAAAGCCATATTTTATATTGTTTATGGAAAAGTTTAGGGCCGGTGTCGTTGCGAACTGGCTGACTGAAATGGCTCGTAACTCATTCGGTTAGCTGGACAAAACGCCAAATTATATACAGAATTTCCGAATGTAAATTTATCAATAAAGTATGGTATACCGCTTGCGGGATAATTGATGGGGGCAGGGCCCTAGGATCCCTGCATCGGCGCCTCAGTTTTACACTCCTAAAAAACATAACTGGAATTGTGTCGACGGCGGGTGTGCGTCGGCGACGTGATTCTTGCGTGAGGGTTCATAAACCTAAGGGGGGTGGCTCAGGATGAGGCGATTGATATTTGGCACGCTTTGTTTTGCGTTGATATGTTTCCTTTGTGCAGGCATCGCATTCTCACAGGAAAATCCCACAGGTAGTTTGGTGGGTACTGTAACGGATAGTCAGGGCGGGGCAATTGTCGGCGCCGCGATTACCGTCACAGATATGACGTCTGGCACCTCGGTTACCACAAAATCCGGGCCAAGCGGTGAGTTCACGGTTGGGAACCTTTCGCCTTCGGTCTACAAAGTTACGGTTGAGATGAACAACTTCAAGACCGGAGTATTCACAAACATCACCATCACACTGGGTAAGACGTATAGCTTGCCGGCCAAGCTCGAAGTCGGAGAGAAAACGATTACCGTCCAAGTAGAAGGCGGCGGCGAGCAATTGATGGAAACGCAGAGCGCGACGGTCACCAATACCGTTAGCGGAAAGTCGATCACCAACCTTCCGTTTAACTCTCGCAGCGCCGTGCTTTTGGGCGTTCTGGACCCCGGAGCGGAAACAGAAGGCGGCTCGCGCAATTCCTCGTTTGAAGGACTTCCGAAAGGCGCGATCAATATCACTTTCGACGGAATCAACGTTCAGTGCAACCTGCTGAAATCCAGCGACGGATTTTTTGCCATCAACGATCCGCGAATTGATGACGTAGAAGAATTCGCCATCACGACGGCGGTGAATAGCCCGGATAAATCCGGCGAGGGCGCCGTGCAGATGAATTACGTCAGCAAGAAAGGCGGCAACGCTTTTCATGGCGGCGCTTGGGAATACAACCGCAACACCGATTTCGATTCCAATACATACTTTAACAATCTGAGCGGCACTCCCCGGCAAGTCCTGCAACTGAATGACTTCGGAGCCAAGGTTGGCGGGCGCATCATTAGAGACAAACTGTTCTTCTTTGTGGATATCGATAACTTGGACGAGCCGGCATCCATCACCAGGACGCCCAGTATTCTGACTCCTTTAGCGGCATCCGGTAAGTACACCTACATCCCGGTAGGTGCAGATGGATCGACGCCGCAACTGCCATATACAGCTGGACTACCTTCCTGGGTGACGTGCAACGGCAGCACCTCAAATCCGATGTGCACGGTCAATTTGCTCGCGATGGCGGCGGCTGGCGGTTACACAAGCACAATCAACCCCGTAATCTCTCCGTTGCTGAATGCGGCCGAGGGCAGCGCGACGGCGCCGGGCGTTACGATCTCCCCGACCGCGCCTTCGCTGTACCAGGAAACAATCAACTTTAATAACAAAGGGACGCAGACGCGGCGCTATCCTGACGCTCGCCTCGACTACCAAATCAACAAGAGGAACTCTCTCGAGTTGGACTACCATTACTCGCACTACACGTCCAGCCCTGACATTTTGAACGGAATGGATTCGGCATTTCCAGTGGCTCCATTCACGTCCAATCAGGGTTCCCAGATATCCAACCGCAATTTGTTCGTAGTGGCCTGGCGCGCGACGATCGGTTCAAACGCCAGCAACGAATTGCGCGTCGGCGCTCAGGTTTCCCCGATCAATTTTGGCGTGGGAATCCAGCTGTCACAATTCCCAACGATCAATTCAAACTTGGGCTCACAGCCTTATACGTACGGAGTATTTGGCGTGAGTTCGTTATTTAACGGATTCGGTGATAACCAGGGGCGGAACACCGCGCTTGGCCAGATCACCGATAACTTTGGCTGGACGAAGGGCAAGCACGCGTTAACGTTTGGTGTTTCAGCCACTTCAATCTGGTACAACGACTTCTTTGAATCCAGCGGAACTCTCGGTTTCGGCGTTGACAATAACAACGACCCAATCGCCAACGTCGGTACGGCGGGAACCAACGGCCAGCCGGTATTTAGCGGCGGACCGGGAAGCTGCGTGGACGCGTCCTGCGCGTCGAACGGCACCTTACCGAATATCGGCGATAGCGACTTCCTTAACGCGGAAGCCCTCTATGCCTCACTTACGGGGCGCGTTCAGAGCTTCAACGCTAACGTGTATTTCAGCCCGAAGACTGGCGGTTTCTTGACCGGCGCTCCGGCGACGGACAAGTGGCGGCAGAGTGAAGCGGGACTTTATTTCGGTGATACCTGGCGCGTGAAGCCCAACGTGACGTTTAGTTACGGTTTGCGGTGGGAACTGGCGGGAGCACCGAGTGACAGTCTAAATGAATATTCGACGATCGCTGGCGGCGCAGGTGCGCTATTCGGTATTTCGGGACCGGGCAACCTCTTTAAGCCCGGAGTTCTCGCTGGCGATCCAAACACGGAATACGTCAACGACAAAGGGTACAGCTGGTACAACATGTATAAGGGCGCGTTTGCGCCGACGGTTGGTATTGCTTGGGAACCGCATACGGATCGCGCCGGACTCCATCAGTTGCTTGGATCTGCAGGGAAGACGGTTTTTCGCGCGGGCTACAACGTCGCTTACAGCCGCGAAGGTCTCGAAGGCTTTTCCTCACTCGCAGGCAGTAACCCCGGTTATTTCGGGGGACAGACTACCAACTCTAACATCGTGAATGACCCCACGCAGGGATTCTTCGTGGCGGGGTCGGTGATTCTGGGCAGTGGCACTACACTCAACAACGTGCTGCAGACGCCGAGTGCATTCTCTCAATCGTTCCCGCTCGGCATTTCGGACGGGACTTCGATCAACGTGTTTGATCCCAACATTAAACCTCCAATGATCCAATCGTGGTCTGCTGGCATACAACGCGAGCTGTCCACGAACAACGTTGTTGAGATCCGATACGTCGCGAACCATGGCTCTGGCTTGTGGGATCAATTCAACATCAACGAAGTGAATATCTTCGAGAACGGATTCCTGACGCAATTCAACAACGCGGCCAGCAACTTGAATATTTGCACGACCGTCGATCCGGCGGGCTGCCTTGCGGTTGAAAAGGCGCATGGCGTGGTTGCGGCAACAGCAACGGCTCCGATTGCTGATTTTGGCAATCTGGGTCTTCCCGGCCAGGTTGCAATACCGGTGTTCACCGCGGCGTATACAGGTTCAACGACTGGTACGCAGTTCGACTCCCATTTCACCAGTTCGACCTATGTTCCTTTGATCGAACAAGGGTTGGCGGGTGATGTGGCTTCCATTTTCTCCGGAACACTTACTCGTTACGAAAATATCGTCAACGCGGGATTCGCGCCGAACTACTTCGTAGCGAATCCCACGGCAACCCTCGGCGGTGCATTCGTGATCGCCAATGCGGCGCAATCTACCTACAACTCACTGCAGTTAGATTTCCGCCGCCGGCCTTCGCACGGGCTGCAATTTGATGTCAGCTATGTATATGCGAAGGCGCTAACGAACTACAATGCGAATAGTTCACTCAACTTCCAACAGTTCACAACGCTCCGTAACCTGAACTATGACAAAGGTCCGGCGCCCTTTGATATCCGGAACGCCATCAAAGGACAGGCACTCTACAATCTGCCCTTTGGATCGGGCCGGAAATGGTTGAATTCCGGAAGCGGAATGATGAACCGGCTGGTCGGCGGATGGGAAATTGACTCGATTGTCCGTTGGCAGACCGGTCCTCCAATCAACATTCAGAGCGGATTGGGCGGCACATTCAACGGGAGCGATCCTGGCGTTGTGCTGAATGGAATAACCGTCAACCAATTGCAGAGCATGTTGGGAGTAAACAAGACCGAGCAAGCCGGCACGGTCATGTATTTCCCGTCGAGCCTGCTGAACGCCGGACTGACCAAAATCAACACGTCCGTGATCGCGCCGTGCACGACAGCGGGCCAATTGTGCCAGAAGCTGTTCGTGTACGGGCCGCAGTTCTTTGACGTAAACCTGAGCATCGTGAAGACCACGAAGATCACCGAACGGGTGAACGCGGAAATCCGCATGGAAGCCTTGAACGCATTCAACCATGCGAATTTCTATTATGCGTGCGGCGTCAGCACAACGCCGTGCAGCATAAGCCTGCAATCGCAACAAATTGGGAAGATTGCCGGTGACTATTCGGACTTCAACACGACTCAGGATCCGGGCGGCCGCATCATTCAGTTGGTCGGACGTATTAACTTCTAACCCGCTTTTACGCGGTCGGTAGCAATTGAAAACGGGGGTGGCTCTTGCGAGCCACCCCCGTTTTTTGTCTCTGCCGCTCGCCGGCAGCAGAGACACTACGACGAACTTCGTATGCTTCCCAGAACGCCGCAGTTGCCGGAAATGAATGAAAAATATTATTTTGTTTACGCAGTGCGGATGTTATTTGACATTAGTAAATATTCCCGAAGATTGATGAGGTAACTGCGACGAGGCCGGCCATAGAGGGCGGCCATTTTCAGGTAAAACGCAGTAAATAGCGGGGTAAATCGGCAGGTAAATCTGATTTTCGTATTTTATAAATTAGTTATCTATGGTAATGCGGATCACTCCGCCGCGCGATTTTCCGACCGACGACCAACTAACTTCCCTCTAAGTTATTCTCACAATTAGCGATAGCCAACTTCTTCTGGCTCAGAAACCGCATTTTAGTGTCGACCCCTGACGTGGTTCTTGATTTGCTAGTAATTTACGCTGGGGGAAGCGGCGGATTTTTCGTCCGGCGCTTCAGTTTTTTCCTAGGGAAGAAATCTTAATTTTTGAATTTTCGCTAATGGTGTTTTGGCGGAGAAATTAATAGTTCCAAAAATCATAATCCAACTGCGGAGGCCTAAAGATGCGGCGACTCTTTGGTTTGCTGGCTGTACTTGTCCTGTCTCTCGTTTTTTCCGGTTTGGCATACTCGCAAGAACTTCCGACCGGTTCACTCGTGGGTTCCATAACCGATCCTCAGGGCGCTGTAGTTCTCGGCGCTAAAATCACAGTTAGCGACATGACCGGGGGCGTGAAAGCCACAGCGCAATCCGGCGAAGGCGGCCACTTCACGCTGGCGAATTTGGCTCCCGGCAACTACAAAGTGTCGATTGAGAAAACTGGTTTCAAGACGGCTTTATTTGCAAACATAACGATCACCGTCGGAAAAACTTACGAGCTACCGGCTCAGCTCGAGCTTGGCGAGGCCACCGTCACCGTTGAAATTGACGCGGGTGGCGAGCAACTGGTCGAAACGCAAAGCGCAGCGGTCAGTTCGACGATCACCGGCAGGGCGATTACGCAATTGCCATTAAATTCGCGTAGCACCATTCTGCTTGGCGTTCTGGACCCCACGGCTGAGACCTCGGGAGGGTCGCGTAATACTACGTTTGAAGGCTTGCCGTCCGGCGCTATCAACATTACTTTTGACGGCATCAACGTCCAGTGCAATGTGCTGAAATCAGCCGACGGATTTTTCGCGATTCAGGATCCGCGCGTAGATGACGTTCAAGAGTTCGGTATCACGACAGCGGCGAATAGCCCGGACAAGTCCGGCGAAGGCGCCGTACAGATGAATTACGTCAGCAACAAGGGCGGCAACGCTTTCCATGGCGGAGTGTGGGAGTACAACCGAAACACAGACTTTGACGCCAATTCGTTTTTCAATAATCTGACAAGCCAGCCCCGGCAAACGTTACAGTTAAACGATTACGGATTTAAGGTTGGCGGACCGGTTCTGAAGAATAAGCTTTTCTTTTTTATCGACTTGGACACGATTGATTTGCCGCTCTCTCTGCCACGCCAAAAGACTATTTTGACGCCGGCAGCTGCCAGCGGGAGCTTCAGCTATATCCCAGTGGTGGTGAACTCAGCTGGGCAGGAGGTACCGACGCTGCCCACGCTTCCTTCGGGCTCCGGGCCAGGTTCCATGCCCTGGGTGACCTGCAACGGGAATGCGGCAAGTCCCGAATGCACTGTGAACTTATTTACGCTTGCCGCGGCGGGTGGTTTTCCAACTCAGATCCCCTCGGTGATTAGCGGCGTGTTGAATCCGGTTGAGTCCGCGGCGACAGCACCGGGTGTAACGATCTCACCGACGCAGCCGTCTCTTTTTCAGCAACAGATCAACTTTAATAGTAAGGGTTCAAACACTTCGTATTTGCCGGATATACGTCTGGACTACACGCCGACCAAGAAGCATTCTTTTGAATTCGATTACCACTATTCCCACGTACTCTCGACTCCAGACGTACTGAATAACGGGGACGCGACATTCCCTGTGGCTCCCTTCAACACCGAGGCTGGATCGCAGGGATCCAACAGGAACTTGTTCGTTTGGGCGTGGCGCTGGACTTTAAACGCGAGTATGAGCAATGAATTCCGCGCTGGAATCAATTCCGCTCCGGTAGATTTCGGATTGGGAATAAATTCCAATACTTTCCCGACCATCGGAACGAACCTGGGGTCGGAAGCTTACACGTTTGGTATCACGGGCGTCAGCACTATCTTCCATGGCCTGGGTGGCGTGCAAGGACGCAATTCAGCCTTCGGCCAGTTCTCGGACAACTTCGTGTGGACCAAGGGAGCCCATAATCTTTCGTTTGGTGTGAATGGGACTTTGCTTTATTACAACGATTTCTTTGGCACCAACGCGAGCGTAGGATTTGGAATCGACAATACAAACGATCCGATTGCAAACATCGGCAATGCGGGAACCAACGGCGCGGCCGTGTTCAGTGGCGGCCCGGGAAGTTGCGTTACCGTGGCTTCCTGCGCGGCGGGTGGCTCGATACCGAATATTGATACGACGCAATTCGCGAACGCGGAGGGGATTTACGCCTCGCTCACCGGCCGCGTCGAATCGTACAACGCGAGCGTCTTCTTCGATCCAAGCACAGGTGGATTCCAGACTGGTGCTCCGCAGACCGACCGATGGCGGCAAAATGAGCTGGGTTTCTACGGCGCGGATAGCTGGCGCGTGAGGCCGAATCTGACCTTTAATTACGGACTCCGCTGGGAATTCTCGGGCGTTCCCTACGACACCGAGAACGAATATTTCCAGGTAGCGGGTGCGTTGACGGGCGGAGCGGACAATCTTTTCGGTATTTCCGGATATGGCAACCTCTTCCAGCCCGGCGTACTGACCGGATCGGATAACCAGACGTTGGTCAATGACAAAGGCAAGAGCTGGTACAACAACTATTATCGCGCGTTCGCACCGACGGTCGGTATCGCGTGGCAGCCCCACACAGATATTTGGGGAATTAAGCATCTGATTGGCGGAGCGGGAAAAACAGTATTCCGCGCCGGGTACAACATCGCATATAGCCGAGAGGGTCTCGCAACGTTCTCTTCGATCGCTGGTGGAAATCCGGGGTACTTCGGCAGCCAGTTCAGCAACTCCGGGCCTTCGGCGAGTCTTACAAACGGTACGTTCCCAGCGGGCTCCGTGCTTCTCGGAAGCGCCACAACTCTCGCCGACGTTGGACAAAGCCCCAGTTCATTCGTGAACCAGTTCCAGTTCCAGCCCAATGTCGGCCTTAGCTTGAATGCCTATTCTCCGAACCTTAAGCCACCTATGGTTCAATCTTGGTCTGCTGGAATTCAACGCGAATTGTCCGCGAACAACGTAGTGGAAATTCGTTATCAAGCGAACCACTCGACGGGTCTGTGGGATCAATACAACATCAACGAAGTGAACATTTTTGAAAATGGATTCCTCAGCGAATTCAACCAGGCGACGTCTAACCTGAACATCTGCAACAACAATCCAGCCGCGTGTCTGGGAGCGGAAAAGACAGCCGGGCTACTCCCCGGGGCGGCCACGGCTCCGGTGCCGGACTTCGCCAATCTGGGATTGCCGGGCCAGGTGAATTTGCCGATCATGACTGGCGCGCTCACTGGCGCGACGACCGGTGGACAGGGAAGTCCGCTCTTTGCGAATTCGACCCTGGTTAACCAAATTACCCAGGGTCAGCCGGGCAATTTCGCCGCAATCATTCAAGGTTCAAACTTTCTGTTCCCGAACCTGATTGCAGCTGGATTCCCGCAGAACTTCTTTGTGGCCAATCCGAATGCATCTCAATTGGGAGCGGGCGCCTTCATACTTGCCAATGCGGCGCAATCTACCTATAACGCGCTGGTCGTCGATTTCCGCCGCCGGCCTTCGCACGGGCTGCAATTTGATGCCAGCTATACGTTTGCCAAAGCCCTTACGAATTATCAGGCGGGAACCAGCGGGAACGCGACGATCCAATTCAACCAGTTCACAACTCTGCGAAATTTGGGATACGACAAAGGTCCGTCACCGTTTGACATTCGCAACAACCTCAAAGGCCAATTGATCTACGACTTGCCATTTGGTAACGGCAGGAAGTGGCTCAACTCCGGCGCGGCTCTCAACAAGGTGGTTGGCGGATGGCAGATCGGCACGGTCACGCGATTGCAGTCCGGCACCCCAATTCTGATTACGGGCGGTATCGGCGGCACATTCAACCAGAATGAATCCGGTGTCACGCTGACTGGAATTACGCCCGATCAAATTCAGAGTTCACTGAAAGTGAGCACCACGGAACTTCCCGGGGCGGTTCTGTACTTCCCGGCAAAATTGTTGGACCCAACTCTTTCCGAACCGAACTCGTCGTTCTTTGCGCCTTGCAGCACGCCAGGTCAGTTGTGCAGTAAGGTATACGTTTGGGGCCCTCACTTTTTCAAGGCGGACGTTAGCTTGACGAAGATCACGAAGATTACCGAACGTGTGAACTTTGAAATGCGTTTGGAAGCCTTGAACGTGTTCAACAATCCGAATTTCTATTACGCTTGCGGCGTGAGCGCAAGTCCGTGTTCCATCAGCTTGCAAACGCCGCAATTCGGAAACATCGTCGGCGATTACAGCGACTTCAACTCAACTCAGGATCCGGGCGGTCGCGTGCTTCAACTCGTCGGACGGATTAACTTCTAACTCAGCGCGCGGTCGGATCGGGGCGCGGCGCTTACTCAGGGGTGGCTTTCGGGCCACCCCTGTTTTATTTACGGAGCTTGCGTTCGGGAATTACTACCAGCCGAGTACGTAGGCGAAGATGAGCGGCGCGACGATTGTGGCGTCGGATTCAATCACAAATCGTGGTGTATCCACGCCAAGTTTTCCCCACGTGATTTTTTCGTTTGGCACCGCGCCGGAATAGGAACCGTAGCTGGTGGTGGAATCGCTGATCTGGCAAAAATATCCCCACAGAGGAACGTGCTCGCGGCGCAGATCCTGATGAAGCATTGGCACCACGCAAATTGGGAAATCGCCGGCGATGCCGCCGGCAATCTGGAAAAATCCGAGCGGAGTCTTGCCTGCGGTTTCCGTATACCACCGCGCCAGCTCCATCATGTATTCAATTCCTACGCGAACGGTGTGCACATTTTTTACCTTGCCGCCGATCACTTGCGCGGCGAACATATTTCCGAGCGTTGAATCCTCCCAGCCTGGCACGAACATGGGCAGATTTTTTTCCGCTGCGGCCATCATCCAACTGTCTTTCGGATCGATTTCGTAATGCTCTTTTAATTTTCCTGAAAGCAACAGCCGGTAGAAAAATTGATGCGGGAAAAATGCCTGGCCGCTCTTGTCCGCCGCGTACCAATCCTCCACCACCAGGCGCTCGATGCGCCGCATCGCTTCCTCTTCAGGAATACACGTGTCGGTAACGCGGTTCAGGTGCTGATTGAGAAGTTCGACCTCTTGATCCGGCGTCAGATGGCGGTAGTTCGGAATCCGCTTGTAGTGATTGTGCGCCACAAGATTGTAGACGTCCTCTTCCAGATTCGCGCCGGTGCAGCAGATGGCGTGTACTTTGTCCTGGCGGATCATTTCCGCGAGAGAAAGTCCCAGCTCGGCGGTGCTCATTGCGCCGCCCAGCGTCACAAACATTTTTCCGCCGCCGTTCAAGTGATTCACGTAGGCATCCGCGGCGTCAATCACCACTGCGGAATTGAAGTGGCGATAGTGGTGCTTAATATAATTGCTAACCGGGCCATTCGCTTCGTGCTTTGTCTTAACTTTCATCATCGTTCCTCCTTCGGACGTTTGAAAATACACCCGTGCTGAAACACTTCTGTTGCAGGGGTGAGTCCGGCTAGAAGTAGCTTGCCGTATAGCTCAGCAAGCGAAGAAACTTGTGCACTGAGATGTGAGTTTGCGGTCTGTGTAAATAAATTTTGCTAATCACTAGCATAGAGATAACACGAATCGAACGGAAGTAACAGAAAAATTCTCACAAAAATCCATAAAGTTTTGCCGCCGCGGGAATGAATTACATTCGTGCAAATCGAGTTCCGTCAGAAAAAATAAATTACTGCAGCTTCAGCGCCGCAGCTTCCGCCGCCGCTCCGTCAAACAATTGAAATTCGCGAATCCGTGGTGCCGATGCGGACGAAATAATCACCAGGCGCACGCGTGTCGCCGTCGTCCGCGCGAATTTATCAATTTTCTTATGTCCGACGGACTTGCCGCTATGCAGCGTCGTCCATTTTCCGCCGGTGAATGCTTCAATCGAATATTGTTCAATCTGCTGGCCGTCGCCGAGCCATTCCATGGTCATCGCGCGATCGATTGTTACCGGTGCGTCGAATGAAAGTTCGATCGTCGCAGAACGTGCGTCGGCCGGCGCGGTCCAGAATGTGTCCTCATCACCGTCAACCACGGCCGCATACGACGCAGCAACTTTCGCGCGCCGCGCCAAGTTTTTATTCTCGCCGTAAATAGAACGAACCGCTGCGCCAAATTCGCCGAGCCGTTGCACGTCAGCGGCCGGCACAAGTCCGCGTTCATCCGGAGCGACTCCGATCATCAATTGTGCGCCGCGGCCGACAGTCTTCTCATACGTGTCCAAGATTTCGCCGACGCTCTTCAAGCTTTTTTCATCATTCGGATGCCAGAACCAGTGATCCTTCCGCAGCGGCGTGTCCGCTTCCGCCGGGCGATAACGCAAATATCCGTGCAGGTCGAGCACGTTCCAATTTTCTTCGTTGGCGAAGCCGCTTTCATTTCCCGCCCAGCGAATATCGCCATACTTCAGAAGCGCCGCATCGGCGAATACCAGCGCGTTCGGTTGATAAATGCGCAACTGCGAAACGTAGCGGTCGAAATCGTAAACGTGTCCTTCGCTGCCAGCGCCGTCCAGCCAGAATTCCGTGATGTCACCGTAATGCGTCGCCAGCTCCACCAGTTGTGCGACATAAAAATCGTCATACTTCTTCGTATCTTTATAAAATGGCTCGTGCCGATCCCACGGCGAAAGATACAGGCCAACTTTCAAACCGTTTTTCTGTCGCTGCGGTCGTCACGTCGCGCACCGCGTCACCGTGCCCGCCGCGCCACGGACTCGACTTCACTCCGTAGTCCGTCTGCCCGCTCGGCCACAAACAAAATCCGTCATGATGTTTTGCGACCATCACCAGATAATTTGCGCCCGCTGATTTTGCCGCGCGCATCCACTGATCCGGATCGAATTGCGTCGGATTAAAAACTTTCGGATCCGCTGTGCCGTCTCCCCATTCGCGATTCATAAACGTATTCGGACCGAAGTGAATGAGCACGCCGATTTCCAAATCCTGCCACGCAGTTTGTTGCGGACTCGGCTTCACGTCCGTAAAATTCTGCGCATAAGCGACGACGCGCAGAGGACTGCAATTATCGCGATTCGTTTCCACATGAGCGGCATGATACTGCGATTTACTCCAGGAAAGAATCTTTGTTGCGCAGTTTTGATTTCGTGGCGTGTGCGGCGAGTCTATTGATGCAGCAAGTTGCGCAACCATCCGCTAGAATTCAGACGCTGAGACCTCTTCGAAAATCAGTTCCTTATCCATGTCCAGCATTTGGTTTCGATAGAGCCGTATCGCCGCCACAAGCGGGGTTCCACCAGGTAGGGCAAAGAGCGCAGCCTCAATGCCGCTATTGTGTGTTTGCGATTTTCAGAATGGAGGCAACTCAGATACTCCAACGAGCCCCCAGGCTCCGGCCTGGGGGCGTTCGTCCCCTAAAGTACCCTCGTCATCTTGGGAATTTACTATTTCTTGTTCACAGCAGCGGACAATTCGGAGAGAGCAGAGCTTTCTTCCGCGCAATAATGTCAGTCGAGTATTTCGACATGTAATGCGTGATCGTCTCCACGCGGATTTTTACGCTACCAGCGGGCTTCGTGGAATCTAAATCTCCAAACTTGAAGAACAGCGTACCGGTCGCTTCCACAATTCGCTGCGTCGGCGTGTACGTCGGCTGATCCATGCCGCATTCGTAGCTGGAAAGCCGCAGCACGCACGTCGTCCACGGACATCGCGCCGCAACTTTCGCGCCCCACATAATTTCATTTGTGTTGCTGCTGTACGGAGGACGTCCACACATCGGAAATATCGAAACGGAGATTTAATCCGTTTCTCGCGCAGATCTTCTTCAAACAGCCAGTTCAGAATATCCGGATCGGTAGGGAAGTATTGCATCCACAAAACGGGAAAGCCCTGCGCCTGCAAATCGCCTTCGATTTCGTGTCCGATTCCCGGGTCCATGTGATACGGCCGCGCCACCACAAATATGCACGGTTTGTTCTCCTTCGCGCACCATGACAGAACTTCGCGGCTTTGCTTCCGCAGATTTATCGTTCATCGTGTCCAGCGCGTGATAGCCGGCCTTCACGGCGCGTTCAGTTTCCTCCATCGACAAATCTAAGACATCCTTCAGATGATCCGTAAAGTTGCTGGAGCGACTGCAGTCCGATCGCCCAGACTCACAAACGGCGCAGTGTACGCATGATGCCGTTTTCGGCGAAGATGTCGCGCTCCTTCAGGAATCCGGCTTTGATGTTGTCCGGCCCGGCCATCACGCGCGTGCAGGTCAGCGTGTCCAGCACATGCCCGCGCAGCACGGAAGGCATCGAGTAAATCATGGGGCTCAGTAGAATATTGATTTTCTTCTTCTGGCCGAAAACAAGTTCGCCGTAATGCCCGCTGATGCTCTTCACGGGATAGCAGCAGTCCACCGTGCCGCGTCCTTTACCGAAATCGCGCCCCTGTTCCTCGCTCGTATCGGAACTGAAGACGATATTTTCGTGCTCGATTCCCAAATCGCGCAGAAATCCCACCCAGAATTGATGCGTGCTCCACACGTTCAGCACTCGCGGAATTCCAACTCGAATTTCCGAGCGGTTTTTACGCGGTGGCGCGACGGAAGGCTTCTTTGCGAACCATGTCTGCAATGTTGGGAAAGGCATTCTTGGTTTTCTCGATTTCGGCCTTGATCACTTTCATTTCGTTCACGTCTTCCACAAGTCCCTTCGGACAGGAATTGTTTACGATCACTCGCTCCCAGCCCTTAGCGAGCGGGACTTTGCTCCACGGACGCCCGCCGCCATTCAGCAGCTCCACATCAATGAAGCTGCGCTGGCATGTGACGGGGCACCAGTGGCAAACCGTGTCCAGTCGAAGTTGTGCTGGTATATTTCAGTTGCTGCGATCACATCGAATCCGCGGAATTGCGTGCGTCCGCCGGCGTTGTACCAATCCAATGAAACCAGCGCCGCGCCAATCGCTCCTGCTTCGCCGGAATATGGATGTACCACCACGTCGGCGTCGGGAACTTTCGAGCGGATGAAATCCACCTGCGTTTTTACGACCGCCAGATTCTTGTGCGTGCCGCCCTGCAAAATATATTTCTTGCCGACCACGCTTAAATTATTCAACCCGCCCGCATAAATCCAAACGTTCAGCGGCAGAATCGCGCACAGCGCCGCCAGAATTTCCTCCGCCTGCCAGCCCTTGCGCTGCTGATTGACAATGTCGCTCTGCAGAAATACTCCGCATCCCATCGAAAGTTGCGGCATGGCCTGCGCGCGGAATGCGCCGTCGGCCATTTCGCTCAGCGGAATTCCAAATCGCTCGGCGACTCCCTGCAAAAATGCGCCGTTGCCGGACGAGCATTGCGAGTTCAGCCGGAAATCCGAAACGGTTCCGTTATTCAGCAGCATGATCTTCACGTCCACGCCGCCGACGTCGCAGATGCAATCCGCATCGGGGAAAAAGTGCAGCCCCGCGCTCGCGTGCGCAATTGTTTCCACGATCGGACAATCCGCGCCCAGGATACCCTTCAGCAAATCCTTGCCGTATCCAGTGATGCCGACGGCCAGAATTTCGCCGTCGCCAATCACTTTCCGCAATTGCTCGAAAAGTGACTTCGCGTCTTCAATCGGATTTCCCTTGCTCAGCGCGTAGCACGAAAAAACAATTTCCTTATCCGGCGAAATGCAAACTGCTTTCGCGGTTGTCGATCCAAAATCGCAGCCAATCACGACGCGCGAAAGTTTTTCCGACGCAGACGCCACTTCGGCGACTGCAACCTGCTCAACAGGCTTCTTCTTCCGCGTATTCCGCGCTGAAACGCCGCCAAATCCGCGTCGCTCTTGCACAGTCCGCCGCGCCCGCCCTTTTTCTTTTCCTCGTGTTGACCCTCGTTGATCCACCAATTCAGTTTTCCGCTGCCACGATAAATCCCAACCGTCGGCGCATCTCGCCGTCCAACTTCAATGCATCCCAGCGCCGCATAGTAAAGCGCATCTTCCGGAACCTTTATTAATGATGCCGGATCCTTCTCGACCGCCCGCCACTTTCCGTTCTTTCCAAATCTTCGCCAGGTGATGCCGCCACGCTTCCTGCAATCCCGTGAAAAATAAGTTCGGTCCGCCCAAGAAGAAAATTTCAGGCAACGGAGTATTCCCCCGCGTCAGCGTCGCCAGGTTTTGGTAAACGACCGCCTCGAACAGTGACGCGATAATTTCCTCGACTGGAATGCCCGCCTTCAGCAAACTATTCGAGTCCGCTTCCGCAAAAATTCCGCACTTGCTGCTCACCTTGTGCAGAGTGAATCCCGTGTAGCGCATCTTCGCGAGTTGTTCCGACGCAATTTCCAACTTCCGTGCCGTCTTCTCGATGAACGTGCCTGTGCCGCCCGAGCAAGCGCTTTGCATCAGGACTTGCTTGCTTTTCGCTTCACCCTCGCCGGTGAAGAAAATCGTCTTCATATCTTCGCCGCCGATTTCGCTTACAAATCGCACGGCAGGATGAAACTTTTCCACCGACGCCGCGACGGCCACCACTTCTTGGACAAACTTCGCTCCGACGAACGGCGCCACAATTCCCGCGCCGGATCCCGTAAAGAAAATGCTGTCCTGCTCGGGCTGAAGACCAAATTGCGTTTCCAGCCGCGACAGGAAATCCAGAACTTTTTCAGCTTGTTTGGTGTTGTGCCGCTCGTATGCCTGGGAAATTATTTCGCCGGAGGGAGCGGTCAGCACGTATTTGCATGTCGTGCTGCCCACATCCATCGCGCAAATTTTCACATCGCCGGGTTCGGCGATCGGCCCAAGTGGAATTGCCGCCTCCATCGGAGGCGGCATGATCGGTTGAATGCTGACCAGCCCGTTGCTGGCCATTACTAGAGCACCATCGCCGCGGCAGCAGCCGAGTCAGCAACTCCGCGGCGTTTAATTTTTCCAGTCGACGCCAAATGCGTCACATAATTCGCGGCTGTTCCCGCATATCCCATGTGAGGCACACGATATGACGCTCGCCTTACTTCGGGGTGCTGCGCTTCATACCGCCGCACGTCTTCGACAGTCACGCCAAGTTTCGCCAGCACATTTTCAAATTCGCTCTGCGCGCGGCGCTTCGCTTCCGTCAAAATCATTTGGCAGCGTGACAGTGCATGAACTTCGGCGTCGCCTTTAATTTCGATCGGCGCGTAAAGCAAATCCGGATATTTCCCGAGCACGTTGGCCATCGAACCAACCGACATCGTGTTCGGCATGCACGAATATGGCGTCAACTCGCACACCATGTGCGCTTTCTTGTGGTGATACGCGTAGAGCGCCTTGCCGACCAGCATATGTCCTTCGCCGCCGCTCAATTCGTAGTGATAGAACGGAGTCGCCAGCGCGCGCAATTCAAGCTGATCCGGCAGTTCGTACGGAAGATTTCCGAGCGCCTTGCGGAAGCGGTTGTAACTTGCCACATAAAGCTTCTCCAGATTCCGCATCAACGATTCTTTCATCAGCTTCTTGCGGGTCTGCTTGGGACGATGCTCCCGAATACGCACGTCTGGATGCATCAGATAATCCAGCCATACGGCCACCGGCGGCGGAATTACTTCCGCGCCTTCCGATTCCAGCCAACGCTTGATGTTGTAATTGCCGTCGCCTTCGTGCGTTTGCAGCCAGAATTCGCCTGTGATTTTCACTTTGGCTTTTGCGCGCAGGCGATCCACTTCAATCGCGTCCCACTTCTTAAAGACTTCGCGCAGCGCCTTCGTAAAATAATTCGTGGTCAAATGCCACGCCAGCACGCCCCACTTCTTTCCTTTCACAGGCCGCTCGCGGAAAACTTCGTACATGTACTCGACGCTTTCCTTCAGCACCTCATCGGTCTGTCCCGCCTGCACTTCGTAAGGACGCGTCAGGTATTCCATGTCGCCCAGCACGTCGCCAATCAGAATTCCCCAGACCAGCCCCATGCTTAGCGGCATATTAATTTCCAATCCGCCTCCGCCGCTCGGCCCCTGATCCAGCTGGTCCTGCGCCAGCAGGAACATTCGGAAATCCTTCATGCCCAGGCCGTCCAGCGCCATCGCGTACGATTCGTGATACTGCCCGAACCGGCACGGCCCGCACGCGCCGGCCGTCAAGAAGACGTACTTATCCGCAACCGCTTTCTTGTCGCCCAATTCGACAGACTTATCCTTCAGAAAATTCACGAGGCTGCCCGTCGTGAATATCGTCGGACAGCACGCGCCAACGTCAATCAACTCTTTGCCGGCGTCCAAATCGCCGCGCGCAATATTCGGCAGCGGCTCAGCTTTGTAATTCAAGTTGTGCATCGCGCCCTGAATCAGGCGCTCATGTTTCCACGTCAGCCCGCCAAACAAAATTGTTGTTTCCTCACGCTGCTCGCGAAGAAACGGCTTTGGCCGGTACGCTTGATAATGTTTTACGGGTTTTGCCGCACGGATGGATTGAACCGGCTGTATCGTCTGAAGATTGCCCACGAAGTCCCCCCTTGAAAAGGTAGTTCGCAAACTTAACCACGTCTCCGACACAGGTTGTTGGATACATACTATAGACCCGACGTTGCATTTTTCCGAATCTTTTTTTTAAAAAGAGAAGGAAAGTATTTGCGCGCCAATTCGCAGTTATCGCCGCCGCGCGCGGCTGCCGCGTCCCCGTCTTACTGATTGGGTCGATTCCCATCGCACTTCAGGTGCACTTTTTCATCGAACTTAACCGGATGCCCGCCCGCATCTTCGCCAGTCCAGGTAAACACGGCATCGCCATCGCAGAAGACGTATGAATTATTGCCCACCCAATAATTCCCCTTTTCACTTCCTCCCGGCGGAACCTTTACTTCACCGCGCGTGATGTTGAATCCGCCTTGTACGATGTACCTCTCTCCTTTGGAAGTAAGAATGTAACCAGTTCCGTCGACTTTGAAGCCGGTCTTTCCGCCGCTCTCCTTGAACACCGTGTTCCATTCCCAGCGTCCGGACGGCATCCCCAATTCCGCCGGAAACGCGATGCTCGGAACCGCGGGGTTTGCTTTGAGCCAGGCCAACCTTTGCTCCGCTTTCTCAGCGTTCGAGCACGCCGGACAAAACTTAAGATACTCGTTGTACGCCGTGCACCAATCTTCTTTTGACGCCCAGGCGAACAGGAGCGGGTCCAATGAAGTCCGCGACTGTTCGGCAAAACTCCCTTGCGGATAGGCGTTAAGATATTTCTTGTAAGCGTCAATCGAATTTTCTTTCGCCACCGCCTCGAACAAGAGCGGCTCCATCGCTATCCGCACCTGCTGCTCGTGAGCGCCTCCACGGAATCGCCCGAGGTAGTCTTCGCACATTTTTAACGTCGAGCCGCCTACGATCTCGGCATACATGAGCCGCTCAACCTCTTTCTCGGCGTTTGCTGTCCTCGCTTTGGCGGCGGAATCGCTGTCGCCGGGAAATCGATATCGGTCGTAGTATTCCAACCAATCTGCAAGTGCTCCCGTCGAGACGGCGTGCGCGTACAACAATTCTCCAAGCCGCACCCGGGCCGGAGCGTAATCGTAGTGGTCGGCAAGGAATTTCTGGTAGCCTTCGATAGAATCCTGGGACTTTACCGATTCGTACTCGAGTTCTTGGATCGTTGTCCGCGCCTCCCGCGAATGCAAACCCTGCGGGTAGTCTTCCACATAACTTCGGCATGACTTCAAATCCCTGCTCTTGCATCCCGCCCACGCAATTCCGTCGAGCGCAGCCTGCACCGCGGAAAGGTGCGTGCCTTTGGGAAATCGCGTGACATAGCTGTGAAATGCGCTCGCCGTGCCGAGTTGTTCCGCGCCTTGAAAAGCGGAGTCGTCCCAGAGTGCAAAAACTTTGTCAGCTCCTTCGGGCGTTTTGCAACGCCGAAACATAATTCCGAGCGCCACTTCGTCCGTTTGTGCCAAAAGTGCTTCGTTGTACAGCAGGGAATCGAGCGCTTTTCGTGCTTCCTTGGTATGTGCGCCGGTTGGATGCTGTTTCAGGAAGGTCTCCCAGCCGACCGCCGTTCCGGATTGGGTCGCCGCCACGAAAGCCGGCTCTTCAGCTGCAGGTAACGTTGGCCGAGCCGCCGCCTTCGCGTCGCGGCCGCTCGGTGCCGACGCACTGCCCGATGCGGCGGCAGTCTCGGTTGAATGCTCGTCGGTTTTTGCCGCCGAGTCTACCGCTTGCCCCTCGGTCGCAGAACTAGGACCGGATTCCGAAGGCTCAATTTGTCCCGCAAATGATTTCACGCCGAGATTGAAAATCGTGTAGTTCTTTCCATCTTCCGTCGTAACGTCCGCTTTTCCCTCAAGCAAAGTGCGGTGAGTGATCGTCAACCATTTGTCTTTCGGCTCGTTAAATTGAAGACTCTGTAGCGCGTCAATGTTTCCAATGATTCCATGCGAGTTGAATTCGATGCGCCCCTTGACTTCGCCGAGCGCAAAGGGCGTGAACTTGTCCCCGTCTTTTCGATACAGCGTCAGGACGACTCCACCGGAGTCATCACTGTGATAGGCGCTCGCCACCTCGGGCTTTGGTGGCGCAGGTGTCTTGTTTGCGGCTGTTTTGGGTCCCGCAGGAGTTGGAGAAGGAGTGGCGGGCTTGTCGGGCGTCCGAGTGTTTGCAGGAGGGACATTGATTGTTGCGCCGGTCGATGGTCTCACCGAGACCCGATCGGCTTGCGCTTCAGGAAATTGTACCGCCGCCAACGAAATCAGATTGCGCTTGTGTTTATCGAACTCGCGCAAAGTCGAATTGACCAGAACTGCCTGCGCTCTGCCACTTGAAAGCACCAGCACCTTTAGATAGGTAGTTCCCCCGGGCGGAACGTCGATCTCCGTCTGTCCGCGCTGCTGGGATCCGAGCACGCAGCTATGCTTTCCGGCCGGCGCTGTGGTTCGTAGATAGCTTCCATTAATTATTGTGGCAAGCTCCGCTCCATTACAAAACAGCTGGAAATTATATTGGTAATTGACGAAATGCTTCTCGCGGTAGAAAACAATCGTGCCAGTTTGCGTTTGGGCATGCAACGGCGCTACGAAAGTCAAAATCAATCCCATGACGAAGCCGACGCACACGCGGCGCGTTCCGCATCGCCTAAAAGCGGCCAAAATGTCCACTTTCAACTCCAATGTAGGGTAACGAACGGAGCCATACTACACCGGTTTTGTTCGCAAACAAGCTTGGAGTTGCTTTCGGACAAAGGGATAAATCCAGTGGAACCGAATCTGGCAGTGATTGCGATCGCGCGTCACGCGTAACCGATTTCCCTGTTTCGCTTTCGCCGAACGAATGTGAAACGCTTAACTAATTCTCTGTCGGTTTCTACATATGTAGGGTATGGCGCGCAATGGTGCGCAAGGACGGCTGTCCTAGACGGCAATCCCCGCACAGACGGAACGTCTTCCGAACAATTCGCGTGCGAGCTCGTTTGTGCCGAAACTTCGGGATGGCGCCGCGCTCGTCTCCTCACGTCCTTTATTTCCTTGCGCTTAACCATCAGTGTCTCACCCTTCCCGTAACCCATTTTCAAAAAAACGCGTACCCCCCACCCCACCCTATTTTGCGATGTATATGCTAATAAAGGACTTACAGCGATCTGTGGGCGATCGTTATGCTAATAAAGGACTTAGCTGAAACTCTTGAACGTGTAGAGCTACGCTTGAGGGTAGCTGGGGTGGCTCGATGGTTCGCTGCCGTGCGTTTTTTCGGGTCTACCATTATAGTGATAGTGCACGTTTTGCCTCGCTTGACGCCCTACTTTAAAATGTCCCGGCTAGTTCGCCGTCCCGGCCGCCGCGCTCTGCTCAGCCTTAAAATGTTCATCACCCTTCCAATATTTGTTCAGCGCCTTGTGATGCAGTCCATCGCGCCGAATAAAATACGGCACATAAAGGAAAAGCAGTCCGCCCATTAGCTGAAACACAATTGCGGATTCCAATCCGGTCATCAATCCATAGTGATCCGCGATGGTGCCGATCAGCAAAGGCGCCACCGCCATCGCCAGTAAATTAATCACCAGCGAATAAAATCCCCACGCCGTCGCATGTCCTTGCGCTGGAATAATGTCGTGAATGGTCGCCGTCACCGGACCGTGATACCAGGTCAGAAAAAATGTTCCCAGCCCGAACAGGAAAATAAATGCAGGCTTGTTGCTCGCATGCAGCGCGTAAAAGATGCAAGGAGCGGCCAACACAAATCCCGCGGGTACCACCGCTGAGCGGCCCCACGATCTTTTGCGCGAAAGCCAGTCGGAAATTGTTGCGCCGGCCAGAATTCCGAAGCCGCCCGCAAGCAGCACAGTCAGGCCCAGCGTCACTCCGGATTCAGTGGACGAAAATCCTTTGTACTCCTGCACAAAATCCGGCCCCCAGGCCACATAGGAATATCCGGCGAAGCTACTGAACGACGCGCTGAGCAACAACATCAAATACGCGGGCACGCGAAATAATTCGCGCAGCGGCAATCGTTCTTTCTCCGTTGGAACGGGAGTGTTCGGCAACTTCAGCGCGCTTAATCCCAGCAGAAGTCCCGGCGTTCCTACGATCCAAAATGCCGCGCGCCATCCCAGCCATTGCGCCACAATTCCGCCCAACGCGATTCCCACCGCGCCGCCCATAAACATTCCCAAATCGAATGTGCCCTGCACGCGAGCGCGGACTTCTTGCGGAAATGTCGCGCTGATCACCGCCGTGCCCGCCGGCGTATATGCCGCTTCGCCGACTCCCACCAGTCCGCGCGCAACCAGCAGCGAACGAAATGACGTTGCCAGCCCGCTGAAAAATGTTGCCGCGCTCCAGAAAATCACGCCGCAACTAATCACCAGCCGGCGCGAAGTACGGTCCGCCAGAATGCCCAGCGGCAAGCTCGCCAGCGAAAGCACTACTGTGAACGCTGTGGCTAGCATCCCCAGCTGAGCGTAATCCAGACTGAAATCTTTGCGAATAAAAGGGAAGAGCGAAAAAATAATCTGCCGATCGACATAGTTCACAAAATTAATCAGCATCAAAATGATCAGCACAGTCCACTGACGCCCGCTGTAATCGCGAATTCTCAGCATGATTCCCGCGCGCGCCTGCGCTGCATCACCGATGATTTATCCACGAGTTATTCTCCATAAATGGCAAACCTGACCGGTTTGAGTGGTGACGAAGGATAGCATTAACGTCAAAATTTTCGAGCTTTTGTAGTGGTAAAGCATGTTTTCTCGAGATTCTTACGCCCGACCAAAAAGTGCATTATAATGCACTTTTTGCCTTGCAAGGCCTCTTCGTATGCATTATAATGCACTTTTAGGGGTATAAAACTCGAATTATGTCAACCCAACAAGCCCTTCCGAACCCTCTCGGCGACACCAGCAGGCCCGAAAATACGGACGAACTCTTCCTATCCAACGTGGCAACAAGTCTTCGCGCCGCCCGAGCTCGCCGCGGAATCACGCGCAAACAGCTCTCCCAGGAGTCCGGAGTTTCCGAACGCCTTCTGGCGCAGCTCGAAATGGGCGAAGGAAATATTACTATCGTGCTTTTGCGCCGAATTACTGACGCGCTGAACATTTCTCTCGCCGATCTATTTATGGACGCGCGCGAACCCCATCCGGAAAAAAGATTCATCCAAAATTTACTGGAACGATTGCCGGTTCAGCGCTTGCAGGAAGTGGCGCAGAAATTAACTCGCGAATTTGGCGACGATGTAAAACTGCGCTGGAGCCGCCTCGCTCTGATCGGATTGCGCGGCGCCGGGAAATCAACTCTCGGCGCGAAAATCTCCAAAGAATTCAAAGCACCCTTCGTCGAACTCGATGCCGAAATTGAAAAAGATGCCGGTATACCGCTAGCCGAAATATTTTCTTTGTACGGGCAATCGGGATACCGTCGAATCGAACGCCGCACACTCGAGCGCGTTCTCCAATCGAATGATCGCGTGGTTATTTCCGTCGGCGGCGGAGTCGTTTCGGAAAAAGAGAATTACGATTATCTGCTCAGGAATTGTTTCACCATTTGGATCAAAGCTCAGCCCGATGAGCACATGGCCCGCGTAATCGCGCAGGGAGATTTCCGCGCGATGGCCGATAACAACGAAGCCATGGAAGACCTGCGCAGGATTCTCGAAGCGCGCGAACCGTTTTACGAAAAAGCGGACGGCGTCGTAGACACCTCCGGCGAAACCGTCGAAAAAAGTTTTGCGAAATTAAAGGCTGTGATCCAGTTGGTTGGCAAGAAAATGAATCCGAAGTTGCAGTCCCAAGCGGAATCGCAGCCCAAATCGAAAGCGCATTCCAAATCACGCTCGAAATCGAAGCCGTCGTCGAAATCGAAGAGGAAGTCGAAGTAGTGGAGGCCCGCGTGGACGCAGCAACCGCTCAAGAACCCCAAGCGAAAATGGAGCCGGTCGATTATCAAATCGATCCTTCGCGCTATCGCCATTGGAAACTAGCGAAAGACGGCCACGTTGCCACGCTGACGATGGACGTCAGCGAAGAGGCAGGAATTCGTCCCGGCTACAAACTGAAATTAAATTCTTACGACCTAGGTGTCGATATCGAATTGCACGATGCCATCCAGCGTCTTCGCTTTGAACATCCTGAAATTCGCACAGTGGTTATCACCAGCGGAAAGAACCGGATTTTCTGTTCTGGCGCCAATATTTATATGCTCGGACTTTCCAGCCATGCCTGGAAAGTAAATTTCTGCAAATTTACAAATGAAACTCGCAACGGCATTGAAGATGCCAGCGCGCATTCCGGAATAAAATTTCTGGCTGCGCTGAACGGCACTACAGCCGGAGGCGGATATGAACTCGCGCTCGCCTGCGATGAGATTATGTTGGTGGACGATCGCTCCTCCGCCGTCAGTTTGCCGGAGCTACCTCTGCTCGGTGTGCTTCCCGGCACTGGCGGCCTTACTCGCGTCACCGACAAGCGCCGCGTCCGCAGAGATCTCGCCGACATGTTCTGCACAAATCCCGATGGCGTTCGCGGCGAGCGCGCAAAGGAATGGGGACTTGTCGACGACGTTGTGAAGACGCAGCAATTCACGGAAGCAGTAAAGCAGCGAGCGCTGCAGTTGGCAGAGAAGAGCGATCGTCCGGAACATTCGCGCGGCGTTCCGTTGCGTCCGTTGAAGCGAACGATCGACGAATCGGGCCGTCACTACGAATTTGTCGAAGTACAAATTAATCGCCAGGCGCGCACGGCGACATTCACCGTGAAAGCGCCGGAACAACTCACCGAAAATTCCATCGAGTCCGCAATCGCCGCGGGTAGTCAGTGGTGGCCGTTGCAAATGGCTCGCGAATTAGATGACGCGATCCTGGGCATGCGCACCAATGAATTGGAAATTGGGTTGTGGATCATGAACGTGACCGGCAAAGCGGAAAATGTGCTCGCAATTGACGAATGCCTCTTAAAGCATCAGGACAATTGGTTTGTGCGCGAGGTCGTCGGAATGATGCGCCGCACATTTGCGCGCCTCGATGTTTCCTCGCGCTCGATTTACGCGTTCATCGAGCCAGGTTCGTGCTTCGTCGGATCGCTTTTGGAATTGGCGCTGGCAGCGGACCGAATTTACATGCTCGATTCGCAAGAGGCCGCTGCGCCTCCCACCATCACTCTCTCCGGAATGAATTTTCATCCGCTGCCAATGGTGAATCGACTCTCGCGCCTGGCGTCGCGGTTTTATAATGACCAGGAAAAAATGGAATCGCTTCGCGGAATGATCGGCAAGAAATTATCTGCGCATGAAGCTGCCGCTGCCGGACTCGTCACCGCTGCGCTCGACGATCTTGATTGGAAAGATGAAGTTCGGCAGGCAATCGAATCGCGCGTCGCATTTTCGCCTGACGCTTTGACAGGCCTCGAAGCCAATTTGCGTTTCGGCCCCACGGAAACGATGGAGACGCGAATCTTTGGACGCCTTTCCGCCTGGCAGAATTGGATTTTCGTTCGCCCGAATGCGGTCGGCGCAAGTGGCGCACTGAAAGTTTACGGAAGCGGCGCTCCGGCGAAATTTAATTGGGAAAGAGTTTAATCGAACAGAAATCGGGAGACGGCCATGATCGATTACACAGAAAAAATTCCGAACAATGTGGATCTCGGACGCGATCGCGTTTTGCAACGCGCGCTGGAACATTGGCAGCCCGCTTATTTAAGCTGGTGGAATGACGTTGGCCCGAATGAGAGCCATGGATATGACGTTTATTTGCGCACTGCAATCAGCGTCGAACCGGACGGGTGGGCGAAATTCGGTTATGTGAAAATGCCGGAGTATCGTTGGGGAGTTTTCTTGCAGCCGCAAGCTCCGGATCGTCAGGTGAATTTCGGCGTGAATAAAGGCCAGCCGGCATGGCAGGAAGTTCCCGGCGAACATCGCTCGGTACTGCGCAGGATTATTGTGACGCAAGGCGATACCGAGCCGGCGTCGGTTGAGCAGCAGCGCATGTTGGGACTTTCTTGTCCTTCGATGTACGACCTGCGAAATATTTTTCAAGTGAACGTGGAAGAAGGCCGCCATCTTTGGGCGATGGTTTATTTGCTGCATCGCTATTTTGGCCGCGATGGACGCGAAGAAGCCGAGGCCTTGCTCGCGCGACGTTCCGGTGATGCCGATAATCCGCGCATTCTCGGCGCGTTCAATGAGCCGACACCAGACTGGCTTGCGTTTTTCATGTTCACTTTCTTCACGGATCGCGACGGAAAGTATCAGCTCTGCTGTCTCGCGGAATCCGGATTCGATCCGCTCGCGCGCACCTGCCGCTTCATGCTCACCGAAGAAGCGCATCACATGTTCGTCGGCGAAACGGGCGTCGGAAGAATCGTCCAACGCACTTGCGACGTGATGAAGGAAAATAAAATCAGCGATCCCGCCGACGTCCGCGCGATGGGTGTGATCGATCTGGAAACCATGCAGCGTTATATCAATTTCCATTTCAGCGTCACCATCGATTTGTATGGCTCCGATGTTTCCTCCAACGCCGCAAATTATTACACCAGCGGCTTGAAGGGCCGCTTCGAGGAAACGAAAATCGGCGACGATCACATGCTGACCGAAGCGGAATATCCGGTTCACGAGGTAATCGGCGACAAAATTATTACCAAAAATGTTTCCGCGCTTACAGCTTTGAACGAGCGCCTCCGTGACGACTATATTAAGGAAGTCGAAGCCGGCGTCGGCCGGTGGAACCGCATCATTGAGAAGGCCGGAATTCCATTCCGTCTGCGTTTGCCGCACAAGGGATTTCATCGCGCGATCGGAAATTTCGCGGGCCATCACATCAGTATTGATGGCGCGGTCTTGACGAAGGAACAATGGGAACGCCACGCGCCAGAATGGCTGCCCAGTCCCGAAGACTACAAATATGTACAGTCGCTGATGAGCGGCCGCGTCGTCGAGCTGGGGAAATTTGCGAATTGGATTGCGCCGCCGACGCGCGGTGTGAATAATCAGCCGCTGAATTTTGAATACGTGAGATTTAATTAGTCGAAGCGCCGCAAAACATTTATTGCGAGCACGCAGCCTGAAATCTGCGCCACGCGCTGACTCGAATCAGAAATACAAAATAGGGGTCCCTTGATGCCGAAAGTGATATATGTGTCTGCGTCCGGCGTAACAACGGAAGTGGACGCTCCGGTTGGCACCACGGTGATGGGTGCGGCGCTGAAAAATGGCGTCGAAGGAATTCTCGCGGAATGCGGCGGCGTTTGCATGTGCTCCACTTGTCACGTTTTCGTGGACGAGAAATTTCTGCCGCTAATTCCTCCCGCACAGGATACCGAGGAAGCGGTGCTGGAAATCGCGGCGATTGAACGGCGTCCGAACAGCAGGCTCAGTTGCCAGATAAAAGTGACTGACGAATTAAATGGATTAATTGTGCGCATGCCGGAAAAGCAGCGCTAACTCAGAATTAATTTCATACGTGAAGATATATTGATGCGAGCGGGAACTGTGATCATTGGCACCGGGCAAGCCGGATTCCAGACGGCGGCTTCGTTGCGCTCGGAAGGCTACGCCGATCCGATAACTCTAATCGGCGAAGAGCCGCACATTCCTTACAATCGCCCTCCTCTTTCTAAGGGATTTGTTCTGGGCACGCAGGACGCGGAAAGCATCGAGCTGCGTCCCGTAAATTTTTACAAAACTCATCAGATCAATCTTCTCTGCGGCGAACGCGTCGTCGGAATTTCCCGCGCCGAAAAACAAATCGAAATCGCATCCGGCGGAAATTTGTCTTACGACTCGCTGGTACTGGCCGTCGGCGCCAGCAACCGCAGGCTCCCCGTTCCCGGCGGCGATCTGGAAGGCGTCCTTTATTTGCGCTCGCTCGCGGAAGCTATCTTTATTAAGAAGCGAATCGAGGAATCGCAGCGCATCGTCGTAGTTGGCGGCGGATTTATCGGCCTCGAATTGGCAGCCGTAGCAAGTTCGCTCGGAAAAAGTGTCACCGTGATCGAAGCTTTGCCGCGCGTGATGGCGCGCGTCGTAGCGCCAATAATCTCTGAGTTCTTCCACGACTTGCACACCAGCCGCAACGTAAAAATTTTCTGCGGCGCCACAGTGAAAGAAATTCGCGGCGCGAATCGCCATGCTAATGAAGTTGTCGTAAGCGATGGCTCCGTCCACCCGGCCGATTTAGTCCTGGTAGGGATTGGCGTCGTGCCGAATGTCGAGTTGGCGCGCGATGCAGGTCTCGCCGTTTCAAACGGAATTGCCGTCAACGAATATCTCGAAACCGAAGACAAAAACATTTTCGCCATCGGCGATTGCGCGGAATATCCGAACGCTTTCGCGGGTGGGCGCGTCCGTTTGGAGTCTGTCCAGAACGCCGCGGACCAGGCCCAGTGCGTTGCAATGACCATCGCCGGCCACCGCACGAAATATAACTCGCTGCCGTGGTTCTGGACGGATCAATACGAAATTAAATTGCAAATGGCGGGAATTTCAGCCGGACACGATCGCGTCGTAACTCGCGGAAACGCCGAAGCACGAAAACTTTCTGTATTTTATTTCCGCGACGGAAAATTAATCGCCGTGGACTCAATCAATCGTCCCGTGGATCACATGATCGGTCGAAAACTAATTGCTTCCGGTGCGAGGTTAACCCCCGAAGAATGCGCCGACGAAAGCGTCGACCTAAAGAGAATTCCCACTGATCCGTACGTGCATTAGATCCCGCGCGGCGAATTCGCAGCAGAGCGTCTCACCATCTGAAATAAATTTTTGCCCAATCTTCTGTTCTTACATGCAGAAATCTCTTCCACGATGTATTCTATGTGTTCATAGAGTGTTGACTGCCGCGGGTGATTGTGTTGCCCAGCGGCGACGGGGCATAAAGGAAAAAATTCGCCATGAGTGAAGCAACAGCACCCAGCAAGATCCCGCAACAATGGGATGAAATGGAAATTCAGGAATGGCTCGAGTCATTCGACTCAGTGCTGCGCGATAGCGGCCCGGAAGCGGTTTCGCAAATTTTACGCCGGTTGCGTTCGCATGCATTAATTTCCGGAGTGGAAATTCCATTTTCCGCGCGCACGCCTTACGTGAATACGATTCCCGCGAAACAGCAGCCTGCATTCCCCGGTGATCAGGAAATGGAGCGCCGCATCAAAAGCTTGGCGCGATGGAACGCGCTGGCTATGGTGGTGCGCGCGAACCGCGTGGAGCACGGAATCGGTGGACACATTTCGACGTACGCCTCAGCGGCGACTCTGTTTGAAGTTGGCTTCAATCATTTTTTCCGCGCGCGCTCTGAAAATTTTGAAGGCGACTCCGTTTATTTTCAGGGACACGCCTCTCCCGGCGTTTACGCCCGCGCATTTCTCGAAGGCCGCCTCAGCGCCGCGAAGCTTGAAAATTTTCGGCGCGAACTAAAATCCGGCGGCGGACTCACTTCCTATCCGCATCCCTGGCTCATGCCCGATTTCTGGGAATTTCCCACCGTGTCGATGGGCCTCGGCCCGTTAATGGCGATCTATCAGGCGCGATTCATGCGCTATCTAGAGGATCGCGGACTGAAGCCGATTACCGACGCAAAAGTTTGGGCATTCCTCGGCGACGGCGAGACCGACGAGCCGGAGAGTTTGGGCGCGATTACTCTCGCTTCGCGCGAGCACTTGGACAATTTAATTTTTGTCGTGAATTGCAATCTGCAGCGGCTCGACGGCCCCGTGCGCGGCAACGGACAAATTATTCAGGAATTGGAAGCAGCCTTCCGCGGCGCGGGGTGGAATTGCATTAAGGTTTTGTGGGGAAGCGATTGGGATGAGCTGCTCGAACACGACACCGAAGGTGATTTGCTCGCGCGGCGTATGGGACAAATGTTGGACGGCGAAGCGCAAAAGTTGGTCGTGGAATCCGGCGCATATCTTCGCGAACATTTCTTCGGAACTGATCCGCGTCTGCTGAAGATGGTCGAAGATAAATCCGACGAAGAATTGCACCGCATGCGTCTGGGCGGCCACGATCCGCGCAAAGTTTATGCCGCCTATCAAGCGGCGGTCGATCATCGTGGATCACCGACCGTAATTCTGGCGCGCACCATTAAAGGATACGGCCTCGGCGAAAGCGGCGAAGGAAGAAACATCACGCACCAGCAGAAAAAATTGAATGAAGACGAGCTGAAGGAATTCCGCACGCGTTTTGGCATTCCGATCATGAATGACGACGAAGTGGCGGAAACTCCGTTCTATCGTCCGGCCGAGGACAGTCCCGAGCTTATTTATTTGCGCGAACGCCGCGAAGCGCTCGGCGGATACATGCCCAAGCGTTCGATACGTGCGACGCCGTTGGTTGCCGATCACGACGAATTGTTCAAGGAATTCGCGGAAGGCAGCGACGAGCGCGAAGTTTCCACCACAATGGTTTTCGTCCGCATGTTGAATCGTATGTTGAAAGATCCGGAAATTGGAAAGCTCGTCGTGCCCATCGTTCCGGACGAAGCACGCACTTTCGGTATGGAATCTCTTTTCCGCCAGGTCGGAATTTATTCGCGTGTCGGCCAACTTTACGAACCGGTCGACGTCAATACGCTTCTCTACTACAAGGAAGCGAAAAACGGCCAGATTCTGGAAGAGGGAATCACTGAGGCCGGCTCGATGTCGTCGTTCATCGCCGCAGGTACTGCTTACGCAAACTATGGAATCAATACGATTCCATTTTTTATTTATTATTCGATGTTCGGATTCCAGCGCATCGCGGATTTAATTTGGGCTGCGGCGGATATGCGTTGCCGCGGATTTTTGATTGGCGGAACTTCCGGCCGCACGACTCTGGCCGGCGAAGGCTTGCAGCATCAGGACGGAAACAGTCACGTTCTCGCGCTGCCCGTTCCGAATCTGCTGGCCTACGATCCCGCATTCGCCTACGAAATCGCCGTTATCATCCAGGACGGAATTCGCCGCATGTACAAAGAAGGCGAAAGCATCTTCTATTACATCACCGTGATGAATGAGCCTTACGTGAATCCGGCGATGCCCGAAGGTTCGCGCGAAGGAATTCTGAAAGGGATGTACTGTTTCAAGAAATCGGAAAATAAAAAATCGAAATTGCGCGCGCAACTTTTCGGAAGCGGCGCGATTTTGTGGGAATCGCTGCACGCGCAGGAAATGTTGGAAAAGAAATACGGCGTCGCCGCCGATGTTTGGAGCGTGACCAGTTACAAGCAGCTTCTGAACGACGGGATAGATACCGAGCGCTGGAACATGCTGCATCCCGATGAAAAACCGCGCGTTCCTTACGTTACGCAATGTCTCGAGGATGCTCCGGGCGTGCTCGTTGCGGCTTCCGATTATTTGAAGGCGCTTCCTAATTCCGTTTCCAAATGGATGCCGCGACATCTTTGCGCGCTCGGCACCGATGGATTCGGACGAAGCGAAAGCCGCGCGTCCTTGCGCGATTTTTTTGAAGTCGACGCGCGCTTCATCGTCTATGCAACGCTCACTGAATTACAGCGAGAAGGAAAGATTCAAGCATCCGTCGTGCAAAAGGCCGCGAAAGATCTGGGCATTAACGTAGAAAAAGCAAATCCGCGAATTTCGTAGACCGGTTTTCTAAATCCGCCCGAAATCGGCTGGATTTAGAAAACCGCGGTATTACGCTCTCGTTGCAAAAGCGACTTCACGACGTTCTGCGCTAACAAAATCCTTACGACCTCCTCACGACTTGTTTATCATGCGCGTCTTACGCTTGCAGTCCCCGGCTCTTTTTGAGAAGTCCGAACTTTAACGTTGGCCAACGCAGTTCGGACTTGAAAGCCGTGAGCGGCGTGTGGATTTTCGTGATCCTCGTAAGTCTCGGACTCCTATTCATGTTGTACGCTCTCGTGCAGTTCACACGCGAATCCAAACGAAAGCTGGCCCCCCGCAATCGCGCTCCTACCCAAAGGCCGGGAACGCGCCTACGCGACGGGACTGACTCGTACTGTCCGAAATGTGACGCCGAACGCTTACAAAATCCTTACATTTTCTTAACTCCTTCCTAATCGGCGAAAAGATAATTTCTCGGTAGACATTGCGCGCCGCGTGGCCGTGTCGGGGATCACCACTTGGAATTCACGAAAAGGACTACGTCCATGACGAAGTTTCTCGTAGCTAGCAGTTCGCGATTGATGATTACTTTCGTTGCGCTGATGGTTTTGCAGAGCGCGTGTGTCGCGCAGAACGGCGCTGGCACGAGTGCGTCTGTTCCCGCGCAGCCCGCAACAACTGGAAATCAGCCCACGGCTACGCCAGTGCCGGCGGACGTGTTGAAAGAATTAGAAGCGATGAAGGCGCGGATTGCCGAGCTTGAGGCGCTGTTGAAAACGATGAAGGGGCAGGATAGCGCCAGCGCGCCTGTAGGTGTCACGGTCACTGCAGGTGCGTCAGTGACGAGCGCGCTAAATGCCGGTTCAACTGTCGCAGGAACGGCGGGCAGTTCCGCATCGTCTGCAAATGCACCAGTTGTGAATACGTCGGAATCCTCAAGTACGTCTGCCGCTCTGCAAACTCCCGCGGATCCGAAGGCCGGACTTCCACCGGCTGATGCTTCGGCGCCCGTGGCTCCATTCGGCGACTTCGATTGGACATGGCTAAACGGCAATCCCCGCACGAAGGATATATTTTGGGACTCAAAGTTTTTCACGCCGGAAATCCGCGCGGATATCAACTACGTCTACGATTTCAATAATCCGACGGACCATTCGATGGGCGGCTCGAGCGAACTTTTCCGGACGAACGAAGTGCAACTTGAACAACTCGGCGTCGGCGGCGATTTTCACTATGACAATGTTCGAGCCCGGTTCATGACGCAGTTCGGAATGTATTCGGTGACAACGCCGCGAAATGACGCGAGTCCCGGGAACGGTCAATGGGATCTTGCCGATGCGTATCGCTATATATCGGAAGCGTACGGCGGATATCACTTCAACGTGCTGCAGGGCGTTAACGTCGATGCGGGAATCTTCATGTCCTATATCGGTCTTTTCAGTTACTACAATTTCGATAATTGGGCGTACCAACCTTCTTACGTTTCGTCGAACACTCCGTGGTTTTTTAACGGCGTGCGCGTGCAAATCTTCCCCACCAAGCATTTGAAGATTGAGCCCTGGTTTATCAATGGGTGGCAGTCGTACGGATCGGCCAATCACACGCCGGGTATCGGTGGCCAAGTCAAATGGACTCCAAAGAGCTGGCTGAATATTGTTTCCAATAATTACGGCGTCGGTGAAGATGATCTGTTCGTGCCTGGGCGCAGACGCATCCACTCGGATAACAGCGTCGAGGTCAAGTATTACGACAATCCAGGATTTGGGCTGGATAAGATGGCATTTTCATTGACCGGCGATATCGGTTGCGAATACGGCGCCGGAGTCAGTTGCATGGGAGATCGTAAGGGTGGTCCGAAGCAAAGCTTCATCGGCTACATGTTCTACAACCGCTTCTGGTTCCACAGAGATTTGTTCGGATTAACGGTTGGTGGCGGCCAGATCAACAATCCGGGACGCTATCTGGTGCTGCTGCCACCGATCAACGGAGAGAGCGCTATTTCGGCGGCCACAAATTCTCCTTACTTCACGGAGAATCCCGGGAATCCGTTTAAGGCCTGGGACTCTTCAGTAACATTCGACTATATGCCCAAGCAGTACATCACGTTCCGCTGGGAGTACGATTATCGCCACGCAAATGTGCCGTACTGGACCGGTCCGGGCGGGATCACGCCTCCGGGCGGAAATAACGGCTCGCCGCAATTCTTCACCTGCGCAAGCGGCGCATCGTCCGGACAAGCCAGTCTTTTGCCGGCTGAGGCTGCTTGTGGCGGAGGCCTTAGTAGCGTGTGGTTCCCGGATCTCCGAAAGAACGAACAATTTATCGACATGTCGATCATGGTCAAGTTCTAACCGGGCAAGCGGCCCGCACTTTTCACAGTGTGGGCCCGCTTCACCGGATTGCTCGAGTGAGATTTACAGGAGATGAGTCGTGCTGGATGTAATTTTCATTTTCGCAACGGTCGTGTTTGTAGTGGTGGCGGTCCTCTACGTTCGCGCGTGCGAACGGTTGAGGTAGGAGCGACTCGATGAGTTTTGGAAATTTGGCGTTGCTGATTATTTGCGGACTTCTATTCGGGTATTTGATGTACGCGTTGCTGAAGGCGGAGAAATTCTAATGACGGCGAACGGTTGGTTGCAAATTTTATTTTTCATTGTGGTGATCCTTTTCATCACAAAACCCATGGGCGTTTTCATCTCGCGAGTCTTCGCGCGTGAGAAAACCTTTCTGGATCCGATCTTGCGGCCGATAGAGAGGGTTGTCTATCGATTGACCGGTGTGGACGAACAGCACGAAATGCGTTGGACGGAATACGCCGTATCCATGCTGCTCTTCAGCGGCGTATCGATGGCTCTGCTTTATTTCATTGAGCGTACGCAGCACTGGCTGCCGTTGAATCCGCAGAAATTTCCGAACGTGGAACCCACGCTCGCGTTCGGCACGGCGGCGTCATTCACCACCAACACAAATTGGCAGGCCTATAGCGGCGAATCTACGATGTCGTATCTGACGCAAATGGCCGGGCTGGCCTATCACAATTTCACGTCGGCGGCGGTGGGAATTGTTCTGGCAATCGCCGTGATTCGCGGAATCGCGCGCAAGGAAACCGACAATCTCGGAAATTTCTGGGTGGATACCACGCGCTGCCTGCTGTGGCTGCTGCTGCCGATATGTTTGGTCGGTTCTCTGATCTTTGTTTCTCAAGGTGTGGTTCAGAATCTGAAGCCATACACGACGGCGCAACTTGTGGAGCCTCAAACGGTGCAAGTCAACGGCGCGGATGGCAAGCCGACGTCTCAGCGCGTCACCGAGCAAGTGATCGCGCAAGGCCCTGTCGCGTCGCAAGAAGTAATTAAACAAGTGGGCACCAACGGAGGCGGATTTTTCGGCGCGAATAGCGCGCATCCATTTGAAAATCCCACGCCATTCGCGAATTTATTTCAAATGCTCCTGATCTTCGCGATTCCCAGCGGCCTTACTTACACGCTTGGACGCATGACCGGATCGCAACGCCACGGCTGGGCCGTATGGGCTGCGATGGCCGTCCTATTTTTTGCCGGAGTTACCGCCGCGTATTGGGCCGAGGCTCGCGGAAATCCGATGTTAGCCGGCGCGGACCAACATGTCAGCGCGATGCAGTCCGGCGGAAATATGGAAGGGAAGGAAGTTCGATTCGGCATTGCGAATTCGGCGCTGTTTGCCACGGTCACCACCGACGCGAGTTGCGGCGCGGTTAATTCACAGCATGATTCGTTCACTCCGCTTGGTGGAATGGTGCCGCTCATCAACATCATGCTGGGCGAAATTGTTTTCGGAGGAGTCGGTTCGGGACTTTACGGAATGATCGTCTTTGTAATTCTCGCCGTGTTCATCGCGGGCTTGATGGTCGGACGTACGCCGGAATACCTTGGCAAAAAAATCGAATCTTATGACGTGAAAATGGCGATGCTTTCGATTTTGATTCTGACCTGCACAATTCTGATTTTCTCCGCGATTGCTGTGGTCAAGCCATACGGCACTGTGGGCATATCGAATCCGGGGCCGCACGGGCTTTCGCAAATTCTCTACGCGTATGTTTCTTCCACTGGAAATAACGGCTCAGCGTTTGGCGGTTTGAGCGTGAACACGTTCTGGTACAACACGTCCACCGCAGCGGCGCAATTGCTGGGCCGATTTTTTATGGTAATTCCGGTGCTCGCCATTGCCGGAAGCCTCGCGAAGAAAAAGATCGTGCCTGAATCGGCGGGAACTTTTCCCGTCACCGGCGGACTTTTCAGCGGGCTGCTCATCGCCACAATTTTAATTGTCGGAGCACTTACATTTTTTCCGGCGCTCAGTTTGGGGCCGATTTTGGAACATTTGTTGATGGCGGCAGGGAGGACTTTCTAGGAAAAATATGGAAATCGGCGCACAAGTTCGGAAGCAATCGTTCATGGACGGGAAGATGATTTTCCGCGCAATCGTGGATTCGTTTCGCAAACTGAATCCGCGCGCGATGGCCAAGAATCCCGTGATGTTCGTGGTGGAAGTTGGCGCGGTTCTCACATCGGGCCAGCTCATTTGGAATGCCTCGCATCATACCGGGCACTTCAGTTTTGAGTTACAGATTACTTTGTGGCTCTGGTTCACCGTTCTGTTCGCGAATTTCGCGGAAGCAATGGCAGAAGGCCGCGGAAAAGCGCAGGCGGATACGCTACGCAAAGCGCGGGCCGAAACCGAAGCGCATCTTCTGCGTGCGGATGGCAGCACCGAATCTGTACCCAGCTCAAGGCTGCGCTCCGGCGATGTTGTGTTGGTCACCGTCAACCAATTCGTTCCCGGTGATGGCGAAGTGATCGAAGGAGTCGCGTCGGTAGACGAGTCCGCAATCACAGGCGAATCCGCGCCCGTAATTCGCGAATCGGGCGGCGATCGCTCCGCGGTCACCGGAGGCACTCGCGTCCTGTCGGATGAAATTAAAGTTCGCGTCACCTCGAATCCAGGCGAAACATTTTTGGACCGGATGATCAAGCTGGTCGAAGGCGCTTCGCGGCAGAAGACTCCGAACGAGATCGCGCTGAATATTTTGTTGGCGGGACTGACGATTATTTTCCTGCTGGCGGTGGTCACGCTGCAGCCATTCGCGATCTACTCCGGAGCTCCGCAAACTATTTTTGTATTGGTGTCCCTGCTGGTTTGTCTGATTCCCACCACAATCGGCGGACTTCTTTCCGCAATTGGAATCGCCGGAATGGATCGCATGATTCAGCGCAACGTAATTGCGATGTCCGGCCGAGCGGTGGAAGCTTCTGGCGACGTGGACGTGCTTCTGCTGGATAAAACCGGAACGATCACGCTCGGCAATCGTCAGGCCACTGGATTTTTCGCGTCCCCGGGCGTTTCGGAAACTGAACTTGCTGACGCGGCTCAGCTCGCTTCCATTGCCGACGAAACTCCGGAAGGGCGCTCCATCGTCGTGCTCGCAAAACAGAAGTACGGTTTGCGCGGACGTGAACTCGCAAATATGAATCCGGTATTTATTCCATTTACCGCGCAAACAAGAATGTCCGGCGTGGATTTGGACGGCCAGGAAATTCGCAAAGGCGCGATTGACGCCATAACGAAATATGCCGCCGAACGCGGCAACAAAGTGCCGAAAGAAATTCAAGACGCCGTTGCCACGATCGCAAGTTCCGGTGGCACGCCGCTGCTTGTCGCCAGAAATCGTGTGGTGCTCGGCGCGATTCAACTGGAAGATATCGTGAAGGGCGGAATGCGCGAACGCTTCGATCAACTTCGCGCGATGGGAATTCGCACGGTGATGATCACGGGAGATAATCCTCTGACCGCCGCGGCGATCGCGCGCCAGTCCGGCGTGGACGGATTTCTCGCCGAGGCGAAGCCCGAAGACAAAATGAAATTGATTAAGGACGAGCAGGCGAAAGGGAAGCTTGTCGCGATGACGGGTGACGGCACAAATGATGCGCCAGCCCTTGCCCAAGCCGACGTCGGCGTGGCCATGAACACCGGCACGCAAGCCGCGAAAGAAGCGGGCAATATGGTGGACCTGGATTCCAATCCTACGAAGCTGATTGAGATTGTGGAAATCGGAAAGCAGTTGTTAATCACACGTGGCGCGCTCACTACTTTTTCAGTGGCAAACGACGTCGCGAAATATTTCGCGATTATTCCTGCGATGTTCGCCGTCGCGTTTCCTCAACTCGAAGTTTTGAACGTGATGCACTTGCGCTCCCCGGAATCCGCAATTCTGTCGGCAGTTGTTTTTAACGCGCTGATTATCATTGCTCTGATTCCGCTGGCGTTGCGCGGTGTGCGCTACCGTCCGATGGGCGCGGCGGCGTTGCTGCGTCGAAATCTTTTGCTCTACGGCGTCGGCGGCGTGCTCGCGCCTTTCGCAGGAATTAAGTTGATCGATTTATTGCTGACGCATCTCGGAGTTGTCTAAGAGGGACGCATGAAGAAGAACTTTCTCACTGCAATCTGGTTCACTTTGGTCACCACCATTTTATTCGGAGTGATTTATCCACTCGCTGTCACTGGAATGTCGCAGCTATTTTTTCGTGATCGCGCAAACGGCCAGTTGATCGAAACGAATGGCAAAATAACCGGTTCGCGGATCATCGGTCAGGCCTTCATCGGCCCAAGTTATTTTCACTCGCGTCCTTCCGCGGCCGGCATGGGATATGACCCAACTTCCAGCGGCGGTTCTTATCTCGGCCCCACAAATAAAATTCTGATTGATCGCGTGAATGGTGATGTGCAGCGCTTACACGCCGAAAATCCTTCGATGCCAGTTCCGATTGATTTGGTCACAAGTTCCGCTTCCGGCCTTGACCCGCATATCTCGCCTGCGGCGGCCGAATTTCAAATGCCGCGCGTCGCTCGCGAACGAAATATCAGCGAAACGGATTTGCGCGCGATGGTTGCGCGGCATACAGAGGGACGCCAATTCGGTTTTCTGGGAGAGGCGCGCGTGAATGTTCTTGAATTGAATTTGGAACTGGATGCCTCGCATCCAGCGGCGCACTAAGCTAGCCATCCTCGCTTGAATCTGTTGGCTGCTCGTCCGAAGGCACGTTAAATCTGTAACCCACCCACGGTTCCGTCTTAATAAATTTCGGTTTCGCCGGATTCGATTCAATTTTCTTGCGAAGTTGATTAATCACCACACGCAATGATTCCGTTTCATCGCCATAATCGGGCCCCCAAACGGCTTGCAGCAGCCGCCGGTGCGACATCGGCATCCCGTTCCCGGCCACAAGTTCTCGCAGCACTTCAAATTCTTTGGGCGTCAGATGGACGGGTGTTCCGCGGACAATAATCGTGCGCTTGCCAAAATCAAAACTCAGTTCCTTCGACGCCAGAACATTTTGCGGTTCATCATTCGCTCCTCGGCGCAATACTGCGCGCACGCGCGCCAGAAGTTCTTGAATTCCAAACGGTTTCACAACGTAATCGTCCGCGCCGGCGTCGAGCGCACGAACTTTATCCTGTTCCGAGCTGCGCACGGTGAGCATGATGATTCCAACATCCGATCCTCGGCGCATTTCGCGGCATGTTTCCAGTCCATCCATCACTGGCATGTTCACGTCCAGCAGCACCAGGTCGGGGCGCTCGCTGCGAAGTTTTTCGAGCCCCTCCTGGCCGTCGCGCGCTTCGACGATTGCATAACCTTGCGCTGTGAGCGTGGTGCGCATCACGCGGCGAATTTGTGGCTCGTCATCCACGACGAGAATGGTTGCAGTATTCATCGCGCCACGCCGGCCTGCTGCGCCAATGGAAGCGTCAGCGAAAAAACGGAGCCATGTCCGCGCTGGCTCGTCACGCTGATCGTGCCGCCATGCGCTTCCACAATCGCTTTTGCAATCGGCAATCCCATTCCCGTGCCCAGCACCAGATAGCGCTGGTCTCTGCCGCGATAAAACTTATCGAAAATCAATCCCAATTCCATTTCTTCAATGCCCGGGCCATTATCCGCAACACTGACGGAAAGAAAATCTCCGTGGGCTTCAGCCGAAATTGTGATTGGCTGATCCTTCGGCGAATAAACATCGGCGTTCTCAATCAGCCGGACCAGAACATCTTTGATGCGGTCGAAATCCACGCGCACAGGTGGCAGCGTGGCGGGCGCATCCACGCGAACGATTCTGTTGCCCAGTGCGGTCTTACAATGCGACAGAGCTGCGGCGACGATTTCCGCAATCGAGTTCGGTTCGAGGCGCAACTCAAATTCGCCTGCGTCCAGCCGTGCCATTTCGGCGGCGTCGCCTACAAGTTGATTCAGCCGGTCGCATTCTTCGTTGATCACCGAAAGCAATTCGCGTTTTTGTCCTTCCGTCGTGTTCGCCGCGGAAAGCAAACTTGTCACCGAAGCCTTAATGGAAGTGAGCGGCGTGCGGAAATCGTGCGTCACGGAATCAAGCAGCGCGGATTTCAATCGCTCGCCTTCGCGCGTCGCTTCTGTTTTGCCAAGATCTTCGACCGCCCGCGCCCGCTCAAACGCGATGGCGATCATCGAGCCAAGCGCTTCCAGCGTTTGACGCGAAAGCAGCCGCCCGGAAATTCCTAAACTTCCGATCGCGCCGCGTTCCCATCCGCACCGGCACAAGACAAAGACTTCGCGCCGCATCGCGCAGCGGTTCTTCCCGCAAGGTAGCGCTTCGTAATTCATCATCATTGAAATGCGGTGCCGCGCCGGAGTGATAAAATTTTTGTTTGTTATCAAGGTAGAGCGCCGCGGCGCCGACCTCAAATGTTTCCACAATATAATTCGGAATTGAATTCAGCAGCGTAATCACGTTTCCGGAAACCAGCAGTTGCTGGCTGAACGCGTAAAGCCGCTCGATTTCCTTCCGGCGCTGCTGCGCTTCGTCTGCTTCGCGGCGCACGCGAGTGGCTAGCTGGCTCGCGATCAGCGATGTCGCCAGAAACGCCACCAGCGCTGCCCAATTTTGGGGATCGCTGATCGTGAATCTTCCCACCGGCGGCAAAAAATAATAATTGAACGCCAGCATTGCCGCCACCGACATAACCGCGGAAACCGTAAAGCCCCAGAACGTGGAAACTGCTAGAATCGCCAGCAGATAAGTTAGCGCGACCGTCGTTTGATTTACGGTAATTATGTTGCGGTAAAATAGAGTGATCGCGGCGACAATCACGAGCGCCGCGGCGAATTGCAGAATGCGAAACGGTAGTCGCCGGAACAAGGCCGTATTCTATCGCAGCTAACTTGCCGCCGCTGCTGAAAGCCAATAATTTTTCAAGCAACGCGCACCGTCACGAAGGAACCACGGACCATGCCTCGAAAGCCCGAAGATTGGCTCGAAAAAGTTTCGCCTGCCGAAAAAACGAAAGGAATTTTTAAATTATTTCTCGGCTACGCACCCGGCGTCGGAAAAACTTTCAGTATGTTGAGCGAAGGAATCCGCCGGCACAACCGCGGCGAAGATGTTGTGATTGGCATCGTCGAAACGCACGGACGAAAAGGTATTGAGGACTTGGTCCCGGAGTTGGAAGCCGTTCCGCGGCGAAAGCTCGAATATAAAGGGACGGTTTTTGAAGAAATGGACGTGGACGCGATTATTGCGCGGCGTCCCGCGGTTGTGCTGGTCGACGAACTCGCGCACACAAATATTCCCGGTAGCAAGCATCGCAAGCGTTACGAAGATGTGCAGGAAATTCTCGCCGCGAAAATTGACGTTCTCTCTACCCTGAACATTCAGCACATGGAAAGTCTTGCGCCCACGGTGCGCACGATCACCGGTATCACCGTTCGCGAAACAGTTCCCGACTGGGTTCCGCTGATGGCCAACGAAACAGTGATGGTGGATTTGACTCCCGAAGCGTTGCAGAACCGAATGGAGCGCGGCGATGTTTACGCTCCGGCGAAAGTGAATCAGGCGCTCGAGAATTTTTTCCGCCGTGGAAATTTAATCGCATTACGCGAACTGGCGCTCCGCCAGGTTGCAGAACATGTAGACCGCAGCCTCGAATCCTACATGACCGCGAAGGAGATCGAGAAAAATTGGCCGGTGCGCGAAAGAATTGCCGTTTGCATCAGCGCAAATCCGGCCGCGCAATATTTGATCGCGCGCGGCGCGCGAATGGCAAGACGCCTGGACGCCGAATTATATGTCGTGCACGTGGACACGAGTGACGACAGCAAGAATGACAATCAAAAATTATTAGACGCGAATTTCCATTTCGCGGAAGACCTGGGCGCAAAAGTGGTTCGCCTGCGGGGAAAGAATATTGCGGACGCGATGGCGGAACTCACCAAGGAAAAACACATCACGCAGGTAATTTTCGGCCGCTCCGCCGTGAAAGGCCTGCGCAAACTTTTATATTTATTCGCCGTCCATCGTTTCCTGCGGGAAGCGCCCGCGGTGGACGTGCACATTGTCACGCACGAAAGTGAAGGCTAGCCACTGAAAAAAATCTGGCGCGCCCGGAGGGAGTCGAACCCCCGACCAGCTGCTTAGAAGGCAGCTGCTCTATCCACCTGAGCTACGGGCGCGCACACTTGCGTCAATAAGTTTACGGTGCTCGATAGATTTTCCGCAACCGCCGTTTTCTAAGGCCCGCTTACAGGAAACACTGTACCCCCAATACAGGCATCACGGGATGTTTCCAGCGTTTTCGCCACGCTACAGTTGCCTTGCAGTTCCAATCTTCGTAAGGAGAATCGCCCAATGGAATCCAAGACATTCCGTGAACTTTATATCAATGAACTCCAGGATTTATACGACGCCGAAAATCAATTGATCGAAGCGCTGCCGAAAATGGCCGCGGCTTCTAGCTCCGTAGAGTTGCGTGACGGGTTTGAAGAGCATCTGCAGCAAACTCGCGGACATGCCATCCGGTTGGAACAAATCCTCGCTGCGCTTGGTGAAGATGCAAAAGGGCAGAAGTGCAAAGCCATGAAAGGACTGGTCTCCGAAGGCGGCGAGATGATTGATTCGGACTTCGAGGACGCGGTAAAAGACGCCGGACTCATCGGCGCGGCGCAGCGCGTCGAGCACTACGAAATTGCCGCCTACGGCACGGCTCGAACGTTCGCGCAAATTTTGGGAGATCAAGCGGGCGTCCGGCTTCTTGAGCAAACACTTCAAGAAGAAAAAGAAACCAACGAAAAATTGACCGAACTGTCGGAGGCCATCAACGCCGAGGCCGCCGAGTTGTCCGTGCCGCTCGACGTAGAGGCGTTGGACGCGGAACAACCCAATCGGAAGGCGAAGAGCGCGGGACGTTAAGAAAGAGGCGTCAAGATACGGTGGTGTTGGATTTGTGACGTAGTTGTTTTGTGCTGTAACAATTTAATCTGACCAAGGAGAACGAAATGCAAAATCGAAAGAACGACAACACGAAGGGCCGCAATCGCACCGCGAAGGATAATCGAAAGTCGAACTCGAAAGATAACAATCAATCCGTCCGCCGTCAGACCCCGGAAGAAAAGCGGCAGCCCGAATTTTCGCCGGAAGATGCGATGAGCTGAACTTCCGCGATTTCTCGGAAGTTCACATCTGATTTGAACGGTCGTATTTAAGCGCGAGCCTCTTGATCGGCGATGCAACAAGATCGTCGACGCGAAAGAGGCTCGTGTGTTTTCGCGCACCATTCGCCGACAATTGCGGCGCTTTCCTCTTTCGGGTATTGTTGTCCCCATGCTGAATGCGGTGCAATTGTGTTCGCGAACGCGTGGAAACATCCGATGACCCGACTACTTGCATCAGTTTTATTTGCGGCGCTGTTTTGTTGTGCGCCGACGATCGCACAAACTCGTCCGCAAGATGGCGGCCATGAATTTGAAATCTGGGCAGGCGGCGGACACGGCGTAAATGGCAGCACTTCCAGCGACGGCGTGTTCAACGCTGGCGCGCGCTTCGGCTGGATTCTCACCAAAGCTCATGGCCCCGGATTTCTGCGCGGCAAATTTGAGTATGCCGTGGACGCCGTTCCCGTTTTCATGGTGTTTCAGCCGGCGAACAGAGCTTACGGCGCGGGCTTTAATCCCGTCGTGCTGAAATGGAATTTTGAAACCGATAGCCGCATCGTTCCGTTTGTTGAATTGGCTGGTGGAGTTCTGTTCACGAATGTCACGGTGCCGACCGGCACCTCCGACACAAATTTCACTACCAGCGCGGCAATTGGAATGCACATCCTCGGCGAAAAAGTTGCGTGGAGCGTTGACCTCCGCTACATGCACGTTTCAAACGCCGGGCTAGCTACGCCGAATCCCGGAATTAATACCGTTCAGGTGCGCGTGGGCGTTGGATGGTTCTTTCGCGGGCATCATAAATAGCGGCGACACTTGGCCGCGCGCGGAATCACTTTCGCTTTGCAGCAACTCTGCACGGGTATATTTTGGCCGGGTAGCGCACAAACGTTGCTCCGTTGGCGGATCCCGTGATTTCCACTTTCCATTCTTCGGGCTTCCTTAGTTCCGCTGGAAGCGAAATTTGTAACTGATATGTAGTCGCCATGTTGCGCAGAATTCCGTCCACAGCTTCTGGCACGTTGTGGTAATCCAACGCAATTGGAAACTTGATTTCTTTCTGATTCGGGCGGCTCGCGGAATATTCAGCGCCGAGCAAATAAATCTCGCCATCTGTCAGGTCCGCCAACTTCTTCATCGCGGACATTCCTTTTTCTGCAGCTTCCGCGGAATATCCCCGCAGGTTCGGGGGTTTGATAATCGCGGCCAGCAGGCGAACATCTGACCCAGCGAAGCGTTGCCCGACGTCATTTCGCGTCGCTGTGCTCGTATTTTCTCCGCCGTCGGAAACAAGCAGCACGGCGTCACCAACTTTCGGCGACGTGAACATTTCCAATCCTCGTTCGGCAGCGTCCAACATTGCCGAAGGTCCCCATATCGTCGATTTGTCCGAGAGTGTGTGCTTCACAACTTCGATCAGCTCTTCATGATTTGAAGTCAGATCTTTTCTTACGCGGAAATCGTTAGCATATGTCGCGAATGCGAATTCAATATCAGGGGCTGAACGCTGCAGCATCGTGGTTACGACAGATGCGGAGGTGCGATAGAGGAAATCGTCAAACATGCTGCCGCTCTGGTCAAGCAGTATCGCGATTCGTCGAGGAGGCGCCGGCGCTGCGCTCAGCACAGAAATGATTTGTTTTCCGGCTGTAACGCGGAAGTTCGCCGCGGTCAGGCCTGGAACAGATTGTCCCTTGTCGTCTGTGACGTTAATGAAGACCGACTTTTGAGTGCAAGAATTCTGCTGCGCGCATATCCGGATTGGCATAGCCCCGAGGGATAAAGCCGCCACAGCTGTTATCCCTATACGGGAAAATTTGTTCGCACACCTATCCAAATAAAATCTCATCACGCGCACCCTTATTTCAAATATTTCCCCAGCCAATCCAAAAATATCTTGTACCAAAGCTCGCTGTTCTGCGGCTTCAATATCCAGTGACCTTCATCCGGAAAAATCACCAGCTTTGACGGCACTCCCTGTCTCTGCAACGCCGTGAAAAATTGCAGGTCCTGCGTGTAGGGAATGCGGAAATCCAACTCGCCGCCGGTTACAAGAGTTGGCGTTTTATATTTTCCAAATTCCGCCGCATAAGTGGAAGGCGACCATTTGTGATAGCTGCTCGGATTCGTCCACGGCTCGCCGGCCATATCGTGTTCTTCAAACCAAAGTTCTTCTGTGCCGCCGTACATGCTTGTTTTGTCGTATGGTCCGGCGTGGCTGATGAGCGCTTTGAACCGGCCCGTGTGCCCCGCGATCCAATCGACCATGTATCCGCCGTAGGATCCGCCTGCGGCAGCCACTCGATCGCCGTCAATAAATTTGTAATTGGCAATGGCGTAGTCCAGTCCCTTCATCAAATCGTCGTAAACTTTGCCTCCCCAGTCATCCGTAATTTCGTCCGTGAATTTCTGTCCATAGCCGGTTGAGCCACGCGGATTGATCATAATCACCACGTATCCCGGTGACGCGAACACTTCGGAGTTCCAGCGATACGTCCAACTGTCGTCCCATGCGCTTTGCGGGCCGCCGTGAATCAGCAGCAGCGTGGGATATTTTTTCGACGCATCGAAATTCGGCGGACGCAGGATCGCGCCTTCCACTTTTGTGCCGTCCGCGCCATCAAACCAGAACCATTCCGGTTTGGAAATTTCAATTTGCGCCAAGCGCGAATCATTCGCGTGCGTTAGTTGACGCACGCGCCCACCCGCGGCGCCCGTCGTGAATATTTCCGCGGGTGACATGATGCTCGATCGTGTGAACACAAACATTCGTCCGGCTGCGCTGTAAGAAAGTTCACCGTTGAATCCTTCGCCAACAATCGCGCGCGGACTCGCGTTTTCCTGGGCTGCGATTGCGTAAATCGGCGCCTCCGCATGTTCTTCCGCGGTGAAATAAATTGTTCTGCTGTCTGGTGACCAAACTAAATTATCCACGCTGCGGTCAAATGTTTCGGTCAGATTTGTGTGCCGTCCGCTCACGCGATCGTAAATCATCAATCGCCAGCGATCGCTTTCATTTTCCGCGGCAAGTTGCGCGCGGTATGCAATCGTTTTTCCGTCCGGCGAATAGACCGGATGTCCATCGTATCCCGGATTTTCCGTGATTCGTTTCGGCACTGCCGATCCATCTGCTGGCACAATAAATAAATCGCCGTTCGTGCTGATCGCCTCCATTGGATCCGTAATCGCCACGAAACAAAGTTCGTGGCTGTCCGGAGAAAATGCGATGTCTGCAGCTTCGCCGCGGAAATCCGGCGGCACATCGTAATTCGCGCCCGGAGTTAGATCCCGCGCTGCGCCGCCTTCGACGGGAACAATAAATAAATGGCTGCGGCGATCGTCATTCCAGTGCGTCCAATGCCGGTACAAAAGATGATCGGTAGATGTGCGCCTTCACTTCGCTTTTCGCGGCATCGTCAATTCGTTTCTTATTGCACGCATCGCCTTTGCAATCCGGAAATACGCCGGAGCTGAACGCCAGTGACTTTCCATCCGGCGTCCATAGAAAATTATCCACGCCACTCGGTGCATTTGTCAGACGCGTCGGCTCGCCACCTTCCACCGCAACGAAATAAATTTGTGATTCGCCGTCGCGCGACGAAATAAATGCCACGCGCTTTCCATCGGGCGACCATCGCGGACTATTATCGTGTCCACTATTCGTCAGTTGTTTCGTCGCGCCGCCGGCCGCCGGAATCAGCCAAATGTTTGACGCGTTGCGATTCGCCTCCTTATCCGGCGTAGCCAGCACGAACGCCACCCACTTCCCGTCGGGTGAAATGTGCGGATCGCTCACGCGCTGCATCGAAATCAAATCGTCGAACGTCATCGCGTGTTTCGTTTGTGCTTGCGCACAAAATACGATCATCGCGAACGCAACAATTGGCGCGACGGAATGGAAAGCAAGTCGTTTCATGAATGAAAATTCTCCGGAAATCAAAATTAGGGAATCCGCGAGGCGAATCATGGCACGTCCAGTGGCGCTTGCCAAGACGCCGAGGCGCGGCGCACGGCGCAAATTGAATAATGCGACAACCGCGAGTCCGCGGCATCCGCTATTTAGCAGTGCACTTGTTTCCTGCAGCACGCGGCACTAGGATTGCTTCTGAGCGTTGGGAATCCGTTCGCATAAAGTAGTCTTTGCGCGGGTATCCGCCGGATAAAAATATGCAAGACGCACTCACCATCCACCGTCTCCACTTCGCATTCACCATCACCTTCCACTACATTTTTCCGCAGCTCACCATGGGTCTGGCTCTGCTTCTCGTAATATTAAAAACTCTCGCTCTGCGAACGAAAGACGAAAAATATAATCGCGCGGTACGTTTCTGGGCGCGCATTTTCGCCATCAATTTCGCGATGGGCGTCGTCACTGGAATTCCGATGGAATTTCAGTTCGGCACGAACTGGGCGGCGTTTTCGCGCTCCTCAGGCGGCGTCATCGGCCAGACTCTCGCCATGGAAGGAGTTTTTTCTTTCTTCCTCGAATCCAGTTTTCTTGGCTTAATGCTCTTCGGAGAAAAACGTCTAGGCCAACTTGGCCATTGGTTCGCAACATTTTTCGTTTTTCTCGGTTCCTGGCTTTCCGGTTTCCTAATCATCGCCACCAACGCGTGGATGCAACATCCCGTCGCATATACCGTGGCTCCTGACGGCAGCTACGCGCTCGCAAGTTTCTGGGGCCTGCTTCTGAATCCGTGGGCGCAATGGCAATACGCTCACAACATGCTCGGTGCCGTGCAAACAGGTTGTTTCGTGATGGCTGCGGTCGGCGCGTTCTATATTCTGTCCGGAAATTCCGATGCGTCTGGCCGGCTGTTCGTCCGCACCGGAGTTTGCGTCGGCGTTATCGCCGCAGTGCTTCAACTTTTTCCCACCGGCGACGCGCAAGGCAAATTGATTTCCATTAATCAACCGATCACTCTCGCCGCCATGGAAGGACTCTTTGAGACGCAAGACGGCGCGCCGCTCGCAATTCTTGGCCAGCCCGACATGGAAAAACAGCGCCTCGATAATCCGCTGATAATTCCGCGAGCGTTAAGTTTTCTTACCTATCGCGCGTGGACAGCGCAAGTGAAAGGCCTGGACAATTTTCCGCAAAGTGAATGGCCCGACAGTATTCCGATTCTTTATTACAGTTATCACGTGATGGTCGGCCTCGGCACCATGTTCATCGGCATCATGGTGATCGCAATATTTCTTTTGTGGCACGGCAAATTATTTTCTTCGCGATGGATGCTCTGGATTTTGCTTCTCGCCGCGCCGTTTCCGTATATCGCGAACATCGCAGGATGGATCACCGCGGAACTCGGCCGCCAGCCGTGGTTAATCTACGGGCTGATGCGCACACAAAAGGGAATTTCGCCACGAGTTTCCGCCGGCAATGCGTGGTTCACGCTGATCGGTTTTTTCGGAATGTACACTGTGCTGAGTATTTTATTTTTATTTCTGGTGTATCGTGAAATTGATCGCGGTCCGGATTCGCCCGCCGATCCGGATTCATCGCACGCCGCAAGCTCCATCGGAGTGGGGAATTAGTATGCCGACGCTCTGGTTCTGCCTCGTCGCCGTCATGCTCGCCATTTACGTTCTGCTAGACGGATTCGATCTCGGCGTCGGCATCGTTCATCTGGGCGTTGCGCACACCGATTCTGAGCGCCGCAGCGTTCTCAGCACCATCGGCCCCGTATGGGACGCCAACGAAGTGTGGCTAATCTCCAGCGGCGGCGTTTTATTTTTCGCATTTCCAGTTTTGTACGCTTCCAGTTTCAGCGGATTTTATTTGCCGCTGATGATGGTTCTCTGGCTTCTCATTTTGCGCGGCGTGGCCGTCGAATTCCGAAGCCACATTGCCGGCCCAATCTGGGCGCCATTTTTCGATGTCGTGTTTTGCCTGTCAAGCGCGCTGCTCGCCATATTTTATGGCGCCGCTCTTGGAAATGTTGTTCGCGGCGTGCCGCTTGACGCGCAAGGATATTTCTTCGAGCCACTATGGACGAATTTCCGGCTCGGTCAAGACACCGGCATCCTCGATTGGTACACGATATTGGTTGGAATCACTGCATATTTCGCGCTCGCGCAACACGGTGCGCTGTGGGTTGCGCATAAAACCGAAGGCGAAGTCAGCGCTCGTGCGCGCCGCATCGTCAAAATTGTCTGGTGGGCCGTCGCAAGTCTCACAGCAATCGTAACGGTCGTCACATTTCAAGTGCAGCCGCAGGTCCTCTCAAATCTCACTAGCTGCCCGTGGGGATTTATTTTTCCAGCGCTCGCTGTAGCCGGCCTAATCGGAGTAATTATTTCGGTAAGCGGCGCCGCATCTCCGAAAAACGAATCGCGCGCATTCTTCGCTTCGTGCGCGTATCTATTGGGAATGCTCACCAGCGTGGTGTTCGGACTCTATCCTTATGTATTGCCCGCGCGCGGAGGAAAAACTCTCTCACTCACAATTTACAACGCCGGCACAACAGATCACGGCATGTGGATCGGCATCGCCTGGTGGATCGTCGGAATAATTCTCGCCGTCGGATATTTTATTTTTCTCTACCGCCGCTTCGCCGGAAAAGTTGGCGCCGGCAATGGTCACGGACACTAAGTGACGCAGCTTCACTAAAAAATCTCAAGCCGTCGCCTCGCTCGCGCTCCCGCCCAAAAATCCGGCCAGCAATCCCAGGACTCCAACCGCCACGTGAATATAGTTGTACATCGGAATATTCAGATCGAGCATCGTGACGATATAAACCGGCGCGCCGGCGAATCCCACAATCGCCACGATCGTGTACACCACGCCAAATACCTGCGCGAACGCCCGCCCGCCTTTTTGTCCGCCCGCCAGTCCAGCCACCAGCCCCACGAGACCGCTTACCACATGAATGCAATTGTGGATGAGGTTGAAGTGCAGCCCCATCATCATTTTATCGCCTTCCACAAATCCCACGACACCCACCGCCAGCAACACAAACCCAACCACGATCGCATACGTCTTACCCATGCGCAGTCCTCCTTGCGGACAAAGCTCGAGTCAGTGTCCCAGAGACCATCGCCGTGGACGTGCCAGGATTCCGCCGGAGCATACTCACGAGAGGTAAGCGCGTCAAGAAAATTGACGTCTGTTAGAATTATTCCGGGGAGCTTGAATTGCGGACACTTGTCGTGGCAATCGGAAATCTAAAGCGCGCAGTGATAATTCTCTGCGTTCTCGCGGCGTTCGCATTTCTAAACGCCATCCCCGCTCTTCCCGCGCAAAAAAATGCGACCCCTCCGCCCGCAGCTCTCACCGGCGACGATTCCGCCGTCTACACCGCTGTCCTCCGCGAACTTTATCAAGCCGCGAAAGGCCGCCCGATTATTCTTTCCGACCAAACCGCGATCGGCGTTCCTCCCGGAATGTTGACCAATCTTCCCGTGCAAGGCCCGCAAACAGTTTCATTTCTGAATCCGATTTCTCCCGAAGCTCGCCAAAGTTTTGAAGACCTCAATCACTCCTCGCTTCATCTGCCGCCGCCCTGCAAATTTGCGCCAGAATGCACGCTCGTTGATATTGCCGATATCGCTCTTCAGGTGAAAAACGCAAAAGCGTGGCGAAAATTTATGGCCAAGCACGCCAACACTCCTGGAATAATTATCGTTTCGCGCATCGGATTCAATCGCGACCGCGATCAGGCCGTGGTTTATTCCGGAATGTCCTGTGGCCCGTTGTGCGGACAGGGCGAATTCACCTGGCTCACAAAACACAATGGGGTTTGGGGCGTGGAAAGCAGCAACGTCGTCTGGATATCCACGAAATAAAATATTAGGGTAAAATGAAATCGGCGGGTGGGCTGGGCGATCGCTGGCGCTGCAAAGCGCGGGAGGAAAGTCCGGACACCCAGTGGAAGGCCGCAAGGCCTGAAAGCTGAAGAGCAACGCGCCTGGTAACGCCAGGGGGCCGGTCTGGAAACGGAACGGTCACGGAAAGTGCCACAGAAAATAAACCGCCGGTGCGGAAATTCCGCGGGCAAGTCACCTCGGTGGCAGGTCAAAGGCAAAACCTTTGTCCCGTCTCATTTGGATGGCACAGCTCGCGAACTTCGCGCAGGTAAGGGTGAAAAGGTGAGGTAAAAGCTCACCGCGTTCCGAGCAATCGGAATGGCACGGCAAACCCCGCGTGGTGCAAGGCCAAATAGGAGGGGAGGGCTTGCTCGGCCCGTCGCTCCAATCTCGCAAGAGTGCGGAGTATGTTTTGCGCGCGCAAGCGTGCAGAGCAATCAACCCTCGGGTAGGCTGCTTGAGTCCCGGCGCGAGCCGGGACCTAGAGGAATGATCGCTACGGCAAAGTACCGCCGTACAAAATCCGGCTTACAGGTCCATCCGCCATTTCTTTGTAGCACCGACACTCATGTCGGTGCGCCTCTCTTTAGCAACCAAGAAACTTCTGTGTCGGCAGAGCTTTATCCCGCACTACTTTTCAAAATGAATCTCGCTCCGTGAATTGGGAATCACAAATCGCCACTTCTTACCTTTGTACGCCCCTGCATAATCAATTCCAATCCGTGGAGTCCTGAGTATTTTCTTCGGACGATAGCCGCGATCCTCAATATACAAATCACCAGACGTCGCGTTCTTACCGTAGAAGCTCGCATCAATTTGTAGCGCCTTCGCCAGCAATCCGGGCCCGCGGATCACGTGATCCGTTTCAACTAAAATCCCTGCGCGAATCAGCACCGCCGCCGGCCGATCGCACCCTTCGGTCGTTACATTCAACATCCAATGCATTCCGTAAATAAAATATGGATACCAAACGCCGGCGTGTCCGTACATCACCGCATTTCTTTTTGTTCTTCCAAAGCGCGCATGAGAAGCCAGATCTTTTTCGCCAATGTAGGCTTCTGTTTCGGTGATCATCACCGAACTTTTCTGTTTTCCAATTCGGCGAACAATGATCTTCCCAAGTAATTCGCGAGCGACCACTAAAGTTCGTCGCTCGAAAAACTTTCGAGTTAATCGCCGGGTTCTCCGCGCAGCCGCGTTTCTGCTGGAATTCGTCGGCTTCATTTCACGATTCAGTTTCGCCTGCGCGTCCGGCATTCTCCGAACTCCTATAATCAAAAGGTTGATTCTAATTGCCCCGCGGAATCATCTTACAATCGCACACGCGTTCGCGCGTAATTTCAAACTATGGATCAGTCTCCAAATCGCGATACAGACGTGCTCATCATCGGCGCTGGTCCAACCGGCCTCATTCTCGCTCTGTGGCTAACCCATCTCGGCGTGCGCGTCAGAATTGTTGACAAGACATCCGAGCCCGGAACAACTTCGCGCGCTCTCGCCGTGCAAGCGCGAACGCTCGAACTCTACAATCAAATTCGTCTCGCTGACGAAGTTGTGAGGCGCGGACGAAAAGTCACCGCGGTAAATTTGTGGGTGGAAGGCAGAAAGGCCGCGCACGCAGTGATTGGCGAATTCGGCGCGGGCATCAGTCCATATTCTTTCGCGCTGGTTTTTCCGCAGGACGAACACGAACGTCTTTTAATCGAGCGCCTCGCCGCCCTTGGCGTCAATGTCGAACGCCAAACGGAACTCGTCGATTTTCAGGAAGTGAACAATCGCGTCCGCGCACGTCTGAAATTAAAAGACGGATCGTTCGAGAAATGCGAAGCAGCGTACATCGCAGGTTGTGACGGCGCGCATTCCGTTGTGCGCGAGCAACTGAAAATTGGATTTCCCGGTGGAACTTACAGTCATTTGTTTTACGTTGCTGACGTTGACGCCGATGGTGAAGTGATGAACGGCGAACTTCACGCCGGCCTGGAGAAAACAGAATTTCTCATCGTATTTCCACTCGTCGCCGACGGACGCGTGCGTCTCGTTGGCACAGTGGTCAAAGAACCCTCAGATCCAAACCAGGAGCTTTCTTGGAATGATGTGAGCAAGAGTGTGATCGATTGGATGCGCATCGACGTGAAAAAAGTGAATTGGTTTTCCACCTATCGCGTCCATCATCGTGTTGCAGATCATTTTCGGAAGGGCCACGCGTTTTTGATGGGCGATGCGGCGCACGTGCACAGTCCAGTCGGCGGACAGGGAATGAATACTGGAATCGGCGACGCAATAAATTGCGCTTGGAAATTAGCAGCCGTGTTGCACGGCCGCGCGGAAGATTCGCTACTCGATACCTACGAGCCGGAACGAATCGCCTTCGCGCGCCGCCTCGTCGCCACAACCGATCGCGCGTTTACAGGCGTGACGAGCTCCGGAACCCTCGCCAGCTTCATTCGGTTGAAAATAGTGCCGCGATTGATGCCGATGTTTTTCAAATTGAACGCCGCGCGTCGCCTGATGTTTCGCACGGTTTCGCAAACGCAGATAAATTATCGCGGAAGCGCATTGAGCGAGGGGCGAACTGGAAGCGTTCACGGTGGAGATCGCTTACCGTGGGTGAAAATTCAATCGAACTCCGCCGACAAAGATAATTTCGCGCCGCTCACATCGCTCGATTGGCAGGTCCACGTCTATGGCGCCGCCGCGCCGGACGTGAAAGAAATTTGCGACGTGCGGAAAATACCGCTGCACGTTTTCCCGTGGAATCTCGAGATGGCTCGCGCAGGACTGAGGCGCCATGCCACATATTTAATTCGTCCAGACGGCTACATCGGCATGATCGACGCACACGGCTCTGCCGAATCAATCACCGCCTACCTCGACAAGCACAACCTTCGCCCATCAAGTCAGTAGCACCGACCCTCTTGTCGGTGCGTATTTTTTCACCAAATAAATCTAGTGCGCTTTCCCCGCGCAACCTGGGTGCCCGCAACGGCAATCAATATCGGGCATATCTTCCACTGCGGCGCACGCCGCGCTGCAATACTTGCTGTCCGCATCGGCCTTGCAGCTACAATTTGGATGGGCGCATTTCTTTGTGTCGTTCATTTTGATTGTCTCCTATTTCTAAATGCTCGATCGGCTCGAAAACGTTTGCGTCTGATTCGATGTGCCCGTTTGATGCCATCCACGTCATCGTGGTCGCGTTGGTAGTTTAAACGTCAAAGCGGACACAGCGACACTCTTTGCGCGTGCCGACATCATACAACCAGACGTTCCGCGAGGCACAATTCAAATTGACGAAGACTAAATCCCTCCACCCCGCCAAGAGTTTGCAAAATCCGCGCAGTTCTTTTTTCAGAAAAATTCTTGGCCGGCTCGGTCCCGGCCTGATCACCGGAGCCGCCGACGATGATCCCAGCGGAATCGGCACGTATTCTCAGGTCGGCGCGCAGTTCGGCTACGGAATGTTGTGGACCGTCATTTTTTCGTATCCATTGATGTCGGTCATCCAGGAAATCAGTGCACGGATCGGACGCGTCACAGGCGCCGGCATCGCCGCAAATATTCGCCGCTATTATTCCAAGCCAGTTTTGTACGTCATCGTATCGCTTCTTCTGATCGCGAACATCTGCAACCTCGGCGCGGACATTGACGCGATGGGCGCTGTCGCAAATTTATTGCTGCCCGGTCCTGCCGGATTGTACGTCCTGGTGTTCGGCGCGATTTCGTTGTTGCTGCAAATTCTTGTGCCATACTCGCGTTACGTACATTATTTGAAGTGGCTCACTCTGGTGCTTTTTGCGTATGTCATCACTTCAATTGTGATGAGGGAACCGAAGCTCGCCGCGCTTCACGCCACATTTCTTCCGTCAATTTCCTTTCATCGCGAATATTTCACCGCGCTAATCGCGGTTCTCGGCACCACCATCAGTCCCTATTTATTTTTCTGGCAAGCTTCGGAAGAAGTTGAAGAGGTCACCACACACGCAATACAGAAGCCACTGTTGGTAGCTCCAGAACAAGGACCGGCACAGCTTCAGCGAATCCGATTTGACACTTATTTTGGAATGGCGGTTTCAAATTTGGTGGCGTTCTTTGTAATTCTCACTGCCGCCGCAACTCTTCACGCGCACGGAATTTTCGATATTCAAACCGCAAGCCAGGCCGCAAAAGCTCTTGAGCCTCTGGCCGGAAGATTTGCGTTCATAGTTTTCGCGGTCGGAATTATTGGAACCGGGCTTCTCGCCGTGCCCGTTCTCGCAGGCTCCGCCGCTTACGGAGTTAGCGAAGCTTTCAGTTGGACCGCGAGCCTGCAGAAAAAACCTAGAGAAGCTGCGCGTTTTTATTTCACGATTGGCGTTGCGACATGCATTGGAATTGCGCTCACATTTGCACACATCAATCCCATGAAGGCGTTATTCTGGTCGGCCGTAATCAACGGAATCGTCGCCGTTCCGGTGATGGTTATCATGATGATCCTCACGCACAATCCGAAAATCATGGGCAAATTTATTTTGCCGCGGTATCTTCGTTGGGTCGGATGGCTGGCGACCGCGGTGATGTTGTTTGCATCACTCGGATTATTTTTCACCGGCCATTGACGGAAATGATTGCATGAAAGAGCTGAACTCAATGTGTTACCGCCCGCCGCGCCGCCATCGAAATCATCAATCGCGAGAATCCCGCGAAAAACATGCTGATTCCGACGAGTGTTCCGATCGCCCATTCGGTGCTTGACGGCCAGGTTTTCCAAATCATCGCGCCGAGAATTATGCTGATCAGTCCATCGAACAGCAGCCAGCCTGATCCACGCATGGGGCGAACGGAAAATGACAAGATAAATTCCATGATTCCGCGGATCACCAGATAGATCGCCAAAATCAGGGTAAACGTTACCAATCCGGCGACGGGACGAACCAAAATATACGCGCCGACGGCAATATCAAGAATTCCCAGCAGAATGTGCCAAACAATTCCGCCGGCGCTGCGAGCGTGCCAACCAAATAAAAGGTGCGTTGCGCCAATGAAAAGCAGCAGCCACGCGATCAATAGGCTCACCGCAATTCCACCAAGCTGAGGCAACGCGACGGCAAGCAGACCACAAATTATCATCACCACGCTGAGAGCAATGGACCATCCCAAAGAAGTTTTCACGATTGTTCCTACGGAAGTATCGCTCATATTTATTTCCTCCTTAGTTGGATTTATGACTCAGGAATTGGCATAAAGAATTTTCCACGCGGCGAATGCCAGTTATCGGTCGCCACATTTGCTCTGCATATCATAAAAACTAAAAACGCACACGGAGAATTTATTTAGTTTTGGGACCGGACAGATCGGATGCTCTATTCCGCGGTCGGCGCCACAGTTTTAAGCTCGTCGATTTTCACAACAATCGCTGCCCACGTTTTCTTGTTTTTCTTCGTGGCAAATGGCGCGTTCAAGTCAGCGTAATACGCGAGAATTACAGCTCGTAAATCTGGTGTTATTCCTGCGAATTTATTTTCGCTCAATTCGTCAACGAGCTTCGCGTAAGTTTGATCGGCGAGAGGATAATCTCCCGGGCCGGTCACCGTTCCGGTATCGAAATTATCGTCCTTAAGAGGAGCGTGTCCTTTCACGGATTCGTCGATGACCATTTGTTTGTAACTCATGAGCGTGGAATTGAAACTTGCCATGAAAAGCGTTTCCGTCGGCGGAGTCGGCGCGTGAAACGCCAAAGCTTTGAAGGGTCCGACTTTCGGAATAATCCGGACGATGAGCGCCAAAAGTTTCGTGCCGAAACCCGGCTTCTTGTATTTATTACTCCAGTCTTTTTCGTAACTTGACCGGGAAATGTTGTAAATAAATTTATCGCGCGTCAGCCCCGGCGTATTTTTCTGAATGTCATCCTTCTTAATCTGCCAGGCGACTACCGTCATTTTGGGAATCAGGCTGCTAACCGCATAGCGAAATGTTCCGATGGTGCTGTTGTAATTTGGGAATAGCGTTTTCAGTTCCAGGCCGTAAGTTTCCTGGAATGCTTTAGCCAGCAAATCATCGGCAACTTGAAACCCGATGTCGTCGTGGTACGCCTCTGAAGCGTAGTGCCCTCGCGCAACTTGAATTACGTCGAAACCGAATTCCGTTTTCAAATGCGCCGCGGGGTTTTGATCGTAGGTCACAACATCGCCAAACTTTTTCTTCATCTCCGGATAAAGAATGGGCACCGCGCGATTTACCGCCAGGTTGTGGCCGTTATTGTCCGAACAATAATGGGACATCGCGCCCATCGCAAAAGCGTATTCATTTAAATTAGTGGAATCGCGCAGCAAATTTTCCACGAATGTTCCGCTGCGAACGTAATGCACCAGATCGCTGAAGAATTTATTTCCGCCCGGGTAATAACCCATGTCCTGAATAATCGCGCCACCGTAGGCGAAGGCGTGCGCGTTTTTCAGGTCGTCGGGAGTGGAAGCGGGAAACCGTTTTAGAAGCGCGGGCTGAATTACGTCTGTCCACGCGGAATCAATAATTGCTTCGTGAGTGAGCACTGAATACGCGTGCGAATTTTGTGATGCGAAACACAAAAGAATTGCGATCAGCGCAAGTGCTCGTAGTTGTTTTATGGCGAAGTCTTTTGCGAATCTCACTCTTGTAAGATGAAAGCTGGCTGCAATTGGATTCGCCGGATTAAATTCGATCCGCGAGACTTTCGCGCAGTTGTTGGCGAGCTCGCAAAAACCGCGATTTCACGGCCGATTCGGATAAGTTCAAAAGTCTGGCTGTTTCTTTTGTTTTTCGTTCCTGCATTCCGAGCATCCAAACAACGGCGCGCGATGTGCCTTGCAGTTCGTCGATCGCTTGGCGGAGCAGTCGTTGATTTTCCCATTTCACGTATAACAATTCCGGATGAGCTTCTTCGCCCGCGTGAAGCATATCGACTGGACTTTTTTCCTGGTCGGCATGAGTTTGGTGAAGTAAGTGAGTATCTTCCGAGCGGCGCTTGCGAACTTTCATCAGCGATTCATTGATGGCGATTCGTGTGAGCCACGTGGAAAAAAGAGATTCGCCATTGAACTGATCCAAACGCATAAACGCTTTCAATAAACTTTGCTGAGATGCATCTTCCGCGTCTTCGCGATTGCCGGTGATGCGCAGCGCGACGTGATATGCGAGCCGCATGTAGGGTTGCACCAAATGTGAAAATGCCATTTGATCGCCAGTTTGCGCTCGGCGCACCAGAGCTGCTTCTTTCGCGGAGTCATTCACTTCGCGATTAGATGGACTTTCCAGATTTCGCTCGACGGGACGGAGTCGGCGTTCGCTATTCACTGATTCACCTCGTCGATTCAATTGCCGTGGATTCGCTTTCCAATATTTACAGTGCCGCGAAGAGGGAAATAGCTACCGCGTAAGAAATACAGTTTGGCGCAGATGTAGCGGACAAGTCTGTGCAGTTTTGAACAATATCCTGTGAATTGATTTTAACGATTGGCTAAAAGATGCATTTTCCGGCCAAATACAATGATTTGTGCCGATTTGGAATCTGCAAGGCCCATAGCGGGCCTCGGGTAAATTGTCTGGGGCACTTATTTGGGAGAGTCGGGAAGCGAGTAATCGAACTCGTAGGAATGTTTGCCATCGGTGATGATGATGTTTAGTTTGCCGGTGAGGCCGACGAGTTGACCGGTTCCGGAATCGGGAATGACGATGACGTTTAGTTCCGGAACGCCGCGGTTCATGGTGGCGTTGTGCTGAAGGGAGAAGCTGCCCGTGTGACCTTGCAACGTGCCTGTGACGCGTTCGATCGCGACGTAGCCGGCTGAACCTTTTACTTCGGTTACCGTGCTGAGCATTTGACCTTTGCTCGTGGCTTCGAGATCGCCGTGGTAAACCTTGTCGATGGACATTCGGCCGACTGATGGATCGCCGATTTTGTCGTCGGTTTGAACGGTTAGCTTGACGTCAAAAGTTCCGGTCGCGTGTTTGGACATGTTGGCCGCTTTCTGAGATGTGGTTGATGGATTTGTTTGCGTGCGGGCGATTGAAACAGTGACGATGAGTGCAGCGAAAATTATTGTGGTAATTATTGTGGCGCGAGATGTTTTGAGTGTCATTGTTGGATCCGATTGATTGGAGTGTACACGAAAATTTGTACCGGAAGGTGGTGATGGGCGGTGGGAAAAAGTAACGAACATGCATTATAATGCAGTTTTTGCGGCGGAAAGGCCGGAAAGTGCATTATAGTGCATTTTTTGGTGGTGGAAAAAGACAGGAAAAGCACTCAACGCAGTCCCGAAGTTTCGGGAGCAAAGGCGCAGAGAAAAGATCGGAGAGTACGGAGCGAGAAAACAGACAGGATTCAGCGTTCGGGGAACGCGAGCTACACCCGGCCCATTCCGCCGAAAGTACGGGATGGCGCCAACGTTTTTCTGCTAAGTCCTTTATTTGCATAACGATCACCCACAGATCGCTGTAAGTCCTTTATTTGCATATACATTGCAAAATGGGGTGGGGGTACGAGTTTTCTTTGAAATGGGTTGTGGGAAGTGCGAGTCGTCGACGGCCAAGGGCAAGGAAACAAAGGGGATGAGTGGGTGGGTGGCAGTTTAGTTTGAATGTTGCGGGGCAAAGTAATTGGTGCGCAGATTGTTGCAGATCATCCCGTCTCTTCGGGGATCCTCGGTCAATAGATTCCGCTAAGTCCTTTATTAGCACACACATCAACCACAGAGCGCTGTAAGTCCTTTATTAGCACACACATGGCTTTCGACCCCCGGGGGCGGGGATACGTTTTTTTTGAAAGGGCCTTCTGCGTGGAGGGCGGAGGGAGGCTAATGGCAGGGAAACACAGGGCTTAGCAAAATGAGCGCTGCTACGATGGCCGAAATCACATTCCGATGCGCATCTTGCCTTCGGCGATGGTGCGGCATTGGTCGGTCAGGCAGCCTTCTCGGAGGCGATCGCGTTCGGAGTCGCTGAGTTTCCAATTGGCGGCGTTGGCGAGGGCTGAGGCGAGCGCTTGCTCGAGTCTGGACGCAAGGTCCGGCGGGGAATTACCCCATGTGAAGGAAGCGGATTGCACTTCCGCGGATCGATCACGCCAGTCTTTGCGGAGTTCGTCGAGGCGCTGCCAGAGGGCGGTTCTTGCGGATTCGGGCGCGTGAATTCCAATGAAAATAGCGGAGGACGCCGCCGTGGCGAAATTTGGTGAGTTCAATGACTGCATGGCAATAGGGAGCAGATCGTCGGAATAGCGCGCTTGACCCAGTAACCCGAGGACTGAAGAGCTGCATTGATCCGGCGGATTTTGAATCATGGTAGAGAGCCGCAGGCTCGCATCTTTTGGGTTGAATCGAAACAGGTAGCCGACGAAATTTGCCTGAGCCTCGCAATCCCTGCGCTCGACTGTGGCGTATCGATCGAGCACCGCGTCTACAGTGGGCACGAGATTCCTACTTCCGGCGCGGAGGACGAGAGCAGAGAGATTATTGGACGCGAGGCCATTCCTAACTGAATTCGGATCGGACAGTTTTCCCTGAATGAGGGCGTCGAGTTCCGGATGTTCGGCTTCGGAGAGCATTAGAAATTCAAGTTTGTTCAGCGTGGTGGCTGGGTCGCCGGCGCGGTGAAGAATTTCGGCGTTGCAACTGGCCTGCCAGTTTTTACACCATAGTTCAAAAGCACTGAAGACGAGCCCGCTATTGTTTGGGCGGGTGTCATGAGTAAGATCGAGAACAATTGGGAGCAACTGTTCCTGCGGGACAGCTTGCAGCGAGGAACGAACCAGATCTAAACGTTGATATGGTTCCAGTTCGCGTTCGACGTTGAGCGCTTCCTGGCGGAGCTGTGCGAGGAAGCTGGCGGGTTGAGAAGTGGAGACGTTTATTCGTTCTGCGTCGGTCCAAGCCTGATAAATTGCATTTGCGCGCTGCGGGCCGGTGCGGAGCTGGATGCTGCTGAGCAGCTGTGCATTGTCGCGCGCAAAGTAACCGTCGCGAACTTTATATCGCTCCTTTAGTTTCTGGTCCCAAGCGGCCCTTTGGACAGAATCCGCTGGCGCCGGACCTTGCAGGCCCAGATCTTTTCGCGTTTGCAGTTCCGCGAGCAGCTGCGGCAATAACGGAGGCACGTTCACGGTTGTGTCGGAGAGCGCTGCAAGTAGAGGCGGAATAATCAGTTCAGCGTGGGAGGATTCGCGCAGGCCGGAATAGATCAGCCAGCCTTCGGAATCGTTCGAGGTTTTCAGAAAGAGAGTAACGACCTTGCTGATGGCAGCGGGCGTATCCAAATATGCCATGCGCTGAATCGGGGAGAGGCGCTCGCCGGGAGATTTGACGGTATCGAGCGTCTGCTCGATGCCGGCGAGTTCCGCGGCGTCCCATTCATCGCTGTGAGGGAGAATTTCAAATTCAACCGCGTTTGATTGGAGCTCGATGTTCTCGCGGCCACCCCCTTCTTCGACAGGTTTCATGCGCCACACCGAGTTTGAGCTGACCTGGACGGAATAGTGGCCTGGTTTTTGGAATCGATACCAAGCGCTGAGATCGAGGCCCTGCGTGATGGGTCTTGTCTGGAGGAACTCGGGGCCTCCGCTAAGGAAAGATCCAACGATGCCGCCTTCTGGATCGATAAGGAGCGTGAGGAGATCCGTCACGCCGTCGGCGGAAGAGAGATGTGGAACGACTCCGCCGAGATTGGGATTCGGATTTGTTCGCGAGATCTGATATTTTTTTTCGGCGTCACTGGAGTAAGAAATTTCGATTTCGATTGGCTCGCCCGTGTGGAACGAGTGAGGTCCGGTGACGAGGCGGGCGTGGAAATCTATGTCGGTGGGATTGACGATTGGCGCGGGAGGCTGGTCTTGGGGTTGCGCGTGGAGGCTGGTGGATGCGAGCGTGAGGAATATGAGGGGCGAGAGATGGGGGAGAAGTTTCACGGTTCAGTTTCTATGGTGATTATAGATGAGGATATGTGGCGCGGGGGTGTCTGGGGTGGTGATGTTTTGTGTCAAAAATCCAAGATATGCGGTGAAGATTTTGTGACAGCGCGGCAGCAAAAGAAGAAGCAGGTCCCTCGGAGCTCGGGATGACACCGTTTGCGGGTGAGCAGGTAATTTTGAAATGGAGAGATTGAACGCGTGGGAGTGTTTGTGCATCATAGGCTTGAACGACGTGAGGTACCAGTGTTGAACATTAAAACCTCTGATCGAGAAGTTCTTAATCGCAAAAATTTGAGCCGGAAAATTATTTTGGCGGCGGGAGCGATTGCGCTGCTGGCGATTTGTGTTTTTGCTACGGAGCCGTGGAAGAATGCGGACTATGAGAAGTGGTCGGCGAAGGATGTGGATCGGATTTTGAATAATTCGCCGTGGGCGAAGCAGATTACGATTCCTTATTCGCCTTATTTGAATGGGGATTCGCCGGAGACGGATCAACAGATGAAGATTGGGAAGGCGAGCGATCCGGGCGGAGCGGATGCGCAGCTTTATCATGCGAGTGGGACTTTTACTTTGCGATGGAATTCGGCGCTGACTTTGCGTCGGGCGCTTTACCGCGAGGCGGTGTTGAAGGGGCTGGGAACGGATTATGCTTCGCAGCGATATTTGATCAACGACGAGGAAAATATTGATCTGGTGATGATTCCGACAGGACAAACTCTTTTGCCGCCGACGGAGGCAATTAGTTTGCGCCGAGAAACATATTTGGAGCTGAAGCCTTCGGGACGGAAAATTTACGCGAGGATTGCTGAGACACGAATGTGGGTGGACGCGCGGGACAGTCGAGGATACTTTTTTGCGTTTCCGCAGAGGATGAAGGATGGGACGCCTTCGATTCCGAAAGATGCGACGGAGATTTCATTTTTTACACAGGTGGGAGTGAGGAAATTTGAGGCGAAGTTTAAGGTGGCGGAGATGATGATGGGGAATGGGGCGGATTATTTTTAGGGAAGACAAAGATAAGAGCCTTTAACGCAGAGGCGCAGAGAACGCAGAGGAAGAGCAGAGAAAATCAAAAGCCGGAACCCCGGACGAAACTACGGCGTCTGGGGGCACCCGATCTACCTACGTTGGGAAAGCAATTCCTAATTTGCGCTGTGATGCAGGACTACACTGGCGCGCTCGTCGGCGGCTACTTGACGATTGAATTTTTTTAGGTCGTCGAGTTTATCGAGCGGGACGAGGACCTGTTTGATTTGATAGGTGCGCGTGTAATGGATTTTATTTCCGTCCACTTGCACCTGACTGGTGTAGCTGGCGAATTCGGATTCGGCTTTGGTGGGCGGTGGCACATCTTCGACGGAGTAGCCGGGGGGCAGAGTGATTTCAAAGTCGTCGGTTTGCACGGAGGCGGAATCAAATTCGACCGGAAATTTCCGCGGATCGCCTTCGGCTACGTCGTCAGATTTCTGGCCGAGGACGCGCGGACGGACGACGAGCAGATCGCCGGCGGATTTGGCGTAGCGGTCGGCGGTGAAACCATATTTGACGTCGAGCGGTTCGCCGACTTTGTCGAGGTCGATGGTGGAAGCGTTGGTGAGATGGAAGCCGCGCAGGAAGTTGGAGAGAAAAGTTTCCAGAATTTTGGCGCGATCGGCTCCGGCGGTGCCGAGAAGAATTTCGCGCTCGTCGGATGCTTGAGCGCCGTAACGCATTTCCTCGACGGAGCCGGTGACAGAACCATCGGGAAAGAGTTGCAGCTTTGCGGAACGCACGAGGCGATTCAAATCGGGCGCGCTGAGCGGAAGGTTTACAAGGACTCCGCCCTGCGGCGCGGCGACGAGAACGTAATTATCCTGTTCGTAAGTGGGAATGAAACCGAACGGCGTGTAGCTGGAAGTGGGATCGAAAAACAAAAGTTTGCCGAGTTTGGGAACGTCGATTACGGAATGGAGATTCTTGGTGTCCTGCCCTTCTGGAACGCGAATGGCGAGAATGGCGTGATTGAAAGTGATGGCGGAGGCGAATTCGGGCGCGACGATTCCCCGGAAAACGTTGGCGAGCGCCAGATATGATTCGACTCCGGCTTCATGAAGCATGGAGCTGAGGAGAGTGGCTTTGTCCTTACAATCGCCATACTGGTGGCGGTAAATATCGCCCGCGGGATGCGGCTGAAATCCGCCGATTCCGATTTCGATATCAACGTAGCGGATCTGGCTTTGCGCGTAATGAGCTAGGACACCAACTTTTTCTTCCCACGTTTTTGAGCTGGCGGTCAGCTCTTTTACTTTTTGCTGAATTTCGGGGCTAGATTGGAGCGAGGTGGCGGCAAGATTGTTGTACCACACGCCGATTTGTTCCCAATTTGTGGGGCCGAAGGCCCTGGTTTGTGCGCCGGTGGGGAAATAGGTGACGCCCATGCGCGCGACGACAGAATGAAAAGTGGGCATGGACGGTTCTTTTTTAATTCCGGGAATGTGATCGACAGCCCAAACGATTTGCGTCGCGTTTTGCGAAGTTGGTTTTTGTTCGGGATAGTGAATCCATTTCGTGCTGAATTCCCAACCTGCCGGCAAGTTCAGAGTAAATCGCGAACGTAGAACGGGAATCGAATCCTGGATCCACCACTCATCCTGAAGGAAGAATGGGCGCTTCTTCTGACGATATTCATAGCCAATGACATTGCCGGGAGTTGCGGCGGGAATGTCCAAAACTTTGCTGCGGTCATCAGAGTAAAAGGATTCAAAATCGCCGACTTCGACGGCGTCTTTTTCTTTCAACTCGTAGGGTTTTCCATCCTTCGGAAGGCACCACGCTTTCATCCAGGTGATTTTAGTTTCGTTATCGAAGGGAACTGCGACGTGGCCGTAAGCGCGGCCATCGGGGCGAAGAATCAAATATGCGCGGCGATAGAGAGTTTCGATATCGCCATTGGGCTGGACGGTGGTTTCCTGCTCGTCATAGAGGACGACGGCGTTGGTTTCCGCGGGCACTCCGGGATAAGTGTCATGCGCGACGGCGGTGAGCCATGAGGGGACGTCGGCGCGAGCGGGGGTTGTTAAAAAGAGAGTGACGGCGATTAGAAATAGCGCGGCGCCGATTGCGCGCGGGAGAAGACGCGCGGGAGAGAAATTTCGGTTTGAGTTGGTGCGCATTGATTTTCACCTTTGGCTGAACGAGAAAATTATTTGCTAGTTGCTGGAACCCGCTGATTGCAAGACCACCTGCTGCTCGTCACCTGATTTCGCCATGGTGTAGAAACTGCGGATATCGCGGTAGTTATCCACAGGATACAGAACGCCATTCACATTTATTTTTCGGACGACACGCAGAGCGCCGTCTTGCTGACTGGCGGCAATCTCATAGTGAAATTCATTTCCCAGATTGTAGACGCTGGGTTTGGGAAGCGTTGCGGTTTGCAGAGTTGCAGGCAATTTGATGGTGAAGTCGTCGGCGGTTGTGGAAGGGTATGCGAAATAAATATCCTGCGTGCGACTGGCGGTCTGAAATATTTGCGGGCGGCCAGCTTCATAAAGGCCGAGCGGAAGCAGAACGCGGCGGCCGACGGATTCGGCCACGCTGGGCAAAGTAATTTTGCCTTCGACCTGGAGCGGCAAATCGGGCTTGTCCCATCCGGTGACGGTGGTGAGATCGAATTTTGCGTTGGCAGGAAACCAGGATTTCACTTCGTCGGTGATAATTTTATTTTTGCCGGTCTCGTCTTCGTTGAGGGCATCTCTGCGGCGACTGAGTGCGTTTTGGCCGGTGTAGGTGACGTAGAGAGTGCCGGACATGGAGCCATCGGATTCGTCGAGCTTGAGTTGAGCGCGGCGAGCGACGGCGGAATCGGCGCCGTCGGCAACCGGAACTTTCATGAAAACCGCGCCCTGTTTGGTGGGACGAAGTCCGGTGATGCTGGTTTCGTACCACGGCAACGTGCCGAACGGGCAAAGAGCGGCGCCGGGGTCGAGGAAATAATCATTGTCACCGGCGTGAGCCCAGACGATGAAATCATCAAGCATTCGGCGGTCCTGAGCGATTGGCTCGAAGCGGCGCTCGTTTCTGGGAGCAATCCAGACGATGCCGGAATCGAATCCGGCGGCCTGAGCGAGCGCGAGGAAAAAATAATCGATGTCGGCGGAATCGCCGGCGCCGTGCTTCATGACGTCGTCAACATTATTGTTGTCTTTGGTTTTATCGCGCTTGGCTTCCTGAGAAGTTTTTTCGGGGTCGAAATCCAGATTGTGAATTTGCTGAGCGCGGGTATAAAGTTTGCGGAGTTTTTGCTCGGGCGAATCGTCATTGGTGACGAGCTTGTTGGCTAGATCGCGAATGGAGCCGCGCTTGCCGACAAATTCGTCCTGATGCTGGAATCGGGCTTTCGCGACGGTGTCCCAATATACTTTCGCGTCCTTCGGATGCTCCTCGTCGGAATAAATAAATTCGATGTGACCGCGGATTTCGTCTTCGGGAAGCATGTAGTCTTCGTCGGGAACACCGGGAATGTCGTGAACCTCCAGCGAATACGAGCCGTCTTTTTGCTTCTGCGGAGCGATGCCGGAATCCAGGTGAGCGATTCGCCAGAGCAGGCTGGGCGCGTTGTCGCCTCGATAAGGCTCGAAAACGAAGTGGGCGCGCTTGGTGTAAATATCTTCCTCGATGCGCCACAGAATATTGTAGAGAAGATCGGCGTCGCGCTGGATTCTATAGCGGTATTCAACGATGCTGCCCGGAGTGACGTCGGGCATGGTGAAAGTTTTCGCGAGAATCTTCGCGTCGCCGGATTTCACGACGAGCTTATCGATGGCCTGGCCGGTGAAATCAATTACTTTTCCATCGGGATGAATGGTGCGAGCGTGAATATCTTTGACGTCGGAGAGACCCTTGATGAAAGGAATTTCGACGTCGGCGTGCTTCTTGCCTTCTTCGGTGAAAATCTTGATGCGGTAGTAATAGGTTTCGGACGAATCCTTACTGTTCACAATTTCTTCGCGGAAAAGAATCATGGCGAGCGAGCCGGGGCTGGCGGGATTATCTTTCATGGCCAGCTCATCGGGAGCGATGGGCGGCCAGTCCGCTGCGGAGGCACGTGCGGGAGTGATGCCGAGCGGAGATGCCGCGGCCAAAAGAAGAATTAAAAGGGCAAACCTGTTCCGAATTCGAGTAGTCGTTCGCATGGTCAGCTCCGATCTCAGAAAGCGGTTTCTATGTATTCCCTGTTAACTGCCGTCGCGTTCGGACACTGGCGCGTCACGCGTATATCCGTGCGCCGCACGATTTAGCCCGCGTCAGCGGCGAGATACCTGTACGGGCTAGATAAAGTGACCGGGACGTTAACGTCTCTTGGCGATTAAGTCAAGTACTGCGATGGGGGTAATTTAGTTCCAGTACGCCCGTTACGAAGGGCCGTGGAGGTGAATGATTGCGGCGGCGCGCAAGGCTTTATGTTGCAATCTGATGCGCGCATGGATAGTCTCAGGGACTTGGTAGGCCAAAACGGCCTGCTCTCGACGAACTAAATTCAACAGCAAGCTGAACGCAAAATATTCTTCGGAATTTGGGAGGCGATGCGTGGCTACGAAGCCCTGGAGTTCGACCGCACCACCGGCGGACTTTCGTCCGTACGTGGATGCGGGAACTGTAATGGCGGAGTTCAGTTTGCGCGCGGTTCTGTTGGGCGCGCTGTTCGGAATTTTATTTGGAGCGGTTTCGGTTTACGTGGGATTGCGCGCGGGGCTGACGGTTTCGGCTTCGATTCCGATTGCGGTGCTGAGTATTAGCATTTTGCGGGCGTTCGGGCGCGCTACCATTTTAGAAAATAATATTGTGCAGACGGTTGGCTCGGCGGGCGAGTCCGTGGCGGCGGGAGTTATTTTTACTTTGCCGGCGCTGATTTTCCTGGGATTTCCGCTGGAGTATTCGCGAATTTTTATGCTGGCACTGCTGGGCGGATGGCTGGGCGTCCTTTTTATGATTCCGTTGCGCCGGCAATTGATTGTGAAAGAACACGGCGCGCTTTCGTTTCCTGAAGGCACGGCTTGCGCGGATGTGCTGGTGGCGGGCGAGCGCGGCGGATCGTTTGCGAGCCGAGTGTTCTGGGGATTGGGACTTGGCGGCGTCTACACATTTTTGATGAACAGCGTGGGCGCTTGGCCGCAGCAGCCGGAATACCGGCCGAGCTGGTTTCCGGGCGCGTCACTGCGGGCGGCGATTACTTCGGAATATTTGGGAGTGGGATACATTATCGGGCCAAAAGTTGCGGGAACTTTATTTGCGGGCGGAGTTTTTTCGTGGTTCGTGTTGATGCCCGCGATTAAATTTTTCGGAGGATTGGCGCCGAACGCGGCGCTTTATCCGAGCACGATTCCGATTCCGCAGATGACGCCGGATCAATTGTGGTCGAGCTATATACGGCCGATGGGCGCTGGGGCGGTGGCGACGGCGGGATTAATTACGCTGGTGAAAACAATTCCTACGATTGTTTCGGCGCTGACGCAAGGACTGAAGGACGTTCGCAAAGAGCGCGGATCGGTGGCGGGCGGTGAGCGCACCGAGCGCGATCTGCCGATTAAATTTTTGCTGATTGGATCGCTCGGAATTATTGTGCTGACCTGGATGATGCTGACGTTCCGTCCGATTCCGGGCGCGCAGACGACCTGGTACGCAAATATTTTCGCGGCGCTGATTGTGGTGACGTTCGGCTTTTTGTTTGTGACGGTCGCTTCGCGAATCAGTGGATTAATCGGCAACAGTTCCAATCCGATTAGCGGAATGACGATCGCGACGTTGATGGCGACGTGCGCGGTGTTTCTGGTGGTCGGATGGAAGCAGCCGCCTTATGCGGTGCTGGCGCTGACGATTGGCGGAGTGGTTTGTATCGCGTCGGCAATTGCCGGAGCAACTTCGCAGGATTTGAAGACGGGACATTTGGTGGGAGCGACTCCAGTGTGGCAGCAGATTGGATTGATTATTGGAGTTTCTGTTTCGACGGTGGCGATTGGATTGACTTTAATTGCGATGAACAAAGGATTGGCGAAATATAATGTCGTGGATATTTCTTTTAACATTCAGGAAATTGCGGCGGGAGTCAGCATCGAGCAGCAAAATTATGTGCACGACGGAAAAACTTATGTGCTGGTGAATTCGATTGGCGCAACTTCGCTGCCGGACGGAAAATATCTTTACGATCCAGCGGTGCAGAAGATTGACGTGCAATGGGTGCAGGGAATTGGAAGCGATCAGGCAGCGGCTCCGCAGGCGCGATTGATGGCGACAGTGATCAACGGAATTTTGAATCAACGATTGCCGTGGCGGCTGGTGCTGCTGGGAGTTTTTCTGGTGATTGCGGTGGAGTTGCTGGGGATTCGGTCGTTGCCATTTGCCGTGGGATCGTATTTAAGCGTCGCGACGACGATGGCGATATTTGCTGGAGGATTGGTGCGTTGGCTGGCGGAGCGCGGCAAGGAAAAAGCCGAGGGATCGGACAGCGAGGTGAGTCCGGGATCGCTTTATGCGAGCGGATTGATCGCGGCCGGCGGAATTTTCGGATTACTGGCTATTATTTTTAAACTTTTGGAAGATAAAGGCTGGATGCGGGTTGACTATTTTAAATTTGGGCCGAAGATTCTTGGTGGGCTTGCTGATAATTCATGGACTGGCGTTTTTATTTTTGTAGCGTTGGCGGCGTCGTTGTTTGTTTTTGCGCGGAAGAAATTGGATTAGCTGTAACGGCGGCCACCTTTTGACATCGCGGTGCGGCGGCTTCTAGACTGTACCTAGATGGCTATGGCGTCGCGCAGATACGGTGGCTCGTACGGAAGTTCAGGCTCGCGCTTCCAGTTTGGCGGCGGCGAGCCGATGATGCCTGGCTTAAAATTCCTGCTGATTTCAATGGTTGCGGTTTTTGCGGCGGAATATTTAATCTCGCTTGAATTTGGGCAGCGCGGCAGCGATTGGCTGCTGAAATGGTTTGGACTGATTCCCGCCGCGGTCGTTTTTTTGGGAAGAATCTGGCAACCCTTCACATATATTTTTCTGCACTCCTTAAGTGACCTGCTGCATATCATCCTGAACATGTTTGTGTTGTGGAGTTTCGGCAAGATGCTGGAGCCGGTGTGGGGAACGCGTCGATTCCTGAATTATTTTTTCATTTGCGGAGTGGGCGCGGGGCTCGTTAACGTGGCTGCTGGAATTTTGCCGATGGCATGGCATCAGGCGCCGTCGTACGTGCCGACTATTGGAGCTTCCGGCGCGATTTATGGAGTGCTGATCGCGTGCGGGATTTTATTTCCGGACCGGCAAGCGTTTATATTTCCGCTGCCGATTGCAATCTCGATGCGATGGCTTGTGGCGATCATCGCCGGAATAGAATTTTTGAGCGAAATTCGTTCGAGCGGCGACAATGTGAGCCACATTTCTCATTTGGGAGGAATGTTGGTTGGATGGCTTTATTTGCGGCGCGGAACATTTTTTTCCGGAGCGCGGAATGAGATTTCCGATTGGAAGCGGAAACGGAATATGCGGAAGTTTCAGGTTTATATGCGCAAGAAGAGCGGAGAACCGCCTGCGCCGCCGGATCGATGGGTGAATTGAGATAAACCGCCAATCAGGAGATTGGCGTTCCCAGGGACAATTAGCGGCGGGGAATTACGTGGAGTTTTATGAAATTCGTAGTGCCACGGCTGCCGAGCGGTGTGCCTGCAACAATTCCGACAACATCGCCGCGCTGCGCGAGGCCTTCGTCGAGTAAACGCTTTTCTGTGACGGCGGCGAGGCCATCAATATCGCGGATGCGGGAAATTGTGCGCGGCAAAACTCCCCAGAGAAGCGCGAGACGGCGGCGAGTTTCCGCGAACGGAGTGAAGGCGATAATTTGCGGGCGCGGACGATGCTGCGAAATTAGGCGCGCGGTTGAACCTGTCTCCGTGAAAACCGCGATCACTTTCATTTGCATTTCTTCGGAAGCGTGACAGATCAGTTCGGCGGTGGTTTCTGCGACGTCCCATTTTGCTGCTTTTGGATGGCGGAAGTGCGCAACACTAGATTCGGCTTCGCGAATAATTCGATCCATCATTTGAACGGCTTCGATGGGATAGCGGCCGCGCGCGGTTTCTCCGGAAAGCATCAACGCGCTGCTGCCGTCGAGGACGGCGTTGGCGACGTCGCTGGCTTCGGCGCGAGTGGGGCGCGGATTTTCCGTCATGGATTCGAGCATTTGCGTGGCAGTGATTACCGGGCGACGGGCATCTCGCGCGCGTTCGATAATTTTCTTTTGCAGCACGGGCACAACTTCGGGACTCATTTCCACGCCGAGATCGCCGCGCGCAACCATCACAGCGTCCGAGACGCTTGAGAATTGCGTCGAGATTCGCGATGGCCTGCGGCTTTTCCAACTTGGCGATGATGGGAGTATCCATTCCGGCGCGCTTGATTGCACGGCGGGCGGCTTCGACATCCTGCGGACGGCGCACGAAACTGACGGCGACATAATTCACGCCGTGCTTCAGCGCAAAACTTAGATCGTCATAATCTTTGGGCAGAAGAGAAGGAACTTTCAATTCCGCGCCGGGCAGATTAATTCCCTGATGCTCGCCGAGTTCACCACCGTTCACGACTTCGCAAACAATTTCATTGCGGCGCACGGAGGTGACGCGCAACTCGATGAGTCCATCGGCGAGAAGAATGCGTCCGCCGCGATGAACTTCTTTTGGGAGAGCACGGAAGGTTGTGGAAATTCCGGAAACATCGCCGGGCCGATTGCCGGTGGAAATTGTGAAGCGCTGGCCGGACTGAAGCATGATGCGCACGCCGCCGGAAAGTGTGCCGGTGCGAATTTTCGGGCCGCCAAGATCGGCGAGAATGGCCAGCGGCTTCTTCATTATGGAAGAGGCCTCGCGAAGCAGAGTGATCATGCGCGCGTGCCACTCGTGCGTGCCGTGAGAAAAATTCAGGCGGGCCACGTCCATACCAGAACGCATGAGTTGCGCGATCATACGCCGGGAATCCGTGGCGGGCCCCAGAGTGCAAACAATTTTTGATCGGCGGAAATCCATTTGCATATTTGTAGAGCGGGAAATTGATTTATCTTCGCGCTACGAAATCATTCACGATGCGATAGAGAAATTCGACGCCCTTGCGAAACGATTCGAGCGGAATTTGCTCGTCATCGGCGTGCATACGCAGAACGTCTTCTTCGGCGAGCGGAAAGGGGAGCAGGCCGTAGGCTTGCACATTGTGCAGGCGGAGCTGCGCGGAATCGGTGGCGCCAGTGCTCATGTAAGGCATGGTGACGATGCCGGGAAATTCCTGTTCGCTGGCCAGCTGAATTGTTTTGTAGAGCGGTGATTCGAGCGACGATGGCGGCGAAGGCGTACCTCCGTTCCCTACAATTTCAAAACGGATTTGCGGATCGTTGACTACTTTTTTTAGATCGGCGAGCACGTCATTGATCGAGTCGCCGGGGAGAAGGCGAATATTTAAATTTGCGCGGGCTTCGGACGGTATTACATTCAGGCGCACGCCGGCTTCCAGCATGGTGGGCGCGATGGTATCGCGCATCATGGAATTCCACGCGGGATTCATTTCAGAAACGCGCTTCACGGCGAGACTTTGGCGCGAGGGTTGTTCGAGCGCGCGAATCCACTTGGCGGTCTCGTCGTCTTCAACCCTGGCGAGCTGCTCAAAAAAACGCTCTGTTTCCGGAATAAATTTGATGGGAGTTTCGTAGTCGCCGATTTTCGTGATGGCCTGTGACAGATGCACGACGGCGTTGTCCGGACGCGGCATGGAAGCGTGGCCGGAAGTTCCGGTGCAAATTACGGTGACATTCATGGAGACTTTTTCGCTGGTCTGGATGCCGACGTAAAGCGGTTTGCCATTCTTTGTAATTACGCGGCCTTCTTCGTTGATGGCGAAGCCGGAAGCAATTTTATCCCAATGTTTTGCGATGACAGCTTTGATGCTGGCGTCGCCGCCCTGCTCTTCGTCATCGTCGGCAAGAAAAATTACGTCGCGTTGAAGCGGAACTGCATTTCGTTTCAGCGCGATGATGGCCGCGAGATTCGCGATGACCATACTTTTGTCGTCGATTGTTCCTCGGCCGTAGAGATATCCATTTTGCGTGACGGCGGCGAAGGGATCGACGGTCCATTTTTCGCGCGTGACGCCGACGACATCCAAATGCGCGAGGAGAAGCAGGCTGCGCGAAGCGTCGGGCATTACGGAAGCATTCAGACGGGCGATGACAATTCCGCGGCCGGGAGTAATTTCGATTACTTCATGCGGGATGCCTTCTTTTTCCAAAATGGCGGCGATGTAATTCGCGGCGGCGAGTTCATTGCCCGGAGGATTTGTGGTGTTGATGCGAATGAGTCCTTCAAGCCACGCGATTGATTCCTGAGGCAGCGTGCCCATATTCGGCGCGCTCGCGGGAGACGGAATCCCGGGAGTGGTTTGCGCGGAAGCGATGCTGGTCAGCAGAAAAACGGAAAGCAGAGCTATGCAAATCGGCAAAAAGGGACGGCGAAGCATTCGTCGTAGCCTCCGGCTAGGAAACCTCTTCGTGAGCACGCGAATCATATTATCATGCTGGTCAGGACGGCCGGGGACGAGTCGGACGTGTGTTTCGGAAACGCCGTTAGAGAATTGAACAAGTCCGCAATTCGTGGGAGCATTGATTTCATAAACGAGGCACAAATATGAAGCGAGTTATTTTGCAGTCCGCGATACTGATCGTCCTGACGCTTATCATTATTGTTTCGCCGCATGGAATGCGCGCGTCTGCGGCGATTCCTCCGCAGGCGCAGGGTCAGCAAGCCCCGCCTCCACCGACGCAGCAGCAAAGCCAGCAAGCGCCGCAGGGAAATTATCAAATCAGCGTGAACGCGCAGCTTGTGAACGTGGACGCGGTGGTGACGGACGGCGACGGGAATTTTTTGCCCGGGCTAAAGAAAGAAAATTTCCGGATTCTGGAAGACGGAAAGCCGCAAATTATTACGAATTTTACGGGAGCCGGCGAAGCGCCGATTACGATCGTGCTGTTGATTGAATTCAGAGCGCACCTTTATACGGGGAATTATTACGCGCAGGTGAGCAAATACTGGGCGGCCAATTTTCTGAACCAGTTGAAAAAGGATGACTGGGTAGCGCTGGAGGACTTTGATTTGAAGACGCGCGTGGATGTGGATTTCACGCACGATCCCAGAGAAGTTATGCAGGAAATTAATCGCATGGTGGTGCCGCTTTACAGCGAGTCGTGTTTGTACGATGCGCTAGGTGAAACGATTGACCGCCTTGCGGAAGTGAAGGGGAAGAAAACAATCCTTGTTGTTGCGTCGGGCTACGACACATTCAGCAAACTTACGTACGACAACACGATGAAGCTGCTGCGCCAGTCAGATGTGGGAATTTATACGATCGGAACGAGCCAGTTCATAGTGGACACCAACGCGACTATTTCAGGCGGTAGCAGTCTCGGAAATATCCGAAGCCAGGTGGCGCAACAGCAGATGAAAGTTTTCGCGGACCTAACCGGAGGCCAGGCTTGGACGCCGGAATTTGACGGACAGCTTCCGGAAATCATGCGCACGATAGCGGCAAGTCTTCGCAACCAGTACAGCCTGGGATACGCGCCGACTTCGCAGGACGGAAAGTATCACAAGATCAAAGTTGAATTGGTGAACGCGGACGGCACGCCGATGGTGGTGACGAATCAGAAGGGCAAGAAAGTGAAGTTTGTTGTTTATGCGCGGCAGGGATATACGGCTGCGAAGAGTTCGAGTGGCGATTAGCGCGGCATTTTTCTTGCGCGCGGCGAATTTTTCTGGCCTTGCGCGCGTGAGTTAGTAGCCGCGCGTGATGTCGACGATGTTCTTCAATTCGCGTCCGCTGAACCAGCGTTCGAGATTTTCAATTATCAATTCCGTTTGACGCGGCCAGAGCAATTCGCTAACGGCGCTGATGTGCGGAGAGATGAGAACATTCTTCATTTGCCAGAGCGGACTTTCCTGAGGCAGCGGTTCTTTTTCCATTACGTCGAGCGCGGCGCCCGCGATTGTGTTGCGCTGGAGCGCGTCGATCAGGGCGAGTTCGTCTATCAAAGCGCCGCGTCCGATATTCAATAAATATGCGGTCGGCTTCATTGCCTTTAATTCGCGCGCGCCGATCATGCGCTGCGTTTCGGGAGTGTCCGGCGCGGCGAGGACGACGTAGTCGGCCTGCGGCAATGCTTGCAGAAGTTGCGACGCGGGATAAATTTTGTCGGCTAACGTTGCGTCACCGCGGCCAGAGCGAGTGACGGCTTCGATGCGCATACCGAATGCGCGTGCGCGGCGCGCGATTTCGCCGCCGATGGCCCCGAAGCCCACGATTAATAATGTTGCGTCGTGAAGTTCGGACGGGCGCGATTGCCAGATTGGTTCCTGCGCCCAAACTTTCGCGTCCTGATAATGCACAGTGTCCGGAAATTTTCGCGCGAGCGCGAGCATGGCGCCCAAAGTATGCTCTGCCATTGGGATAGCGTGAATGCCGCGCGCATTTGTGATGATGACACGGGCGGCTTGCACGTCTGGGCGCATCATTTGTGAGACACCCGCCGAAGTTATGTGAATCCATTTTATTTTGCGCGCTGCGGCGAGCTGCTTGGGCAGCAGATTGAAGCCGACGAAAATATCTGTGTCGGGAAGTTCGGCGGGAAGCGCGTCGTATGATTTCACGTGCACTACGCGCATTTCCGGCCAGCGATTTTGTAATGCCGCTGGAAGCTCGGGCGGAATGGTCCAGAAAGTAAAATTAAATTGTACGCACAGGACGACCTTGGTTTCATTTGGCGATGGGAGCGCGGACATTTTTATTTTAGCGTCGCGCGAAGATCGCGGCCGGTCATTTCGATTGGTTCCTGAATGCCGAGAGCGCCCAAAATTGTCGGCGAAATATCCTGCAGGGAGCCATCCGGGCGAACGTGAGTGTTCGCGTCATTTGAAACGAGAACGAACGGCACGGGATTTGTTGTGTGATAGGTGTGCGGGCCGCCGGTGCGCGGATCGATCATCGTTTCCGCGTTGCCGTGATCGGCGGTGATTAGCCACGCGGTGTCTCCGGCGTCATTTAGCGCTTGTCGAATTCGGCCGAGGCAGTCGTCCACGGTTTCGACGGCTTTGATTGTGGCATCGAGATTTCCGGAGTGGCCGACCATATCGGCATTCGCGAAATTCATGATGATGGCGTCGAAATCGCCTTTGCGAATCGCGTTGGTGACGGCGTCGGCAATTCCCGCGGCGCTCATTTCCGGTTTCAGATCGTAGGTGGGAACTTTTGGCGATGGCACGAGGATGCGCTCTTCGCCGCCGAAAGGCTTTTCGACTCCGCCGTTGAAAAAATAAGTTACGTGCGCGTATTTTTCGGTTTCCGCGACGCGCAAATTTTTGAAATTCATATCGGCGAAAACTTGCGCCAGGATGTGATCGAGTTTGTCCTGCGTGAGCAGGAATTTCATCCAAGTGAAAGTTTTGTCGTACTGAGTGATGCCGGTGAAGAGAAGATTTTTTGGGCGCGATGGATCGGAAAATTTGTCGAAGGCCGGTTCGGAAAGAGCGCGCGTCATCTGGCGGGCGCGATCGGCGCGGAAATTGTAGAAGATTACGGAGTCTTCATCGCGAATCGTAGCGACAGGTTCGCCGCTGCCGGATTCGCCGGCTGCGATTGGTTTCGTCACAACAATTGGCTCGATGAATTCATCAGTGGTGCCGCGATCGTAGCTGGCGCGAACGGCGGTTACTGGGTCGACCGACACGAACCCGCGCGTCACCGTGAACCATGGCGCGATAGGCGCGCTCGATGCGTTCCCAGCGATTATCGCGATCCATCGCGTAGTAGCGGCCGATGACGCTGGCAATTTGCCCGGCCTGAAATTCCTCCAAGTTGTGCTGCAACTGATCGAGAAATTCCGCGCCGCTGTGCGGAGGAGTGTCGCGTCCGTCCATGAAGCAGTGGACGAAGACGCGTTCGACTTTTTGTTCGCGCGCCAATTTCAGCAGCGCGAAAAGATGATCGATGTGCGAATGAACGCCGCCGTCGCTGAGCAGTCCGATTAGATGAAGTTGACGCGCGCGGCCGCGGGCCATCGCATCGAGCAGGACGGAGTTGCGGAAAATTGCTCCGCTCTGGATCATCAAGTCGAGCCGGGTGCTATCCATGTGAACAATGCGGCCCGCGCCGATATTCAGGTGGCCGACTTCGCTGTTGCCCATTTGCCCATCGGGCAGGCCGACATATGTTCCGGAAGTGTGTATCAAAGTGTTGGGAAATTTGCGGAGAAGCTCGTCGTAATTTGGTTTACGCGCGAGGGCGATCGCATTGCCCGCGGATTCCGCGCGAAAACCCCAGCCGTCGAGGACAGTCAAAACAATTGGACGCGGTCGCTTGGACATATTAGTTGCGCCCGCGAGCCAGCGCGCTGCGTCCGGGAAAGTGTGCGGTGGCGCCCAGTTCTTCTTCAATGCGGAGCAGTTGGTTGTATTTCGCTATGCGGTCGGTGCGGGAGGCCGAGCCGGTCTTGATTTGGCCGGTGCCCATCGCGACGACGAAATCGGCGATGAAACGTGTCTTCGGTTTCGCCCGATCGGTGCGAGACGATAGACGCGTAGCCCGCTTTGCGCGCCATTTCGATGGCTTCGATTGTTTCTGTTACGGTGCCGATCTGATTCAGCTTGATGAGAATTGCGTTGCCGATGCTCTGCGCAATTCCGCGCGCAAACATTGCGGGATTGGTGACGAACAAATCGTCATCCGCGACGAGCTGCAACTGCTTGCCCATGCGCTCCGTTAGCAATTTCCAGCCGGCCCAGTCGGTTTCCGCCATTCCGTCTTCGAGGGAAACGATGGGATATTGGCGGACCCATCCGGCCCAGAAATCGGCCATTTGTTCGGAGGTTCGCACGGATTTATCAGATTTCTTGAAAATGTACTTGCCGCTCGCCTGTCGTAAAATTCGCTCGCAGCCGGGTCAATCGCAATGGCAACCTGCTCGCCAGGTTTGTAACCGGCCTTTACGATTGCATCGAGCACGACTTCAAGCGCCTCTTCGTTCGATTTCAAGTTGGGCGCGAAGCCGCCTTCGTCTCCGACGGCGGTGGAATAGCCGCGCTTGTGCAGCACGACTTCAAATTGTGGAAAACCTCGACGCCCATGCGCAGAGCTTCGCTGAAACTTGTCGCGCCGACGGGCATAACCATGAATTCCTGCGGATCCACGGAATTATCGGCGTGCGCGCCGCCGTTCAGAATGTTCATCATCGGAACGGGAAGAGTATTCGCGGTTCCGGTGACGCTGGAATACTTCGCGAGATAACGGTAGAGCGGCAATTTTGCGCCGCAGCAGCGGCACGCGCGGCCGCCATCGAGACAGCGAGAATTGCGTTCGCGCCCAGATTGCCTTTGTTCGGCGTGCCGTCGACAGTTCAATCATGTGCTCGGTCGAGTTCGCGATTGGCCGGCGCATCCATGCCGCGAACGGCGGCGCAATATCCTGAATTAATGTTGGCGACGGCTTTGAGCACGCCCTTGCCCATGTAGCGCGATTTGTCGCCATCGCGCAGCTCGAGCGCTTCGTGTTCTCCAGTGGATGCGCCGGAAGGCACTGCGGCGCGGCCGAGTCGCTCCGTCTTCGAGCACTACATCGGCTTCGACGGTGGGATTCCCGCGCGAATCCAGAATTTGCCGCCACGGAACCTGAACAATCTTTGTGGACATGCAGTCTCCTGTCATTTACCTTAGGGAGTGGTAGCGAGCCGATCTGTTATTCGGATTCGGGTTCTTCCAGCATGGATTCGTCCGCACAACAACCACCACGCCGCTATCGCTCACATGGAAACGCTGCTTATCGGCTTCCAGATCGTAGCCGATTTCGGTGTGCTCCGGCAGACTCACGTGCCGGTCAATGATTGCGTTGCGAATGTGCGAGTGGCGGCCGATGTTCACGTGATTGTAGAGAATGGAATTTTCCACTTCGCAATAACTATTCACGCGCACGTCCAGACCCAGACCACGGAGCGCGACAACGCGCCCACCGGATATTACGCAGCCGGGCGAAATAATTGAATCGAGCGCCGCACCCATGCGGTCGGGATCGTTAAATACGAATTTCGCCGGCGGATATTGCTGCTGCCAGGTGCGAAGCGGCCACGCTTTGTCATACAAGTTGAAAATCGGCGAAACGGAAACTAAATCCATGTTCGCTTCGTAGTAGGCGTCCAGCGTGCCAACGTCGCGCCAGTATTGCGGCCCCTGTTTGTTTTCGTCTTCAAAGTTGTAGGCGAACACGCGATATTTCTGAGAGAATTTTCGGCAGAATGTCGTGGCCGAAATCGTGCGAGGAGTTCGGATCTTCGGCGTCGGCTATCAGAATGGGAATCAGCAACTGCGTATTGAAAATATAGATTCCCATCGATGCGTTTACTTTATCGGGATTCAAACGTGACCGCGCTGGATTCGCGGGCTTCTCCTCGAAGCGGAGCACACGCCAGTCCTGTCTGTTTCGAGCACGCCAAATTTGTGAGCGGCATCCTCCACACTTACTTCGAGCGACGCCACAGTGACGTGCGCGCCGGAGTCCACATGCTGCTGCAGCATTTTCTCGATAATTCATTTTGTAAATGTGGTCACCGGAAAGCACGATGACGTAGCTAGAACGCTCGCTGCCAATCGAATAAATATTTTGATAGACGGCGTCGGCGGTGCCTTGATACCAGTGCGTGGAGACCCGCATTTGCGGCGGAAGAATTTCGATGAAGTCACCGAGGCCCATAATTGGTGACCAGCCACGGCGAATGTGACGATTTAGGCTGAGAGCTTTGTATTGGGTCGAGAACGAAGACGCGCCGAAGATCGCTGTTGACGCAGTTAGAAAGCGTTATGTCAATGATGCGATACGTTCCGCCGAAGGGAACCGCGGGCTTCGCGCGATCGCGCGTCAGCGGCCACAGGCGTTCGCCCTGTCCTCCTGCCAACAAAACCCCAACGGCTTCACGCATGGACGACATGATGGCGACCATTCTAACAGCAACTCCGCGATGTTCAATTTCGTGTCTGCGATTTGGTTCAACGCGGCGGAGCGCGGGTCCGGGCGGCGCTCGGCCGTCGAGGCGCACCGGAAAAAACAATCCTTGACTTCGGGTTGCGGCGGAGCTAAAAGCAGCGGACAATAGGGGGAATCGCTTGTAGCTTCGAGCCGATTATTTCCTAACGAAATTGGGTCTGCCGAAATTGGGGGTGATTACTGCGTGGCAGAAGTAATTATTCAAGAAGGTGAATCGCTGGAAAACGCTTTGCGGCGTTTCAAGCGAAAAGTGCAACAGGAAGACATCATCAAGGAAATAAAAAAGCACAGCTTCTACATGAAGCCAGGAGAGAAACGCCGAGTAAAACAGGCGCTCTCTCGCAAACGGCTTCGCAAGAAGCAGCGTCGGGAGTTGGACTAAGAACTAGGATAAGTTCTTCCCGGAGTTCCGGATTGAACGAATACCCTTGGGGTTTGAGGGCAGCTTGGGACAAGTGGAGTAACCCAGCCCAGACTTGCCCGGACCATCAAGCTGCCACCTCGCAATGCTCGCGAGGTTCGGAGCCGCCATGGAATATAACGATAGGGTCCTGAAATGTTCGGAATGCGGTGCGGAATTTGTTTTCACCGCCGGCGAGCAAATGTTTTTCGCCGACAAGGGCTTCAAGAATGAGCCCAAGCGTTGTAAGGCCTGCAAGTCGAGAAGGGCAGAGGGCGCAAGTTCCGGCGGATTTCAGCGCGCCGAAACAAAAACCACCTGCTCGCAGTGCGGGAAGGAAACCACGGTTCCCTTCAAGCCGACGCAAGGCCGGCCCGTTTATTGCCGCGAATGTTTTCAAGCGCGGCGTGCAATGGGATCTCCCGCTTAGTTTTGTTTGGCGGGGAACGCTTAATCGGCGAATTCGACGGGCGAGTCTTCGGCCAGGTCACTCGGGGCAAGTTGATTCGGATAAACCATCTCTACTGATCGCAAACGGCCCTTCGATCTTGAATGATCGAAGGGCCGCAGTTTTTTCCGTTGAGTTGAATCTTATTTAGGAAGCTTTTGCGCCATTCGCTGGAACAATTTCCCGCAGCGCCGCTACAAACTTTTGCATCTCTTCCGGCGTGCCCATCGAAACGCGCAGCCACTCTTCCATGGAAGTAAATTTCCGGCCGACAAGAATGTTGCGATCCGAGAACGCTTTGATGACCGGCGTAACATCACGCCCAACATGAATCATCATGAAGTTCGTTTGCGAAGGAATATAGGTTCGTCCGTCTTTTTCAAGTTCGGACGAAAGCCACTTGCGCGTGCCATTGATTTTTTGACGCTGGTCGGTGACGTGGTCGGGATCGGAGAGGCTCACCATCGCGGCTGTCATCACTGCGGCGTTGGTGCTGCTCCAAAGTTTGCTGGCGCGCATTGCGCTAATTACTTCCGGCGTGGCGATTGCGTAGCCCAGACGCATTCCGGCCATTCCGTAAATTTTTGAAAACGTCCGCGCCACAATCAGATTCGGATATTTCCCGACCCACTCGATTACGCTGCCGTACGCCGGATCATCCGCGAAATGGCAATAGGCTTCGTCGACGAGCACCATCGCGCTTCGCGGTACTCGATCCATAAATTTTCCAATGGCAACTTTCGAGACGATTGTTCCCGTCGGATTATTCGGGTTGCAGATGTAAACGAGGCCCGTAGCGCTTGTCGTTTTCGCGGCCATCGCATCCATATCGTGAAGATGATCTTTTGTTTGCGGAACGCTGATGGCATTCGCGCGCATCACTTTCGCAAAACTCAGCACGGCTTCGTAAGTTGGCGCAGCGGCGACGACATTTTTATCCGGTCCAAGAAATGCCGTGTCCGCCATGCGAAGAATTTCGGTGGAGCCGCAGCCGAGCGCAACTTGCGTCGTCGGCACGTTGTGATATTTGGCGATGGCTGCGAGCATGCGGCTTTCCGTCACGTCCGGATAGCGGCACGCGATAGTTTCAGAATTGGTGATGGCTTCGCGAGCGCGCGGCGACGGGCCGTAAGGATTCTCGTTGGAGTCAATTTGAATTGCGCCATCGGTTGAACGCGGTGCGTGCTGCGGACGTGCGGCGAGCGTTTCCGTGAACGACGGCATCACCATCGCTCCGCCAAGTACCGCGCCGACACTCTGCGCGAATTGTCTGCGATTCAGTCCGTTCTTCTTCATAGCTGCCTCCTCGGAGAAACACAATGTCTATGGGCGCGATTATCTACCGTGTGGCGTCTGTTCGCAAGCATTGTGATGAGCCCGCTGCACTGGCAGAGGAATTCGCCATGTTCGAGAAGTTGTGCGAGAATTTGCGCTCGGAGGAAATCACATGTCATCTACGCAACCAGTTTCTGGGCAACCGACGCCCGAGCGCGTTTTTGAAATTCTGAATGGCTACCAACAATCTGCGGCTCTGAAAGCTGCAATCGAATTGGATGTTTTCACGGCTATCGCCGAAGGGAATCACGATGTCGCCGCAATCGCGCGCCGATGCAGCGCGTCCGAGCGCGGAATCCGCATCCTCTGCGATTATTTGGCTGTCGGCGGATTGATTACAAAGACGGATGGGAAATATGGTTTGGCGCCGGACGCGGCCGCATTCTTGAATCGCAAATCGCCCGCGTATATGGGCTCCGTTCACAAATTTCTTCTGTCGCCCGATTCCGTGGCGCACATCGCGGAACTTACCACGACCGTGAAAAACGGAACTGTCGCCGATAAAGAAGGATCGACGAAGCCGGAAAATCCCATCTGGGTGGAATTCGCGCGTTCTATGGCGCCGATGATGGCGGTGCCCGCGGAAATACTTGCGAAAACAATTGGCGCCGCGGAAGGGAAAGAAATGGAAAGTGTTGGACATCGCCGCAGGCCACGGATTATTCGGCGTCACCGTGGCGCGGCACAATCCCAACGCGGAGATTGTTGCGCTCGATTGGCCTGCGGTTCTTGAAGTTGCGAAAGAAAATGCCGCCGCGGCCGGAGTGGCGAATCGCTACCGCACCTTGCCGGGCAGCGCTTTCGACGTGGACTACGGTAGCGGCTATGACGTGATTCTGCTGACCAACTTTTTGCATCACTTTGACGTGCCGACCAACGAAAAACTTCTTCGCAAGGTTCACGCCGCGCTTGCGCCCCGCGGACGGGCAGTAGCCCTGGAATTTGTGCCCAATGAGGATCGCATCAGCCCGCCAATGTCCGCGCGATTTAGTTTGGTGATGTTGGCCAACACGGTTAGCGGAGATGCGTACACATTTTCGCAATACCAAAAAATGTTTGCGAACGCGGGATTCAAGTCGAGCGAGCTGCATGTGCCGCCGGCTGGGGAACAGATAATTGTGGCGGAGAAGTAGTCCGACGCGCGTTTCTAAAGAAGCGTCTTAGTAACGAACCCTGTCGCTCTTATCCAGCCACGCGCGAAAGGCAACCAACGCTTCGTCGCGCATCACTTGCGACATGGGAATTTTTCGCAGGCGCGTGGGCTGCGCGATTTCACGGAAAATAAACGCATCGTCGAATTGCGCCGCGGCTGCGTCGGCGGCAGATGCACCGTAAATTACTCCCGCTGGACGCGCCCAATATATCGCACCAAGGCACATCGGGCACGGTTCGCAACTGGTGTAAAGTTCGCAGCCATCGAGCTGAAATGTTCCGAGCTTCTGGCAAGCAGCGCGGATTGCGATAATTTCCGCGTGCGCTGTGGGATCATTTGTCGAAGTAACGCGATTCGTTCCTTCCGAAATTACCGCGCCATCTTTAACAATCACCGCGCCGAACGGACCTCCGCGCCCGCTGCGGACGTTTTCCAGAGCCAGCTCGATTGCGCGCTGCATGAATTTTTCTTCCATAAATTTGCCCGGCAGACTATCTCGCGTCGGAATTTTGCGTCCAGCACCAGTGAATAAATTTCTGTTCGTAGCGCTTCACGACAACAGCGGGCACACTATCTTCCTCTAATTTCTGAAATTGAAAATCAATTGAGCCGTCGGCTTTTACATTCGCCAGAAGATATCCATACACGTTAGTTTGCGCGGCGCTTGCCATATTAGATTTGGCAGGCAGCGGATATCGAAACGCGCCGGCAGTTCCGATAATCCATCCGGGCAATACGCCTCCATGTTGATGAACGTATTCCGTGTTGAAAATATTTGCCATGTAAAAATGCGAATGGCTGGCCAGCACGTAGACGCGTTTGTGGCCATTCTTTTCCGCGCGCAATAATTCCTGGTAAACGCGCCGACCGCTTTCCACGCCCGTCGGCGATTGGCTCATGCTGTGATCTTCGGAAATACTGTCGGGCAGCGCTTCATGCATGCCGACTACGACGGTCGCGATGCTTGAATCGGCCACGTCCCGCGCCAGAACATCTTTAAACCAGTCCATCTGCGCGGAGTCGAATTGGTCGTCGGTCGCATTATCCATATTGATGAAATCGACGTTGCGCTCGCGCCAGTGATAATAAATATGCAATTGATGATCGCGCGGATTATCGCGAAGCCGCTGCGCACGCAGCACCGGAGTGTCCAGCCAGTCCGCGAATTGCGCGATGAATTCTTCGCGAGTTTTCGGCGCGATGGCTTCGTGATTGCCAATTCCCAGGAAGACGGGCAGATCGCCGAACGGCGTGATCTGATGATCCAGAAAATCCTGCCACTCATCGCGCAAGTATTCGGAGATCGTCGGCGGCCGCAGCATGTGCGCGGGCTGCGCCAGAATATCTTCGTCGAAAGTGTACGTGGCGCGGAAATCGCCGAGATGCCAATAAAAGGAAGGATGATGCTTTGCGACGTCCGCCGCGATTGCAGGCATCACCACGTCGCCGCAATTTCGCGAATCACCTGAGACGGTGAATTGCCACGCGCCACCGGACGACGGCGTCTGCGCGGCAAGAATTCCCGCGAGCAGCAGCGTCCCAGCGATCGCTGCTATCACTATAATCCGGCACTTCAACATTCTTCGGTCTCCGAACGCGCGTTTCGCCCGCACGCGCCGTTCTTCGTATCATGCTAACAGAGACGCGTATCGCGTAAAAAGCGAATCGTCTGCCGCGTTCGGAATTCCTCAAAAAATATTCGGCCTCGCCGAAAATAGTTTGCCCAAATCGCGCTCGACTGCCGTTATAATCGGCGCTCGCATTTCCAGGAGGGTTTCATGAAGCGCTTTTTTGTTCTCGCGATATTGTGCGCAGCTCTCATTTCGCTTCCGGCGCTTACGCAGGAGCGGCCCGTCGCCATGGACGGTTTTGCTCCAGACGACGCGCGCGCTGAAGTTCAGTGGGAACAAAAATTTCGCGCCATGCCGTCTGCCGACAAAATGCGCGACGCGATGCAGCGCTTAACAGCGCGTCCTCATCATGTCGGCTCGCCTTATGACAAGGACAACGCCGAGTGGCTGCTGGCGCAATTCAAAAGTTACGGCTGGGACGCGAACATAGAAACTTTCAGCGTACTTTTTCCAACGCCAAAAGAACGCGCGGTGGAACTTGTCGAGCCGACGAAATTTGTGGCCAAGTTGCAAGAGCCGCCCGTTCCTGGCGACCCCACATCGAATCAGCAATCGGAACAATTGCCCAGCTACAACGCTTACTCGATTGACGGCGACGTGACCGCGCCGCTTGTTTACGTAAATTACGGCGCGCCCGCTGACTATGAGGAACTCGATCGCCGCGGAATTTCAGTGAACGGCGCGATTGTGATTGCGCGTTACGGCCAGACCTGGCGCGGCATCAAGCCGAAGGTTGCGCACGAACATGGCGCGGTCGGATGCATTATTTATTCTGATCCGCGCGACGACGGATATTACGAAGGCGCAGTTTTTCCCGAAGGGCCGTATCGTCCGAAGGATGGCGTACAGCGCGGCAGCGTTGCGGATATGCCCCTCTATCCCGGCGATCCGCTAACGCCCGGAGTTGGCGCGACTCCTGATGCAAAGCGTCTCGCGATAAAGGATGCGCCGACGCTCACGAAAATTCCCGTGCTTCCAATTTCCTACGCGGACGCGCAGCCGCTGCTCGAAGCGTTGCGTGGTCCGGTTGCGCCTGCGGCTTGGCGCGGCGCATTGCAGATGACGTATCACATCGGCCCCGGCCCTGCGAAAGTTCATCTGAAAGTGAAATCGAATTGGGATATGGCGACGATCTATGACGTGATCGCGAAACTTCACGGATCGTCTGAAGCGGACGAATGGGTGATTCGCGGAAATCATCACGACGCCTGGGTGAATGGCGCTGACGATCCGATTTCCGGCCAGGTGGCAATGCTGGAAGAAGCGCGCGCGATGGGCGATCTCGTGAAACAGGGATGGAAACCGAAGCGCACAATTATTTATTGCGCGTGGGATGGCGAGGAGCCGGGACTTCTCGGCTCAACCGAATGGGCTGAAACTCATGCGGACGAATTGAAGAAGCACGCCGTCGTTTACATAAATTCGGATAACAACAGCCGTGGCTATCTGAACGTTTCCGGATCGCATTCGCTGGAACCGTTTGTGAATGATGTTGCGCGGAGCATTATCGATCCCGAGAAAAATATTTCTGTTTTGCAACGCGATCAACTTCGCCGTTCGGGTGCAGGCGGCCCGGAGGAGGAGGTGGCCGTGGCGAGGCGAAGCCGCTGCGCCAGCTGGACGCGGAGGCGGCGGCCAAGGATTTCAAATCGGCGCGCTCGGCTCTGGCTCGGACTACACCGTATTTCTGGATTTTCTGGGCATCGCCAGTATGGACATGCGCTACGGCGGTGAAGACAGCAGCGCCGGTGTCTACCATTCGGTCTACGATGATTTTTATTGGTTCACGCATTTCGACGACGTGAAATTTGACTATGGCAAGGCGATGTCGCAAACGATTGGCACCGCAGTGATGCGCATGGCCGACTCCGATTTGCTTGCCATTCGATTTCAATTCACTTACGGCTACGGTGCGGCGCTACGAAACGGAACTAGAAACGCTTGCACAAACCGGGCGCGATCAGGCCGTCGAACACAATCGGCAAATCGACGAGAAAGTTTTCGAGGCAACGTCGGATCCCCAGGAAAAACTAAAAGCGCCTTCGCGAGAAGAAATTCCTCCATTTCTGAATTTCGCGCCACTGCGAAATGCGATTGAAACTCTTTCGCGTTCTTCGGAACGATATGGCCGCACCCACACAGCTGCGATGCGAGACGGCGCTGCGCTAGCGTCGGCATCGTTGACCGATGTAAATATGCGGCTGCTGCAGTGCGAACGGATGCTCACCGACGCGAAGGGATTGCCACGTCGAGACTGGTTCAAGCACATGCTCTACGCGCCCGGTTTCTACACCGGGTACGGCGTGAAAACAATTCCTGCTGTGCGCGAAGCCATCGAACAGAAAGACTTTGGCCCGAAGCTACCGAGCCAAATTGTTCGAGTTAGCGGCGTGCTAGAAAAAGAAGCCGCCGCGATTGACGCTGCTACAGCGGCGCTCGAAAAAACCGCGAGCCACTAAAAGTTTAGCTTCGTTGCGCTCCAGGAATTAAGTGAACGAGCCGCGCCACCGCGCGGCCTCGCGAACATCTAAACGGGATGAACATCACTGCATTCTTCGGTCTGCTGGGCGGACTGCTGGTGATCGCATTCACCGCGAACCGGCTTTTCGTTGGACTCGTGTGCCGGACGTGGTCGTTCTGATGGCGGCAGGCGTTCTGCTCGGCCCGGTCTTTCATCTCGCCAAGCCCGCGCAGTTTGTACAAATCACGCACGCGTTCGGCACGCTCGCGCTGCTTTTAATTTTGTTTGAAGGCGGACTCGAGCTAAACATCCGCCAAACGCTGCGGCATTTTCCCGGCGGACTCGTGTTCGGCATTATCTCATACGGCCTCACATTTGTTTTGATCGGTTTTGTCGCGCATTTCGGTTTGAAACTTCCTACTCAAACGCAGCGCTCGTCGGCGCCGTGCTTGGCTGCACCAGCAGCACGGTAATTCTTCCCGTGCTTCAGCAACTCGGCGCACGCGAACCAGTGAAAGTTATTTTGCTGATCGAATCCACACTCGGCGATGTACTCGGCGTGCTCACCGTGGGACTGCTCCTCGACGTGCGCTCCGGCGCGACAACCGGCGGCGGCGACGCAATGCGCGGCCTGGCAATTCAAATTCTGATTCCGCTCGGCGCCGCGTTCGTCGTTGGATTCGGATGGTCACGATTGCTGCCATATCTTACGGATCAGCGTTTTTGGCAGGTGCTCACCTTTGCCGTAGTGCTGCTGATTTATTCCATCACCGAATCACTCCACGGAAATGGATTGTTGGCCGTCCTCGGATTCGGTTTGACGCTTTCCAACTTGCCGGCTCGCAAGAACGCAGTCACGGAATCAGGCTTCTGGTTCACTCCGCGAATCGCTCCGCACGAAAAAATATTATCGTTCCATTCAGAGCTTTCATTCCTGGTGCGAACGTTTTTCTTTGTCCTGATTGGTGTCGTCGTCGATCTTTCCGGGTTGGGAAGATTGTGGTTCGTGATTCCCGGACTTCTAGCGGCACTATTTGTAGCGCGATGGCTCTCCGTAAAGTCCAGCAGTTGGAGCTGGAACGACGTTCGACCGGATGAACACGAGTTGATGACCTGGATTTTTCCGCGTGGCTTAATCACGATTGTTCTCGCGTTACAGGTGCTGGAAGCTGTCGACACGGGACTCTCATTTCTTACCGGGCTCGCATTTGTGGCTATTCTATTCACAAATTTCCTGGTCATCGTCGGTGGAATCCGCATGAAAAAAGTCGGCACTCCCGTGGAAGCCTCGCCTTCAGCAGTCGATGTTTCGCCAGAAGCCGCGCCCATATCGTGATTTCGCTGACGGTTTAGTCCACCGCGTCACCCGGTATTCTTTCGCAGAGATTCGCAAAAGTTCTCTACTCAGGCAGGCATCCTAACCCTTATAATGTTTGTATGGCCCGAGGTTGGGAAAGCAAATCCGTGGAAAATCAACAGGAAGACGCGCACCAAGAATCCGTCCAAGCTGCAAAATCCCGAAAAGGCGAAGAAAAGCATTCACGCGAACGGGATCTTCTGCTGCTCGCGCGCACCAGCATCACCCAGAAACTTGAAGCGACCGAAAATCCCCGTTACAAAGAGCAATTGAACAGCGCGCTCGCCGATATCGATAAGCAAATCAAAGCCCTCGACGCAAAGTCTTAGTTTCCATTTTCAATTTCCCGTTCATTGGCCGAATCGCGCGAGCACACGCCCATCTTTGCGGCTAAATAAAATCAGCATCGCGCGCCCCGGCGCCACGGACAAATTAATTTCGCCGCCGGAAAGTTTGTCTCGCACCATAATTTTCTCAATATCCACGGATTCCGAGACGATCAGATACATCACGCTATCCGCCAGAATCAGCGGCCGCACCAAAACTCCTGCAGGCGTTTGTCCGGTGAATGGTTTCTCCACGCCGGCCTGACCCAACGCCCAGGCGTACAAATCCGCCGCTGGCTGCAAACCTTCTGCGAGTTCGATCGGCTCGCTCGTAACAAAAATCCGCCCCTTGCCGTGCGTGAACGTGTGAAATGTTTCTCCGTCGGAGAAATGCAAATATTCGGCTGCCTGCTGTTTTTCGTGAGTAAAGCTCAGCACTAAAGATTTATCGCCAATGCCCTGCTCCGCCGTGCGCAGCAGTAGCGATTCCGCCGCAGCAGGTGCGCCAAGCGCCGCAAGCCGCTGCGTTGCGCGCCAGTGCGCATCGCGCTCGACCGATCCCGTCACCAACAAAGTTCCGCCGCCATTCACATACTGAAGCAACGCATTCCACGCTTCATCGCTCAGCGCGTGCGCCGAAGGCAAAATCACAAGCTTCGGCAATTCCGTCTGCGGCAAATTCGCAAAATGGCCGCCCGCACTCTGCGCGACCAGATTTTCGCTCAGCACGTATGCCGGCATTCCACAAAGATAATGAAGCGCGCGCACCGACTTCTGCTGCGCTTCGATTTCCAGATTTTCCAGCGGAGAATATTGCGTCACCTGCGAAGTTACAATTGCCACCTCAGGAAGTTTCGCGCCGGATAAATGCAGCCCCGCGGCCGATGCAAATTCCGCGAACCGCGCCAGCAGCGCAGCTTCCGGTTTTTCCGTGCCGTCAGGACGCACAGCACCAATCGTTGATTCGCGGTCGTCGCGTTGCAGCGCGTTCACATTCCACAGCCATTCAATCGCGCCCGCGCTTGTGCCCGCAGCAACCGCCAGCTTTCGTTCCAGCAGGGAAGTTTCTTCGTCAAGCGTTCGATGTCTTTCTCCATCAATTTTTATTTCTTTGCTCACGCCAGTTTCTTGCACCAGCATCGGCTTGCCCGGCAACTTCGCCACCAGCGAATCCCACAGAATCGCGTCGTGCGCCCACCACGAATGCGTGGTGGTGAAATCCAAATATCGGCCAAAGTTCACAGGCTGCGGACGATCCTCTCCGCCACCTTCGTCTTGACCAACCGTCACAAGTTGCGTGCTGCCCGCCGCGCGAATCGCGCCGGTTATTTCACTGGCCCATCCGCGAAATGCATCCTGCGCAAAGTGTTGATAGTCCATCGCGCGCAAAGAATTATTCGACGGCCACGCTTCGTACTGCGCACGCGTTGAGAATTCCGCTTCGCTCGGCAAGGGAACCGAAGCGTCTTGCGGAACCGGCACACTCCGCCACGCTTCTGCAATTGCGCCGTGGTCCGCATAATGTTTGTTCAACCACGCATTCCACGCAGCCAATTCAAAACGATCGCCATTCGGACGCGTCTCCCACGTTTTTTGCGGATTGGAGAAACTTGGCTCGTTAATTAAATCCCACGCAAGATAAGGCACGTCATGAAAGCGCTCGACGAACGGAACGATCATTTCTTTTTGCCGCCGAATCGCCTCAGGATCCAGATACGGATTTTCGCCTCCCAGCATTTCCGGAATGAACGCAAATAAATTAAATTGCACGGCCAGTCCGTTGCGCCGCGCCGTCATCAAATATGCTTCCATCGTGCGCAACGCTTCTTCGCGCACCACGCCGCTCTGTTTCATCAACTGATCCCACCCCGTCCACCAACCCGTTCGCAGAGTGTTCAACCCCGCCGCGTGAATTTCCGCCATGTCCTTGTCCCACAGCCACGGATTCGGCCGAATAAAAAATTGCCGCTGAACATCACTCGCCATGTATGTGGTTCCCGCGACGAGAATGGGCTTGCCATCCACCCTGAAATAATCGCCTGCCACTTTCACTTGCGGTCCCGAGCGAAGCAGCGCTTCATCACGCATCCAAAATCCGGTGCGATACTCCTCGAGCACTTCGCCGTACATCACCAAGCGCGCCGTCACCCGGTTTAGTCCGGGCGCCGCTCGTACCGCTTGAATTTCATGGGCGTAAGGAAATTCCATCGCTAATGGATCAATTGCCTGATCGACATAAGCTCCCGTCTCGTCCATCACTCTCAGCGAAATCACCACGCCTGAGTCCTTCATTCCCATGTTGTTCATTGGCATTGGACGAACGGTTGGCTTCTTCCCAAATCTCTGCCAGTGCACCTGCAAATTAATCGGCTCGCCCTCCGCAAACACCGGCCATTCCGGCTGCACAGTAAAATCCTCGGCACTATCCGCCGCGCGTTTCACAAGCTTCGTCACCAAATCTCGCCCGCCCGCGCTCGCGTAAAATCCAGTCCGCAATTCGCACGCCACCAAAATCCATCTCCCACCCACAAAATGATTCTGCAAATGATCCATCTCAATAATCGGCGCTGCCAGCCGATGTCCGTTCGACACTCCCCACGCCAGCGGATCTAGCCTTGTATCCAGCGTTCCCGCCGAGCCTTCGCGCTTGTACAAATCCTCGTCCGTCAAACGCACCGTTGCGCTCCAAGCGCGTGTCCAACTAAATGCAGGCAGCTTCAAGAAAGAAAAGTCTTCATTGGCCGTAAATTTCGCTTCATCCGATCCCGGCGTTTCCTGGTAATCGTTCAGAAATAGTGACCGCGCGAAACTTTGTATCGCCGGACGCATCCGCCACGCGCCGCCATCTTTATAAACAGCGCGTGTGAATGGCTTACCGCCGAGCACTAACAAATTTCCGCCTCGCTCCAAAAATTTGTGAATCGCATCCCACTGTTTTTCGGGAAATGCCGAGCCATACGGCAGCACAAGTAGTCCCGTCTCCTCGGAAGTTAGCGCGTCGCTCAAACCCTCCGCGGAAATAAACGCAGCACCCGGCAGAATCGAATTCAAATCGCCACGCGAAGGTGCTGCCGAATCAGCGCTGGGAAATCCATCCTCCCAGAAAACCACCACGCCAGTTTTCGCGGCATCGCTCGTGGGTTTTTGCGATGCCATTTCAGAATTCGTCACCGCGTTCGAGGACGATGCGGCGACCGCAACGGCAATCACTAGTGCCAACGCGAACGCAAAACGCCCGTTGAAAATCTGCAAGATTTTTCGCCTATTCATTTCACTCCTCGTACGCGCGCAGTGCGTCCGCCGAACCGCTGTGATTCTATCGAATCGTTGGTCTTATGGGCGGTTTTTCCGTTTTTATCGTCCGGTGCGCCCCGGGGCGTTGATGACAATCTCCGTCCTGCCAAGTTGACAGAATTTGTCATGGATTCGCACCCAATACCTGTCCTATCGGGCACGACAAGTCTTCAGAATCTCCGTTAAATTATTGAAAATAAATCGCTTGCGGGCGTGTGCTCCGAAAGTAAACACCCAGTCCCGTTTTGGAAATCAGGATGCTTTATAGGGGGCAGAGACGCCGAACTATATCGGTTGAAGTCCCACCGGTCGTGGCGCTCATGGGCTTAGGCTCACAACTTGTCGGAGGACAACAGAATGCGTAAGAACCAGAAGGGTTTCTCCTTAATCGAACTTTTGATCGTTGTGGCGATCATCCTGATCATCGCAGCCATCGCGATCCCGAACTTGCTCCGTGCACGTATTGCGGCGAACGAAGCCTCCGCAGTTGCGTCGCTTCGCACCATCAACACCGCGAGCATCACCTACAATTCGACCTACAACGCGTATGCGTCAGCATTGTCCAACCTTGGCCCATCGAACGGCGCAACCCCAACCAGCACCACCGCTGACTTGCTCGACGGCGTGCTAGCTCCGGCTGGCGGAGGCAACACCGGCACGAAGAGCGGCTATACGTTCACCTACACGGAACCGGTAGCCAACGTCGGTTACACGGTCACCGCGGTTCCGACCTCGCTAAACCAGACGGGCGTCCGCGAATTCTATACAGACGCTTCAGGCGTGATTCGCGCCAACTCGGGAGCTGCGGCAACGGTTGCAAGCACCCCTCTGTAAGCTAAGCTTCATTCGCTGCGGAAGTCCGAGGCGCAGGCCACAAGCCTGCGCCTCTTTTTTTCAACGACAACCGTGCGGAGTGACATTCCCCGGCTTTCAGAACTGACGCAATCTGTCACAAACTCTCCGATTTGCTCAGAATCTCCTGCCACAGCCCTCTCGCGCTCCATTTTTCTTTGCCTCTAGGTCATAGCAATCAAGGGAGTTCCGGCGTTTCTCGGTCACCACGGCCGAGATGCCAACTCAACGGGCCTGAGCGTGCCTTTGTAGAGCTATAGAAACCGCCCTTCTTGCTGCTCTTGCACCCGGTGATCAGCCTTCTCGGCGCTCTAAGACATTCAAAAATCTCTGTCGGAGGAAAATGAAAATGCGTAAGAACCAGAAGGGCTTCTCACTTATCGAACTTTTGATCGTCGTCGCGATCATTTTGATCATCGCAGCGATCGCCATCCCGAACTTGCTCCGCGCGCGTATTGCAGCGAACGAAGCTTCCGCGGTTGCATCATGCCGCACAATCAACACCGCGAGCATCACTTACAACTCGAACTACAACGCGTATGCAACTGCGTTGTCAAATCTCGGCCCATCGAACGGCGCAACGCCGACCAGCACTACCGCTGACTTGCTTGACGGCGTGTTGGCTCCAAGTGGCGGAGGAAACGTCGGCACGAAGAGCGGCTATACCTTCACATACGTTTCGCCAGTAGCGAGCGTTGGTTACACGGTTAACGCAGCTCCGGTGTCGGTTAACCAGACGGGCGTCCGCTACTTTTATACAGATGCTTCAGGCGTGATTCGCGCCAATCCGGGCGCAGCAGCGACTGTTGCAAGCACCCCCCTGTAATAGGATGATCTGTAGTTTCTGCAAATGCATCTCGAGGCGCAGGCCACAAGCCTGCGCCTCTTTTTTTGTTATATGCGCCATGTCACTGTGACATTCCCCGGCTTCTGACAGTGACGCAATCCGTCACAATCGTTATCGAGAACGTACAGATCCTGCGCCCGTGATGTCTGTTCCAAAATATCTTTACCGCTGGCGCGTTGAATTCAATGGAGTTGTCCACTATCTTCGCTACGGCGCTCCGAACTCCGCTCAACGGGCCTGCGCGTGCTCCCTATGTATTCAGATTCCGCCATCCTAGCTGCTCATTTCTTCTGATCAGTCATCAAGGCGCTCTACAAGAACTCATCCCCGTCGGAGGAAAATGAAAATGCGAAAGAACCAGAAGGGCTTCTCACTTATCGAACTCTTGATCGTTGTCGCGATCATCTTGATCATCGCCGCGATCGCAATTCCGAACTTGCTCCGCGCCCGCATTTCGGCGAACGAAGCGTCGGCGGTTGCTTCACTCCGCACGATGAATACCGCGAGCATCACTTACAATTCCAGCTACGGCTCTTTTGCGACTGCTTTGTCGAACCTTGGCCCATCAAACGGCGCGACGCCGACCAGCACTGACGCTGATTTGCTCGACCAGGTACTTGCACCGGCCGGCGGCGTGAACGTTTCATCGAAGAGCGGCTACACCTTTACGTATGCGGCTTCGGCGAGTGTGGGCTACACCATCAACGGAGATCCTACGTCGGTGAACCAGACCGGTGTGCGCCACTTCTACACTGATCAATCGGGAGTCGTCCGATTCAACGCCGCGCAGGTTGCAGCGGTTACGGATTCTCCTCTGTAAGATTGTCACCCAGCGAGCGTAGTTAGAATTACGGGGCGCCCACTTGGCGCCCCTTTTTTATTTCCGGCAACGCTTTCCTGAGTTGGAGTCCTGCACATGAAAATTCATGCGCCGTCGTTGGATCGGAAGGGAATTGACGCGAGGGTGTAGGGAAGTATGCTGATTGTTTGTTCTTGGTATTGGAGATCTCGAATTACGCCGCGTAACGTTGTCGCCGCTGTCTGGCCAGCCCGGCTAACATAAGCAGTCCGCCCGCCAGCAATACAAACGATCCCGGCTCAGGAGTTGCGATTGGAGTAGAAGTCGGCCCATTTCCGGAGCCGCCGCCAGAACCACCACCGCCCCCAGAAAATCCACTACCCGGGCCGAGCGGCCCCGCGCTTCCAGTACCGTGAGAATACTGTGAGGTTTCGGAATTATTGAATGCGTCGTACATCGGGAATCCCATTGCCGAATTTCCGGCGGTGGAATATTCTCCGCCGGCAATGCAATTAATATTCGAGCTGAGGCACTTTGCATTCCGCTTGGTCTCGACCGCGTCGAACGAAGATACAAACGTTCCGGGAGTGCCAGCTAGGCCGTCTGTGACCGCGCCAAAGAGCCCGGCCACGTCGCCAGATTGGAATCCTCGGTGGCCCTTCGCCGATTCTTTCAGCGACTGAAGATAATTCGCGTCCACGGCTCCGGCTGTTTTCGCAGTTGCTCCGCCAGTAGTATCGCCGCCGAAAGAAAGCGGCAACGTCAGAAGGATCAGCGCAACCTTGAAATGTTTATCGGTCATAAGTGTGTGCTCGCACCTGGTAGGGCACGCGAATCGCCACGAGGCTGGCCCCATATTTTCAATAAGTTATGGAGTACGTGATTAGGCAGTGTTCTAGCGGGATTCTGTTTTACGGAAAGAAAAAGGAAGTGCAATATCGTGCAGCAGTACCACTTTGGAATACTGTTTCATATTGGCACTTCTACGGCTTCGGTTTCATCTCGCCTCTTGCCACGCGTGAACATACTCTTTCAACGCCTCCTCCCACGGCCCCGGCAACGCAAATCCATTTTGTTTCAGCGCGCGCATTTCCAGCACGGAATAATTCAGCCTCTTCGCTCGTCCACCCATTTCGCTGAGCGGCTTGCCAATCACTAGCGCCGAATTCAGGCCAGCCAATTCCGCCGCGCGCCGCGCAAGTTCAAAGCGGCTGCATTGTCCTGCATTCGCCACATGGAAAACTCCGTACCGCCGCGCTTCAATCAATTCCAGCATCGTGCGCGCGGCGTCCAAAGTGTACGTAGCCGACGCGACTTGATCCGACGCCACAACATATTCCTCGCCTTTCAATAATTTAATCAGCCCCTTCTCGACAAACTTCACTTTGCCCGGTCCAAATAAAACGGGCACGCGAATGATCCAGTGCGCCGGCAGCGTTCCAACAATTTCCTCGCCCTGAACCTTGGTCCTGCCGTAAACGTTCACCGGATTCGCCGCATCAGTTTCAACATACGGACTCGTTTTCTTTCCGTCGAAAATAGAATCGCTCGAAATGAATGCCACCGCCGCGCCGATTTCGCGCGCAGCTTCCACCACATTTCGCGCGCCTTCCACATTCACCGAAAATGCCAGCGCGGGATCGGCTTCGCAAATATCTAGATCCGGAATCGCCGCGGCATGGATCACAATTTCTGGTTCCAGCTTCACGAACAAGTCTCGAATCGCCGCCGCGTCTCTCGTATCCGCAACGGCGTGCGTGACTGGAAATACGATGTGCTTCGCCACAAAAACTTGCGTCAATCCATATCCAAATAATCCGGCTGCTCCAGTGATCATTACTCTCATCGGCTGTACGGCGCCTCAAGCGCCTCGCGATTGTACCGAACTGCGGATGAATCGTCGCCCCAGCGCGCGATTTCGGAATTCGCGGACGGGTGCCATATCGAGCAACAGTACCTGGGCAACACCTATCGCTCGGCTCCCTTCATCTCTATACTCACGCCAGGTCAGAGCTCCTCTCAAGTTCTGAACCTTTCCGGACTTGGCCTGATTCGGAAGCGAAATGGTTATTCAGACGGCGAGCCCCGCCGCGTCGTTAGCGTGGACGAACGTGCACTTCTTGGGATTACTCTTTCGTTGGGCGCAGCTTTTCTTGGCTGTGGCCGCTGTGTTTCTCGGCGCTTCGCCGCTGGCAGCTCAATCTGCGTCTCCTCAATTTGTCTATGCCGCGGGCGAAGGCTCCCCCAATATTTCCGCATTCCAATTGAACACCGCCACTGGCGCGCTTACCATCGTTCCCGGCTCGCCGTTCAACGGACGCTCTAATCCCCACGCGCTCGCCGTTGATCCCGCCGGAAAATTTCTGTTTGTTGCGAATCAAACCGCAAATAATATTTCCGTATTCGCGATCAATCCTGCTTCCGGCGCACTCACCGAAGTTCCGAATTCTCCCTTCGCCTCCGGATCAGGATCATCGCCAAATGTTTTGACGGTAGACGCCACCGGAAAATTTCTTTTCGTCGCCAACAACACATCCACTTTAAATTCAGCCGCCGCGGAAATCGACGTCTATCAAATTAATTCCACCACCGGCGCGCTCACTCCCAGTCCGAACTCTCTGCTTCCCGCTACGGCGCTGCAGATTCCTACTTTGCCGATGGGAATTTACGCGCATCCGAACGGCAAGTGGCTTTATGTTTCCGACGGAACTTATACCGCAAGTTTGATTCAGCAATATTCGATTGATCCCGTCACCGGCGATCTCACCTTTGTCACATCCGTGCAGGATTCAGAAAATCCGCGCTCGCTTGCTGGAGATCCTCTCGGTCACTATCTTTTTGGAGGCCACGGTCAAGAAGCTGGCTTTATTGACGGCTACATAATTTCTCCGCTCGACGGTTCTCTCACCGCCTACGCGAGCTACGACGGCGATTCTTTTTCTGGTCCCGGCGCTTTTCCGTTCCACATGACGATGGATTCCACCGGCACTTTTCTCTACACTGACCTGGGCCACTTCATGATTCCTTCTGCTCCGGGACCATTGGTGCAGATTTATCCGATCACTGAACTAACCGCGAGCAGCAATCGAGATGTTCCATGGACCGCGGATCTAATCGGCCCATTTGTTTTTGCCGCCGATGTAAACCCCAGCTTTCTCGATAGTTTTCAGATCAATCCAACAGCGGGCACCATCACCGCCGCACCCGGTTCGCCTTACGCCGTCACCAGTGGACTTCGCGCCATCGCCGTCACCGGTTATCCCGCTCAGTTCGCCGCGCCAGCCATTACCTTTTCTCCGATTACATTTGCCTTTGGCGGCACGCTCATCGGACAAATCTCTTCAACTCCTATCACGCTCACAAATTCCGGTTTCGCCACGCTCACCATCGACACGATTTTAATCGCCGGTGCGAATCCCACGGATTTTTCGCAGACAAACAATTGCGCCGCAACTCTGAGCTCCGGCGCAAGCTGCACCTTCAACGTCACATTCACTCCGCAAGCGGTCGGCGAACGTGCGGCATCACTGAACATCACCGACAATGCCGCTGGCAGCCCGCACATCGTTGTGCTCAGCGGCGAAGGTCTGAATCCAACGCCGGCCGTCACGCTCGTTCCCGGTAGTTTCACGTTTCCATCGGCGATGGTCGGTGGCACCGGCGCTTCGCAGCCATTCACTCTCACAAATTCTGGCACCGGCACGTTGCACATTTCCAGCATTGCGCTCGCCGGACCAAATCCCGGTGACTTCACGCAAACAAATACCTGCGGCGCAACAGTTGCCATCAGCGCGAATTGCGTGATCACTGTTACATTCAAGCCGCTAGCCGCCGGCACGCGAACTGCGCTTGTCACTATCGTTGACGACGCGCCAGCCTCGCCGCAGGCAATCAGCCTCACTGGCCCAGCCACCGCGCCATTCACGATTGCTCCCGCCGCCAACACGGTTGCCCTCGTGCCCGGCCAATCCAGTCAGCTCGGCATGCAATTCACATCAATGTCGAATTTCACCGGCACAGTTTCATTCTCATGTTCGGGCGCACCGGCCGGTTCCACCTGCACGATTTCGCCGCCAACTCTCCCCGTCACCGGCCAAATGACCACCACTCTAAATTTGATCGTGAATTCCGCAACCACTTCCACCGTGGTTCGGCCAAACATAAATCACTCGCCGATTCCGTGGCAGCTCGCAATATTTATTTTGCTTCTTCCAGCATTCGCATTCTCGCAGCGCAGAAAACTTATCGCGCAATTTAATTTTGCGCGTCTACGTTTCGCGCACCTGGCAATGCTGCTGGCGCTTTCCGGATGTCTGATTGCGTCCGCGTGTGGCAGCGGAACAGCCGTCACGCCGCCGTCCGGTCCCGCGCCCGGCGCGTACACTCTCACCGTCGTCGCAACTTCCGGAACCGCCACCGTATCTCTGAATGTCACGCTCAACGTTCAATAGCCTCGTTCGATAGATTCGTTCGATAAAATCGGAATCTCTCGCAACCGCGCTTCTCCGGTGTATACTCCCGATTCGCAGCTCGCTTGATCGTTATTACAGAAACAATTTCTGTGCGTCTGCACGCTCGGAGGCTTCACATGCTTCGCAATAAGCTAATCCAAAAAATTATGCTGCTCGCGGTTATTCTGCTGACGTCTGCCGCCGCTCACGCGCAGACGCGCCTGCTACGCTATCCCTCCTATTCCAACGGCAAAGTTGCCTTCAGCTATCTCGGCGATATCTGGGTGGCCAATGAAAATGGCAGCGGTGTGCAGCGCATCACCGATAACACGGCGCGCGAAATCAATCCGCGCTTTTCGCCGGACGGCAAGTGGATCGCATTTTCCTCCAATCGCGCCGGAAATTACGACGTCTACGTCATCGCTGCAACGGGCGGCAAGCCGCGCCAGCTCACTTTTCACAGCGCCGATGACAATGTAATCGGCTGGACGGCCGACGGAAAAAATATTTTGTTCACCTCCTCTCGCGGACTCGGTGTTTTTCCCGGCGTTGCCACTCTTTTCCAAATCAGCCCGGATGGCGGCATGGAAACGCCGCTCCCACCGACTGGGGCTCATGGGCCAGCTATTCGCCCGACGGATCGAAGCTCGCGTTCTCGCGTCACCCCGGCGTCTGGTCGCGCCAGCATTATCGCGGCAGCTACGCGGTGGATTTGTGGATCGAGGATCGTAGCTCCCAACGCCGCGAAGAAATTCACGCAGATTTCCGATCCCGATTACAAAGGCAATATGTTCTGGCCCATGTACGGCCACAACGGCGAAATTTATTTCGTGGCCGATCGCCTGCCTTCCGAGAAAAACATCAAGTTCGGCGGCCCTGAAGTGATGAAGAGCGTCAACAACATCTGGAAGATTTCCGATAAAGGTGGCACGCCCGTTCAAGTGACGCATCACACCAGCGGAAAACTTTATTTCCCCAGCATGTCCGCTGACGGCAAGACCATCGTTTACGAAGAAAATTTCGGCATTTGGAAATTAGACGTCGCCACCGGAAAGAGCACCGAAATCCGCGTGGACATCAAATCCGACGCCAAGGAAAACGATCTCGAACTGCGCACCATTCAAAACGAAGCCGAAGGTTTCAGCCTTTCGCCTTCAGGACGCCGCGCCGCCATCGCTACTCACGGAGAAATTTTCACCGTCGCCACCGACCGCGGCGAAGCGCAGCGCGTCACCGAAACTCCGTGGCGCGAGCAGGATCCGCGCTGGTCGCCGGACGGGAAGTGGATCGCATTTGTTTCCGACCGCACCGGACGCGAGGAAATGTTGATCGCCGACGAAATGGGCGCCAATCTGAAAAAATTAAGCGACGCCGATTGCGACAAAACACAGATCGTCTGGGCGCCCGACTCAAAATCTTTCCTGTGGACCGGTTCCGACCACACGCTGCGCCGCGTGGATATTGATTCCGGCAAAACGGAAACGCTCGCCACCAGCGAACACCGCCAATATCGGTGCTCCGCAATTTTCGCCCGACGGAAAATTGGTTTCCTACTCCAAGGATGATTCGCTTTTGCGCGCGCACGTTTACATCAAGCCGCTCGACGGTGGCGCGGAGCACATGATCGGCTCCGATGATTTTCTCATCTCCAATGGCGCGCGTTGGACGCGCCGACGGCAAAAAACTCTTGCTCCTCGGCGGATTCGGCGCGCCGGCGATGTCCGCGCTGAATCGCACCACGCTCCAACTCTTCAGCGTCTCTCTCACTCGCGCCGAAAGAAATCCAGATGATCGCGACATTGACACCGAAGCGCAGGCGCAAGCGACCGTGGACAGCAGGCCGCGGCGGACGCGGACGCCGGAGCGCAGCCGCCTCCCGTCGTCGTGAAAATCGAATGGGATGGGCTCGATCGCCGCATTCGGCAGCTCACCAATATGCCCGGTTCTGTTGGCAACATCGCTCCTTCGCCCGATAGCCGCACCATCGCGTTCGTCGCGCAGGGTGGCGGCGAAGCCGGTGGCGCAGGCGCGGGCGGCGGACCAACTCTTTACACGATCGGTGACGACGGCACGCGTCTTATCGTCGTCGCGCAAGGAAGCGGCGGCGGTGGCGGACGCGGAGGAGGCGGCGGAGTTCGGCGGCGGCTACGGCGACTGCAATGGACGCGGGACAGCCGCAATCTTTATTTCATGCAAGGCGGCGGAATTTATTCCATCGGCATCGCAGCGCCGCCCGCAAATGAAAATGCTCCGACGGAGCCGCAGCAGCGGCGGAGGCGGTGGTCGTGGCGGACGTGGTGGAGGAAATGCAGGCGCAGCTCCAGCGGCGGCAGCAACCACAGCGCTCGGCCGCGGCTCCGCGTCGCGTCATGTTCACCGTGCGCATGGAAATTGATACCGTCGCCGAGCGCAAACAGGTTTTCGAGGAAGCCTGGCGCACCATGAAGAATCGCTTCTACGATCCGAAAATGCACGGCGTCGATTGGAATGCCGCGAAAGTAACTTACGAAGCACTGCTTCCCGATATCGCCGACAACGAAGAGTTGCACAACGTCATCATGGAAATGATCGGCGAAATCAGCGCGTCTCACACCGGAATTTCCGGCGGCGGCACTCCCGGCGACCCTCAACGAACGCATTCAGACTTATTATCCGGGCTTCGATCTCGTCACCGATTCGTCGCGGCTATCTATAAAGTCACGTACATTTACAAGAAAGGCCCAGCCGATCACGATTACGTGAAATTCGACGACCGGCGATTTCGTTCTCGCGGTGAACGGCAAGCCCCTGAAGACGGTGAAAATTATTGGAAGTATTTCAATCTGCTGACCGGCAGGAAATTCGAGTTCACCGTGAATTCAAAACCGCAAATGGATGGCGCATGGACCATCAGCGTCGAACCTGTCACCGGAGCCGCGCAAACCAATCTCGAATACGCACGCTGGGTGGACGATCGCAAGGCAATGGTCGATAAAATGTCCAACGGCCAAATCGGCTATCTGCACATCCGCGCCATGGACGCGCCGTCGCTCGCGAAATTTGAGCGCGATCTTCTCGACAATCTCGATAAGAAAGCGCTCATCATTGACGAACGCTTCAACGGCGGCGGCGGAATCGATCAGGAACTGTCTCGAAATCCTGAATCAGCGCAAAATGTACGAGTCCTACGTCGGCCGCGACTCCGTCCGTATTCCGCGTCCCGTGCAGGCGTTCTTCGGTCCCATGGTCGTGCTGCAAAATGAACGCTCCGCCAGCAACGCCGAAATGTTCCCCGAAGGCTTCCGCACTCTGGGGCTCGGCAAAGTCGTTGGCGTCACGACTTATGGCGCCGTCATCGGAACCGGCGCATACACTTTGCTCGATGGCTCTACTCTTCGCACGCCCGGGATCGGTGTTTACACCGCAAGCGGTGAAAATTTTGAAAATTACGGCGTGCCACCGGACGTGCTAATTGACAACACTCCGCCCGATTTCCTCTGCCGGACACGACCGGCAAATCGAAAAGGCGCTCGAGGTGTTGCGCTCTGAAATGAAATGATCGCTTCGTATTATTGCTATTGAAGCCGGACTGCGGTGTTCACACCTGCGGAGCAGGCGCTCTCGTGGAAAGTAGCGGCTTTGCGCATGCTGCAGGAATTTCGCTCGTTCTACAAACTTCCCGAGGCGCCGATTTTCAGCCAGCATCTCCTCATATGCGTGCTCGCCGTGCAGCGATTCGTCCAGGCCGGCTTCTTCACTGGCTTCGTCAACCTTCACAGGTGTGAAGATATTGATCACCTTCAACATGCCATACGTAAAAACGAACGCCCATAACCGAGGAAAACAGGACAGCGGCTAGTTGTTTGAAAAAGAAACTCGAATCTCCGTAGAACAGCCCATTACTCCCGTCGGGATTGAATCGCTGGTCCGCGAACAGTCCCAGCAGCACGATGCCGAGAAATCCTCCGACGCCATGCACGCCCCAAACGTCCAGCGCGTCATCCCACTCGCAATTTATTCTTCAGTTCGACCGCGTAGTAGCACACGATCGCCCGCGATGATGCCGATGATGACCGCAGTCGTCGGAGAAACATATCCGGCCGCCGGCGTAATCGTTGCCAGTCCGGCAACCGCTCCTGTCAGCAAGTCCGAGAAACTTCGGCTTCTTCTCGTTCATCCACGCGACGACCAGCCACGCGACCGCAGCAAACGAAGCCGCGACGTCGGTGTTCAGAAACGCGGTCGCGGTCACTGAGTCCACGCGCATTTCGCTGCCCGCGTTAAACCCGTACCATCCAAACCACAGCAGCCCCGTGCCCAGCGCGACCAGCGGAATACTGTGCGGGCCATTGTCGCGGCTGCGGCGCCTGCCGACGTAAAGCACGGAAGCCAGCGCTGCGATGCCCGCGATGTTGTGCACCACAATGCCGCCGGCGAAATCCTTCACGCCCCACTGCTGCAACATTCCACCGCCCCACACCATGTGCACGAACGGAAAATAAACAAACGTCAGCCATCCAGTCAGAAATAGCATGTAGGCCTTAAACGTCACGCGGTTTGCGAACGCGCCGGAAATCAGGGCCGGCGTAATAATCGCGAACATCATTTGATACGCGATGAACACCATCATGGGGATTGTGTCATTCGGAGATGGAGTGGAAAGATCCTAATTCCGCGCAAACAAACATTGTTGAAGTTTCCGATGACGCCGTGCCAATCGCCGCTGAAGCACAACGAGATAGCCGTACAAGTACCACAGCACTGTCGTCCAGCCCATCGAAACAAAACTCTGAATCATGATGGCCAGAACATTTTTTCGTCCAACGAGCCCGCCATAAAAAAATGCCAGCCCGGGCGTCATCAACATCACCAGGCTGGTGCACAAAATCATGAATCCCGTGTTGCCAGTGTCGAGATGCAAGCATTCGATCCTCCTTGTCGCGCCAGAGTGCCCCAAATCGAATAGCAAATCGCTGCGTACAGCCGAAACGCCCACATTCTTAGCACATTTAATCTATCTAGCAAGTTGTAATTGGAATTGTGCCGCGAACGATACGCGCAAATAAACATCGGGATTCCCGCCGCAATTTCTCGCGACGAAAATCCCGATGTTCTTCAGCTAGTTCTTAAAATAAAACTAGCTCTCCATCTGCACTTGCAAAACTTCTCCCGGCAACCGATCCATTCTCAATCGCGGATTCGCTTCCACTCGCGCGCTTCCGCCAACCACTGCGGCATTGGCTTTGTGCGCGTGCTTTGAGCGATCGTGCAACGGACGTCCCGGAACTGGCCCGGAATGTTTGCCGCGATTAAATCCGCCGTGTTCGCGTGCGCCACGATCATGTCCACCTCGTTCGTGTCGATCGTGTCCGCCGCGTTCCTGCGGAGCGAAATCACGTTCAATTGGTTCAGGTCCGCGTGGTGCGCGCGCTTCTTTCGGACGGCCTTCGCCGCCCTCGCGGATCCATTCCATCTGAATCCCAAGCGTGCGCTCCATGTGCTGCAATTCTTTGCGCTGCTCGCGCGCGTAAAGAGTGGATGCAACTCCGCTCAATCCCGCGCGCCCAGTGCGTCCAACGCGGTGAATAAAACTTTCTGCGCCGTCCGGCAAATCGTAATTGATCACATGCGCGATATCTTGCACGTGAATTCCGCGCGATGCCACGTCGGTTGCAACCAGAACGCGAAAGCGTCCTTGTTGGAATCCGGCCAGCGCCGCATTTCGTTGTGATTGCGAACGGTTCCCGTGAATCATCGCCGCCTTAAATCCTTCGCGGACCAAATTCTTCGCCAGTTTTTCCGTTCCGCGTTTTGTGCGGGCAAACACCAGCACGCGTCCGGATTCTTTTGCCAGCAAACGTTGCAGCATCTCCTGTTTCCGATCTGCCGCAACTTCAAATGCTTGGATGCGCACATTTTCGTTCGGCTTCAGACGTCGAACCAAATGCCAATCGCACCGGGCTCTTCATATAATCCTTCACCAAATGTACGACGGACTGTTCCAGCGTCGCCGAAAAGCACAGCGTCTGGCGTTCCTTCGGCAGCACCGCGGCAATTCGCTTGATGGCCGGAAGAAATCCCATGTCCAACATGCGATCCGCTTCGTCCAAAATCAAAACTTGCAGCGCTTTGAAGTTAAAAAGTTTCCGGCTCAGGAAATCTTCCAGCCGTCCAGGAGTTGCCACCACCAGCCGCGCGCCTCTGCTGATCGCGTGCAGTTGATGTTGTTCGGCCAATCCTCCGACCACCAACGCCGCGGGCGAAAGTTGTTTGCCGCGCAGCACGTTGTAAACTTCTACGACTTGCATCGCCAATTCGCGAGTCGGCACCAAAACCAAAGCGGCAATTCCTGGCACATTGTTCGCCAGCAATTTTTCAATCACTGGAATCAAAAACGCCAGCGTTTTGCCGGTTCCGGTTTGCGCCGTGGCCAGCACATCTTTTCCTTCCAGCGCCACGGGAATTGACGCGTCTTGCACCGGCGTTGGCGTCGTAAACTTCGCGGCCGCCAGGCGGTCTTTCATATATTGTGAAATCTTCATTTCTGAAAAACTTTGCATTTACCTTGTCTTTTCTCTGGCGCGGGGCACAGCGCAACGCGCAATCCGACCTTCGGACGCACACAGCTACTTGCAATGGCCAGTTTCGATTTAATTTACGTTTGACGGGTAGACTACAGCGTCATAGCGAACGTACGCTGAAGACTTAACGGAGGAGAACTGAAGGCGGAACTTCTTTAGATCAGCCTGATTTCGACCAGATCAACCGCACCACACAACCGCGGAATTAAGCGCAAAGCCACTATAACACACTTTGCACTAAAATTGGGCTTTATTTGCGAAGAAATGGACTCCGAGGAGCCATTAAATTATGCTATTGACGTAGATAGATATAATGCGATATATATACCGCCATGACTGAGACCGCTGTTCAATCCTTCCTCCCGCTCAAATCCCAGTGGTTCCACATCATGCTAGCACTCGCCAGCGGAGAACAGCACGGCTACGGAATCATGCAGGAAGTTTTGGATCGCACCACCGGAAAAGTTCGACTCTGGCCGGCAACATTATATGGATCGCTCAAGCGGCTCATCGAAGCGAACCTTATCGAGGAATCCACCGAACGTCCCGCGCCGGAACTCGACGACGCGCGTCGTCGTTATTACCGATTGACGACGCTCGGCAGGGCCGTGCTCGACGCCGAATGTGAGCGCCTGCAGGAATTAGTCCACACGATCCGAATGAAACAATCCGCGGTTGCCCAATGACCGAAGGACAAACGAGTTTCGCATTGCGCATCTATCGCCGGCTGGCGCAATCATTTCCGCATGAATTCAAATTGGCGTATGGCGCGGACGTTTTGCGGCTCGGTGAAGATTCCGTCCGAGACATCGCCGTTCGCCACGGAATTTCTGGGCTCATTTGGCTGATCGCGGACATCGCAGTCCGCGTGCCGCTCGAGTACCTCGGCGAAATGCAACGCGACATGCGCTACGCGTTGCGCTCGCTAAAAAAATCGCCGGGTTTCGCGCTGGTTTGCATCATTTCCATGGGACTTGGAATCGGCCTCACCACAAATGTCTACAGCACCAAATGGGCCGTGGTGTTTCGCGATCTACCCGCTACCGCAAACGCCAAAAATTTAGTGATGATCGAGAAGCCCGTCTCGTATTACTACGTCGGGCAATTCCGTGAACAAAAGAATCTCGTCGCCGGAGCCTCTGCAATTCAGACGGGCGTTCCATTCAATGTTACTTTCCAGGGCGATTTGAACGCGAAGCCGGAGCGCGTATTCGGCCAACTTGTCTCGCCGGATTATTTTTCTGTGCTCGGTGTTCAACCTCAGCGAGGACGCGTGCTCAACCCAGCCCTCGATCGTTCTGGTGACGCGCCTTCCGTTGTAATCACCGATCGCTTTTGGCGCAATCGTCTGAATTCATCTCCGAACGCCGTGGGCCAAATTCTTCGCTTGAATGGACAAATCGCAACCATTGTCGGAATCACTCCGAGAAATTTTAATGGCGCGCTCGACGATCCCGCCGCAAATCCGACTGAAATTTTTGTCCCGACCACGGTTCCCGCCGCCCTAGCTCCGGAACTTGCAAACGATGTTCTTCATCAACGGAACGCGAAAGAATTCATTGCAATAATCTGCCTCGCTCCGCACGTCGCCATCGAATCCGCGGAAGCAGGTCTCGACGCCGTCACTCGCAATCTCGACGCGCAGGATCCTTCGTTGCCTCCGCGCACAGACAACGCCAGACGCGTAACTTTAATTCCTGCCGGAACCAGATTGCCCGTTCCTCGTGAATTAAAATCTGTGATTGCAGGATTTTTTATCGCGCTGATGGGACTTGTCATGACGCTCGCGTGCGCGAATCTCGCCAACATGCTGATTGCGCGCGGCGCCAATCGAAGAAAAGAATTGGCGATTCGTCTCGCCATCGGCGCCAGCCGTTTTCGGTTAATCCGCCAAATGATGGCCGAAGGTCTCGTGCTTTCACTTCTCGGCGGCGTCGCAGGATTCGCGCTCGCCTCCGCGCTCTCCGCCCTGACGTCGCGATTCCTCAGCCCACCAGTCGGCGCGCCAATCGAAACTGACTTCACCTTGGATTGGCATGCCGCAATTTTTGCCTTCGGCCTCGCATTAATTTGCGGAATCGGATTCAGCCTCGCTCCTGCTTTGCAATCAACAAAGGCCGACGTAACTCCAGCGCTCAAAGAAGGCTCATCATCCGCGATTCAGTTGGCCGGCTACCGCCGCTTCGGACTGCGCAATTTATTAATGGTCGCGCAAGTTGCCGGTTCGCTCATGCTCCTGCTGATCACCGGATTTCTTGTGATTGGAATCAGCGAGACCGGTGAAATTCGATCCAAGTTTGATTCAAACACGATGTACATAATGTCCGTCGATCCAGTTCGCGACGGCTACTCTGCTGAAAAATCGCAATCCTTCTTCGAGAAACTTCCCGGACGCACCAAGTCAGATAACTTGGCGCACAGCATCGCTTTCGCAGCGCAGCCACCATTTGCAATTGAAGATGAAGACAGCGCTGTTCAAATGGCTGCCGAAAATTCAACCGATTCCTCGCGCGTTCAGTTGCCCGTGATTGAAGAAACCGTCGGCGCCGGATATTTCGCAACGCTCAGCGAGCCGATTCTCGCCGGAAGGGAATTCGACGAGCGCGACGAGCGCACGCGAATCGGCGAATCGAACGCGCTGCCCATCGTGTTGAACGAATCTGCCGCGCGGGGATTTTTCGGAAGCCGAAACGCAATCGGCGAACGCCTCAGCCAGGACAAGCAATCGTATGAAGTCGTCGGCGTAGTCGGCAATTTAAGAAATGGAATCGAACTTGTTCAATCCATCGTTTATTTACCGTTAACGCAGCGCAATTTTGCGCGTCCTCCCGCCGGCGGCATCAGCATTCTGATTCGTTCGGACGCAGGGCCCGATGCGTTGGAAAATATTCGCAATAATATCGCCTCGATCGACCCGAACCTCACCATATTCAATGTACAAACGCTCAGCGATTATCTAAATCGCAGCCGCTCGGCCATTCGATTTGCAGCGAAGTCATACGGCGGAATTGGCCTGTTCGGTTTAATGCTCGCTGCAATCGGTCTGGGCGGCGTGACGGCTTACGCGGTTGCACAGCGCCGAAAGGAAATAGCGATTCGCACTGCGCTGGGCGCAAGCAAAGCACAAGTGTTGCGGCTTGTTTTGCGAGAAGGCGCCGCGCTCGTCACCGTCGGAACAATTCTAGGATTTATCGGCGCGCTAACCGTTGCAATATTACTCTCCGCGCTGACGAATATTTTTGTAGCGGCGCTCAAGGTCGGCACGGACGATCTGCGTTTGCTCATCGGCGCGCCATTGCTGCTTGCAGCAGTGGCGATGCTCGCCTGTTACATTCCGGCGCGCAGAGCAACGCAGATCGATCCGCTGATCGCGCTTCGCGAAGAATAATAGCCGCTTCGCATTACAATTTTCGCCCCAACATTCCCGTCTCGGTGTTAATATCTCGCCGAAACCATGCGAAAACTAACTGTACTTACATTTTCCGCTGCACTGCTTTTAATACTTGCCGTTCGCACGGACGCGCCCGCTCAATCCGTTCGCGCTACCGGACACGACACGATTCTTCACGCCGCGCGATTGCTCGATATCGAATCGGGGCGCATCATCTCGCCCGGCGAAGTTCTCGTCCAAGGGACGCGGATTTCCGAAGTGGGAACATCTGTTACGCATTTCGCCGGCGTGGAAGTGATTGATCTTGGCGACGTCACTTTAATGCCGGGTTTGATTGACGCGCATGTGCATTTGTTCCTGCATCCCGGCGCGGAAGATTTGCAGACTGTTCAGGAATCAGTTCCGCAGCGCACGATACTTGCTTTGATCGCCGCGCACGATGATTTGATGGCCGGATTCACTGCGGAACGCGACATGGGAACTGAAGGCGCGGGTTCTGCTGATACTGCTGTGCGAAATGCGATCGATCGGGGCTTGATGCCTGGTCCGCGATTGCGAATCAGTGGAAATGCAATCAGCATTCTTGGCGGACACGAAGACGCCATCAACTACAATCCCGACGAGCACATTTCTTCCAACGCTACTTATGCGAACAACACCGCGGAAATTGTTACGGTGATTCGGCAGGAGCTGAAAGAAGGCGCCGACTTTATTAAGATGTACGAAACCGGGCGCGATATTTTCCGCGATGGTCAATTCACCGCGGTTTATCAATACACGGAAGCGGAATTAACCGCCGCAGTTCAGGAAGCGGCGCGAAATGGAAAACGAGTTGCCGTTCACGCAACTGGCGAACCCGGAACACTTTTCGCCGCGCGCGCGGGAGTTGAATCCGTCGATCACGCCGATCAACTCAGCGAAGAAACGATGCGGATTATGCGCGATAAACAGATTCCCGCAGTTCCCACGTTTGCGATTTCAGAATATTTTGCGGATCACGCAGGTTCGCCCGCGGCAGCAGCGCGTCAACACGCGCAGCTCGATCATCACGCCGAGGAATTTCGCAAACAGTTAGCTGCGGGAGTTCCGATGTGCGTCGGCTCAGACGTTGGTCCATTCCCACATGGCACGCAGGCACGCGAATTAGTTTTGATGGTGCAATATGGAATGAAACCGGTGGCGGTTTTGCAAGCCGATATGCTGAATGGCGCGAAACTTTTGGGATGGCAAGATCAAATTGGGGCGCTGAAAAAGGGATATTTCGCGGATATTATCGCGGTTCCGGGAGATCCGACGCAGGATATTAGCGTTACGACCAAGGTGAGTTTTGTGATGAAGGGTGGGGTGGTTTACCGGAAGTAGAGGGTGCGGGTAGGGTGAACGGCGAAAAAGTGCATTATAATGCAGTTTTTGCGGCGGAAAAGCGGAAAAGTGCATTATAATGCACTTTTTGGCGGACGGAAAAGATGGGAAAGGCCTCTCAACGCAGAGACGCAGAGAAACACAGAAGCAAAACCGCAAACTAAAAGCAGGTCCCTCGAAGCTCGGGATGACACCGTGTGTGGGTGCGCGATAAAATTTGAAAAGTTAGAGACTCCGCTGGAAATTCGATTTTGAGGATCTGACTTCCGCTAAACCTCTTATTAGCACACACTTAGCACGAGAACGCCGTAAGTCCTTTATTAGCACACACATGACTTTCGACCCCCGGGGTGGGGGTGCGCGGAAAATGGAATTTTGGGTATTTTTCTGTGGGGCGCGGTAAGACTAAGTGATTGGAAAATTTGGAGTTAGCGGAAATGGTGGCCGGGCAGAGGCGAAGCTGAATCGAAATTACTTTGGTGCGGAAGTTGGGTTTGCTTGAGTGATGCTTACCAAGGAGAAGAGGAACAACAGGACTCCGATGCCGAGCAGTGTTCCGCCGACGATGATGAATCCCATGAAGGAAAGCGGATGATTGAACAGCAAACTTACGGCTTCAATTGCCAGGCCGAGGATCAACAGAACTCCCGACACACGCAAAGTTTTTGACATTCCCATGGCTTTGAATTTCATGGCGTTGGACTCCAGAACTTCACTTTGTCCTGATTGGCGGTGTTGTGAATGGTGTCGTGGCATCCGCTGGAAACGCAGGAGAGCTGATTGCTGGTGAGCACATCGATCATGGCCACGTGCGTGGGGCTTTGGAATGATCGCGCGCCTTCGTGGCAGTGGAGACATTCGCGATTGTTGAACGGCTCGTAGAGATGAATTGGGTTCATGGGCTTGCCGAAATAATTTACGTAAACGTGATGCAGGCCGTTCAGCTTCACTTTCAGACTGCCATACATCGCGTAATTGGTGTGACAGGTATAACAAGCCTCGTCCGCGGGAATGCGGTGATTTTGAAAATGCGCGGCGGGGATATAGGCGGGATCATCCACGTACAAACTTTTGCCCCACGGTTCCATGATGTGACAGGAAAGACAGAAGCTGGTCTGCTTGGAACGCTCGAAGTGTTCGGAAGCGCCGAGAGTGCCGCATAAAATCGGGAGCACGCAAAATCCGACGAAGGCGAGCATTTTTCCTTCGCGGGTCATGGTGATCGAAGGACGAATCACCACCATCGCGATCACGATAATGGTGACGCCGATCAACGCGAATAATAGGGCATTTGGTCCCGGCACAGTTACGGCGCTCCCGCGCGGCACATCAGTTCTGAAGATTTACATACGCTTCATTTCAAACCCGCCATCATTTCAACTCCAACGCCGTCGGGTGTTTCGGCTGATAGAGACCGATCTTCCCGCCACCCGGCAGTGAAATCGTGGTGGTCGATCCCCAGCGCTCTTCGTGAACGTCAGAACATTTCACATGTTTCTTTGCAAGCGCTTCCATTTCAATTTGCAGATCGTCACACATGAAATAAAGTTTGTGGATGTTGTTCTCTTCAGCCGGATGAAACGCCGCTTCGGCCGGCGGCAATGCGAAAATCAGCCAGCCCCGTCCGGCATCCACCGATTTAAATCCCAGCACGTCGCGGAAGAACGCGCGGTCCGCTTCCGCGTTCGTGCTGTTCACAATTACGTGAGTTCCAGAGATCATTTGCGCCTCCGCAAGAAGCCCATATTACGCGGCTCCGGCGCGGCCTGGCAAAAAACTATTTCTTTCCTAACGCGCGCGAATACGCAGCCAGCGCGGCGATTTCCGCCGGCTTCAATTGCTTTCCATACGCGGGCATTTTGTTCTTGCCGGTGGTGATCACGGCGATCAGATCCGCGTCGCTTTGCCCCTGCACGTCAGGCGAATGGAAATCGCGCGCTTTCAGAGCTTTGCCCGCGGGCACGTTGGCGGCTCCGTCCGGCCCGTGGCATGACGCGCATTTATTGGCAGCGTATAGTTTCGCTCCGTCGTCCTGCGCTCGCACCGCGAAACTAAAAACACAGGCCATCGCACCGGCCACAATTGCCGCCCGAACTATCCAGGTAACTCGATTCATCTCGTCCCCCTTAGAATTTCTTAGTAAACGTATTTGAGTGAAAACGTAATGTTGCTTCCGTTGAAATCCTGCGACGGAAGCAGCGCAAGTCCAATCGGATTTGCAACTCCGTGATCGTTGTATCCGAAATAGTTCCATGAAGTCTTGTAGCTCAAATCTTTCCGGATATCGATTGCCAGACTCACAAACGGCTTCAGGTAATTGAAATCCAGCGTGCCGGTCGGCGTGAGCGGATTTAGAAAAGTCGTGTTGCCGCGAACGATGCTGCCGTCGTATCCCAGCATGGCGGTCACGCGCTTTACAGGCTTCCACATCACGTCGGCGTAGGCGTAGTAGTCTTTGCTTGCGTAAGAGGAAAGCGTTCCCAGCGGGCCCGTTGCCGCCGGTACCGGACAAGGAGATGTAAAAACGGTTGAGCCAGTGTCCGCGAAGCAGATCTCCGTCTGCGTAAAGATGTCCATATAGTGAAATCCGAAATCAATCCAAAGACTGGAGCTTGGCGATAGCGTAGTGACAAAACTGTAGGTGCGGCCGTGCTCGAAATTGTTCACCATGGAGACGTTGTCGCGGTTCTCGTGGATGTCCACGGCGCCATCAATCTGCGCCCACGGCTTGGGTTTGTAGTTGAGGTGAATCTTGTAGCTCTGCAACTGGCGCGGGCTGATGCGCGTGAAGGAATTGTCGTTGTAGCCGAACATCACTTCCGCGTTCAGCCGCAACGAATCGACTGGCACCATCGAAAATCCGGCCACAGCCGCGCTTTCGTGAATTAACGTGACGTTCCGCGCGGTATCGTTGCCCGCTTCGGGGACCAGATTCGTCGGACTGCCTTCCTGAATCGAGCCGTTCGCGTTCAGGACGCATCCTGCGGGCAAAGCTCCCGCAACTATCGCGCAGTCGCCTCGCGCCGCGAGAAAATCATTCGCCGCAGTGCCCGTCGCGCCGCCCGGGAAATAGATTTCTCCGGTGTCAAAGGTTGCACTGAAATCGGAGATGGTGCGCGCCGAATACATGTAGCCGATGTGCGCGCTCACTCTTCGCGTGAAATCGTATTTAAGCTCGATCAGGTTTCTCTTGACGTCCTGTCCCAGAAATTGCGAAACGAATTCGTTGGTCACGTCGGCACCGGAACTCGAATTGTGCTGCGGGCAAGCGGCTTGATTGTATGGAGCAGTTGGGCAGACGGTTGCAAATGTGGCCGGTGTGACGGTTGAGATGGGCAGCAACGCTCCCGTTTGACCGGCGATGGCGGGGAGCGTCCCGAACAAATTCGTCTCGGCGGTGTCCCACATGGAAGGACTGCGCCAATTCTGAAACGAGAAATTGTCGACGATGCTCCACTTGTCCGTCAGGCGGTAGTCGCCCGACCAGTCCGCGTTCACGGAAATCGATTTCGCTTCCGCCGGGCCGCCTGTCGTGCCGCCGCGCGTCACGGTCCTGCTCGCATATCCAAAAAGCGTCTCGTTGTAATCCGGAATTGTGTTGTTTCCTCCGCTGTATCCAACCGAGCCGGTCATCGTGAAATTCTTGATGTAGGTCGACTGAAACCGGAAACGCTCGGTGGGAAACGACGACCGCGGATTCTGCACTTCGCTGTATGACGTATATACGTTGCAAGTGGGCGAAACTGTTGGGGGAGTGGTGGCCGCGTTCGTGATGGGCGCCGCGCAAGGGGAGCTGCCGACGGTGTTGAACACCAGACCAAGATCCACGGGAACGCCGGTGGAAAGCTGATAATTCAGATTGTTGTCGGTCGCGGTCTGGTCGATTTTGGAATAGGTGAGCAACTCGTCGAATGACAGAGTTGTTTTCGCAAGGCCGGCGTAATCAACTCCAATTCGGTAAGAACTGGTGCGATACAGCAGCATTTGCGAAAGCAGCGGTTCCGTTCCGCCTTCGACTGTGCCAGCCGCGGGTCCGGAGTCGGTGTTGCGCGAATATCCCAATCGAAATCGGATTCGCGATTGCGGCAGGAGCGTTAGATCGTAATCTTGCATATGCCGAGACAAATTCAGCGCTTGGGGCGAACTTACAATCGCCACGGTTGGATTTGAACCGGTCGGATTCAGGGGATTTGCGAGCAGGTCGTAATTCCAGAAGTCCTTGTCGCGGCGGAACATTCCGCGGAAGTCGTACCATTTATTTTTGCTGATGTGCAGCCGCGAGATATTGTTGGGATCGCCGCCATAGCCGGAATTTGTGAAGGAAAGGCTATCGAAGAAAAGTCCCATGTGGTTGATCGAATGCATGTCCACCGAAAAATTGAACAGGCGCATTCCTGACTGAAGATTTTCAAAGGTGTCGTAATTATTCTGATTGCCGCCGATCATGCTGTCGCGGTAGCCGAATTCAACTGATTGGTGCATCAGATAATTTCCCCACACTTTTCCGGGAAGCTCTTCTGACTCAGGTGCAGGGGTTGGCGCTGCTGCCGGCGCCGGAGGCGGTGTGGCGGGTGGCGTTTGAACGGCGACGGGCGGCGTCTGCGCGGGAGCAGTCGTTTGCGCGGGCGGGGCTTGAGTTGGAGGAGTTGTCTGAGCGGGCGGCGTCGCCTGAGCCGGCGGCAATTGACCGGGTTGCGTTGACTGTGCGGGTGGCTGCGCCTGACCTGTAGGCGGGGTTTGTGGGCCCGGAGGCAATTGAGCGCCTACATTGATCGCCACGCTCAGCGCAAATCCCAATGCGGCCACCCGTATGCAGCCACCCAAATTAAAATAATTTCCGCAAAATAATTTTTTCGCGCGTCCGGCATCCGCTGAACTGATTGCCATTTTCCCTCGCGGACTGCTAGCCGTCATGTCGGGCGCCTCTACTAGAGCAACTATTTGAAAAAGGTCGAACTGAAATTTGATCCGTGAATCTGTGAATGGCAAAGAGTGCAGGCCTGATACTGTGCGGCCTGGTTATGGAATGATGGCGCGCCCGGCGCGCTCGCGAACGACGTCGTATGGCACGAAAGGCACAGAAGATTCACGTTGCTGACCTTCAGCAAATGAGCGTTGGGCGAGCCGTGAGGTGTGTGGCAGGACTGGCAACCTTCGATTTTCACCACTTCATGTTCAAACACGAATGGGCCGCGTTTTTCAGCATGGCAGGTGTAGCAAACGGCGTCCTGCGCTGCGGATGTACGCACTTGTTTTGCCGCCACAGTGCCGTGCGGATTGTGGCAATCGTTGCAGGTGATCAGGCCTTCGTTCACTCGATGATGGAAGGGCATGGCGAATTGAGGTTTCTGTTGCGCGTGGCAGGAATAGCAAAGCTCCGGCTCTTTTTTGACCAGTAAGAATTCCGGATCCTTGCTGTGGTGTGACGAGTGGCAATCCAGGCAGCTCACATTATTTTTGTTGTGAACGGATTGCGCAAAATTCATCTGCTCTTTGCCCGATGCGTGGCAAGTGAGGCAGCGCTCGTTAATTATTTTCGCGCTGGCGGTTTTGAAACTGAAAATATTTTTCGGATCGCCCGGGTTATCCGCGTGCGCCGCGCCGGGGCCGTGGCAACCTTCGCAGCCTTGATGGGAAGGGCCGCCGCGAGTGTTGAGGGTGGTCTTGAAATGCGGCGATTTCTCGAAGCCGTCGAATAGATCTTCGTGGCAGATTTTGCAGGCTTCGGCGCCGACGTATCCGCCGTTGGGGGCGGGGGCTTGTGAGGCGGGTGTAGAAGGCGCTGCCGCGGGTGGTGCGGCGGATTGCTTCGCATCCATCGTTGGCCGTGTGCTACGTGCAGGAGTTGCGCGGGGGTAAGCGAAAGTGGCGAGCGAAACGGAAAGTGTGATCAGACAAATGCAGAAGACTGCGGTGAGCAGCGTAATGTTTGGAAGCCTGTCCGACGACCGAAACCATGACCGCACCAGTCACCCCTTGAGAAGCATCATCTATTTATTAAACCAGCAATGCAGTGACGCCGGTCACGAAGCGGTGTGACGGAAGTCACAATTTGAAGTTCTAGCTTGTTCTGATTTCAACGGGGGCCGCGCATCGGGCGTTCTGAGAAGCAGCGCCGTGATACGGAGGGGGCTGCATGAAACGGAGATAAGTGGAAATTTCTCCGGTCATCGAGCCCTCTTTTTTCTTCATTTCTCGTATTCGAGTTGAAATTTTAGACATGCTGGATTTTGGCGTCTGTGCAATTGTGCACAGTTGCGGATAAATACACCGCACCGCTCCGATTTGTCTTATGACCTGGCAGATGAGAATTTCCGTGAGTAGTAATTCGTAGCCTACGGAGAAAAATTCGAGGTCTAGTGCGCGGAAGATTCAGCCGTTAAGATCCTGCAACCAACTGTTCCAGTCCATTCTTATCTTTAATCGTGAAACTTGATCCCTTTACCTCCAATAATTTCTTCTTCTTGAAGTCCGCGAAGAGGCGCGTCACGGTCTCGCGAGACGCGCCAATCATCTGCGCGATCTCTTCATGCGTTAACGCCAGCGTAACCTTCGCGGAATCATCGCCCGGTTTCTGGCGCGCCGCCCAATCGAGCAGAAATCTCGCCAGCTTTTCGCTGGCCGAATGCGATAGCCCGATATTTTTTAATTCGTCCAGCGCGGACTGATATTTTTCGCTCAATTCCTGCGCAACGCGCAACGCCGCATCACCGAATTCCCGCAGGAACGCCAGAAAATCCACTCGTGAAATAAAATTTGCCTGACATGACTCGAGTACATCGGCGGAGGCCTCGTACGGTCTTCCGGAAATCGTGGAAGGCAGGCCGAGGATGTCGCCGGGTTCGGCAACTTTCAGGATTAAGGTTTTTCCGTCCGCCGACGAAGTGGAAAGTTTCACGTGTCCGGTGCATAGAATGAATACGCCGCGGCCGGATTGGCCTTGGACAAATAGCGTCGCACCTTTTGGATAGGTCGCGGAAGTGGTGATTTCGTCGAGCCGCTTCACCGCATCGGACGGCAGGTTACAAAATAGACGGTCCTGCCTGACCGGACAAGAAATGCAGTTCTCGATTATTTCAAGTCCGTATGGCGCGCGCATAGTCGCCTCGGTGCGCATTATACGCGATTTCGTATTGCTAACCACCTGGAGGCCTCTGGTCATATTCGCAGTCCTTTCAGCGCCGATTCCTGCTGGCGCAATCGCAGTTTCCGCCAACTTTCGGGCAAGTGACGTGACCCGCGTCACGTTTAAGCGTGACACGAGTCACTGTGGCGCTGCGTCCGAATCTCCATACTGGTGGCGTCAGGCGGAGGCCGCCATGCAAACAACACAGCAAATTAAATCCGACGCACAAGAAACAATTCATGGAGTCGCGTTGCACCAGCGCATCGATCCGAAATGCGCGAATCCGGCATGTCCGGTGGTGTTTCACTGGCTTATCGGAGGAAAGTTTTTCAGATTTTCAGACCGGGAATGTGGCGCATGTGACCACGAGAAGGACGCGGCGCCGGATGGCAACAAGAGTTGTGGCGGGCACTGCGTGAAACATTTCTGGCTGTGCGAAAGATGCTCCGATGTTTTCACTCTGGCATATCGCAAGCCGGATGGCGTGATCCTGAAACTGTTGCGGTCGGAGTTGCCGGAAGCGGAAGAGGCGGCTGCGGGGATGGTTGCGGGGCATTAAGCTTCAATGGCGCGAGGCAGACCGAACGCAACCTTATTCGCAAACGAAAAAAAGCCCCGGACGCAGTCTCGAATCGGAGAGACTGCGTCCGGGGTTCTTGCTTTTTAACAACAGGGAATGTTCTCGCCCGCTTAGTGTCCTCGTCCACCACCGCGCGAAGCCGGCGGCGCTTGTCTCTGCTGCATTTGCTGAGTTTGTTGCGTATGCGTCTGCTGCAATTGGCGCGTCTGTTGTTCGTGTTGCTGCTCGATCTGCTGGGTTTTTTGCGGCGTGGCCTTCTGCTTGGTCAATTGCGCATGTTCGTTGTCCTGCTTCTGCTGAAGGTTTTGACGCTCTTTGGTTTGATTCGCGACGAGCTTGTCCTGTTCCTTCTGATATTTCTGGTCCGTCTTCGCGTTACCGGTGTTCGGCGCAGCTGGGCGTGCGACGGCAGGCAGATCCTTCGGATGTACCACGGCGGCCTGATGAGCGTTTTCTTCCGTACGCGCTTGGCCTGAATTGCCGCCGGCTGTAGCGGGCGTTCTGCCGCTTCGCACGGAAGCGCGCGCTTGCGGATCGTTGTGCGCGGATTGGACGTGCGCCGTTTGCGATGCTACCGGCGCGATGTGTCTGCCCTTTGCGGCAGCTTCTTCTTGAGAAGTGGCGCGCGCGTTTACTCCGCCAGTTCCACCGTTGAAGCTGACGTGGTTTGCCAAGCCTTCATTCACACGCGTGTTATAAGTGAAGCGCATCGAGCCGCCGCTCAGGCGGTTCACCGAAGTGTTGTAGTAAAAGTGGCCGCCGTCCCAGCGTCCGCCTTCATAGCCGTGTCCGAAATATCCGAACCCATAGTTGATTCCGCCATAGAACCCGACTTCCGTTCCCCAATAGCCATCATTGAAAAAGTAGCCGCCGTCTCCCCAACCCCAATAGCCCGGCGTCCAAAGATATCCCGGTTCCGGAGCCATGACCCATTCACCCGGCACCCAATAATAGTCGTCGTCATATGCCCAATAACCAGGCGTCCAAATGTAACCATCGCCCGGACAAATCGGCTGCTCGTAAGTTTCCAGCTCTGGCGGCGCAATTCTTACGGACACGCGGACTTGCGCGAAAGAGGCTGTGGAAAGGAACAGCATTGCCACGAACAAAAACAGCGAACGAATCACGTGATTACGCATTGGTCTCCTGTTGTTGAAGGGGAACTGAATTCTTGGCGTTTAATTGAATGTCCAAGCTGATAGCTTATCCGCGGAGAGAAGGCGGTTCTGTACAGGAGTGAACACATTGCAATTTGAAAATTCCGCGCCGGTTATCCTCGATTTCTTCACCGGTCATAAATGGTGATGCGAGAAACTTTTTCGCGTCGAATTTCATCAAGATATTATGGAAAGTTCGGGGAGTACTCTGGGTCGAGCAGTTTTACGGAGCCGCATCGAGGCGGGCCATACTGAAAGACGGCGCAGGTTCAAAATCTCCGCGGCGCTGACGTTCCTTATTCTTTTTGCGGTCACAGTTTCATACGCCGCAGAACTTAAGCCGGTCACGCTTCAAGGCTGGAATGACTACGTTCGCACGGTCACCGCATCCATGGAGCAGCGCGCCAACGGAACGCGCTCTTATTTAATGGTGGATGAATCGCCGGACATGAAAAAACGCGTCCTTGCGGGTGAAGCGGTGGTCGACATGCACCCTCACGACAAAATCCGCGACGGACTGATTCATCACTGGGTCGGCGCAATGTTTTTTTCTGGCGCTACGCTCGATCAAGTGGCGGCTGTGCTCGACGACTACGACCGTTACAAAGATACTTACACGCCGATGATCATGAAATCCAAATGCCTGGAGCGAAATGACTGCGTTGTGAAAGTGAATCTACTTTTGGTTGGCAAGGCTGCCGGCGTGGTTGGCGCGGTGGATACAGATGACGAAGTTCAAACCGTGAGGCTCGATCCGAACCGGATTTACAGCATCAGTACGTCGGTGCGTTCGCAGGAAATTTCGGACTACGGAAAGCCGGATCAGAAGCTGCTCGAGCAGGACAAAGGGCCGGGATATGTGTGGCGCACATTCGGCGTGACCCGGCTGATGCAACGCGATGGCGGCGTTTACTATGAAACGGAAACAGTCACGTTGAGTCGCGGAATTCCGTGGGCATTTCGCTGGCTGATTGAGCCACTCACCGAACGCTTGCCGCGAAGCATCATGACGCAAAGTCTGAACGATCTGCGCGAAGCGGTGAAAAAATCCGCGAAAGCTTCGTCAGCGCAGAAATAAAATTTTGAAATAAAAGTCTGCAATTCACGAACGCTTTATTTTCTTCGCATAAATATAATGTTTCACCTTTGACTGTTCCACCGTGTAGCTCTGCACGCGTTTTTCTAATTCATGATCCGCCACGGTGAAATGTTCGTGCTGACGTTCGTGTTCCGCCAGCGAGTCCACCAGGAATATTTCGACATACGTGTTTGATGATTCCGAGTCGTAGTAAATCCCCCAGCGTGTGGCGCCGTCCCGCCGGCGGACTCGTTCATATTTATAAATTTCGTTCAAAAAATCCGCGGCCTTCGCAGGATCAATCACATACCGAATCGAAACCAGCACGGGTCCTACTTCGCTTGCAAGTTCGCCGCCATGCCCCTGAAACATGTGCGGCTTGCTCCAATGGGTCCACGGACTAAGATCGACGGCCACGCTGGGAAGCCGGAGAGGGAATTGCAGCAGGAGCGACAATCCTATTCCCACGCCGGACGCGAGCAGCGCCCATCGCAAACTCGTGCGCTCTGCCGCAAATCCCCAAAGAGTGCTGCCCAGCGCAACGCTTCCCTGGAAAACAAAAAGGTAAGCTGCCATCACCCGCGCGCGAATCCAGTCGGGCGCAAGTTTTTGAATGATGGTATTGAAAAGCGACATGAAAACTGTCCACGCCGCGCCGCCAAATAGCATCAGCCCGGAAAGAATTTCCAGATTATGCAGAAGCGCGGTGCTCAGAAGAACCGCGCCGAATACGACCGTCGCCGCGGAAAGGACTGCCTCGGCGGAATATTTCGCACGCGCCCGTTGCAGCACAACTGCTCCAAGCACCGCGCCAATTCCAAACGCGCCGAGCATGAATCCATATCCATATGGACTGTTGCTTAATTGCTTTGCCACCGCCGGCAGAAGCGCCCAGAAAGAACTGGAGAAAAATATTACGATTCCCGATCTGACCAGCAAAGTTCGTATCGCGGGCGAGTAGCGCACATATCGAATCGCCGCCCAGCTTGCTTCTGTGATTGTCTCCGTTGGCAGAGTGCTTTTGCTCGCCGGACGCTTCCACGTAAAAATTACGAAGATCACTCCGAGAAATGAAATCGCGTCCACCACAAATGCGGTGGCAACTCCCACTGCTGCGATCACCAGCCCCGCAAGGCCCGGTCCTACCGCCCGCGCCAAATTAAATTCAATTCCGTTTAGCGCCAGCGCCGGAGTCAAATCCTCCTTCGTAACGAGTTCAGGAAAAATTGCACGCCACGCGGGGGATTCAACCGCGTCGCCCAGCGAAAGCGCCAACGTAAGCGCCAGCAAAAGCCACGGCGTCATGTGGCCGCTGAACGTGACCGCCGCAAGTATCGCGGCCATCACAAACATCCACGTTTCCGTGCAGAGAATTAATTTTCGGCGGTCAAAAATATCTCCCAGCGATCCAGCGGGCAGCGCTAAAAGAAAAAATGGCAGCGCCGAAGCGGTCTGAATTAGCGCGACGTAAACTGTGCTTGTGGAAAGCGTGGTCATCAACCACGCCGCGCCCATCGTTTGCATGAAAGTGCCGATGTCCGACACCAAATCCGCAATCAACAAATTGCGGAAAAGCGCGACGCGCAAAGGACGCCACGGCGAAAGCGCCGGCGGGTTTTCGCGATGAGAAGTTTCGGGCATACGTTCCACAATTTACATCAATCGCCAACCAATCGCATCGATGCTACCTAACCGCTCTTGCCTACCGACGCAATTCGTTACACAATCCGCAGACACGAATTAAATATTTTCTAAGGAAGGCTCGACCATGCGACGAACAGCGGCACTCGCACTAACCATTCTTGGTTTCGTGACACTACTCGGCGCGCAGACGAAAGCGCCCGTTACTCCCGCCGACTACGGCCAATTTGAAACGCTCGCACCTGCCGGATTTGGCAATGTGACCGGCGGCCTTTCGCCTGACGGCAAATGGCTGGCCTACGGAATCAACCGCTCCAATCGCAGCAATGAATTGCGCATCACAAATATTTCTGACGGCACCACGAAAGTGATCGCATTCGCCACGCTGCCAGTTTTCTCTGCCGATTCGCACTGGGTTGCATTCGCCATCGGCAATTCCGAGGCGGCGGACGAAAAGCTTCGCCAGCAAAAAAAGCCTATTCAAAGAAAAATGGGATTGCTGAATCTCGCGACGGGAGATCAAGTCGTCGTTGACGCCGTCGAAACTTTTTCGTTCAGTCCGAATGGAACTTATCTCGCCATGCGAAAGTACGCTCCGGAGAAGTCGGGCACTCCCGACGCAGCAGCGCCTGCATCCGACGCTGAAGAAAATCCGCAAGGCGCAACTCTTGTCGTGCGTCAACTTTCCACCGGACTGGACACTTCCTTCGGCAATGTTTCCGAATTTGCGTGGCAGGACTTGCCTCGCACGGGAACCCTTCTCGCAATGGCCATCAACTCCGACGACAAAACTGGAAATGGCGTGCAACTGTTCAACACGGAAACCGGCACAGTTCGCGTTCTCGATTCCTCATCATCTATATACAGCGGGCTCGCTTGGCGGAAAAATGGCGCCGATCTCGCCGTGCTGCGCTCGAAATCCGATCCGCATCGCGATGGCTTTACTTATGCCGCGCTGGCATGGATGAATCTGCCCAACACGACCGACCCGGCACACATCTTCGATCCGACCGTCGCCGCAAATAATTTTCCAGCAGGAATGCGCATCGTTTCCTATCGCAAGCCAACGTGGCCCGAAGAAGGCGGCATGGTGTTTCTAGGCGTCGCCAAGTGGGACGAAAAAATTATTCCGGCAAGGAAGGCTTCAGCAAGTGAAGCGAGCAAAGCTCCGATTCCCGCCGATGGTGAAGAAGAACCTGCGTCCGTGGACATCTGGCATTGGACGGACGTCGACGTATCGCCCAAGCAAAAGTTGCAAGCTCGCCAAGATCGCCAGAAAAATATGCTGGCCGTCTGGCGCATAGACTCCGGGAAATTAGTTGCCCTCGGCCACGACCTCACCGAGCAAGTCACGCCGCTGAAACATTCTCAACTTGCCTTCGCCACAAATTGGGACGCTTACACATTGGATCGCACCATCGGACGTCCAACTGCGGATCTTTCTATCGTTGACCTGAACACCGGCGGGCGCACAAAAATAAAGGATCATCTGATTGAAGACCGTTCCATCCAGCCCAGCTCGGGCGGAAAATATTTAATTTATTTTCAGGAAGATAACTATTGGACCGTCAACGTCGCTACGAAAGCCGTCACCAACATCACCAAATCCGTGAAGACCGCATTCGTGAATCGCGAATCCGACGAAACTATTAAGCAGAAACCGCCCTTCGGCGTGGCTGGTTGGACGAAAGATGACGCCGCCGTAATCCTCTACGACAAATACGACCTTTGGAAAATTTCGCCAGACGGTTCCCGCGCCACGCAGCTCACCGACGGCGCGACGGATCAAGTCCGTCATCGCTATGTTCGCCTGAACGCCGACGAAGAATTTATCGACGCCGACAAGCCAATTTTCGTAAGCATCTACGGCGAATGGACGAAAAAATCCGGCTACGCGAAATTAAATTTGAACGCCACCATCGCCACCGACGAGCACGCCATCTGGCTCGACAAGGGCATCTCGCGTCTTGCAAAAGCGAAAGACGCCGACGTCTACGAGTACGTCCTGGAATCCTTCGATCAGTCGCCGAACATATTTATTGCTGGTGCGGATCTGAAAAACGCCAAGCAAGTCACCAACACAAATCCGTTCCAATCCAACTACGCGTGGGGCCACGGCGAGTTAATTGATTATAAGAATTCGCACGGCGAACATTTGCAAGGCGCGCTCTACTATCCCGCCGGATACGAGCCCGGCAAAAAATATCCGATGGTCGTTTACATGTACGAAAAACTTTCTGACAGCCTGCATCGTTTCAGCGCGCCATCCGAACGCGATTATTACAATCCCGCGGCATTCACCGCTCACGGATATTTTCTTCTCGAACCGGACATCGTTTTCCAGCCGCGCGATCCCGGCGTTTCCGTCGTTGATTGCGTAACCGCCGCCACTAAACGCGTAATCGATATGGGCGTCGTTGATCCGAAACGCGTTGGCGTGGTCGGCCATTCCTGGGGTGGATTCGATTCTGTCTATCTCGCCACGCACACCAATGGAATTTTTGCCGCCGCAGTTGCGGGCGCGCCGATTACCGACCTGGTCAGTAATTACGGAAATCATCATTGGAGTTCCGGCATCGCCGAAACCGATCACATCGAGACCGGCCAGCAGCGCATGGAAGTCCCGCTCTACGAAGATTTACCCGCCTACATTCGCAACTCCGCCGTATTTAATGTTCAGAATATGACGGTGCCTCTGCTGATCGAAGTCGGCGATAGCGACGGCACGGTATTTTTCCATCAGGGCGTTGAGCTGTACAACATCGCGCGACGCGCCAAGAAAAATGTAGTCCTGCTGGAATACGCCGGAGAAGATCACGGCCTGCGCAAGAAAGCCGATCAAATTGATTACGAGCGCCGCATCTTCGCGTGGTTCGGACACTATTTGAAGGACGAGACTGCCGCGGCGTGGATTACCGGCGGCGAAAGTTATTTGGATCGTCAAAAAGAAGTGAAGGCGTTTAAGGCGGCTAGCGAAAAATAGCCAGGGAAGCGGTGAGGCAGATACTCCGTCCGGCAGTCCACGTTGATCGAACCTTGCCCGATGGCCGCCATCGCGGCTGAGTCGATTTCGCGCCAGCTTAGACCGAACATTACATGTAAGTTACGGTGAGTAGGCTGCGTCAGCTCCCTGTGGAAAACCGAATTCGCCGAATGTCCCGAAGTGTCCCGATTCGTCATTTGCTTGTTTTAATCCAAAGCATGTATACCCCGCTGCAAGAATGGCGAATTCCCATTCGACCACCGAGGAAACCCAGCCATGTTCGCAACCCGATCGGCTAGCCGGACCCATCCATCGAGAGCTATCTCGAAATTCGCACTGCCTTTGTTCCTTAGCCTGGCCCTCCTGATGGCCGCCGGCCGGACATGGAAGTCCGTGAACGTGACGGTTTCAGCGGCCCCAGGCGCGGCTGCGACGACCACGGCGCTCGCGGTTAGTTCGGGTGGAAGCGCGGTAACTTCGGTCACGTCCGGAAGCGTCGTCACGCTCACCGCAACGGTGCTCGCCGGGAGCACGCCAGTAACAATTGGACAGGTAAATTTCTGCGACGCCACGGCAAGTTTCTGCACCGGAACTCATCTCATCGGCACGGCCCAATTGACGACTGGCGGAACGGCGGCGTTCAAATTTGTTCCGCCAACTGGAAGCCACAGTTACAACGCAGTTTTTGTTGGCACCGGGAATGACACACCAAGTTCTTCTGCTGCTTCGGCGCTGACGGTCACTTCAGCCGGAGAGCAAGCGGTCACAAGCTCGCTCGCGCAAAGCGGAAGTCCGGGTAACGTAACGCTGACCGACACGGTGGTCGGGCCCGTGGCCGGCTCCGCATCGCCCGCACCGACTGGAATCGTCTCATTCGTGGATACGAGCAACGCAAATGCCGTGCTCGGTACCGCGTCATTGGGAACGGGATTGTTCGGTGAGAGTTGGTCCAACCCCCAGACTCCGTTTGTTTCGCTTCATCCAAAAAATGTTTTGGTGGGCGACGTAAACGGCGATGGAATTCCCGATATCGTCTCCGGCGGAGACGGCAACGTAAGCGTTCTGACTGGCAAAGGCGACGGCACATTCAACGCCGTCAACAATATCACCGCGCTTGCGAGCAATCCGTGGCTCGCGGTGGCGCCATTCGTCAACGGCGGGCCTTTGGATATCCTTGCCGTTAGTGACGCTGCCACCAACACCAACAACGCTGTATTGATCACTGGAAACGGCAGCGGCGGCGGAACAGCGGGCACTCCATTTAGCTTGCCATTTGGATCGGCGTCGGCAGTCGTCTCCGGCGATTTCAATGGAGATGGCCAGCAGGATTTCGCCGTCATCTTCCAGCTCGACAACAAAATTTCCACGTTCCTTGGCAATGGCAACGGAACTTTTCAAGCGCCGACCACTCTGGCAACGGGCAGCACGCCGGTCTCAGCCGTGGTTGGAAATTTCAATGGGCACGGAAAAATTGACGTAGCCGTGGCGAATAGTGGCGACAACACAATTTCAATTTATCTCGGCAGCATAGCTGGCGCGGAAACCGCCAACCCGTTTACGGTAGCTACGGCAGTTCCGGCTACCTTCACTCCCATCAGCATCGCGGTCGGTGATTTCAATGGCGATGGCATCGACGATTTGGCTGTGACAGGCACGGTCAGCGGTAACAGCGTTGTCGGAGTGTTTCTCGGAAAAGGTGGCGGCGCATTTGGATCGCCTACGCTCATTCCGCAATCCCCGGCCGCGTTCGGCGTCGTAGCAGCCGATGTTCTCGGAAACGGAAAACAGGATATCGTAACCACCAGCCCTACGGGTACTTCGCTGGGGCTGTTCCTGAATGATGGTCTCGGAAATTTCTCGCAAGGAGTAATTCCGGAGCAGACCGCTGGTTCGCCGATGTTCCTGGCTGCGGGGAATTTCAATGGACAAGCCAGCGCCGATCTTGTCGTGGCAGCCAACAGCCTGGGTGCCCTTTCAATTTTTGTTTCTCAGTTAACGCAAACTGCTAGCGCATCCCTTAACGGAATTTCTGGTGCAAGTATCGAGTCGCTCCGAGCGATCACCGGCAACGTCCTGCCGCAATCGGCCAACGACAATATCGTGGCGCAGTACGCCGGCGATGCGAACTTTGCCGGCTCCACATCAACTCCAGTAGTGGTTTCTGTAACCAATCCCGTTCCCACCATCTCGAATTTGTCACCAACAACAGCCGGCACGAATTCTGGCGCATTCACGCTCACTGTGAATGGCGCCAACTTCGTCAACGGCGCAATCGTCAGCTTCGGCGGCGTAAACAAAACCACCGCGTTCGTGAACTTCAACCAGGTAACCGCGTCAATACTTCCGTCAGACGTTGCCGGCGCTGGCACACCTGCTGTGATCGTCACAAATCCCACTCCGGGTGGAGGCGCGTCAAACTCCGTTAATTTCACCGTCACCGCCTCGAGTAATCCTGTCCCAACGATTACGGCATTGTCGCCGAATGACATCAACGCAGGTTCCGGAAATTTCACCTTGACGGTGAATGGGACTAATTTTGTGAATGCTTCGGTCGTTAACTTCAACGGCAGCCCGAGAACCACCTCTTTCGTCGGTGCGACGCAACTCACTGCCGCAATTCTGGCGGGAGATATCACTGCTACCGGCACGCCTTCGATTACCGTGACAAGCCCTACGCCGGGTGGTGGCACTTCAAATTCGGTCAATTTGACGGTGAACCCGAATATTCCTACCACCAATACGCCGCCGGTTGTTTCCTTCCTACCCGGGATCACCACGTATCACTCAGACGCTTATCGGGATGGCGTTAATGCGCAAGAGTACGGACTTACGACTGCTAACGTAAACACGACATCCTTCGGAAAGAAGTTCTCGTGCGCCACCGACGCGCCGATCTACGGCCAACCGTTGTACGTCGCCAACGCGGCAATCAGCGGCGGCATTCACAACATCATTGTCGTCGCCACGATGCACAACACCGTCTATGCTTTCGACGCCGATATTTCGCCGTGCCAGACCTACTGGTCCATGAGCGCAACTCCCGCGGGAGAAACATTTATTACGGGTTCCCCAGCCGGATGCGGCAATTACACGACGTACGGAATTATCGGCACGCCGGTAATCGATCTAACGTCGAACACCGTCTATGTGGCCGCCGAAACCGTGACGAGCACCGGAACACCCACGTATCATTCTCGGATTCATGCCATCAGCCTGATTGATGGATCTGAAAAATTCGGTGGCGCCGTGGACATCACCGGCACGTCCGCCGGCACTACCTTTAATCCGCTCATACAAAATCAGCGGCCGGGCTTGACGCTGGTGAATGGCGTCGTTTATGTCGCTTACTCTGCTTTTCTCGGAGACTGCGGAAATTTCTACGGCTGGATTTTTGGGTACAACGCTTCCACTCTCGCTCAGGTCTCCGTCTTCAACGACGCTCCGGGCGGGACAACATCTCAGGGCGCGGGCATCTGGATGTCCGGAGGCGCCCCCGCGTTCGACACGAGTAACAACTTATATTTGGCGACGGGAAATGGTGTCTTCGACGGGGCCAGTAATTGGGGCGACAGCTTCCTTAAGTTTGCTACCACCGGCGGACTTTCCGTATCCAGTTTTTTTGCCCCCGATAACCAAGCTACGCTCGAAGCAGGGGGTAACGATCTTGGGTCGGGCGGAGTGGTACTGTTTGATTCTCCAGCCTCAACCTCGCCCCGGCTCATGATTGGCGCCGGCAAGCAGGGAGTTGCCTACCTTGTGAATCGCGATAGCCTGGGCGGCTTCAACGCGAGCAACAATAACGGCGCGCTCCAGAATTTCTCATTGGGAACCGGCGCGGTCATGTCCACTCCCGCTTTCTGGAACGACACGATGTACATCGTGACACAGACCACTGGGCAGGGACTCAGCACATACGCTTTCAATCCCGGAACCGGATTATTTACCACGACGGCTGGGTCGCATACCGCGGCCACGTTCACTTGCTCGTGCGGGACTCCTTCGATTTCCGCTTCAGGCGCAACCAACGGCATCGTCTGGGTAATTGGTCCGGGCACCGGAAGCGAAGCGCTTTTGCATGCCTATGACGCAACCAACCTTGCGACGGAACTATGGAACAGCTCGATGATTGCGGGGGACAAGGCAGGCGGACGAGTTGAATTTACGACCCCGATGATCGCCGGTGGAAAGGTGTTTATCGGCACGCAGACTGAAGTCGACGTTTACGGCCTCGCACAGTTGCCGACGATTACCACGCCGCTGATTCCCACTACCGCTCCCGCAGGCGCGGCGGGGTTCACGCTCACCGTCAACGGAACAGGCTTCGTAAATGGTTCAGTTGTTTATTTCAATGGCAATCCCAAGACCACGTCATTCGTCAGCGCCACGCAGCTCACCGCCGCAATTTTGGCCAGTGACGTCGCCGCATCCGGTACTCCCACCGTCGTGCTGGCAAATCCCGCGCCGGCTGGAGGTTTATCGAACTGGGTCAACTTCAGTGTGACTGCTCTGAGTAATCCTGTCCCGACGGTGACCACGCTATCGCCAACTGGAGTAACAGCCGGTTCAGGCGCATTCACGCTGACCGTGAACGGAACTAATTTCATATCCAGTTCGGTCGTGAACTTCGGCGGCACTGCGCGCGTGACTACGTTTTTGAACGCAACGCAACTGACTGCCGCGATATTGGCGGCGGATGTGACGAGCACCGGCACACCTGCTGTGAGCGTTACAAATCCGACGCCGGGCGGAGGCACGTCGAACTCTATTACCTTTACTGTTAGCGCCGCGTCGAATCCCGCGCCGACGATTACTTCGCTGGTGCCTAGCGCAGCAACTGCTGGTGGCGCAGCGTTCTCGTTGATCGTGAACGGAACAAATTTAATTTCCACTTCCGTGGTGAATTTCAATGGAAGTCCGCGAGTCACGACGTTTGTAAGCGGAGGGCAGGTAACGGCCGCGATCACGGCGGCAGATATTGCCACCGCGGGCAGCGCTTCAATCACTGTCACAAATCCCACGCCGGGCGGCGGAACGTCCGCTGCGGCAACGCTGACGATTAATAATCCATTCCCGACAGTTGCGTCAGTCTCGCCGACGACCGGGCTTGCCGGTGGCGCAGGATTCACTCTTACTGTGAACGGGACTGGTTTCGTTTCTAATTCCATTGTGAATTTCAATCACATCGCACGCGTCACGACGTTTGTGAGTTCGACTCAGGTAACCGCGGCGATTTTAGCGAGTGACATTGCGAGCTCCGGTGCTTTGCTCGTCACCGTCACCGATCCCACGCCGGGCGGCGGCACGTCAACAAATAACGTGACGTTCCAGGTAAACAATCCAGTACCAACGATTACTTCGTTTTCACCGTCAACGATCGCAGCGGGTTCTACCACGTTCACATTGACGATCAATGGAACAGGTTTCATCACGGGCGCTTCGACGGTGAGTTTTGGTGGCCAGCCGCACGGAGGAACGGTTCTCAGTTCCACGCAGATGACCATCCAGGTCTTGCCCGCCGATGTTGCAACGGTCGGCACGCCTGCCGTCATCGTCACCAACGCCACGCCTGGCGGGGGCGCGTCAAACACCGAGAACTTTACCGTCACCGCGGCATCGAATCCTGTTCCGACGATCACGAATATTTCACCGACGAGCGTGGCGGCAGGCTCGATTGCATTCACGTTGACGGTGAACGGAACGAATTTTGTTTCCAATTCGGTGGTGAATTTCAACGGCGCGGCCAAGGTGACGACGTTTGTTAGCGCGACGCAGCTGACGGCGCAGATTCAGTCGATTGATGTGGAGACGGCCGGTAACGCCGCGGTGACGGTTACGAATCCAACGCCCGGCGGCGGCACATCGAATTCAGTGACGTTTACGATCTCGGGCACAACAAATCCGGTTCCGACAATCACCGCGCTTTCGCCGAATAACGTGAGCGCAGGCTCTGCTCCGTTTACATTGACGGTCACCGGCACAAATTTCGTTAGCAATTCTGTGGTGGATTGGATTGGCGCTCCGCAACCGACGACGTTTGTGAACGCGACGACGTTGACAGCGACGATTTCCGCTGCGGATATTCAATCTTTCAACCCAAGCGTTCCGGTGATCGTGGTGAATCCGGCGCCGGGCGGCGGCACGTCGAACACATTTTTCTTCAACGTAACGACGCCGGTTGCCGTGCTGTCGACGCTGGTGCCGAATTCCGCGATTGCGGGCGGTGCGGCGTTCACGTTGACGGTGAACGGCAGCAATTTTGAAAACAACGCGGTTGTGCAATGGAACGGAGGCAATCGCACGACTACATTCGTCAGCGCAACACAGTTGACGGCGGCCATAACCGCAGCGGACATCGCGTCAGTGGGCACCGCATCGGTAGTTGTGTTTAATCCGCTGCCCGTTGGGAGCGGTGCAAGTGGTATTCGCACGCAGGGCGCGCCTGCGGGAACATTCTCGAATACGCTGATGTTCACGATTAGCGCGGCAAATCCTGTGCCGACGATCACGACGCTTTCTCCAAATAATAAGAGCGCGGGATCTGGTGCGTTCACACTGACTGTGAACGGCACCAATTACATCAGCAGTTCGGTTGTGCAATGGAATGGCAGTCCGCGGACGACAACATTTGTGAGCGCAACACAATTGACTGCCGCAATTACTGCTGCCGATATTCAGACGGCAAATCTTTATTTGGTGAGTGTGGTGAATCCCGCGCCGGGCGGCGGCACGTCGAACGTTGTGACGTTCACTGCCACGACACCGATTCCTGCGCTGACTTCGCTTGCGCCGAATTCCGCAATCGCCGGCGGCGCGGCGTTCACGATTACTTTGAACGGAAGTAATTTCATTAACACTTCAGTGGCGCAGTGGAATGGCAGCAATCGCACAACGACGTTTGTTAGCTCGACGCAGCTGACTGCCGCAATCACCGCGGCGGATATTGCGACGGCGGGAACTGCATCGGTGCAAGTATTTACGCCGACGGTAGTTTTCAGCGGAGCAAACGCGCGGGCGCAGGGATTGCCGTCAGGCGTCACGTCGAACGCGCTGACGTTTACAATCACCGCGCCGAATCCAGTTCCGACGCTTACTGCAATTTCGCCGACATTAACCGGCGCGGGTGGCGCGGCGTTTACGATGACGCTGACCGGAACTAATTTCATCAGCGGATCAACGGCGCAATGGAAGGGAAGCGCGCGAACAACAACATTCGTGAGCGCAACTTCGCTGACGGCGGCGATTACTGCGGCGGATATCGCAGCGAGCGGAACGGCGGCGATTACCGTTGTGAATCCAACGCCGGGCGGTGGCACGTCGAACTCGTTGACATTTACGATTACAGATTTCAGTGTGAGCGCTACGACGACTTCGCAAACTGTAACCGCGGGGAGTTCAGCGAATTTCACAATCGCGACGGCAACGGTTGGCGGCGCATTTCCTGGCACGGTAACTTTCACCGCGAGTGGATTACCGACTGGAGCGAGTGCTTCGTTCAGTCCGTCGTCGGTGACGGCGGGCAGTCCGACGACGATGACGGTGACGACGACCGCGCGAGGACTGGCGCAAATTACCGCGCCGCCATCAAGTCCGAATAATTCGGCGCGTCCGATGTGGATATTTACGTTGGCGCTGTTGCTGACGCTGATGACGGCACTCGCAAGCGCAGCGAAATTTGGAAAGCGCAGAACGCGGCGATTGGTTCCGATCGGAACGTTCGCGTTGCTCCTTATTTCAGTTGGATACATCAGCGGATGCTCGGGCGGTGGATTCCCGAAGGTGGGATCAAACAACGGAACTCCTGCGGGAACTTACACTGTCACCGTGACGGGAACTTCCGGTGCGGACGTTCACTCGGCGACGGTAACTCTGATTGTGCAGTAATTATCGTCTTGCGCTACAAACCGCTGCAGCACTGAGGAATCGTTCGTAGCAGAAATGGCTCGTAATAAAAATGCTTTGTACCAGGGCACGGCTTAAGCCGTGCCGTATTGGAATGAAAAGGACGGGGTTTTAACCCCCTGACGTCCGCGGGATCGCGGCTCGGAGCATTTATGATAACCACTCTCGCAAAGTTCCGTTCCGAACTAATCGCCGAAGGGCGAAAACTAATCCGAAACGCCTGCGCCGAAGTTGTCTGCCTTGTGCGCACCGATCTTTCCCCCAATAAATTATTGCAAAACAATAGTTTCAATAGCCGTCTTCCGCGAAACGCCGCCATCCGCCGCACTTAATTCCGGCTCACCGCGCTCCCATCAACTAATCGAATCTTCCACTACCCTTTCTTTTATAAGTGTTGCTCAAAACACGTGAATGAGTTATACCCTATGCCCGTCCCTTGTCATTAAGCGGCGTCTGCTGTGCGAAATGTTCAGATCAAACATTTCGTGCGTCAAAATATCTTAGTCGGAGAGGACATTTGTAATGACAATCACCCGTCCGTCTCGTATTTGGTTCATCTGCGCCTCATTGATCCTCTTCACGGCAGCCGCATCGGCTCCCGTTTTGGCGCAGGACGCGCGCTCCACAAACACCGATCTAAAATTCCATAAATTTGTACCGCCAACGCCTCCCGAAAATAACGTTTCCGCTTCAGCGGCGCGCCAGGCCACCACTCCCGACGCCCTCAACTCCGCCGCAGTTCAGCAGATGCAGTTGCTCTTGCAGGAAAAATCTTCGCGCACTCCAGCGCAGCAAAAAATTGATTCCAACATCCTTTACACAATTCGCATGATGAGCGGCCAGCCCGCCGCGCCCGGTTTCCAATCGCTCTACACCGGAGTGGATCTCGACGATAACAACCGCATCGCGGTCGATATCATCGCCAACGTTACTCCTCAATTGCTTCAGCAATTGCAGACGGCCGGCGCTCTCGTCCAGGATTCCCATCCCGAATACCGAGCCATCCGCGCGCTGATTCCCGCAAATCAAATCGAAACGATCGCCGCGTTGCCCGACGTTTCCTTCATCGGCCGCAAAGTTCAATCCATGACCTCACGATTGAAGCCCGAACCGCAGAATTATGTTTTGCGCCGTGAAGCTTTCGCGCCGGGAGAAGTCGTCTTTGCCGACGGGGCGCGAATCGCTGCGGCCCCGCGGCACTCAACTTTTGAAGCGCGCGCAGCCAGAGTGAGAAAGCAAATTGCCTCTTACTTGGAGCAGCAGCGCGCGAAAGCGAATAGCACCACGGGAGTGATTAACACCGGACAGGGAATCGTTACCACCGAAGGCGACGCCACGCACCTCGCCGCACAATCGCGCGGCATTTACGGGATCAACGGTTCGGGCCTGAAAATCGGGGTGCTTTCTGACAGCGCTAACGCCACCGGAGCGGTCACTTCCGCCCAAGCGACAGGAGATCTTCCTCCCAGTTGTCCCGGGACGGGCGGTCCTTGCCTCACAATTTTTGAGGACGATTTCGAGACTGGCGCAACCGACGAAGGAACAGCCATGATGCAAATTATCTACGACATGGCGCCGGGAGCGAGTCTATTTTTCGCCACCGCCGATATGAGCGAAAGTGATTTTGCCGGCAACATTCAAGCTCTGCAGACCATGGGTTGCAACATCATCGTGGACGATGTTTTTTATTTTGATGAGCCGGTCTTCCAGGACGGCATCGTCGCGCAAGCGGTGAATAGCGTCACAGCGGCCGGCGCGCTTTATTTTTCCGCGGCGGGGAATCAAGGAAACTTGGACGCCGGAACCGCCGGCAACTATGAAGGGGATTTTAACAGCAGCGGTTCACCCGCATTCACTTTTCCTGGCGGCGCAAAAGCTGGAACGATTCACAATTTTGGCAATGGAATTTTGGGCGACCCCATCACCAATCCCGGCGACGGTTACGTTCTTCAATGGGCCGATCCGTTCACAACCGCGGCCGACGATTACGACCTGTTCTACGTGAATTCCGCCGGTGTTGTTTTAGCCTCGTCCACCAACATCCAGAGCGGCGGACCGTCCCAGAATCCATATGAGGAGATTGATCCGCCGTCGAACGGAAGCCTCGGTGACATGCTGGTAGTATTCAAGTCGAATGCCGCTAATCCGCTTTTATTCGCATTGAAGACAATTGGTGGCACGCTTAGCGTTGCTACTGACGGAGAAATCTACGGCCATACCGCTGCCGCAGCGGCATTTTCTGTCGCTGCCGCGCCTGCCGCCGCAAACTTCGGACCCGGTTTTCCGGGAGGTCCGTTTCCCAATGCATTCAATCGCGGAAGCGCGCTCGAGCCTTTCACTTCCGACGGCCCGCGCCGGATTATTTTTAATCCTGATGGAACTCCGATCACTCCGGGAAATTTTTCTTCCACCGGAGGAACCGTAAGAAATAAACCGGACCTCACCGCCGCTGACGGCGTTTCAACAACGTTCCCCTCTGCTTCGGGACTGAATCCATTCTTCGGTACGTCCGCCGCGGCGCCCCATGCGGTCGCGATCGCCGCATTGGTACAGTCAGCGGTTCCAACTCTTACCACCGCGCAGGTTAGGACCGCCCTCACCACCACGGCGCTCGATCTTCTTCCCGTAGGCTTCGACCGTGATTCAGGCTTCGGAATCGTAATGGCCGACGCCTCGTTGGCCTCGCTTAACCTCACCGGTTTCGCGAATCCCGTAATTATTTCCGCTATCGCGAATGAAAATCCCGGCAATGGCAACGGCATTATCGATCCCGGCGAAGGCGCTTCGGTCCTTATTCAGCTTAGCAACGCCACCGGTGTGAAAAATGCAACGGGAATCACTGCAGTGCTTACCACATCAACTCCCGGCGTGACCGTAACACAACCAGCCATCAGCACATACGCGGACATACCTGTAAATAACGATGGCGGCGTGAATTTAAGTCCTTTCACATTTACGGTGGCAAGCAATGCCCCGTGCGCTCTGAATATTAATTTCACATTAACGCTTACATACACTGGCGGCCCCGCTCCAACAAAGACGTTGAATTTCAGCGTTCAAACTGGAGTGTTCCCAATTTCCGGAAATCTCGGTAGCGCGCCTCACGGATTACCGCCTACCGTTACCTGGGCCACTGGGTCCCAGACCGATCGCATTTTCCGATCGGGTATTCCTAGTTCATGCAGCGAACCGAAACAATTTCCCGGCACGGTTGCAGTCGGGTCAAGAATTTTCGATTCCTTCACGTTTACAGCGCAGACCGCACAGTGCCTGAAACCCGTTCTCACATCTTCCGGCGGCGCCAATTTATTCACCGCAGCGTACTCGTCGTCTTTTACGCCCTCAAACATTTCCATTTTGTACGCGGCTGATGCTGGAGCCAGCGGTAGTCCTCAGACCTTTTCGTTCTCTACCTCTGTATTAGAAAGTTACGTCCTCGTAGTGAGCGATTCCTCGCCCTCGGGCACAGCCGGCGGAACGCCTTACACTTTGCAGCTTCCCTCTTGCATTATCACCAACCCTTCTACCATTAACCATCCGCCAATTGCTTTGGCGAAAAACGCCACCGTAACGGCTGCGACTACGGGCGGAACCGCAGCCGTCAACGTCGATAACGGTTCATCCGATCCTGATCCTGGCGACACCATCACCGAGACGCAGACGCCTCCCAGCCCGTATCCGGTCGGCACAACCAGTGTCTTGCTCACCGTCGTTGATAGTAAAGGTGCGACCGCGCAGGCAACTGCAACTGTCACCGTCCTCAATCCGGGACCCGATCTCCTAATCACCAAAACTCACACCGGAAATTTCACGCCGGGACAAGTGGGCGCGACCTACACCATCAATGTTTCCAGCGTGGGAAATATGTCAACCACTGGGACCGTCACGGTTGTTGACACACTTCCGACCGGACTTACCGCCACCGCGATTTCAGGAACCAACTGGACCTGCACGCTCGCAACGCTCACCTGCACGCGCGCCGATTCTCTGGCCACCGGACAAAGCTATCCGCCGATCACTGTCAGTGTTACCGTCGCAGCATTTCCGCCGGCCAGCGTCACCAACACTGCCACCGTTTCCGGCGGCGGAGACGTGAATCCAAACAACAACGTCGCCACCGATCACGCCATCATCAATGTAAGTCCCGATCTCACAGTCGTCGGTACACACGTCGGCAGTTTTTCGCAGGGTCAATCAAATGCGGTTTACACAGTCACGGTCACCAACAGCGGCACCGCGTCGACTACTGGTGAAGTGTTCTTTCTCGATACGCTCCCACCGGGTTTGTCGATCGTCTCTTTTGCGTCTTCCCCCGGATGGTCCTGCACTCTTTTCGGTGGACTCGAGACCTGCGAGCGTCCTGATTCGCTCGCTGCGAACTCCAGCTATCCTCCGGTCACGATTGTCGTCAGTGTTGCGAACAATGCGGTCAGTGGGGTCAACACCGTCACAACTTACGGTGGCGGCGAAGGGAACACCTCGAACGACACGAGCACGGACCCGACTACCGTCAACCCTGCTCCCAATCTCACAATCGTAGGCACCCACGTAGGTAATTTCTCCCAGGGACAAATCGGTGCAGCGTATTCAATCACCGTTTCCAATATTGGCTTTGCTCCGACCACTGGCCTGGCCACCGTCACGGATCAGTTGCCGGCCGGCTTCACTCCGACCTCGATGGCCGGGAGCGGCTGGGCGTGTACTCTCGCAACGACGATGTGCACTCGAAGTGACGCCCTGGCCGCCGCCGCTAATTATCCGGTCATCACACTCACGGGGAATGTCGTAGCGAATGCGCCTTTGAGCACTCAGAACACTGTAATCGTCGCAGGCGGTGGAGAATTTTTCCAAGGCGACGACGGTTCCGTTGACCCCACCACCATCAATCAACTCGTTGATATGACCGTCACGTCGTCACACACCGGCGATTTCGCGCCGGGTCAAATCGGTGCGGTCTACACGCTAGTTGCAAAGAACGTAGGTTTCTCGCCCACTACTGCAGCCGTCAACGTGCAGGATAATCTGCCCGGCACAACCATGACCGCTACCGCAATTTCAGGCTCGGGATGGGCTTGTAATGTTACGACCGTCGTCTGCACTCGTAGCGACGTGCTTGCAGGGAATTCCAGTTACCCGCCGATTACCGTCACCGTCAACGTCCAATCGCCGATATTACAGCCCGCCCTCGACAACGAAGTAGTAGTTTCAGGCGGTGGCGAGACTAACGTGATGAACGACACAGCCGATGACCTAACCTACATCACCACGATTCAGGACATGGCAATCACCGTGTCGCACGTTGGCAATTTCTTTCCAGGCCAGACCGGAGCGATTATCACAATCATCGCATCGAATATCGGCAAACTTCCCACCGACGGATCTACGATAACCGTGATTGATGAAGTGCCGGTCGGTCTGACTTTCTCTGCAATGTCAGGAACTGGCTGGACGTGCATTTTCATAGCGCGCTGCACGCGCACTGACGTGCTCGCCAGCGGTGCCAGCTATCCGCCGCTTACCCTCTCCGTCAACGTTGCTGCGAACGCGTCAGGAAATCTCGATAACTTCGCGACAGTCTCCGGAGGAGGAGAGACGAACACGCTGAACGACCAATTTACTGACATCATCGTCGTCGCTCCGGCGCCCGATCTCACCATTACCAAATCTCACGGCGTCACTTTCACTCAAGGCCAAACCTCCGGCCCGTCCTACACAATCATCGTCACCAATAGCGGAGCCGGCCCGACCTCAGGCACCGTCACTGTCGTCGACACTCTGCCATCCTCGCTCACCGCCACCGGTATCGCCGGCTCCGGATGGTCATGCACTCTCGCCACCGTCACCTGCACGCGCACCGACGTTCTCGCCTCAGCCGCCAGCTATCCGCCGATCACCGTCACCGTATCCGTCGCAAATAACGCCCCCGCATCTGTCACCAACACCGCCACCGTCTCCGGCGGTGGGGAAGTCAACACATCAAACGACACCGCCACCGACGTCACCACCATCACTCAACTTCCCGATATGACCATCAGCGCCACCATCGCCCCGCCCGGCTCTTTCCTCAAAGGTCAAACCGGCGCGCAATTTTCTTTCACCGCAACGAATAGCGGCGGCGGCCCAACCACCGCGTCCGTCACCGTCGTCGTCACCTTGCCCGCTGCGCTCACCGCAACTGCAATCGCCGGCACTGGTTGGACGTGCACTCTCGCCACCCTCACCTGCACTCGCGCCGACGTCCTGCAAGCCGGCCAGCCCTACGCCCCAATCCTTGTCACCATGAACGTCGATCCCAACGCGCCGACGCCCGTCTCCACCAATGCAACCGTTTCCGGCGGCGGCGAAATTGTCACTTCCAATGACACCATTACATTCAATACCACTATAACATCTCCACCATCAGTTACTCTTTCCGCCACATCTCTTTCATTCCCGAATCAAGGCGTGAACACCACCAGCGCCGCGAAGCAAATCACCGTCACCAATAACGGCGGCCAGACGCTAACCTTCCTCGGCATCGCCGCAACTATTCTCTCCAACACCACCAACTGGGCCATAGCTTCGGGCACAACTTGCGCCAACGGCGTCAGCGTCGCCGGAGGAGGCGGTCAGTGCGTCATCAACATCACTTTCACTCCCACCGCCGTCGGATCATTCGGTCCGGACAATCTCGTACTGAATGACAACGCCACTCCCAGCGCGCAAAACATCACTCTCACCGGCACCGGCATCGACTTCTCCGCCTCCGGCCCCACCTCGCCCGACACCATCACTGCCGGACAAACCGCCAACTTTACCATCTCATTAACCCCGGGCGCCGGAGGCTTCGCCTACACAGTCACCTTCTCCGCCTCCGGACTCCCCTCCGCTTCAAGCGCTAGCTTCACCCCAGGAAGCCTCACCCCCGGCAGCGCCGTAACCTCGACCACCTTATCCATCTCGACAACAGCGCGCGGCATTTTGCCTCCCTCCACCAAACCCAATCCGCGCACTCCAAATCAATTCATGCTCTGGCTCCTCGCGCTCATTTCAGTTCTCCTCTCATCGCTGTTGCTCGTGCGGACGTTGATCGAGCTGACGTCGCGTTTCCCGCTGCCGTTCGTCATTCCGATCCCGCGAACGCGGGAGAGGAATCTCTCGGCGCGCTTCGCACCAGTCACTCCCATCGCCATCGTCCTTCTAACCGCAACCGTAATCGCAGGGTGCGGCGGTGGCGGCGTCACCGCTCCTCCTCCGCCCACCGGCACTCCGGCAGGCACATACATCATCACCGTCACCGCCCAGTCCGGCACACTGGTGCACACAACCAACGTGACGCTGACGGTCCAGTAGGGGCGCTGCTTGTTGTTTATCCTTAGCGAAGTCGAAGGGCGCCCTCAACCGAATTCGTAGCACAGCCAATCCTGGCTGTGCTCCTTGCGAATAAAAATATCGTTGAATTATTTCTAGGCAAATCGACCGGGTGGCGCAGTTTTGGCGACGTTCTCGGTCGGAAGTTGTTGTTGGGTGCCACACCTAGCCCCACGCAATTCATTACTCGGTGATCTACTGCGGTGGTATCATGCGCCTGTTCGGTTCGGTTCAAGAGGGAAAGTTACAAATGGAGCCTAATGCTGCGCCACCCGCCGGGGGTAGAGGATGGCAATTGCGCGCAATTGCCTTATTGATTGTGCTCAGCTGTTCCGGTTTGCAGCCTTTGCATTCCCAATCAACAGCTCCATCCGGTTCGGGTATTTTCTCGGTTGGCGCAAGGCAGAAGAGTGACGATGAGAAGGTCAATCCACTGAAAATGACAGCGGAAATTCTAGGGCAACGGTACTGTAGTGACCCCGGAATCAAAGAATTCAGTATCATATTTAAGCTTCGGGTGCGTTTGATCAACCAATCAAATAAACGCTTAATTGTCGAGAAACAGCCCAGCGGCTTCAGCATCTTCTCCCACGTCGTTATTGCGCGAGATGCAGCCAGTTTGTCGACGGGAAAACTTGAATACGATCCCAACGCCGATACACTTACGACTTTTAACCCCGCCGCATCGCCGGAAGATTTAACGACTCCCGGCAAAGCATTTGCCATCCTGTCAACCGGCGAATCCGTGGAAATCGAGGGCGAAATTCGCGCTGACTCCGCAGGCCGTCGTCAAGATGCGAGCGAGAAACCAGACACGGTTCCGCCCGGAAATCATGTTCTCCGGATAACGGTTCCGACTTGGGACGAGAGGCGCGTCAAACCAGAGGAGATACGAAAACGCTGGGAGCCGTTCGGCTATCTTGTCTATGAATACATTGCGTCCGAACCGTTGCCCTTCGTGTTGCCACCGGATCCCAAGATCGATCCCTGTCGGTAATTGCGCTACGGAATCCAGGGACGAATCCGGGGGGCAGACGGGACGTTTTCCGAACAATCTGCGCGTCAGTTCCTCTATCCCCAAACTTCCGGACAGAATGGCGCCCACCTCCTCATCTCCTTTGTTTCCTGACCCTTAGCCATCACCCACCCGCTCTTCCCATAACCCATTTTTGAAAAAACGCGTACCCCGCCCCCGGGGTCGAAAGTCATGTGTGTGCTAATAAAGGACTTACGGCGTTCTGTGGTCTATGTGTGTGCTAATAAGAGACTTACCTCCACGGCCATAACCCATTTGCGCAAAAAGTCGTACCCCCCCCCCCCCTATTTTGCAATGTATTGCAAACAAAGGACTTACGGCGATCTGTGGCTATGTATTGCAAATAAAGGACTTAGCCCAAATTCGTCCTCCAAATTAAAAACTCGCCGGACCTCTGGTGGTGCATGCTCCTTCCTCAAATCTTTTCTCTGCGCCTCTGCTCCCGAAACTTCGGGACCGCGTTGAGAGCTTTTTCCCATCTTTCCCTCTCCAAAAAGTGCACTATAATGCACTTTTTGGCTCTTCCGCCGCAAAAACTGCATTATAGTGCATGTTCGTTACTTTTCCCCACCACCTGCCCAAAAACCCCACCCCACCTTTGGTAATCCCCAAAATCTAAACTAGAATCAGACGCCGTGCCCCACAATCCGTCCATCCGAATTTTCACCCAATCAATTTTTTTTCTAGCCTGCACTCTGGCGATTCTTTCCCCCGCAAATTTTTCTTCGCGCACCTTCGCATTTCAAAACGGTTACGTTTCGCGAAATAATTCCGCCCTCCAAAAATCAGTCGATCGCGCCATGGAAAAGCATCCCGGAACTTTTGTCGTCGTCGACGTTTCTTCCGGCAAAATCCTCGCCTCCAATAATTTGCATCTCGCAGCAACAACTCTTCAAACTCCGGGCTCAACTCTTAAACCATTCGTCCTCATGACGCTTCTCGATTTGCATCGCGTCGATCCCGCGCAAAAGCTCCTCTGCAAACGTAAACTCCAAATCGGGTCCGAGCGATTGGATTGCACTCATCCAATTTCGATCTCCGAACTAAATGCCGATGACGCAATCGCATATTCCTGCAATTCCTATTTTGCCCAAGTCAGCATCCGTCTCAGCAGCGCCGAATTGGTGCAAGCGTTTCGCCGCGCCGGTTTCGATTCGCCCTCATCACTTGTAGACAATGATGCAACTGGAAATATTCGTACCCCCTCCAACCGGGCTCAAATTCAGATGGCAGCGCTTGGTGATCAAGGCATCGAAGTCACTCCGCTCGAACTTTTAGCGGCCTACAGAAAATTGGCCCTGCGCAAAAGAAATGGCGACATCGGAATTTATTCCCCAATTTTTGACGGCCTCCAACATTCTGTTGAATATGGAATGGCACATGCAGGGAATATAGATGACATGAAGGTTGCCGGAAAAACTGGAACGGCCGCTTCGCGAACAAATCCGCGCACTCACGGATTTTTCGTCGGTTACGCGCCCGCCGAAAAGCCGGAAATCGCGGTAGTCGTTTTTGTGCAACAGGGCAGAGGGCTGGACGCAGCAGCAATCGCGCAATCTGTTTTCAAAGAATACGCGCAAGAGAATCGCACCAAGTGAAATTCGCGCGCCTATTCGCGATTTGTTTTCTCCTCGTGCCTTCCATTTTGCGCGCGCAGGATGTCCAAGTCCGTCTGTTCGCGGCGATCGCGCCCAAAACAATCACGGTAAATTCCACGCAAGCCGATTTTCATTGGCGTGAATGCCCCACCTGCGCAGAACACGCGGAACGGAAACTCGAAATTGATTTTGCGCCAGACAAAAATGCCGCGGACGCATCGAGCACTGCGCCAAAAACATTCTTCATTTCCGGCAACTACCAAATCATCCCGGAAAATGGCCCAGCATTTTCTGGGAATTTCCCGTTGCAGATAAAAAGGACTGATTTCGGTTTTCTCGTCACAGTGTTTATGCCGATGGAACAATATGTTTCGGCTGTTCTTGCCGCTGAAAGCGGAGCCAGCAAAAACGACGAATCGTTGAAAGCCATGGCCGTCGCAATTCGCACTTACGCAACGCGCTTTCGCGGACAACACGTTCAAGATGGCTTTGATTTTTGTGACACCACTCATTGCCAGACAATGAAATGGAATGGCATCGATTCGCGCAATCGTGCGGCGGTTTTATCGACACGCGGTGAAATTCTTTACTATCAGGATTCTCCCGCCCAAACTTTCTATCATGCAAATTGTGGAGGAACTACCGCCGCGGCAACCGAAGCGTGGGCAAAAGTCGGAGAACCATATTTGATTGTTCACGCGGATACTTTTTGTCCGATTCCGGGCGAACTGAAATGGGAAAGTAATTTATCCGCGAGCGAAATAAATAGCGCGCTGCGCATCGCCGGAATTTCGCCGCCCGAAAATTGGCGAACCATCGAAATTGAATCGCGCACTCTAAGCGGGCGAGTTGGACATTTACGATTTCTTGGCGGAAGTCCCCCGCGTTTTTCGCTGACCGCTTCAACGCTACGATTCGCTGTGGATCGCGAATATGGATGGAATAAAATTCGCAGCGATCTTTATGAAATTAGAAACGCAAACGGGAAACTTCTATTTTCCGGAAAAGGCTCGGGGCACGGCGTGGGTCTTTGTCAGGCGGGCGCGGAAGAAATGGCGCGCGAAGGAAAATCCTATCGCGAAATTCTAAATTATTATTATCCGGGAACGGACCTTCGAGGGCCTCTAAATCAAAAATGGGAAAGCAGACTCGACGAACGATTTGAATTGTTGAGCCAGAATCCAGAATCGGATTCGCAGATACTTCCAATTGCCGATCGCATTCTGGCGGAAAACGAAAATGCGATTGGTTGGAAGCTTACATTTCGCCCGCGATTACAGATTTATTCCACCATCGAAAAATATCGTGACGAGACCGGTGAGCCGGGCTGGATCGCGGCTTCCACTCGAGTCCACACAATTCGATTGCAGCCACTCGCGCAATTAAAAAGTAAGTCTATTCTCGAGTCGACGCTGCGTCATGAACTTTATCATCTGCTGATTGAATCGAAATCGCGTGCTGGAATTCCACTGTGGTTTCGCGAAGGGCTCGCGCTTTACTTAGCGTCGCTGGAATCTTCCGAAGCGCCGGTTCCGGAAATCACCGATCAACAACTCGAATCACATTTACTTCATCCAGCTTCGCACGAAGAAATGGAACGCGCTTACGCGGTTGCTCAGCGAAAAGTCAGCACACTCGTTCAGCGATTCGGTAAGCAGAAAGTGCTTTCTTGGTTAAGTGCCGGGCTGCCGGGGGATTTGGGTTTCGGTGAACGTGGACTTCCAGGCGGATCGCCCAACCACTGAGCAAATGACCATCCACGCGATGAGCGCGAGGGTGTAGGAAATCACTAAACGGATTACGAGACTGAAAAGTTCGTGGTGATATGTCGACGTTGCGAAATTCGGAGTCAAATCGAGAATTGTTTCTGTGGCATAGACTCCGACGATTGCGGCGAGCGTGAGAATTAGCCAGTAAGAAAAACTTCCGATCGCATTTTTCATTCTGCGAAATCCGCCTACGGCCAATCCGTGAAATCCGCTGTTCGACGCAGCGGCTGCGAAAGGTAAAATTAATCCGGGCATCAAAATCCAGCGCAGTGCGAAAGCGGCTGCGCCAAATATATTTGTGAGTGTGGAGACGGAAATGTGCTTTCGCGTTGAAGCGGAAAGTGTGGATCGAAGATAGGTTGGAAATGTTTCTTGCAGGCCGTCAAATTTATCCATCAACATCCACAGGAGAAAAAGTACGGCGGCACAGATTAGAATGGGGACAACATTTCTTAGCGCACGTAAAAACGTTTTCTTGAGTGGAGCATATAAGCTTGTATCGTTTTCGGAAAAATAATTCAGAGTGCCGCCGTGAAGAGTTGCGGTTGCGGCGATCAATAAAATCGCCACTAGCGCGTTCAGAATTATGTACAACGTATTTGCAACCGGAATTAAAAGCCATCCGGCAAACAATAAGAATAATAGCGGATTGCCGATAAACTGAATCAGCCAGAGCCGCCAATTGTGGCAGGCTCCGGAAATGGATTTGCGCGCGATTGTTAGAGCGGCCATCACTTCACCTCCAACAAAAGTGCGTCGCTCGTGGCGAAAATGGATGGTTGATACATTGGCCGTACGACTGCCGGGCTTACCTGGAATTTCCCGGGGTTCACAATTTTCAGCAGATAGACATATTGCTGCTGCTTGTCGAAGTAGGTTTGGAAAATTGCCGCGCGATCGTCATGGAATTCGCGGCGTGTGAACCAGGAATCCCACCATCCGGGTTTTTGTTTTAGTTCGTAGAGATCGTCGCGCGTAATAAATTCCGCGCCCGTGGGAATTGGATCTTCCATCAACAAGTATCGCCATTCGCTTCCGCCAATGGTGACGCGCACGGCGAGAACATCTCCGACGTGAAGATCGCCTTGCAGCGGATCGAGGTTGTAGACGATCTTGCTGCCGGTATTTTCCGGAGTCAGGCGGAAATAATCGCGCGTGATATTCAGTGAAAGTTTGTTGCTTTGCACGAGTTTCTTGTCGTTGGAATAGTAAGCTCCGCTTGCGGACCAGTAGAGACGGCCTGCGCCGGTTTTGTGAATGCGAATTTCATTTGAGCCTTCGTGAAGCGCGGAAGCATCGAGATGAATTACAGGTTGCGCGGGATTGAAAGAATCGGCGGCGGTGAATTGGCGCGCGGAAACTTGTTTTCCGTTTACGAAAACTTCGGCGTGGAAATTCGCGTCCAGTTCGTGGCTTGCTTTCATATATTCGGTAAGGCCGAAAATCACCATCGCGGTTTGTTTCGTGCTGTCCCAGAAATATCCGCCATCGCGATGATTCACCAGCCAGAATGCGGCTTTCGGAAGCAGTGGACTTTCCGGTTTTTCGAGGCTCAACAGACGAACGGCGTAGGCGGTGGTTTCCGCTGCGTCATCAATTTCAAATTCCATGAAGTAATCGTAATTTGCGGTCCATGACGCTTCGCGGTCCGTGGTGATCGCCGTTGATTCGAGTTTATCTGCGATTTCTTTTGCGCGTGAGTGATCGCCTTTTGCATTTTGCGTGAGTCCGAGCATGGCGAGTCCTTGCGTTGTCATGGAGCTGCGCTTGTTCCATGCGGCTTCGATTTCATCGGAGTGCGCATCATTATTTAGTGCGAGCGCATAGACGACGTACGCCTGCAAGTCCGGGCGCATGTTCGCGTGATTTGCGAGCGAGTCATGCAACCACTTCTGTGCTTTTCCGAGCGAGGCGGCGTTGACCTGATAGCCCGCGTCGCGAACCTGCCCGAATCCAGCGACGACATAAGCGGTCATAAAAACCTGGCTCTCATCATCTTTCCACCAGCCCCAGCCGCCGTCATCGTGTTGAAAATCTTGAAGACGCGCCATGCCTGCTTTTATTTTGCTGTCGAGGTCGCCAGTATTTGCGCTGCTGGGAATGCGAAGATCCTTCATCGCTTTTGCCACGACGACATTCGGAAGAAAACTGGACATGGTTTGTTCCGTGCAGCCGTATGGATAGGCCGTCAAATAATCGAGCGCGCCAAAAATACTTCCGGCGAGTGAGGAGTTCAGGGAAATATCCAAAGTTGGTGAAGCTATGCTGGGATTTCCGGGAAGCGTGACGGTTTCTGTTTCGTCTTGATCGGCGGCGACGATTGAACCGGATTTCGCGTCGGTTTGTTTTACGCCGGCGGGAATAATTGGCAGAGTAATTTCGAGCGCGTCGGATTCTTCGTTTGTTAGAGCCTTTGCGTCGAGCACGGCGGAGAATGTTGATTGCGCGCGGACACGCCAATCTGCTTTTGCTTCACCTTTGCTGGGAACATTAATTACAGCGGCGGCACCGGAGAGAACTTCCAGTCCCTTTACGTCCAGCGAAACGTGAACATCTTTTGCGGTGGCCAAATAATTGTGAACGATCGCGGAAATTGTCACTTCGTCGCCCTGACGGAAGAATCGCGGGACGGCGAGACGAACCATTACATTTTTGCGGACGATTACGTTGTTGATAGCGCTGCCGACTTTTGTGTCGACCGTTGCTCCGCGAACCGTGGTGCGCCAACTGGTGAGCGAATCGGGAAAAGTAAGTTTTGCTTCGGCGCGTCCGCTGGAATCGGTGCGAACGTCGGCGAGCCAGAGGGCGGTATCCGGAAATAATTTTCTGACTTTTGGTTGGACGAGCGGTTCGGGTTTCAATTGGGCTAGCGCGCGCGGATTTGTTGGCGCGCGATAGGTGAGGAACATTTCTTTTTTGCCCGCTTCGCCGCTGAAATAAAAGCGCATGGAGGAGTCGGTCGAGACGCGGTCGTAAACAGGGCCGAAGAACGCGGAATTAATGTCACCGCTGGAGTCCGGATAAATTCCGTAGATGGCTTCGTCCACTACGCCAATGCTGAATTCTCCGGCGACGGGTTTGCCTTGAGAATCGTGGGCGAGAATTGTGTAAGAGGCGTCCTGTCCGGGAGCGAATTGTTTCTTGGACGGCTGAATTTCAATTTTCAACGCCTGCTGGACGGCGGGAACTTTTATGTTCTTGTTGGATTCGTAGAAACTGTTGTCGTGCAGGAAAGAAACGGAAACGAAGACGTTTGGTTGATGATCGGCGAGAATCGGAATATCAATTGTGGGCGTTGACGAAGTGGCGTGAATTACGCGTTTGGATTGAATCGTTCTGGCCTCGGTGGTGACGAGCAGATACGAATCGGGAATTCCCGTCATTGCCAGAACGTGCGCGGTTTCGCCGACTTGGTAGGATTTCTTATCGGCGACGAGACGGATTTCTTTGTTTTCGCCTGCGCTCCAGTCGGCTTCGCCTGCGCCGGCGACCCAAATCCAATCGATGCCGCTGACTTCGCGATTTTCCGGAGTGGTGGCGCTCACTCGGAGCGTCAGGCCGCCGGAATCCTTTGCGGTCAGAGAAACGCGCGCGGTTCCGTCGGCGCCGGTTTCTGAAAACGCGGTATCGAGAACGATTTCGTTCGTGTGGCCGGAGGAATAATTGTATTTTACGGTTTCCACTCGGACGCGGGTGCGGATTGGTTTGCCGTCATAATCTTTGGCGACGACAGTGGCGTTTATTTTCGCGCCCTTCTGGAAAAAATAATTGTCGGGAGAAATACCGATGGCGAAACTGCCGTAGGTGGCGATGACAGAATTGTGTCCGGAGATTTCGCGATTGCCGGCATCGGTGACGCGTGCTTCGATTCTGTAGCGCATGTCGTGATGGTGGCCGTCCAGTTTTGTGGGGACGTGAATTTTCAGCTGGCCATTTTGATCGAGCTTGCCGGATTGCTCGGAAATTTGTTCACCGGCGTAATCGTATTCGTCGCTTTCGCCGCCTTCACCTTGCGATTCGCCGCTTGATAGATCGTTGTCATCATCGTGATCGATGAAAGGCGACCAGTAATCGGAAGTGTGGACGACATATTTCACGTCCGCTCCGGCTACCGGTTCGCCGAAGAAATAATGGGCGTCGATGGTGGCATCGATTGAATTGCCCTGCAAAATTCGCGGTGCCAATGGAGAAACGCGAACTTCATATTCGGGTTTCTTATATTCCTCGACATGAAAGCCGCCGGTGCCCTGGGATCCGTCTGAGCCGTGCCAACGGACGGTGATGGAGTAGTAGCCGAGCGCCGCGTCGAGCGGCAGATCTAGATCGCCGTGAATTGTGCCGAACGAAGAAATGGGAAAATCGCTCTGCAACATTATTTTGCTGGCGGGATCTTCGATTAAAACCTGGACTTTGTCGCCGGACGGAACTTTGTAATGCTCTCCACTGTAGGCGCGAAGAATCGCCTTGAAATGAACGGTGTGAGTGGGGCGATAGACGGGGCGATCGGTGTAAACGTATGCGGTTAAATCCTGTTCGGGTTTGCTGCTGAGGTTGTAGGACTCGGGAGTTGTGAGCGCGACATCGTCTCCATGAATTGCGACGACGCGGACGTCTTCGTATTGTCCTGATGGAAGCGGAGATTCGGTGAGACCGCTCTGATCACTTTTCAGGCGGACATTTTCTTTTTTGTCGGACCAGACGCGAACGTCGGCGTTTGGAACTGGCTCGCCGGTATTGCGATTCGCGGAGAATGTTAGGACCTGGCCGGGAGCGGTTTTTGTAATCACACCGAGTTCGGAAACGATTACGAGAGTGTAGGCGCGAAGAGAGCCGTCAGTGGCTTCGAGCAGATACAAACCTTTTGCCAGCGAAGTTACCGGGACGCTGATGGATTCGGATAAATATCGCGGAGGCATTTCCTGGCGCCAGCGCGCGACGAGTTGCGAGCTATTGAGGACGGGTACCTGAGCGAAGACGGCGGCCTCCCCTGCTTTGCTTTTCAGGGCTTCGCCTTGCTTCTCGCGGATTTGGGCGCGCGAGCGGGAAGAAAACTGTTCGCGGAAAAAATCCCTGACAGCGCGCCACGTTTCTTTTTTCCAGTCATGGAATCGCTCGATGAATGTTGGCGTTTCAATTTGTTCAGTTTCGCTGATGTGGCCGAAATTGTGCGGGCTATCGAGTTTTTCGAGGAACGCGACGGGATCTTTAATTTTGTAGACGCGGAATTCGAGGGAGGCAACGTCGGTGGCGTAAAGGTGGACGCCGATTTTTTCGCCGGGGAGAAAAGTTTTGTTGGTGGAGACCGAAAAATAGGCGCCGGGGCGCTGGCCTCCGACGGGCACGAGGATGGTTAGGAAAAGCAGGCTGGTGATAATTATTTTCGCGCGCACTTAGTTTTGCTCCCGCAGAATATTCCACCGGTAGACGCCGAGAAAATTATCGTTGCCCGAAACGGGACGCCATTTGGGCGACGGATGATTCAAGAGGTCGGCGAGCGTCATGCGGCGCATTTCTCCTGGATCTTTTCCGTCTGGGCCGGTGTGATAGACAACATATTTATTTGCATTTTCGTGACCACTACTTTCCGGGGACCATTCGCCGGGGCCGATGAAGATCATGGAATGGAAGGATGCGCTTTGCTCGAGCTGTCGATAGAAAAGAAGATCGCCGGGTTGGGCGAGGCGGACATCTTTGGAAATGAAATGCGCGTTGAAATTTTTCAAAGTTTTGGCGTCGGCAAATTCGGCGAAGGAGCCGTCATCAATATCGGTGGGCAGGAAAGGGCCGGAACGTACGCGGAAGATTTCGGGACCGAGAGGAGTGGCGGGATAACGATATTTTTCTATGGAGGGCAGAGCGGAAGGAGGCTTGACGCGATTTTCAATTTCCCAAGTGTCGTCGCGTCCGCGAAGGGCGTTGCGATAGGAATAGCGGAGGAGCGCGGCGCAATCATTGATTTCCTTGGGGAGATCCTTATCGGGACGGAGCGCCTGGAATTCGGCGATTAGGACGAAGCGGCGGCGAAAGGCGTCTTGATCGGAGGGGGAATCGAGGCGGAGGAAATTGGGAGTGCCGTCGGAGTAATGATCGCCGAGGTCGAGCGTTGCCGACGCTCGCTTGATGCTTCGTGCTGTAGATTTCGGTGCTGGTTGCGAGGCGTTGACGTGGGCTAGTTTTGCGGCGGCGGCCGTGATGAGCAGGGCGGCGCAGAGGCCTATGAGCCAGAGTTTGAGTTGGCGGAGGAGAGTCATACTATTTCTTGCCGGCGTGATGGTGAGGCAAGTTTGCGGCCAGATTCGGATTGCGATTTTGATTGGAGGATTCGCGCGATGATGGTGAGTTGAATGTGTGCAAGTTTGGACGCGCGTGTTTTGTGTGACACAAAGTTTGACGAATTTTTTGGACGAAATTTAGCGCGATGAGGGGCGGAGCGTCCACGTTGGAGGGAGTCTATAACAAGCGGGAGGGAATTTCAGGAGAGGAAAGTTGGTGGGCCCGCCAGGACTCGAACCTGGGACCGACGGATTATGAGTCCGCTGCTCTAACCAACTGAGCTACAGGCCCTTCCTAAATTTCTTTCTGAAGTGGTACAACTGAGTCAGTCTACGGCTAGTTTGGTGCGACCGCAACTGAGTACAATTTGTGAGAGTGAGTTGCTGAGGGCATTTGAATTGGCGGCGGGACAATATCGGGGATCGTTACAGCACACCCTTCGAGGAGGGACAACACGTGGATTGGAAACGGTTGGTGGAGTTTGCGCTGCTGGGCAACGGTGATCTGGAGCAATACGCCATTCTGGTGGTACGCGTTTCGATTGGGCTATTCTTCGCGATTTCTGGCGGCAACAAATTGTTTCTGGCCGGCGGCACGAAACCTGTTTACGAAACGCTGGTTAAGGCCAAAGCTCCGTTTCCAAAGCAGCTGGCATATTTCGTGTCGGGTGTGGAGTTTGTTTGCGGATCTTTGCTGGCGCTGGGATTACTTTCGAGCGCTGCGTGCGTGGCTTTGTCGATCGATATGGTTGTCGCCATCATGATGAGCACGCTTTCCACGATGCCTAAGGGAATTTCGCGTCTTAGCTGGGTGGACGATTTCCTATATTTTCCGGAAGTACTGTACGTGCTGTTTTTTATTTGGCTGATTTGCTCGGGGCCGGGAAGATTCAGTATTGATTACTGGATCGCCGGCAAATTGTTGGGGTGATCGACTGACGAGACAAACGCAATTCTAGATTATTGAACGGAGGAATCATGAGCACTGCAACTGGCACTTCTACGATCCAGCCGCAACCGGGACTTGTTGGGCAAACTGTTGTGGTGATTGGGGGCACGTCGGGCATGGGACTGGAGACCGCCCGACTCGCGCGTGCTGAGGGAGCCAAGCTGATTTTGGTGGCGCGCAACCGGGAGCAGCTGGACGTTGTGTCACGCGAACTTGGCGCGCAGAGCACAGCGGCGTTCGACGCCACCGACTTCGATCAACTGAGTAAATTCTTCGACGGGATTGCTACGCCGATTGACCATGTGATGGTCACTGGCCCCGGTCCTTATTACGCGCCGCTGGCCGAATTCGATTTCGAGAAAGCACATCGCGATGTTGAAGCGCACCTATTTCTTCCGATACACGTCGCTGGTCATGCTGCAAAGAAAGTTCGCGCGGGAGGAACGTTGATCTTCATGAGCGGGACGGGAGGTCGCCACCCGGAGAAGGGAGGCACTCTCATCTCTGCGCTGACGGCCGCGATGTCTGCCATGACAAGAAATTTGGCGCTGGAACTCGCGCCTGTTCGCGTGAACCTGATCGCCGCAGGGTTTGTTGACACACCATTATCGGCGACAATTCTCGGCGATCAGTTGGAAGCGAGGCGCGAGCAACTTCGCGCGACACTTCCGATCCGGCGGGTGGTGGGGCCGGCGGACGTCGCTGCGCTTGCGGCCCATCTGATGACCAACACGGCGCTGACCGGCGGAACGTATGACATAGACGGCGGGCAGCAGCTTGTGGAGGGGTGAGTAAAAACCAATTCGCAAGGGCAAATCGGCCGCTGATCGTCGCTCATCAAGAACCAATTCGATTGACGACCTAGTCGTTGATCGTTCCTAAAGGATCGCAATTTTGATGGATCAACCCCGGAAAAACGATCGCCTGCGTACAGAAATTGTTGCCGACGTTCAATTGGAGCGCGCGTTCACCAAGTTTCGGAGAGGATTTCTGGAAGGAAATGAAGCGAGACATATTCCTTACATGGTCTCTCTGGCTTGCCAATGTTTCAACACTGAATATGTTTATGGAGTGAGCGCCGAGGAGCAAATTGCACTATCGCGCTTGAAGGAAAATCTGAATAGCGTTCGAGATTTGATCGTATATGCCATGTATGAGCCGCTTTGGAAGGTACGTGATACCGCCATTCGACTGGGTATCGACAAAGACGCCGACGCGAAAGAAATTTATATCCGGCAAATCTGCGAGCCGGCTGAAGAGGATGAGATTAAAAAAAACATTCCGTCGTTTGGAGTGGGTGCTGATCCTGTTTCTCAGGCTGTGCGGGAGCAGTATGAAGAATTTCCGTATCCTCGATGGATCGAGATGGAACTTCGGGCACCCCGAGCCTTTCCGGACGCGATGCTGGAACGATTTCCCTTCCTGACGCCGGCGCCAAATAAATCGGACGTACAGATTCTGATCGCCGGCTGCGGCACTGGATATCATCCAATCGGGGTCGCCGCTGAATACCCAGACGCGACGGTTACCGCGGTCGATTTCAGCAAGTCGAGCCTGGCATATGCAATTCGCGCGTCCCGAAAATACAACGTTCCCAATCTGAGGTTTGTGCACGGAGATATTCTGAAACTTGAAATGAGGCAAGAGTTTGATGTGATCGAAGCTGTAGGCGTGCTCCATCACATGGACGATCCCGCGGCGGGGCTGCAAACGCTGATCCGAGCGCTGAAGCCGGGCGGGTTCGTGAAGCTGGGACTCTATAGCCGGCGAGCACGCGCGAATTTGCAAGCAGCGAAAGAACTAATTCAGAGACGGCAGATTGGCAGATCGGCGGGAGAGTTGCGAGCAGTTCGACAAGAGATTATTCAAGATGCTAGTGGGCTGATGAAGGGTCCAATGGAAGCGGTTGATTTCTATTATATGAGCGGGTTTCGCGATCTCCTGTGCCATGTGCACGAGGTTGCGTTTACTCCGGCAGAATTGAAACCTATTTTGAAGGCCGCCGGAACTACACTGCTCGGATATCGAGGAATTAATGCTGAAACGAGGGCGAAATACGTGAAAAGGTTTCCGCAGGATCCTTGTATGCGTGACCTTGATCTTGTTGACGCGTACGAATCCGATCATCCGGAAATGCTTCAGGGAAACTTGCAGATTTTTTGGGTGGGGGCGGAGTGAAGGAATGGAGTTCCGCGCCGAATTAGCAGGCGGCGCAAGAAGTGGGTCATTTTTTAGCGGGATTTCGTTGCGTGAGTTGGGATAATCGAAGTTCAAATGCGGCGGCGTCGAATGTGCCGTTGTCGTTGAGCGTGAGCCAGGTGTCAATCCAAGGGCGGTCACCCGTAGGGCCAGAGATTATGATGCCATCGGAAATGATGGCGGCGCAGTAGCTGAACGAGCTTGCGGCGATGATCAACACGTCGGCTTCGATCATATCTTGCATGGCTTGGAGCGCGTCGATGTCGAGGACCGATTCGCCGTTGGAGAGAGAAAAAGCGGAGAGGTCGTCAGTGCGGCCGTGCGCTTGCCGGCCGACTCTATATTTTGATATCGGAATTTCCGCGAAACAGAGTTCCTCCAAGTCTGCACGATCGCCTTCGGAATAGACGTTGATGAGGTGTTGAGTTCCTCGAGAATCGAGAATGTTCTTTGCGCGGGTGATTGTGCGCAAAATTGACTCTGCGCGCTTCAGGCGATAACTGGCGGAGAGCGAGCCGACGTCCCATCCGCGTCGAACGTGGACGGCGACCGTTAGTTTCTGATTCTGGCGGGGAGACTTGTTCAGATAATATTTTCGGCGGAGATCAGGAATCATCGCCTGGAAACTTCGTTGGATCTCGTTGTGGCGGTGATCCCATCCGAGGCATAGCGCCAGGGAAGTAGCATGATGGCTATGGTTGAGCACTTTGCGCTTGCTGGTTTCGCAGCGCAGCTCGCACGCGCCGAGATTGAAAAGTGCTTCCCAGGCCGCGGCCCAGTCCCGCATGGGGCGGTCGGCGTGTTGAATTTCAGCGAATGGCGTGTGCACGTAGGTTAGACCGGCGCAGCGGGCGAAATTGATCGCGTTGATGGTGGAGAATATCTGGGAGCCGGGGCCCTCACAACTTGGAGGGCGACAGGTGATTTTGTCCAACGAGCGAATGCCGGTGAGATGCAGAAGTATGGGCCACAGAAATGGGCGACGTTCGTTGAAGCGGAATTTGCGGCCGGTGAGAATTTTGATGAAATTTCTTAGTGTTTCGGCGACGGAATAGCGGGATTCCCTGATGAGCAAGCTGAGTATGAGGAGCGTCGTGTCGGGCGTCGGAGAAGAGGATGGGACGTCGGGGCTCGCGTTGACGCTCATGATGTTTGTGAGTGTAATACGGTTTACGCGGAAGTTTTGACTTCGGTAGCGCGATCGGAGGCAGCGCAGGAATAAATTTCTGGGGCGATGCCTGTTGCGCCTTGGTAGCCTTCGCGCATGTGGATGGCGAATTGTTCGACTTGGTCGGTGAGGACGAGGTTGATGGTGCAGCCTCCGAAGCCGCCGCCGGTCATGCGTGCGCCGACACAGCCGAGAAAATTATTGGCCAGATCAACCATGACGTCAAGTTCGTTGCAGCTTACTTCGTAGTCGTCGCGGAGACTGGCGTGGGATTTTTGCATTAGCGCGCCGAGGGATTCGAGATCGTTGTTTAGTAGAGCTTCGCGCGCGGATAGGACGCGGGCGTTTTCTGTGACTACGTGGCGGGCGCGGCGGAATAGGAGGTCGGGCAAAATTTGCGCGTGCTCTTGGAGTTGGTCGGGAGTTACGTCGCGAAGAGCTCGGATGATTGGGATTACTTTTTTGAGGATGGCGACGGCTGCTTCACAATTCTTGCGGCGCTCGTTGTAGGCGCTTGATGCGATTTCGTGTTTGACCATGGTGTTGCACATGATCAGCCGGATATTTGTTGGGAGCGGGACGGCTTGGTGAGCGAGGGAGCGGCAGTCGAGAAAAATTGCGTGATTGAATTGGCCGAAGCAGGAGACGAACTGGTCCATGATGCCGACGTGAGCGCCGACGAATTCATTTTCTGCGCGTTGGCAGAGTTTGGCGATTTCTAATTTTGGTAATTTGCGATTGGCTTGGGCGATCAGAGCGAATGCTGTGGCAACTTCGAGTGACGCGGAAGAGCTTAGTCCGGCGCCGAGAGGGACGTCGCTGTGGATTAGGATATCGGCGCCTGGTACGGCGATGCCGGATTTTTGGAGAAGGATGGCGACGCCGCGGACGTAGTCGCTCCAATGTTTGCGCGGCGTAGCTTTTTTTTCGTCGAGATTGAATTGGATGGTTTCGTTGAAATGTTCGGAGTGGAGATTGACGATGCGATCGTTGCGCGGGGCGATGGCGAGGTAGGTGGCGCGGTCGATTGCGGCTGGGAGGACGAAACCGTCGTTGTAGTCGGTGTGTTCGCCAATTAGGTTGGCGCGGCCCGGAGCGCGGAAAACGCGCGGAGGAGTTTTCTGGGCGGGGAATCGGCGGCTGAAAGATTGCCGCAGGTCAGTGAGTTGGTGATAGGCGGACATTTGAGAAACTATTTTCTGGCGTCCGAACTGGGCGCGCTGGAGATTTTCTGCTGGGATTTGTCGCCGCTGCGGGCTAGCAGGAGCATTACGATTCCGAAGGCGCCGAGGATCGCGCCCCAAATTAGATTCACGTTTACGCCGAGCGATTGCGCGTAGATTGCGTGGTTGCCGAGGAGGCCGTAGGCGGCGAGGACGACTCCTAGCAGGAGGAACATGTATCCGATTGGCCAGCGAATGTCTAAACCCATGCGATGTCTCCTAGATCTTTGTGCTTAACAGTTCTTACCTGAAAATAATATTTAGTACGGCCGCTAAAATTAGGACGCCTGCACCCAGCGCGGCTGGACGTAGATACCACGCAACATGTTCTTCGGTTTGGCGCGGCGTGAGTGAATAAACTAATCCTGTTAATTCTTTTTCTGGGCGCGGACTGGTCATCAAGCTGACGAGAATTGTGACGACGAAACATGTGGTCCACGCAAAGATGGCCGTCCAGAAATTTTGCGCCATTTCGCTGGGATATTGATGGACTTGCGCGCCGAGCCAGCCGCCTTTGATTCCTGCAACTGCGCCGACGGGAAGAGTTAGTCCGTGATGGAGCGCGGCAGCGCACATTCCGCTGATTAATCCGACGAATGCGCCGTGACCGGTGGCGCGTTTCCAAAACATTCCCAATAAAAATGTGGCGAAGAGCGGTGCGTTCACGAACGCGAAAATTAATTGCAGCATGTCCATGATGTTGTTGAAGCGCGTGGCCATGTATGCGGCGAGGATGGAGAGCGCGATTCCGGCGACGGTGGCGATGCGTCCCATGCGGAGATAATGCTGGTCGGATGCGCCGGGGCGGATGTGCGCCTGATAAATGTCGTAGGTCCAAACGGTGTTGAATGCCGTGACGTTGCCGGCCATGCCGGACATAAAACTTGCGAGAAGCGCGGTGAGGCCGAGGCCCAACAATCCCGACGGAAAAAATTTTATGAGCATGTTGGGAATTGCGAGATCGTAGTCGAGGACGACTTTTCCGTTGCTGTCGCGGACGGCTTCGCCGGTGGCGTTCATTTTCGGCGGAATAATTCCGACGCCCGCTACAGCAGGAGTGACGGTGGCGGGGCAAACGGTTCCGGCGGCAATTTGTGCGGCGGTGGTGCCGGGCGGATAGATTGCCGTTGGTTGCGAAACCGCGGATGGCAATCCGATGGCGATTATGCCGGGGAGAATTACGAGCAGCGGAAAAAACATTTTGGGAAGCGCGGCGATTAGAGGAGTGCGGCGCGACGCGCTCATATTGTGCGCGGCCATGGCGCGTTGGATGACGAGGAAATCTGTGCACCAATATCCGAAGGAGAGGACGAAGCCGAGGCCCATCGCGAGACCGAACCATTCGACGCCGAGCGGATTTGTGTTCGCGTGTTGCATGCCCATCCAGGCGTGAGTCATTTCCGCGGGGACGCGAGTCTTTAGGCCGTCCCACCCGCCGACAGTTTTCAGGCCGAGCCAAACGAGAGGGAGAAATCCGGCGACGATCAGAAAAAATTGGAGGACTTCGTTGTAAATGGCGCCGCTGAGTCCGCCGAAAAATACATAGACGAGGACAACGAGCGCGGAAACGATGATTGAGACGTGAAAAACTCCGGAGGCGGAAACGCCGAGTTTGGCGAGAGGCGCGTCGAAGAGGTGAAGAGTTTGGATGAGCCTCGCCATGGCGTACATGGAAATGCCGGAGGAAAAAATTGTCATGACGGCGAAGGAAATGGCGTTGAGGGCGCGAGTTTTTTCGTCAAAGCGCAGGCGGAGATATTCAGGAACGGAGCGGGCGCGGGAGCCGTAGTAGAACGGCATCATGAAAACGCCGACGAAAACCATCGCAGGAATCGCGCCGATCCAATAAAAATGGCTGGTGGCGATTCCATATTTCGCGCCGCTGGCGGCCATGCCGATTACTTCTACTGCGCCGAGGTTGGCGGAAATAAATGCGAGGCCGCAGACCCATGCGGGCAGAGCGCGTCCTGAAAGGAAAAAATCGGTGCTGGTTTTCATGTGGCGCTTCAGCATGAAGCCGATGGCCACAACGAAACCGAGATAAACCAGCATCACGATCCAGTCAATTGGATGGATCATGGTTGTGGTCCTCCGGCGCGAGTCGGATTAAGCGCTTTCCACTTTGAGGGCTACTTCGCCACGTTTTCCAAGTAGTGCCATTGCTGGACGTCGCGTAATTGTTTCGCCGCATCTTCCGCGGTGATGTCGCGTTGCGGCATGCCGAGCATTTCGTAGCCGACTTGAAACTTGCGCACGGTCGCGGACCGCAGTAGCGGCGGATAAAAATGCGCGTGAAAATGCCAGTCCGGATGCGCGACGCCGTCCGTTGGCTCGCAATGATAGCCCATGGAATAGGGAAATGGCGTCTTAAATAAATTATCGTAGCGGATGGTGAGCTTGATGAGGATTTCGGCGAGGGAGTTGCGCTCGTCGGCGGATAAATCGGGGAATCCGGCGGCATGTTTTTTGCTGATGAGGATGGCCTCGTACGGCCAGACGGCCCAGAAGGGAACGATGGCGGCGAAATGTTTATTGTCACAAATCATGCGCTCGCGACGCTTGATTTCGAGCTTGACGTAATCGCAGAGCATGCACGAGCCGTGCGATTTCAGATAGGTACCTAGGGAAGTCAGTTCGCGCGAAGGTTCGTTGGGAAGATTTCCATTGGCCCATATCTGGCAGTGCGGATGCGGATTGCTAGCACCCATCAGAGGGCCGCTATTTTCAAATGGCAGAACGTAGTTTACCCACGGAAGCGCGCCGAGCTGCGCGTGTTGCTCGGCGAGGACGTCGATTACGGCGCGCAGTGTTTGTACGTCCATGCGAGGGACGCGGAGATTATGGCGCGGAGAAAAACAAACGACACGGCAAATGCCGGGTTCGCCGCGAGCGACTAGCAGTTCTCTTACTTCGATCATGCCTTCGGAGATGTTGGCAGTCATCGCCGGGAAATCGTTGTCAAAAACAAATGTGCCGGGATATTTCGGATTTTTCGTTCCGTTGACGCGAACATTCCCGGGACACATGTAGCATTCGGGGTCGTAGGAGATAGTTTCGATTTGCGCCGGCGATTCGACGCGGCCTTGCCAGGGGCGCGAGGTGCGTCCGGGAGAAACGAGAACCCATTCGCGAGTGAGAGGATTGTAGCGGCGGTGAGAATCCTGGGCGAGATTGATCATGTTATGCATGGTGTCTCCGAAGGAGTGCGGTTTGAGGTTGTAGCATAAGTTCCATTACGGAACGTGTGCGAATTGGTACATATGGAATGAGAATGGGTTGGGGATTGGAGCGCGGAGGGAAAAGAGAAACGCCAATTAGGTGAATCATCCCGCGCAGTCCGCGGGATGAAAAAGAGTAAGCGTTCCGAAGGGGTACGTTTTCGGTCGAGGATGATGTAAATTGCTTTGGCGCGAGCGCTGATGCTGCGCGCAATCAACTATGAGAAATCCGAAGGTATGGAATTTTATTTGCCGCGCGATTGCGGCGATGGCGATTTTATTTTTGTGCGTGGGAGCGGCGTGCGCGCGGGCGTCGTCGATTACGGATGCCAAGCGCCAATCCAGTGGCCGATCCGAGGGCGGTCGTCATTTCGGATCAGGCTCGTTTCACAGTGTTCACGCCGCGATTGATACGGATGGAGTGGTCAGCGGACTCAAAATTTGAAGATCGGGCGTCGCTCGTTTTTATTAACAGGCTGATGCCGGTGCCACCGTTTAAGCGGTCGGCGCAAAAGGGCTGGCTGATTATTGATACGGGCAAGGTCATGCTGCGCTACAAGCAGAAGAGTGGCGCATTCACCGCGGAAAATCTTGAAGTGAGTCTTCACGTTTAATGGCGCGACGTTCACGTGGCATCCGGGCGTGGTGGATTCAGGAAATCTTGGCGGCACGCGTCGCACGTTGGACGGAGTGCGCGGCGCAGCGTCACTTGAACCCGGATTGCTTTCGCGAGACGGCTGGGTGCTGGTGGATGATTCGGCGCGCACGCTTTTCGACAACAGTGATTGGCCGTGGGCGGTGGCGCGTCCTGATGCAACGGCGCAGGATTTTTATTTATTCGCGTACGGCCACGACTATCGCGCGGAGCTGGCGGATTTTATTAAGGTGGCGGGACAAATTCCATTGCCGCCGCGATTCGCATTTGGAATTTGGTGGTCGCGCTACTGGGCTTACACGGATGAAGAGCTGCAGGAGTTAGTCGGAGAATTCCACGATCACAATGTGCCGCTGGACGTTCTGGTGATTGACATGGACTGGCACCCGACTTTTGCGGTGCGCTGGTGGGAAAGTAAAAAAGATGCGGCCGGGCAGACGCTGGGATGGACGGGTTACAGCTGGAACAGTGTTTATTTCCCCGATCCGCCGGAATTCTGAACTGGGCGCACACGCAGGGATTGAAAGTTACGCTGAATATGCATCCGGCTTCGGGGGTGCAGTCGTTTGAAGAGCAATATCCACAGATGGCGAAGGCGATGGGAATTGATCCGGCGTCGAAGCAATACATTCCGTTTGACATTGCGAATAAAAAGTTTGCCGAGAATTACATGAATATTCTTCACCATCCGCTGGAAAAAGAAGGCGTGGATTTTTTCTGGCTGGACTGGCAGCAGGAAAATAGGACGAGTTTGCCGGGACTGACACCGACGTGGTGGCTAAACTACGTTCACTTCACGGACATGGAACGCGAAGGGAAGCGTCCGCTGATTTATCACCGCTGGGGCGGATTGGGAAATCACCGTTACGAAATTGGATTTTCTGGTGACGTGGTTTCGGACTGGTCGTCGCTGGCATTCCAGCCGGGATTTACTGCGACGGCGGCGAATGTCGGCTATGGATATTGGAGCCACGACATCGGCGGACACGAGCCCGGCACAGTTACGCCGGAACTTTACACGCGATGGCTGCAGTGGGGCGCGTTCAGTCCAATTTTGCGTACGCACATGACGAAGAATCCTGATGCGGAGCGGCGCGTGTGGGCGTTTCCCGATGAATACGCAGAAATTATGCGCGATGCGGTGTTGTTACGGCACGCGATGATTCCTTACATCTATACGGCGGCGCGCGATGCGTTTGATACCGGCGTTTCCATGTGCCATCCGCTTTACTACGATTATCCGGAAGCGCCGGAAGCGTACACTGCAAATACAAATGGAGAATATGCGTTTGGCGATAATTTAATAGTGGCGCCGGTGACTGCGCCGATGGACGCGGCTTCGCAACTTGCGAAGCGATCGGTGTGGTTGCCGCCTGGCGAATGGATTGAATGGCCGACGGGCGCGCGTCTTCACGGACCGGCGACGATGGAGCGGACATTTCAATTGGATGAGATTCCTGTTTACGCGCGGGCCGGAGCGATTGCGCCAATGCAGCTTTCCGAATCGGCTCCGACGGAGCGCAGCGCATCTTCTCCGGGAGCGACGAGTTTTGCGGGGGCTTCAAGCGCTGGCGCGACCGAGGAAACCTCGGCGGAACGGAGGCCTGATCCGCTGGTGCTGCAAATTTTTCCGGGAGCAAAAGGCGAAGGACATTTGTATGAGGACGCGGGAGATACGCTGGGATACAAGTCCGCGGAATTTGCGAAGACGAATTTCACGCAGCAACGGATGGCGGATGGCTCGTTGCAAATTCAGTTGCAACCGGCGCGCGGAAGATTTCCGGGAATGGCGGATGCGCGGTCATATCAACTTCGGCTGAGCGGATTTTGGCCGGCGGAATCGATTGTTGCCAATGGAACTTCGATTACCTATGCAGTACCTGAGGAGCCGCTGGCTGGAGTTGTTCGCGCGGGGTGGCGATACGACGGAGACACGGCGACGACGATTATTAATTTGCCGGAATTTCCCGTTTCGCAGATTGTCGACGTGCATGTGAAATTTGTGGCGCATTCGGCGGAGGACGACAAGTCATTGGATGGTGCCGCGGGAAGAATTGCGCGTCTGCACGGCGCGATGCACATGCTGGAAAAATCGTGGGATCGCGGATGGGCTCCGGATATTTTGCTAGAGGCCGCGCAGACGGGAAGAAGAATATCGCTGCGCCCTGCGACGGCGGTAGCAGAGTTGCAGAAATTAGAGAAAATGTGGCCGGAGATTTTGAAGACGATCGATGAGATGGGTGTGGATCGAGTGAGATTTATTGAGCCGGCGCTGGCGCATTTGAAGAATTAGACCATCCTTATTAATGATAGAGACCTGAGGGAAAGATCGGAGAGTGGAATGTCGATTATAGATTTTCACAATCATTATTATCCGCCGGCGTATTTGGATGCGTTGGAGACCGGGCCGAGCGCGGTACGAGTGACGCGCGATGCGGACGGAAATCCGTGCGTGCATTATCCCGGTGATTACAATGTTTGCGTGCCGGGGCATCGGGACATTGATTATCGCGAAGAAGTTTTGCGCGAAGCGGGCGTGGACACGCAGGTAATCACGTTGACGACGCCGGGAACGCACGTGGAGGAGCCGAAGACGGCCGTGCGTCTGGCGAAGTTGGTGAATGATGCGTTTGCGAAAGTGGTGGCGGAAAAGCGCGGACGATTTGTGGCGTTGGCAACATTGCCGCTGAACGATCCGGCGGCGTCGGTGGACGAGTTGCGCCGATGCGTGACGCAGTTGGGATTTCGCGGAGCGATGTTGTTTAGCAATGTGAATGGCATGCCACTTTATGATTCGCGCTTCACGCGGCTGTACGAAGTGGCGAATGAGTTGGAGGCCGTGCTGTACATTCATCCGACAAATCCCGTTGGAGTGGAAGCGATGCTGGATTATTGGCTGATGCCGTTGGTGGGATTTCTGGCGGATACGACTCTTGCGGCGGCTGGATTGGTTTTTAGCGGAGTGGCGGAAAAATTTCCGGATATCAACTGGGTGCTGGGACATTTAGGTGGGGCGATTCCTTATCTGGCGGAGCGGCTGGATCGCGGATATGAGGCGTTCGCGGATTGCCGCGTGAATATTGCGCAGCCGCCGAGCGTTTATTTGAAAAAGTTTTTCTACGACACCGTGAACTTCGATCCGCACGCGATTGAGCTGGCGATTGAGTTTGCGGGTCCGAATCAAATTTTGGCGGGGAGCGATTATCCGCATCAGATTGGAAGCATTCCGAAGATGCTTTCGAGCATTTCCGCGTTGCGAGAGGATGAAGACGTGAAGCGGAGAATTTTGGGCGGGAACGCGGCGAGATTGCTTCGACTGAAAAGCTAGAGCTAGGCGAAATCTTTTTGATGAGCTTCGATGCGTTTTCGCCAGTAACGCTCGAGTCCGTACCAGCTTAATTGTGGCATGGCGACAGTGTTGTAGCGGGCGACGAGTTCTTGGTTTGGTAATTTTGCGCGAAATTCTTCTTCGGCTTGCGCGGTGAATTTTTCGATGCGCGTTGATTCTTCAGAATTATTTTTCATGATTGTCCAGGTGCGCTCAGTCCAGGCGTAGAGAGCTTCACGCGTGGCTTGGAGATGTTCGCTAACATTATTGTATGCGCCGAAGTGGGGCAGCAATAATTGCGTTGGCTTGCGGCGCTCGATTTCGGCGATGCTTTTGGTGAACGCAGCGAGATCGATATCGGGCGGCGGAGTCAGCGGCGCGACGATTTCGCAGCCGGGCAAGCGCATGCCCGTTGTGTCTCCGGTGAATGCGGTGCCGGTGGATTGATCAAAATAGCTGACGTGATGCGATGCGTGTCCGGGCGTGTAGGCAACTTGAATTTCGCGGCCGGCGGCGCGGATGGATTCGCCGCCGATTAATTCGTGAATATTTTCTTTCGGGACGGGAAGAAATTCTCCGAACATTTGTTGAAGGGCGTCACCGTAGAGACGCGTGGCGCTACTTAGAAGACGCGAAGGATCGTTTAAGTGCCTTGCGCCGAGTTCGTGGACGTAAACTTTGAGTTTGGGATTTTCTTTGACCAGCGTGCCGGTGGCTCCGGCGTGATCGAAATGAATGTGAGTTAGGAGCAGCGCGGAAATGTCGGAAAGTTTGAGGCTGCGCGCTGCGAGAAAGTTTCTTAAGGTTGGAAGACAGGAGGATGGGCCGCTGTCGACTAGCGCGAGTTCACCATTTCCTTCTAGGAGATAGAGGCCGACGGATTCGCGGATGCCGAGGAAATTTAGATCGATGATGGACGTGCCGGATGGCAGCGACATTATTTCCAGCGGATTTTTCGGAGTTGGCAGCATCTAATTTATCTCCAACATGCTATCGCGTGCTGGTAATCAATTCAAATGCCGGGCGATTCGCGTTGCAAACGGGGAATTGATAGTACAAAATCTTTGCGCCATAAAAAGTGTTTTGAGTTGCGCGGAGTTTCTGAGAGGAAAATTCACGAATGGCTGTGGCGGCGGACAAATTTACAGTTGGACTGATTCAGATGCGATGCTCGGCGGATCGCAAGGTGAATCTTGATTTGGCGGTGGAGCGGATTCGCGAAGCGGCGAAGCGTGGCGCGCAGATTATTTCCATGCAGGAGCTTTTTCTTTCGCCGTATTTTTGTCGCGTAGAAGATGCGGATCTTTTTGATTTAGCGGAGCCGATTCCAGGGCCGACGACGGAAGTGATGTCGAAGATTGCGCGCGAATTGAAAGTATCGCTGGTGGTTTCGATATTTGAGCGGCGCGCGGCGGGGATTTATCACAATTCGGCGGCGGTACTGGATGCCGATGGATCGATGCTGGGAATTTATCGCAAGATGCACATCCCGGACGACCCGTCATACTACGAAAAATTTTATTTCACGCCGGGCGATTTGGGATTTCCGACATTTCAAACGAAGTACGGCCGCATTGCGGTGCAAATTTGCTGGGACCAGTGGTATCCGGAAGGCGCGAGACTGGCGAGTTTGCACGGCGCGAATGTGATTTTTTATCCGACGAGCATTGGATGGCATCCGAAAGAGAAAGCGGAATTCGGCGCGGCGCAGCTGGATGCGTGGCGGACGATTCAGCGGTCGCACGCGATCGCAAATGGAGTGTACGTCGCGGTGGCGAATCGCGTGGGCCTGGAAGGCCCTGGCGATTCCGGCTGGAGTTCTGGGGAAATTCGTTCGTGGCGGCACCGTTCGGCGAAGTGCTTGCGGAAGCTGGCAGCGACAAAGAAGAAATTCTGGTGATGGAATGCGATCCGCGGCGCGTGGAGGATACTCGGCGCGACTGGCCATTTTTGCGCGACCGAAGAATTGATGCGTATCCGCCGCTGTTGGAACGTTGGCTTGGGAAATGACGTCCGCGAAAACTGCTGTGCCCGCGCTTTCCGGATTTCGAATGCCCGCCGAATGGGAGCCGCACGAAGCGACGTGGCTTTCATGGCCTCACGAAAAGACCGACTGGCCTGGAAAATTTGCGCCGATACCGTGGGTGTACGCGGAAATCGTGCGGAATTTAGCGCGCGTTGAGCGCGTGCGAATTCTGGTGAGGGATGCCGCGGCGGAAAATGACGGCCAAGAAAATTTTGACGAAAGTCCGGCGCGGATCTTGAGGCCGTGGATTTTTTTCGCGTGCCGACGAATCGCGGATGGATTCGGGATTTTGGTCCGATTTTTGTCCGTGAAGAAAATGGCGAATTGGCCGCGACACATTGGCTGTTCAATGCGTGGGCGAAATACGACAACGGCAAGCGGGATGCGGCGGCGGTCGCGAAACTTGCGGCGCAATGAAGAAGTGGAAGATTCGGTGCATCAGCCGATGTACAGCGGCAAGCGCGTGGTGTTGGAGGGCGGCGGAATTGAAGTGAATGGCCGCGGAACAATAATGACCACGGAGGAGTGGCTGCTGAGTCCGATGCAAGTGCGGAACTCCGGGATTTACTCGTTCAGATTACGAACAGATTTTTCGAGAAAATTTTGGCGCGACACATGTGCTGTGGCTGGGACGCGGAATTACCGGCGATGATACGCACGGGCACGTGGATGATATTTCGCGATTCACGGATGCGTCGACGGTGGTCAACCGTCGGTTGAGAACGATAGGTCGGATGCAAACTACGAGCCGCTTGCAGGAAAATCTTGGCGCGTCTGCGTGAGATGCGGAATCAGGATGGGCAGGCTTTGCGCGTTGTGAGATTGCCGATGCCGGCTCCCGTGTATGTTTGACGGGCAGACGGATTGCCGGCGAGCTACGCGAATTTTTATATTGCGAATAAAATTGTGATTGTGCCGACGTTTAATGATCCGAACGATCGCGTGGCCCTAAATATTTTGGCCGAATTATTTCCGGACAGGAAGATTGTTGGAATTGCCGCGCAGGATTTGGTTTTGGGATTGGGGACTTTGCATTGCATGACGCAGCAGGAGCCGGAGCATCGGCGAGGATAATTTTGTTGGGAATGCCACAGCCATGAATGGCTGTGCCACGCGATTGGCAAATGTGGTGGAAATGACAGAGAATAACTTCCGCAATTAAATTTCCTGCGCTTGTTTTTTTAATACGAGATGAACGGTGCCCATGCCTGAGTCTCCGACTGATTCCGCGAATCCCACGATTACTGGATTGACTGGCGACGAAGCGCGGGCGCGTTTGGCGCAATTTGGGCCGAACGATCCCACTCCTGCCGGACAATTTTCCGCGTTGCGGCATATTGGACTGCAACTTGCGAATCCGCTGACGATTATTTTGTTGGTGGCGAGCGCGATCGCTATTTATCTGCACCAAAATGTGGACGCCATCATCATCGTTGTGGTGGTGACGCTGGGCATCGCCGTTAATTTTTTCCAAACATATCGATCGGAACAGGCGATTCGGCATTTACGCGAGCGAGTGGCGCCGACGGCTACGGTTTTGCGCGACGGCGCGTGGCACGAATTGCCGCGGCGCGAAGTTGTGCCGGACGATGTGGTGCGGCTGAGTTCGGGCGATTTGGTTCCAGCGGATGGATTGGTTTTAGTTGCGCGGGATTTTTTTGTGCAGCAGGCGGCGATGACGGGCGAATCGTTGCCGGTGGAAAAGGACCCGCATCCGGACGATCCGGCACAGCACAGAAATCCTTCGGCGCCGAATATAGTTTTTCTGGGGACGTCAGTGGTGAGCGGAACGGCGACGGTGCGGATTTTCGCGACGGGGCCGAACACGGCGTTCGGAGATATTGCAGCGAAGCTGGCGGAGCGTCCTGAAGAAACGGAATTTGAGCGCGGTCTGCGGAGATTCAGTTCGCTGATTTTGCGTGTGATTGTTTTCATGGTGCTGTTTATTTTGGCGATGTCGCTGGCGCTGCGGCACAATCCATTTGAGTCATTACTTTTCGCGGTGGCGCTGGCGGTGGGATTGACGCCGGAGTTTTTGCCGATGATTACGTCGGTAATTTTGGCGACGGGCGCGATTCGGATGGCTCGGGACAAAGTGATCGTGAAGCATCTGGCGGCGATCCAAAATTTTGGAAGCATTGATATTTTTTGCTCGGACAAGACTGGCACGCTCACCGCCGGGAAGATGACGCTGGAGACTTTTGTCGATCCGGCGGGGACTTCTTCGGAGTGGGCGCGGACGCTGGGATTTCTGAACGCGAAATTTAATACGGGGATACGAAGTCCCCTGGACGCGACGATTTTGGAGCGCGCATGCCCTGCTGCGGATGGCTTCGTAAAAATCGACGAGATTCCTTTTGATTTCGATCGGCGGCGCGTCAGCGTGATTGTAGAAAAGTCCGGCGCGAATCCGCCGGAGCGTCTGCTGATTGCGAAGGGCGCGCCGGAAGGGATGTTGCCACTGTGCGATCAACATCAATGCGGAAATATCACTTCGGCGCTTGATGAGACGGCGCACAATTCCGCGAGAAAAACTTATGAAGACTCGAGCCGGCAGGGATTTCGCGTGTTGGCGGTAGGATTCGCGCGCGTTCCCGTGCAGGCGAAATACACGAAGGACGATGAACGCGGATTGGTGCTGGCGGGGTTTCTAGCGTTTTCCGATCCGGTGCTGGCGGATTCGGTTGAAGCGTTGGCGGAACTGAAGCGCGACGGCGTGGAAGTAAAAATTTTGACCGGCGATAACGAACTGGTGGCGAAGCACGTTTGCGAGCAAGTGGGACTGGACGCGTCGAGAATTGTGTTGGGCGAGGAGATGTCGAAGACCAGCGACGCCGCGATGGGAGCGCTCGCGGAAAAGACTACCGTGTTCGCGCGAGTTTCGCCTTCGCAGAAGCATAGGATTATTTTGGCGCTGAAGGCGCGCGGGCGAGTCGTTGGCTATATGGGCGATGGGATTAATGACGCACCTTCGCTGCATTCGGCGGACGTGGGAATTTCTGTACCGTCGGCGGTGGACGTGGCGCGCGACGCGGCGGATATTATTTTGGTTGAGCCGGGGCTGGCGGTGCTGCACCGCGGAATTATTGAGGGGCGGAAGGCATCCGGAAACGCGATGAAATATTTGTTGATGGATACGAGTTCAAATTTTGGAAATGTGTTGAGCATGGCTGCAGCGTCCGTATTTTTGCCATTCCTGCCGATGTTACCGACGCAAATATTGTTGAATAATTTTTTGTACGATCTTTCGCAGGTAACAATTCCCACGGATAATGTGGACGACGAATACGTGCGCCTGCCGCAGCGCTGGGATATGAAGCTGGTCCGGAATTTTATGCTGTTCATCGGGCCAATCAGTTCCATTTTTGATTTTGTGACGTTTTATGTTTTGCTGCACTGGATGCACGCGCGCGAACATGAATTTCAGACGGGATGGTTCGTGGAATCGCTGGCCACGCAGACGCTGGTGCTTTTTGTGATTCGGACGATGGGAAATCCGTTTAAGAGCCGTCCGAGCCGGCCGCTATTGCTGACTACGCTTTTCATTGCGGCTCTGGGAGTGGCGCAGCCGTTCACGCCGGTTGCGAGTGTAATGGGCTTCACTCATCTACCCGGCTACTACTATATTTTGCTGATCGCGGTGACGGCGGCGTACCTGGGGTTGGTCGAAATTGGAAAACGACTTTTAGTGGCGCGGCGCATCAAAACTTTACGGGTGGCGCAGGCCTGAGCATTTGGCGCGCCACGCGCGTTCGTGTTCAAATTTACGTGCGTGTAACAATTAAGGATTGGTGAAAGATGAGAATTGGAGTTGCCGCGGATCACGAAGGCTTTGCGCTGAAGGCGGAGATTGCCGCGTATCTCAATAGTTTGGGACACACGATTGAGGACTTCGGAACGTCGAACAACACGCCGGTCGATTATCCAGACTACGCGGAAAAGTTGGGGCTCGCGGTGCTGGATGGACGTGTGGAGCGCGGAGTGATGGTGTGCGGCAGTGGGGTTGGCGCGGCGGTGGCGGCGTGCAAATTGCCGGGAATTCGCGCGAGCGTTTGCCACGATACGTATTCGGCGCATCAGGGAGTTGAGCACGACGATATGAATTTGCTGACGATGGGATCGCGCGTGGTGGGAGATCAACTGGCCTTTGAAATTGTGCGCGCGTATGTAGGCGCTATGTTCAGCGGAGAAGAGCGTCACGTTCGGCGGCTGGCGAAAATTCGTGCGCTGGAAGAACAATATTCGGGCGGCAATTCCGCGAAGAAGGAAACTGGTAAATGACTATGAGCACGAGCGCAAAGATAAATTCAGACGGAATGTTTGGCCAGTCGGCGAAATTGCCGAAGGAACTTGCTGCGGATGTTGCGGCGGTGATCGCAGATTGGACTGCCGGCGACAAAGTGAAGCGCATGTGGGCGGACGACGCGTCACTGTGGACGAACACGGACGAAGCGCAATGGCTCGGATGGTTGGACATTGTGTCTCAGCAAATTGCGGACGCGGAAAAGTTCAAAAGCCTGGCAACGGAAATTCGTTCGGGAAAATTTTCCGACGTGCTGCTGATGGGAATGGGCGGATCGAGTTTGTGTCCCGAAGTGATGGATCTGACGTTCGGACGCATTGCCGGATTTCCGAAAATGCATGTGCTTGATTCGACCGATCCCGCGCAGATTACCGATCTCGCGAAAAAAGTGGATTTAGCGCGAACGATTTTTATTGTGTCCAGCAAATCGGGAACGACGCTCGAGCCGAATATTTTCCAACAGTATTTTTACGCGCGCGCGAAACAAGCGGTCGGCGAGAAGGAAGCGGCGAAGCGATTTATCGCGATTACCGATCCGGGATCGCATTTGGAACAGGTGGCGAAGCGGGAAGGTTTCCTGCATATCGCATTTGGAGTGCCAAGTATTGGCGGAAGATATTCGGCGCTATCGAATTTCGGAATTGTTCCCGCGGCGGTGCAGGGAATTGACGTGATGAAATTCCTGGAGCGCGCTACGGAAATGGTGAAAGCGTGTTCCGCTACCCCGGAGAAAAATCCCGGCGTGCAATTGGGCGCGATACTGGGCGCAGCGGCGAAGCGCGGGGTGGATAAGGTGACGATTGTGGCGTCACCGGCAATATTTGATTTGGGCGCGTGGCTGGAACAGTTGCTGGCGGAATCAACTGGGAAGCAGGGGAAGGGACTGATTCCGGTTGACCGAGAGAAATTGGGTCCGCCGGCGGATTATGGGAAAGATCGCGTGTTTGCATACGCGCGACTTACTTCTGCGCCGGACGCGAAACAGGATGCGGCGGTGGCTGCTCTGGAAGCCGCGGGCTACCCGGTGGTGCGGATCGAAGTGAGCGACATTTACAATTTGGGACAGGAATTTTTCCGGTGGGAAATTGCCACCGCGGTAGCGGGATCGATTATCGGGATTGACGCGTTCAATCAGCCGGACGTGGAAGCAAGCAAAATCGAGACGAAGAAACTTACGTCCGAATACGAAAAGACTGGAACGCTGCCGGCTGAGAAATCGTTCTACGAAGGCGGCAAAAACGAGGCGGGGATACGGCTGTTTGCGGATCAGCGGAATGCGGGTGAACTGACCCGCGCAATTTCGGGAACAGCTTCGCTGGCGGGTTATTTGCGAGCGCATTTATCGCGCATGAATGCAGGAGATTATTTCGCGCTGCTGGCGTATGTCGAAATGAACGCGAAACACGAGGATCAGTTGCAGGATATTCGCATCGCCGTTCGGGATGCCAAGCGCGTGGCGACGTGTTTGGGATTTGGTCCGCGATTTCAGCATTCGACCGGACAGGCGTACAAGGGCGGGCCGAATAGCGGAGTATTCCTGCAGATTACCTGCGACGACGCAGCAGACGTGGCCATTCCGGATCAGAAATTTACATTCGGAATTGTGAAGGCAGCGCAGGCACGCGGAGATTTCGCGGTGCTGGCAGAGCGTGGACGCCGGGCGTTGCGCGTGCATTTAGGGACGGATGTTGCGGCGGGGCTGACGGCGTTATTGAGTGCGGTGCAAGAAGCGTTGAAATAAAAAAGGTTTGAAAGGGCGTTCAGATGATGATCGGAATGGTTGGGCTAGGAAAAATGGGCGCGAATATGGCGAAGCGGCTGATGCGCGGCGGCCACAAAGTCGTGGTGAGCGATTTGAATCCTGCGAACGTGCAGCAGATCGCAGCAGACGGCGCGATAGGGTCGGCTTCGATGGACGATATGGTGACGAAGCTGGTTGCGCCGCGAGTAGTGTGGCTGATGATTCCCGCGGGCGATCCCACGGAAAAAACTGTGCTGGCGCTAGCGGAAAAGTTGCAGCGCGGGGACATTATTATTGATGGCGGAAATTCGTATTTTAAGGATGACGTGCGCCGCTCGAAAATGTTGGCGGCTCGCGGAATTGAATATGTGGATGTGGGAACGAGCGGCGGCGTGTGGGGACTGGAACGGGGATATTGCATGATGCTTGGCGGACCGCAAAATGTTGTGCAATCGCTCGATCCAATTTTTAAAACGCTAGCTCCCGGCGTCGGAGATATTCCGAGGACACCCGGCCGCGAAAAAATGGGCGGCACGGCCGAAGAAGGCTACGTTTATTGCGGGCCTTCGGGCGCGGGGCATTTCGTGAAAATGATTCACAACGGAATTGAATATGGAATGATGCAAGCATACGCGGAAGGATTCGACATTTTGCGGAACGCAACGTCGGAAAATCTTCCGGAAGATATTCGCTACAACATCAAGGTTGAAGATGTGGCCGAAGTTTGGCGGCGGGGAAGCGTAGTCAGTTCCTGGCTGCTGGATTTGACGGCGATGGCGTTGGCGGAGAATCCAACGCTTTCCAATTTCACCGGAGACGTTGCCGACTCTGGTGAAGGCCGATGGACGATTGAGGCGGCGATGGAGGAGTCAGTGGCGTGCGAGGTGATCGCGTCGGCATTGTTCACGCGATACCGTTCGCGGCAGGGGCATACATTCGCGGAAAAACTGTTGAGCGCGATGAGAAATAAGTTTGGCGGACATATTGAGCTGAAGGAAACGAAATAGGCGCGCACGATTCGCAATCTTAAAAGCGAAACGGCTGACAGAGTTTAATTGCGAGGAGAATATCGGATGGCGGCGGAACCTGTGAAGAGTGGAAATGACGGCGAGAGTCTTCCCAGCTCTCCGTGCATCATGGTCGTGTTTGGGGCGAGCGGAGATTTGACGAAGCGGAAACTTTTGCCTGCGCTTTACAATCTTGCGGCACAAAAACTTTTACCCGAAGCATTCGCCGTCGTGGGATTCGGGCGAAGGACGTACGGTCACGACGATTTCCGGAAATATTGTTCCGATGCGCTGGCGGAATATTTGCCGGAAGGAATCGACGCGGCAACACGGGATTGGCTGGTTCAGCGGCTATATTTTCATTCGGGAGACTTCGATCAGACCGCAACTTTTGGTCCGCTGAAAGATTTGCTGACCAAGGTTGATGGCGAGCGGAAGACCGGCGGAAACTATCTATTCTATATGGCAACTGCGCCGGAATTTTTCGGTGAGATCACACGCCAACTGAAAGGTGTGGACTTGACGGCGGAAACCGAAGGCCACTGGCGGCGCGCCGTTTTTGAAAAGCCTTTCGGACATGATCTTGCATCGGCGAAAGCGTTGAACAAGGAATTGCTGGGTCTTCTGGAAGAGAAGCAGATTTACCGCATCGATCATTATTTGGGCAAAGAAACGGTGCAGAACATTCTGGCGTTGCGATTCGGCAATGGAATTTTCGAGCCGATCTGGAATCGCCGGTACATCGATCACGTGCAGATTACGGTGGCCGAAACGGTGGGCGTCGAGTTGCGCGGAGGTTATTACAACGAGGCCGGAGCGTTGCGGGACATGGTGCCAAATCACCTGTTCCAACTGGTCACGCTGATGGCGATGGAGCCGCCGAGTTCGTTTGACGCGAACATCGTGCGCGAGGAGCAGACGAAAGTTTTGCGCGCGTTGCCGCCGATGAGCCAGGAAGAGGTTTGGGCGCGAGTTGTGCGCGGACAATACGGGGCAGGTGAAGAAGAAGGGAAAAAAGTCCCGGCCTACCGGAACGAGGAGCAGGTACCGCCGGATTCCAACACGGAAACATTCGTTGCTATGAAACTGCAAATTGAAAACTGGCGCTGGGCGGACACGCCATTTTATTTGCGAACCGGAAAGCGGCTGAAGGATCGCGTGACGCAAATTGTGATTCAATTCCGGCGCGCGCCGCTGATGTTGTTTCATCAAGTGAAGAATGGGCCGTTGACTCCGAATCAAATGGTGCTGCACATACAACCGACGGAAGGAATCTCGCTGAGATTCAACGCGAAAGTTCCCGGGCCGATTGTGAATCTGCAGCCGGTGGACATGAATTTTCGATATACGGATTATTTCAAGGCGCAACCCAGCACGGGCTACGAGCGTTTGTTGTATGACGCGATGACCGGAGACGCGACGCTTTTTCAGCGCGCCGACACTGTGGAAATTGCGTGGGGCGTGGTGCAGCCGATATTGGATGCGTGGAAGGCCAGTCCACCAAAGGATTTCCCGAATTATGCGGCGGGTTCGTGGGGCCCGCAAGCTGCGGACGATTTGTTGACGAAGGAAGGACGAGGCCGCGCTTGGAGCAATGAGTAACGCCGTGGATAGCGCGAAAGTGATTCTTGCGGGAGATGTTGGCGGAACGCACGCGCGAATGGCGTTGATGGAAGCGCGGGGAGAGAGCTTCAGTTTAGTTACCGAAAAGATTTATCCCAGCCACGATTATTCCAAGTTGGAAGATATTGTTACGGAATTCCTGAAAGAAAATCAGACGAAGCCGGAACTTGCGGGGATCGGCGTTGCCGGGCCGGTGCGCGACGGCAAATGCGTGGCCACGAATTTGCCGTGGATCGTGGATTCGGTGACGCTGGCGGCGGCATGTGGACTCGATCGCGTTGACTTGCTAAATGATCTGGAAGCGAATGCGTACGGCATTGCAACCCTAGCCGTCACGGATTTCTCCGTTCTTATGAAGGGAATTCCGGATGCGCGGGGAAACGCCGCCGTGATTTCCGCGGGCACCGGACTGGGCGAAGCGGGAATGTATTTTGACGGAGCGGCGCTGCGGCCGTTCGCCGGGGAAGGCGGACACTCAAGTTTTGCGCCCGAAGGCGAAGTGCAGGGCGAACTGTTTGAATATTTGAGGCGAAAGTTTGGGCACGTAAGTTGCGAACGGGCGCTTTCCGGGCCCGGGCTGGTGAATATCTACGATTTTCTTCGTGATACGGGAAGAGGCGAGCAGACTCGTTCTGTCGTGGAAAAAATGCGCCACGGCGATCCGGCCGCGGCAATTTCGCAGGCGGCGCTCACGGATGAATGCGAATTTTGTGTTGAGGCGCTCGAGATCTTTGTGCAGATATATGCCGCCGAAGCGGGCAATCTTGCGCTGAAGTTTCTGGCCACCGGCGGAATCTACATCGGTGGAGGAATTGCGCCGAAAATCCTGAGCTTTCTGCAGAAACCGATATTCGTAGAGGCATTTTTGGACAAAGGACGGATGAAGCCGCTGCTGGAAGCAGTTCCTGTGCAGGTAATCCTGAATGAAAATACCGCGCTGCGCGGATCGGCGCGCGCAGCATTGCTCCGAACAGGCTCCACGTTATAGATTATCCGGCGTTGACATCCGCTGCCTGCTCTGAAAAAATGAGGGCGTTGGTAAGCGGATACTTACATGGCAATCAAACGAAAGCGAGTTTCAGCAGCGGACCGGCGCGAACAGATCCTGGGCGTGGCGCGCCAGCTATTTGCGAAGCAGGGATTCCGTGGAACCACCACGCGGCAAATTGCGGATCAGGCGCAGGTGAACGAGGCGATTTTGTTTCGCCATTTCCGCAGCAAGGAAGCGCTGTACTGGGCCGTGCTGGATGAATTGTCCCGCCAGCGAAATAACCGCGGAACTCTTCAAGCCTTGATCTCGGAGCGCGTCCGAAGCAACGGTAAGCCCGAGGCGGATGAGAAGTTTTTCGCCGCGGTCGCCGAAGGTCTTTTGGAACGATCGCGGCGTGACCCGACGCTTATCCGCCTATTTTTGTTCAGCGCGCTGGAGCGGCATTCGCTTTCGCAGAGATTCTTCCGCACATACACAACGGTGTACTGGGATTTGCTGGCGAAATATATCCGTGGACGAATGCGCGCCGGTGAATTTCGCACGACGAATCCGCTGCTGGCAGCGCGCAGTTTTATCGGCATGGTGGGCCACTACAATATTATGCACAGCCTTCTGGGGCCGGGAAAATATCCGGACTACAGCGATCGTCTGGTGAGCAAGACGCTTGCGCGAATCTGGCTGGGCGGAATGCGCATAAAAAATGACGCCGCCTAAGATTGTATAGCTGTACTTCTTTTCTCTTCGCCCCCTGTCCTTTAGGACAATTGGTACCATTGACGCAAACAACTTCCGAAGACTAGCATCACAAATAAGAACAAATGTTGAAGTGGAGAGCCTGCCCGCGGCGATGCAAGTACCCGCGGTGACGAACCGGGCTTGTTGGGAGTTGAAAATTGTCAGTTTCTCGCGAAGTCACTCAAGAAGCGAAATTCCAAAGTAAGCGGCGGGGAGTGCGCGTCAATTCGCGTGTGCCGGTGAGCGTTGCATGGCACGCGGACTTGGGTCCCGGCACGTTGGAAGTGCATACGCGCGTGGTTGGGCCATACGGATGCCTCGCGGTAATTCCAAGAGAATTTTCCGTCGAACAGCAACTGGAAATCGTGAATCGGGCCAATCTTCGCTCGAACGCTGGAGTGATTGTTTGGAAAGGCAACGAGCGTGTGGAAGGTTGGGAGTATGGAATTGAACTGATCGAGCCTGAGATGGATTTCTGGGGGCTGGAACTTTGAGCATACCTGTTAAGCCTAATCAAGCGGCAAAACCCGTCGAGAAGAATGCTCCTTTAGGCCGTAGCAGCGTGGTGGCAACGGACGACCGGCGGCGCAGTCAGCGCGTGATGATGCGCGTCGGAGTGGTGGTTCGATATACGCTGAATGGCAAAGAGGTTAGTCTGCAGGCGCATACGGTGGCGGTGAATGTTCACGGCGCGATGATCTGCGCGTCGGAGAGTATTCCCGCGGAGACGGCGCTGGATCTGGAACATAAGATGACCAGAGAGCGTATTGCCGGGCGCGTGACGCGGCAGGCGCAGAGTTCGCCTGAAGGGTACCTGATCCCTGTTGAGTTTGTGAGTCCTTCCAATAATTTTTGGCGAATCTCATTTCCACCTTCGGATTGGAAGCCGATAGACGGCTAGCGCTCTAGCCCGAATGAGAAGTGCGTGGTCTCCGGCAAATTTTACTGCCTTGCTCCTCTATTCCCCCTGATCGGCTCTCCCAGCAAATTGGCATTACTTCAAGATTAATTAAATACTATTCTGCAACTTTCTCCCTTTTCGAGTGTTTGTAGTTTGTGTGTAAGGGTGTCGGCTATAAATGGGGCGGACGAGTTAGTACAGTTGAGACTCTGGGGAACCCTTTCGCAAGATATTGCATCTGATTTTCATCAATAAATGACGAGTGGCGGTAAGATGTGGGCCGGAATATTAGGGTCGTGCGAAAAGAAGTTCCTACTACAAAACTAATCGGATGCACTGGGGGAATTTAATGCGATTCACTTCGTCGAAGATTCTTGGTGTTGCGCTCGCCTTAATTATTTTGATTACTTGCTCCGCAAATCTTTCCGCGCAAACGGCCGCCACGGTGGCGCCGACAACAAGCGTCGCGCGAGTGACGCAAGCCGTGAACGAAAGTAACCGCGTAACTCTGAAAGGAAACACGCATCCGCTGGCAAACGGGAAGAATGAAGCGGGCGTGGCGCCAGATTCGTTGCCGATGGAAAGAATGCTGCTGGTTTTGAAGCGCAGTCCGGATCAGCAAGCGGCGCTGAAGACATTCATGGAAGGCCAGCAAAGTAAATCCTCGCCAAATTTCCACCAGTGGCTTACGCCGGAACAATTCGGCCAGCAGTACGGAGTAGCCGATAGCGATATTCAAGCCGTTACGTCGTGGCTACAGACGCACGGATTCACGGTAACCCGAGTGGCGGCCGGGAAGATGCTGATCGAGTTTTCCGGAACCGCGGGTCAGGTGCACGAAGCTTTTCAGACGCAAATTCACAAGTACACAGTGAAGGGTCAGGATCACTGGGCGAATGCGAGCGACCCGACAATTCCGGCGGCGCTGACGCCGGTAATCACGGGCGTGAACACTCTGAACAATTTTGGTAAGAAGGCGACGATTGAAAAACGCGGCGCCGCGACACGTACTACGGTGAGCGGCGGCGGTGCGGGCGCTCCGCTTGTCGTGACGGGATGTCCCCAGGGTTTCGGTACCTTGCTGCCTTCAACTACGAATTGCTTTGGAGTCGGACCTGCCGATTTCAACGCTATCTATAACGTTCCCGCAACCGTCGGGAGCGCACCCGCCGGCACGGGTCAGACAATTGCCGTCGTCGGTGATTCCGACATTTGCACCGGATCGCCCTTACCGGCAGGCTGCACGGCCGATGACATACTTAATTTCCGCACTCTATTTGGTCTGCCGACGGGAGGCGCCACGAATGCCCCGCAGATCATTCGCGATGGAGCTGATCCAGGAATAAACGGTGATGAGCTTGAAGGAGATTTGGACGTTGAGTATTCAGGGGCTATCGCGCCAAACGCGCAAATTCTATTTGTGGTTGCCGCGGATACTGAAACGTCCGCCGGGATCGATCTGGCCGCCGAGCGCATCGTTGACTATAACCTCGCACCCGTTCTTAACGAGAGCTTCGGCGCGTGTGAGTTCAATCTCGGAAATGCTGGCAATCAGTTCTACTCAGACTTGTGGGCGCAGGCTGCTGCCCAAGGAATCACCGTAACCATATCGACGGGAGATACAGGTTCGGCCTCCTGCGACGATGGAAGTGGATTGGACGTGGCGGAAAATGGCCTGACTGTCAGCGGAATTGCTTCGACGCCGTTCAACGTCGCTGCCGGTGGCACAGATTTCGATTTTACGGCGGCCGGTTACCCGCAGAATTTCTGGAATACAACCAGCGGTGCCAACCTTCGTACCGCCAAGGGCTACATTCCCGAAACAACGTGGAATGACAGTTGCGGTCAGCCCGGAGTTGCCGGTTGCAACGCGCTAACCTTAAGTTCGTCTTCGCCATTGCTGGTACTTGAGGGCGCTGGCGGCGGCCAGAGCAATTGTCCGGTTCAGGACGAATTCGGCGATTGCACCGAATCGTATGCGAAGCCTTCCTGGCAGACCGGAAGCGGTGTGCCGAATGACATGGTTCGGGATATCCCGGACATATCGCTCTTTTCTTCACTCGGACTTCTCAGTGGCAGTTTTTACGTGGTTTGTGAATCAGATCTCGGCGGGGATTGTGTAAACGGTGGCTCGGGGTTTTCGTTTATTCCTGTGGGCGGCACCTCCGCAGCGGCGCCGACTTTTTCGGCGATCATGGCATTAGTCAATCAGAACATGGTTGCCAATGGAAAATCGGGCCGGCAGGGCAACGCCAACTTTGTGCTTTACCCAATGTCGGCGGCGCAAACCGAGTCATCCTGCAATTCTTCACTGATCCCTGCCTCAAATTGCGTTTTCAATGACGTCTCGAAGGGCAATAATTCTCAGCCGTGCATCGCCACCAGCTTCAACTGCAGCAATACCACGGCAAATTCACAGAACGTCGGTGTCCTGGTAACTGAGAACGATCCTCCTTTTGCGAATGGCGCGGTCGGTTTCAGTTCAACATCCGGGTACGATCTGGCGACCGGCCTTGGTTCAGTGAACGTGGCAAATCTAGTGAACGGTTGGCCTGCCGCAGTGGGAGCTTTTACGCCGACTTCGACGACTCTTACGATGTCGCCGCTGCTTTCAACCTGTCCCGCTGGCACACCCGCTGGCATCACAAGCTGCGTTTCTATCGTGCATGGGGCTACCGTCACGTCGAATATCACCGTTACGGGCGGATCTGCCATAAGCGGCAATGCGTCGCTGATTGGAACCTGCCAGACAGCTACTCCGAACTGCTTTCTAGGCGGCACCAACACCGCAGGAGTCGATCGGTTCGACGCCGTGAGCGGGAATACGGACGTTTATCCCCTCAGCAACGGATCGATATCCGGGGCTACCACGCAGGAACTGGTCGGAGGCACGTACAACGTGACCGCGCATTACGCTGGCGACGGCATCCATGGTGCCAGTGATTCGTTGACGCCTATCCAGGTACATGTCGCGCCGGAAGGAAGCGTTGCCACCGTTACCGTTTTCGGAGGAGTCTCGGCTTCGAGTGCACCTTACGGGAGCGGTCTCACGATTCGCACGGACATCAACGGGTCATCCTCTGGTTTTGAAACAGCTACCGGACAAGTAACGCTAAACGATACGTTTCCCGGCTGGACCCCGGTCGTGCTGAACCTGAACAGCGACGGCCATGTGGAATACAACGCTCCGAACGCTAACTTCCCAGGGAACAACAACATTGCTTTGACGATTCCTGCTCTTGGCACCGGGACTCACAACTTTTCGGCCTCTTATGCGGGCGACGCAAGTTATAACGCCAGCACGTCCGTTGGCGTACCGTTTGTCGTTACGCAGGCGCCTACGGCGTCGGCGATCACGACCTCTCCTACGAGCGTTCCCGCGAACACAAATTTCACTTTGGTGGCGACGGTGATTACATCCAGTTTCGGCAATGCGCCGAGCGGAACCGTCTCGTTTTTTGCTGGAAGTACGCTGCTCGGCACGGCACCCGCGGTGGCGATCCCCATAGCGGGTAACGGGAACACCGGGGTTAGCTTTGTGGGTGCACAGGCCACACTTACAACCGCGAAAATTACGGCCATGTCGTCGATTACTGCGACGTATTCTGGAGATACAAATTATACGGCGTCACCGGCATCGCCAGCGGTCACTGTGGCGACGACCGCTGCGGCGACGTTTACGGTGAGTTCGGCGAGCAATCCGACTGTTGTCGCTGGAAATCCCGCCACGTCGCTGATTACCGTTGCACCGACAGGCGGATTCACCGGAACGGTTGCACTGACCTGCAGCGTTGCTCCAACGAATCTTACGTCTACGCCGACGTGTTCATTCACCGCGCCTTCGATTGTCTTGGGCGTGTCGCAAACTTCTACGCTGACGGTTGCGACGACGGCTACGACATCGGCGAGCGTATACACGGTTACGGTTACGGGAACGAGCGGATTAACTGTGGTTACTACGCCGGTGACCGTCACGGTAACGGCTCCTGTTGTGCCGAGTTTTACTCTTAGCGCATCGACGAACAGTATCGGTGTCGGTGCGGCAGTTCCTCAAACGGTGGCGTTCACCGTAGCCCCAACAAATGGATTTACCGGTACGGTTGCGCTAACGTGCACCGTAGGCGCCACGAACCCCGTCGCCACGACGGCACCCACGTGTTCGATGAGCCCAAATTCAATCGTGTTGGGAGCTTCGCAGACTACGACACTTTCGGTAACAGTTACTTCCACGGTGGCAGCCGGGACTTTGTTTGGCGTTACGGTGAAGGGCACGAGCGGCGCTACGGTAGTCACGGACGCCGTGTCGTTTGTCGTGGCTGGCATTTACACTCTCACGCCGGCCACTTCGTCGTTTTCCGCGTCTACCCCGGGGCAATCTGGGAGCGTGGGAATCACCCTGACCGCCACCTCCGGTTTCCCGTTCGCCGTTACTTTGTCTGAGCCAAACGTATCGGGACCAACGCAAACTTCACCGCCAGTCTGCAGCTTCAATGGGATCTTGCAGTCGATAACGACCGCTACGTTGACGCAGGCTACTCCGACCACTACCTTGACGCTCACTTGCACGACGACGGCGGCGAGCGCGGTATTCAAGCCTGCGGGCAGGCCAGGTAATCCGCGATGGCTGATTCCCAGCAGCGCTGCGGCGGCAACATTGGCGTGCGGATTGTTCCTGCTCTGGATCCCGTCAATGCGAAAGCGGCGGGGTCTTGTGTTTGCTGGATTGGTGCTGTTAATAGCCGGCGGTATTTGCGCTGGATGCGGTGGCGGAGGCGGCGGCACGACGCCTCCTGCAAATACCGGAACGCAGCCAGGAAGTTATACCGTCACGACGGTCGCCCTGGGCGGAACATCGCAGCAGACTTTTACGATAACGTTTGTTCTGCAATAAACTGAATTGAATTTCCGGGTGGCCAGGTAATTTTCACTTGGCCATCCGGAAATTTTTATAAAGCTCTCTTCACTGAAGGAAGCATGTCGGCACTGAAAAATTCCGCGATTCTCTGTTCGCCGGTTAGTCTGCTTGTAAGTAACTCCCGCCTGTATTAGACTACCGCCAACTTAAACCTACCGGTGGCATCCGAGATGCCGCCCCCTAGGCTGTACCTCTTTTTTGTTCTGGAGAAAATATGCCAACCCTCAGGAATCGTGGGAGTAATATATTTATTTTCGTAAGAATTTTCGCTGCGATCACATTTGCTTTCGTACTTTCGTTCGCTTGTGTTGCGCAGCAAGATGCACAGGTCGACGCGAAGGTTAAGGACGGCTCCGCTACGCGTCCACTCTCGCAACCACCGCAGGCGCCATTCACTAGCGCGTGGCGTCCGATCGGGCCGCAGCCGTCCGCGCCCACTTCTGGAAGTTTTGCGGGATCATCAGGCAACACTTCAGGGCGAGTGGAAGCCATTGCGATTGATCCGACCGATGCGACGGGCAACACTGTTTTTATCGGAGCGGCGCAGGGCGGGGTGTGGAAGACCACCGACGGCGGCGTAACCTGGCAATCTCTTACGGATTCGCAGGCGTCGCTGGCGATGGGCGCACTGGCGATTGCGATTGATCCCACAAACAGTCTCGACGCGAAGCACCGAGTGATTTACGCCGCCACCGGCGAGCAGGCCGGCACCGGCGTGGATATTTACTACGGCGCGGGCGTGCTGAAATCGCTCGACGGCGGACAAACTTGGGCGCAGATCTGCCAGGGAACCGCGTTCAGTAATCCTGCGTGTCCGTTCGTGGGGCCCTTCAGTTCCGGATTTATTCCCGGAGGCGGCGCGAGAATCAGTTCACTTGCCGTAAATCCCGGGAATCCGAAAATGTTGATTGCCGGAGTGCAGATTTTCACTGGCAGCGGCGTCAGCGGAACCGTTGGACAGCCCGGAGTTTATTGCACAGGCGACAGCGGGACAACATGGTCTCGCATCAATCCGACCGGCCTGACAACGACGGCGATGGCTACATCGGTGCTTTATGTTTCTTCGACCACGGCCTACGCGGCGTTCGGCGATTACGGCGGCGATTCGACCAACGGAATTTATGTGTCGCACAACGCCGATCAAGTTTGCTCGGCGCAAACTTGGGCGCGAGTACCCGGCGCGGGATTGGCGTCACAGTTCCGACTGGGACGTATCGAGATTGCCGCGGCTCCTACGCTTGTTGGCGGACAGGTAGTTCTTTACGCCGGAATTTCTGACGCGAATACGCGATCCAATTCGCTGCTGGGTGTGTATCGAAGCGCCGATGGCGGAGCCACTTGGACGCAACTGAATGCAATTTCCGATTTTTGCACGGCGCAATGCTCCTACGATCTCGTGATTGGTGTAGATCCTGCCGACGCGACGGGCAACACAGTATTTTTTGGCGGGGCGGGAACTGCTACGCCCGCCGGCACAACTTTGCTGCGATCTACAGATGGTGGACAGACATTTGGCGATATCTCGGTGGTTGGGGACGGGACTGTTCTTCACGCGAATCAGCACGCGATTGTTTTCACCGTGACGGGCGGGAAACTTTATGTCGGAAACGATGGCGGTGTTTGGAGTTCAACGAACGCCGCGAATCCGGCCACTGTTGCGGGTTCGCAAATTTGGACCGATTTAAATAGCGAGTTGGCGATAACCCAATTCAATCCGGGATTTTCGATTCATCCGGCGAATCTTGGACTGGCATTTGGCGGCACGCAGAGCAACGGAAGTCAGGAGTATCAGAATTTGGGCGGTGTGGCTGCGTGGACCGGAACGAATACGTGCGTCGACGGCGGCTTCACTGTCGTGGATGCGAATGATCAGTCGTCAGTTTATTTAAGTTGCGCTGGATCTTCCGGATCCGCGCAGATTTACAAATCCGGAACCAGCGGAATTTCCGGCGCATTTAATTTGCTGGCAAGCTCAAGCACGATTGGCCTTCAGTCAAATGGCACGAAGGATCCGCTTGCGGCGTTTCCTCCGCTGGTTTCCGATCCGCAACTCGGCAAACATCTCTACTTTGCGACGTACCGGTTATTTGAGACGACCGACGGAGCAGCCACGTGGAATGCAGCGTCGGGAGATTTGACGAGTGGAGGAATCGCGAATGGACTTGCCGTCACTTCTGTAGCATTCGCGCCACTTTCAGGCGGAACTTACAACTTATATTCCGGCGCGGACGATGGAACCGTGGAAGTTGCCATGAATGTTTCGGCTGGCGCGAGCGGCACATTCTCAAACATTTCCGGCGCGTTGCCCGCGCGTCCGGTAACAAAAGTGATTGCCGACGCTTCGGACGTTACCGGCAAAACTGCGTACGCGGCGTTTTCCGGATTTTCGATTGATGTTTCGGTCTCCGGCGCTCCGACTGATTTGAAGGGGCATATTTTCAAAACGATTAACGGTGGCACGAGATGGAACGATGTCGGCTGCCACACCGCCGATTGCGCTGCTCCGCTGGGAACGGATCTGCCGAACACTCCGGTGAATGACGTTCTGTTAGATCCCGACGATCCCACGCGTGGAACACTTTACGCAGCGACCGACATTGGAATATTTGTGACCACGAATGGAGGAGCGACCTGGGCGACGATGGGCGCGGGTCTGCCAAATGTCGTGGTGCTTTCGGTGGCGCTGCATGAACAATCGCGCACTTTGCGCGCCGCCACTCACGGCCGCAGCGCGTGGGATTATTCGCTGCCTGCGCTGGCCGGCACCAGCACGTTTGCCCTCAGCGGGATCAATCCGATTTCTGCGGACGCGGGAGCGAGCTCACTTACTGTGATGTTGAATGGCCGCGGATTCACGGCGAATTCGACGGTGCGATGGAACGGCGCGTCCACAGGCGTAACGAGCGTGCAGGTGAATACTTTGACGCAAACAATTACGGCGCAGATTGCGCCGAGTTTGCTCGCGCAGCCGGGCACGGCAATTGTTAGCGTTTTCGATTCCAGCATTGCGCCGAACACGACGAATACACTTTCGCTGATCGTTTCAGGTTCCGCGCCGACGCTGGCGGCCGTGCAGCCTTCCTCCGTGAATGCCGCAGCTTCCGATACGCCGATCACAATTACGGGGACGGGCTTCAATCAAAATGCGCAGGTTACGTTCAACAATTCCACCGCAGGCGTGACCGGCAGCGTCGTGAATGCCGGTGGAACTCAAATCACGTCCACGCTGTCGCATACGTTGTTGCAATCCGGCGGACAATTTTTTATTGGAGTGACAAATCTGCCGCCCGGCGGAGGAGCTGCGTCGCCACAACTTTTGTTCACGGTGAATAGCGCCGCGCCACCAGTGAATGACAATTTCGCAAACGCGATTCCAGTAACCACCGCGATATTTACCAGCACGGTGGACAATTCCTCGGCGACGAGCGAGGCGACGGATCCGATTCCGCCGTGCGTGGCGGGACTGAGTCAAAACCCGACGGGAAAATCCGTGTGGTGGCAATACACCGCGAGAACAGCGGGGAACGCGACCATCACTACTCTTGGGAGTTCGTATGATACGGTGCTTTCCGTTTACACCGGCACAGCGGGAAATTTCACGAACGTCGCCTGCAACAATGATGTTTCGGCCACGGTGAAACAATCGCAGGTGCAGATCGCCGTTACGGTGGGAACCACATATTATTTCATGGTGACGGCGTTTGATACGACGCTCTGTCCGCCAGCTGGAACGAATTCCGCGGAATGCGGAGGAAATACCGTGTTCAATTTCAGCGGGCCGATTCCGGCGGGACTGAATGCGTCGCCTTCCTCAATGTCGATTACTGCGGGAGCGACCGCGACATTCACGATTAGCACGCTTAGTCCGCCGCTGAGCGGGCAAGTCACATTTTCGATTGCAGGATGCCCGCCCGTTTCGACTTGCACGTTCGCCGCGCCTAGCGTTGTAGCCGGCGGATCGATTTCGCTCAGCGTTGTGACCACATCAAATAGCGCTGCGCCGTCGGCGCGGAATTTGCGGCCTGTGATTCCGCTCTCCCCGGTGAGCGTTATCGCGAGTGGAACGCTTCTGTCGCTGATGATGCTACTTTTTATTTTGCTGAGAAAAAATTCGCGAAGGCGAGCAATTGGATTCGCGGCGATATTGCTTTTTGCGACGGCAATTAGTAATGGATGCGGAATCACCGCAGATAACGCACCCGCCCCAGTAGTCGGCACGACGGTGGGCGTCTATCCGCTGGTGATTACGGGTACCGGTACGGGAAATGTTACGGCGACGACTACTCTCAGCCTGACCGTAAATTAAATTATCAAGATCAAAAACCGAATCGCGGAGTTTTCACGCCACGGAAAACGGCAGGGAAGCCAGGTCCACATTTCCGCCGCTCAGAATAATGCCCACGCGCTTGCCTTCGGCGCGAATGCGGCGATTCAACACCGGCGCGGCGGAAACAGCTCCGGAAGGCTCCACGACAGTTTTCAATCGTTCCCACAGAAGGCGCATCGCTGCGATGATTTCCGATTCCGTGACAGTGGAAATTTCATCGACGAGTCTGCTTAAAATTCCAAATGTTCGTGGCGAAAGATTTGCGCGGAGCCCGTCGGCGATTGTGTCGAAGCTATCGAGCGGAACGATATGCCCGGCTTTCAGGGATTGGAAAGCATCGTCGGCATTTTTCGGTTCCGCGCCAACCACGCGAATTTGCGGACGGATTCCTTTCGACGCAATAGAAGTGCCGGAAAGCAATCCGCCACCGGAAACAGGCGCGATGATGAAATCCAGATCGGGAACTTCTTCGAGAAGTTCGGCCGCAGCGGTGCCCTGGCCGGCGATGATCAGATCATTATCGTACGGGTGAATCAGAATTGCGCCGGTGCGTTGCTGAACCGCCGCGGCGGTTTCCTGGCGCGATTTTATTGTCGGCTCGCACAAGGTAATCTTCCCGCCGTACGCTTCCACCGCCGCGCGTTTCACCATCGGTGAATTATTCGGCATGATGACCCACGCGGGAATTCCGCGGCTGCGCGCTGCTCGCGATAGTGCTGCGCCGTGATTTCCGGAGGAAGGCGTCACCACGCCTCGCGCTGCTTCTTCCGGCGTCAATGAAAATACGGCGTTCGTGGCGCCGCGCATTTTGAAAGATCCGGTGACCTGCAAATTTTCACATTTGAAAAAAAGTTTCGCGCCGGATATTTCGTTCAGGGATTCGGAAGTCATCACCGGCGTGCGGTGAATGTGCGCAGCGATACGGCGCTGCGCTTCGCGAACGTCATTCAGATTCGGCCGAAAATCATTGGTCAATGAAGTTTCTCCGAGAATCCCGGCGACATTATGTCACAGACGGACGGCGAATCTATCGCCCGCCTGTAGGAGAATGAAACGTGATTTTGCTCGCGGCCACATTTTCAAATCGGTCGTAGACGCGAACCGCGATGGTGTGCTCTCCGGCGGCAAGCCCGTGAAGCGGAATATCGTATTTCTCGACGACCGCATCGCTGAGCCTTCCCGCCGGATAGACAAGAGTCCATTCACCAGCGTCCAGGCTATATTCGGCGCGCGCGATCGCGCTTGCTGAATCTTTTGCCGTAAACCGGACGCGCGTTTCGCTAGCGTTTTCACCTGCGCCTGAATTCAAGTCTGCTAATTCCGGGGGCGTGTTATCCACCACGAATCGCTCAGACTCGCGGCTATTTTCAAGCGCCTCGGCGGGCGGATTTGACGGAGCATCCGACGCCACGATTTTCAGATAGTACGCGCCATCAGGCATGGAAGTTGTGTCCCACGAATAATATTTTTCGTGAAGATTATCTTTCAGCAGCTTCCATTCCTTTTCATTTTCGCCGCGGAAGTAAATCCGGTACACAAGTTCGTCGTCGTTGTCATCGTGGCTGCTCCACAGCACCGATTGAAATCCTTTTTGCGCGGTGCCCTGACCGGGCCCTGAATCGAAACGCGAGGATGGGCGATCCTGTAGTCCGCCGGAATTAAATCCGGAACTCGACGAAGGCGATGGCGCGCCGAAAACTTCCGGCTGCCGCAGCCGCGTCGATCCTTGATTTCCTCCTCCGCCAATATTTCCGGAAAGGCCCTGGCCTTGAATGCGGATGCCGGGATCTTGCACGGCAATTCCGTCAATTTGCGGTGCAACATTTTTCGGCAAATACGAAAGGCTCATCCACGAAAGCACGGGCGAAGGGCTGCCGCTGCGAAGCACAGCCTTCCACTGGGCAAATCGCGCGGCGGGAGCGTCAACTTTCTGGCCGCTCTGCGAGTAGGGGCCGACCCAGGCGCTCCAGTTGGAATCGGGATTCGCCGTATTTCCAGCGCGAATATACACTTCAACGTGAGGGCGGCCGGAAGCGGACATGCCGGAATTTTCGCCCCACCATTCCAATCTTCCCCAAGCGGAAAAAAATCGCGAGTCAATTGGCTGGGATTCAAACGTGCCTTCGCCAACGTCGCCGGGTCCGAGTGAAAAGACTTTTCCGGGATTTGCGGTGCACATAAATACTTTTCCGCCGCGCCTTGCGCCAGCGCCGTCACTTGGCCGGATTCCGTTTTGGCCAGCGTCGTATATAAATTGTTGCCGTCCAGCGAAATTACGATTCCGCGGTTCCCTGTGCCGAGTAGATAGTTTTCCGTCGGAAGACAATGCCCAGCGCATAGACGAGAGTGTCGCGCGAACTCCAAAGTTGTTGCGGAGCTCCGTCCGGCGCGAGGCGATATACCGCGCTGCCATTCGCCGTCGAGAGCGGCACAAACGGAGTTTGCCCGATCGGTTGCTGTTGCGGCACACCGCCAAGCACAAACACGTTACCACCGCCGGGTTCACCGCCGCCCAGCGTCGTCGAAGGATTCAAAATCTCCGTCGATTCCGAAAACGTAGTGTTGGAATTGCGTGATTTGTCGCCAATCGCGGCAACGTACAAATTGCCGGCGCGATCTTCGATCAGCGAAGTAATTTCCTTTTTCGATGTTTCGTAAACCACGAAGCCCTGACGGGCTTTTTGCCGGCGGCGCGGCTTTTGAAATGCGCAAAATGCGGCCGTCCGGTTCCGTACCGGCAAGCAAATTGCCCTTGATGATCGAAAGCAAGTGCGCGGATGTGCGCTTCGTCGCTCTTATAGAAAACTTCGCCTTTTCCATCGGGCGTGACAGCGAAAATGGTTCCGCCGTCACCGGTGGCGACGTAAAGTGTTCCGTCCGAATCGAGCGCAAGCGCCCAGATGTATTTTGTCTTCGGATCAAAGAAAACCTTCTTCTCGCCACTCGGAGTGACTTTATAGACCTTTCCGTCCGGCGATGTTCCGACGTAAAGATTATCGTGCGCGTCTACTTCCAGAGCTTGCGCGGAAAGTTCATCGGCCGTAAAGAAAGTGGAAGTCTTACCCGCGGAGTCATAGCGAACTACTTTCGCGCTTGATCCGCCGGCCACGTAAACATTTCCTTTGGAGTCGGCGCGCAGCGCCCACAGGAACGCGGAATTTGGATCGGACATCGGCTCAAATCGCGGAGCCAGCATGAGCTTCCCGTCGCTGCGCAGCGCGACGCCTTTTGCGATCCCTTTATCGAATTCTTCAAATGACGATTGGCGCCAGAAGCGAGTATGTTCCGCGCGCAATGCGGAGCCGGCAAAAAACGCGGCCACGACCGCTAGTACTCCTACGGCGGCAAGCCGGGATTACGTGGACCTCGATTCATTTTCGTATTCTCCAGGAATTTCTTTCGGAAAATGCCGCGCGTTTTTTCCGCGCTTCGGAACTGTAAACATTATTTCACGCGAATGGAAAGCGATACGGTTCCGGAAACCACGCCTTCGGTCGGCAATGACCATTCGCCCGCCAAAGATTCGCGCAGCATCGTCGCACTTGGCTCGCCGCGCCGCTGATTCAGAACGTTTACAGCGGAAAGCGGCGCGTTCGGCAGCTCTTTGTCTTCCAGCAATAAAGTTGTAGTCGGTTGCAAAATCGTAACGTAAAGCCGATTGTTGCGGCGTTCACGATTCAAAATGCGAATGTATTGCTCGAGTCCGCCGGCCTGTCCCGCGGAAGCTTGCGGAGAAATCGGGCGTAATGTGCGATCCGCGCCAAGAGAATCGCTGACCAGGATTCGCAAATTTACGCCGCGGTCCACTTGAGTGGGAATCGTAATTGGAATTGTGCGGAGCTCAGCCGATCCGCGATACGCGCGCAACAAAACTTTTACTTGCACGGTTTGTCCCGGCACAACTTCGGTCGCATCCGTCCACGCGCCTTCGATGGCGGTGAATCGCCGCTCTGGAATGCTTTCGAGCTTCAGCGAAATGTGGTCGATCTTGGGTTGCTCGTATGGATTTGTGAAGATGCGTGAGAAAAGCGCCTGCACTGTGCCAACGGCGATGGCGCTGTCCTGCAAAAGCGCGCCGCCGGGCGCGAACATATTTTCCAATTGCACGGAAGAATGTCCAGCGATTTGGATTTCGCCGGAAAGTTTAAGAGTGTTGCCCTCGCTGTAAAAATTATTTGAGGTCAAACCATTTTGCGCTACGAGTCCGACGAGCAGCGGAGTGAGATCTTTATTGTCAGCAAGTTCGTAGTGAGACTTGTGCTCGCCAGCGGGCGTTAGAAGACTCATGTCCATCGATATTACTTTCGGAACGGTGCCGGAAGTTCCCATGATTGCCGACAGGCGATCCGCGGTGAGCGTGCCGATAATTCCGCCAGTCGTGACAATCTTCTGCGAACTATCCTGCGACGACAGCGTAGTGACGACCCGTCCGCGCGCGAGAGGAAGACTCACGTCACCTAGACCGAAAATCGGATGACCGCACGCGTAAATTCTATCTTTAATAATCGCTGTGACGGTGCACGACGCCGCGGCGGTCATGTCACCGCTCACGAGCATCACGCTGACCATGTCTCCGGGAACGATATTCGCGTCGTCAGGTTGCACCGCGCCCGCGCCGCCCGAAACGGCAACCAATCCGTATTGAGAAAGTTGCGGAGCGAAATGCGCGAGGACCGAAGGATAAATACCGGAGAAAACCAGAGGCGTTTCAATCGGAGTCAGATACGCGCCGCCGAGATGCGCTGCAGCGCCTTCCTCTAGCAACGAGGTGTGATTCATTACGCCGGAATTTATTTCGTATCGCGGCTGATTTCCTGCGATCGTTTCAGAATCGCTCGCGTTGGAATCGTTGCTCGCGGAGGCAACCAGTGCGTGCGCGGCCGGTGGCGTCACTTCCATCATGTTTTCGATGGGAGTAACTCCGCCGAGCGCTTCTTTTGTAAACGAACCAAACTTCAACGCAAGCGCGCCGACAAGTTTTCCGTCAATGTAAACGGGGCTGCCGCTCATTCCTGCCACAACGCCGGTATGTTCAACTTTCGGGCCGACAAGTTGCACAAGAATGATGGATTCGTGCGGGCCGATCAGGTCGGGAAGAATTCCAAGCACCACGAGATCGAATTTTTCAATCTGATCGCCGCTGAAAATTGTGTAGGCCACGCCCTTCATTCCGGGCTTTATCTGATTCAGCGGCATTATTTCCGGCGAGCCGGCCTGTCCGGCGAATGCAGACATCGTGACCAGCAGGAGCGCCGCCACTGCGGCAAATCGCGCAAACGCAAATCGAAAACGGGAAATTCCAAACGTTTTTATTTTCATAAAATTTCACTGAACCGCAAAAGCTGAATTTTAAATTATTCTATCCGCGCCGCTTCAGAATTTCTACTGCTCCCAAATCTTTTCTTTCGTTGGCTCGAACGGATATACATGCACCATCCAGCCGAATAGAATTGGATAAAATCTGCCGCCGTTCGCGTCGCATGACGCTTTGGTGGTGATCGAGCCCATCAATCCGAATTTCGTGAAGTCGGCGTGCTGAACTCCACCAGCTTTCGGCATGCACAAATTTGTGTGCAAGTGCCACTGCGCAATGCTCAGCGGAATGCGCTCGTTCAATTCTTCTTCCGTTGCTCGCACCGGCATCGTGTACATCGCGCCGATCAGCTCGTAACCGCCCGCGGTCTTCTTATAGAGCAGGGAAGTCGGCCGCGAAGCATCGAATGTGAACGATTCCAGAAAACCATTGCGCGCGCTGGTGAAATGATACATTGGCTGCGGCAGGTTCGGCAGAAATGGCTCAAAGCCATCGGCAATCGCCACGCGATAGTCTTTGTATTTCTCGATGCCTTCACGCAATTCGGTGACAACTTCGTCAGCCTTGGCCCAATCATCCGGAGTAGAAGGACGCTTCGCGCTCATTTTCATGTGCGGGCCCATGTGCTGATGCCCCGGAATCATTTGTCCGTTGGCGTCATGCTGCGCCATTTGATCGGCGGTCATCTGGCCGTGACTCATGTCCATTCCCGGCATACCTTGCATGTCGTCGTGTGAAGTGGATTGGTTCGAGGTCTTGGATGAATTCGCAGTGGTAGATGACGACGCGGGAGGGGGAGCTTGCTGCGCGCTACCGCTTCCGGACAGCGCCGCGCACAAAAATATTCCAATAGCGGTGAAAGACAACTGGCGAAGTTTTCTGCGGCGCATCTTCTTGCTAATGGGCTGAGTCATGGTGGTTGCCCTCCTACAATATATTACGCTCGAACGAAGGACGGCATTTCACTTCCTTGCGGGAATGTTGCGATTCCTGCAGACCCTCTTCTCACCCATTGTATTAGAAGCGCTTCAACGCATTTCGGTTGCGTAGCGTTTGAAAATGGGCGTAACGCGGCGACATGCTAGAATTCCTCCGTGGCAAATCGAAAAATAATTCCTGCGCGCGCTATCTCTGGGCCAGTTGTTTTGCCCGGTGACAAATCCATTTCGCATCGCTATGCGATGCTGGCCGCGCTGGCGAAGGGCACGAGCCGTCTTGAGCATTTTTCCGCTGCGGCGGATTGCCAAAGCACTCTCGATTGCCTGAAGCGGCTCGGAGTGAAAATCGAGCGCACGGATTCGGCGGTGCGGATCACCGGCGCGGGATTGTATGGGCTGAAGCACTCGCGACGAAAACTCGACGCAGGAAATTCCGGCACGACGATGCGGATGCTCACCGGGATTCTTGCCGGACAACAATTTGATTCAACGCTTACGGGCGATGCGTCACTTCAGCGGCGTCCGATGCGGCGCGTGATCGATCCGCTGACGCAGATGGGCGCGGAAATTCACGCAGGTGAACACGGTGTTGCGCCGCTGAAAATTCATGGGCGAAAACTTGCAGGCATTGATTACACGATGCCCGTTCCGAGCGCGCAAGTGAAGTCCGCAATTTTGATGGCAGGACTATTCGCGGAAGGCGATACGGAAGTTACGGAGCTGGTGCGCACACGCGATCACACAGAACTTGCGCTCGAGGAATTCGGCGTGAGCGTTGGTCGTGTTGAGCGGACTTTGCGCGTTACTGGTGGCGCGGAACTTCGTCCGAGGGACTTGACTGTTCCCGGCGATCTTTCTTCGGGAGTTTTCTTTCTTGCTGCGGCGCTGATTCTTCCGGAATCGAGTTTGGTGCTGCACGATGTCGGGTTGAATCCTACGCGGACAGCAGTGCTGGATTTGCTTGCAGGATGGGGCGTGCCGATTTCGTTACTGTCCGTGCGTGAAGCGGGCGGAGAACTAATTGGCGATGTCGCTGTGCGTCACGCGCAAGTGGAAGGCGGTGAAATTTCGGGCGATGAAGTTGCTCAACTGATTGACGAGTTGCCGATGCTTGCAGCGCTTGGCCCATTCACGGAAAAGGGAATTGAAATCCGAGATGCAAAAGAATTGCGCGTGAAAGAAAGCGATCGCATCGCGGTGGTTGCGGAAAATTTGCGAAGGATGGGCGCGGAAGTAGAGGAACGTCCGGATGGTTTGCGCGTCGGCGGAAAGTCATCCGGAAAATTGCACGGCGCGGAAATTGAAACGCATGGAGATCATCGGATCGCGATGGCATTTGCTGTTGCCGCGCTGGGCGCGGAAGGCGGCAGCAAAATATTGAACGCGGAATGCGCCGATGTTTCGTTCCCCGGATTTTTCGATGTGCTCGAAAAAGTTATCGAGCGATGAACGGCGCGCGCTAGAAATTTATTGTCCCTTGCGAATCCGAATTGTAGCGTGAGTGGTTCGCAAATCCAGTTTCGGCCCGTGCGATCCCACGCTTCCATCCAGTCTCGTATTTCCACGCTGCTCGTCAATTTTCGATTGTAGTTCGCTGAAATCTGAACTGATATCGCCGTTGTTATCCGCGCGTGCGCTCACGTCGAATGAAGACTTGGCAGGCAAACTAACGTCAATGTCACCGGATTGCGTCGTCAATTCCAGCGGTTCTTTTGGAGGAATCCGTATAGCGAACGGTGATGTTGCCACTGTGGTTGTCCACTTGAATTTTTCCGGTCACGTTATCCAGAGTCAGATCGCGCTTGGTAGTCGTCAACGTTACGCTACCCGTCGAATCATAAATTCCCATGTCGCCGGGATTTGAAATATCCACCCTTCCGGTCAATTGGCTTATTGCCAGATCCGTGCGATTGGAAATGAAATGAATTCCCTTTGCGAGACGGGCGAAATTCAACGAGCCAAAATAATCGCCATCCAACGTCACTGCGCCTTGCACATCGGAAATTTCCACCTGAGCTCCGCGCCCGGACACTCTTACATTTCCTCCCGCGCCAACCACGCGAACATCGTCGGAGTCATTTCTGGAATCCACGCTCACGTCCGCGCCGGATTGCCGCACTTCAATTGCGCCATGCTGGCTTTCAACCGTTACATTTCCGGCGATGCCTGAAATTTGAACGCCTCCGCGATCGGTCTTTGCGTCGACAGTGATATTTTTCGGAACGTGAACTTCCAATTCCACGCCAATTGTTCCGTCCGAATCATTTTGTCCCTGAGGCTCAACCAAGAAACCATTGTCAGTTTTGGTGACGGTCACATGCGCATGGTTCACGCGCTCCTGCGCTTCGCTTTCACCCGCAGCATTGGCAGATTTGCGAGCCGTCACGGAAATTTGTTGCGTATCGTCGGCGGTCACGGTGATGTTTCCGCGCGCAGTTCGCACAGTGACCTGCGATTTCGCGGGAATTGTTTGCGCCGGAACAGATTCCGTGAATGAATAGGATTCATTCCAGATGGATGAAAAAATATCGCCGCGGTTGGGACGGTTCTCGCCCCAGTCAAAAATTCCGACGCCGCCAATCACAGCGAGGACGGCGAGTACGAGAAATACTTCACCAGCGGAAATTGTAGGCGGGGCGGTCTGGCCGGAGCGCTGCGCCATGAAATGATCGTAAAGTTTGGCCAATCCCCAAAGAATGAAGATCAGCGGCCACCACTTCTCAAGAATTACCCACGCCGAGCGGCTTCCGCCAAACTGATGGCTCAAGAGAAGACCGCCGACAAGAATTAGAAGCAGTCCACTAAAAATCGAACGGCGGCGCGGATCGTTGGATGCCATATAGTCTCCCTGTCCTCAGCTAAGCGGTGGTGGTGGAGGCGGAATTTGTCCCGGCCCCTGGCCTTGCTGCGATCCCATGCCCGGTCCTTGTGGCGGGAACGGTGGACCTTGCGGCGGAACTTGCTGCGAATTGTGGCCAGCGTCGGAAGCAAGGGCTTCGGCCAACTTTATTCCGCCGATTACCAACAGAATCACCGGCCACGTTCTGCCGAAACGGTAAGCCCAGTGAGTCTGCTGCACCAGGAACAAAACGCCGATGGTAATCAGAATCGCCGGACCCATCAGCCCTCGAATCGAGCAGCGTTGACAGTTGCATCGCATTGCCATGGTCTTCCTCCGAATTTCTACGATTGCCTTTCACTTCGCTGCCAGACCAAAAACCCGCCGACAGCAATCAGCAGCAACGGCCACCAGTGATCAATAAGGTTATCCAACTCAAATGCGTGAAAGTTTTGCAGCAAAAAAATCACGCCAATCGCGATCAAGACAAATGGGCCGATCGCCCGTCCCTTCACGGTCAATGCGTCGGTGTCCGGCCGAGCTGGCGCCATTAAATTGGCTTTCGCTGTGCGATTCGCATCTACAGCCATGTAGATGATGAATGCGGCCAATCCCAGTCCGAAAATCGTATGCACTACATCTGAATTGGAGGCGACTAGAATCGCAACAATTGCGATGAAGGTGGACACGTGGACAAGGGCTTTCGTGTATTCGCCGTTGTAGACCGCGCCCAAGCCTGGAACGAATCCCATCATCGTAGCGAGCGCGGGGCTGCGCCCGCTCTGGCTGGGGACCGTCTGCGGCCGGGTGACCATATCGGCCAGACACGCTTCGCAGTAAATCATGCCGCGAACTTCGCGCGAGCAAGCGGTGCACAATGCTTTGCCGCAGTTCCGGCAGTATCCGGTTGCATCAACTTCAGGATGAACGGCACACTTCATGGCATGCTCCTTACCGGCACGATCCAAACTCCGCAAGCAAGCCGGGTTAAATAATTTTCGACGGACTCCGCGTGATTCAGCGGAGAATTCAAAGGTGTTTTGCTCTGACCCGGAGAAGAAGGCGCCGCCGCAGGAGTTTTCTGCGGAGTTTCATCTTCCGAAGGTTCGAGCCGGGATTTAATTTCATACACGACGCGCAAGTCACCGACAAACTTCGATCCCTTGGCGTAAGCCAAATGCGCCGTTCGATCCGCGCTGCGATACAAATTCACCGGATTCAAATCCGCAACCGTCGGCATACGCAATTGAATGCCAAGCGCCTGAGTAACGACTCCAAATGTCACAAGCACCGTTAGCGCGCCATATGCAAAGCGTGGTTGGAAAATAACGCGCGTCCAACCAAACCATGCGCGCCATCCGCTCGATGCCGGACGCGGGCCGAGCGTGCTATTCAAAATAGCGGGCATCAAATTTGCGGGCAACGCCACAGGTTCGAGCGCGTGCATCGCGCCGATCAGTCCGCGGACGCTGGCCACCAATTCCTGGCATTGCGCGCAGGTGCTGGAATGGGCCACGAACTGAGCGGCTTCTTCAGGCGTAAGCGCGCCTTCCAGGTAATCGCTTAAGCTCGCTTCGATTTGTTCACAGTTCCAATTCATCGCATGCTCCAAAAAATTAATTAGTTCTAATTCCTATAGTTAGGCCGAACGCCCATTTCCGTAAGCACTCGCGCCAGTTCAATTCGTCCGCGGTTGATGCGGGATTTTACGGTGCCTTCCGGCACTTCCAGCACCAGTCGAATCTCGCTGTAATCCAGCCCTTCCAGATCTCGCAAGATAACAGCTTCGCGCAAATCCGGCGAAAGTTTCGCGAGCGCCTTTTGCAAATGCTCGCCGAGTTCGGTGACCGCGGCGGAGTGATCGGGCCGCATGCCCGACGACTCTTTCGATTCAACTTGTGTAGTTACATCTTCCATTGAATCTGTCAACCGATCCCGCCGCGTGCGGCGATAATGATCTATCAAAAGATTTCGCGTGACGCTTGTAACCCAGGTGCCGAATGCTCCGTAAATATCGCGGTAGCTTCCAAGCGTTTTGTAAACGCGCATGAAAACTTCCTGCGATAAATCTTCAGCCTCCTGCCGCTGATTGGTGAAGCGGTAGCAGAGGTTGAAGATGCGGCGCGAATGTCGCCGCACAAGTTCTTCCCACGCGGCAACGTCACCGCGAAGGCATTGCTGGACCAGTTGAGCTTCTGGTTCCAATTTTCTGTTTGCCTCGCGTCCACGGTGGCGTTCGGCCTCCACTTAATGGAACGTATATATCGGCAAAAAAGTTCCACCAGCGTGGCTTTTGTAGTGCGTGCATCTTAGCTTTGCAGTGGATGCAGTACAAGCGTGCAGCACAGCGACGAAAGCGCCGGAACGCGCATCAACGGCAGCCAATGTAGATGCCGAGTGCACCGATTAACCTGCACACCGCCGATCCGGAAGATTCGGGACCGGCATTTTTTATTTTGGCTTAAGAAAAGAACTGGGGGGTACCCCCCTACCCCCCGTTACGCGCATCAGTATCAAAACAAATGGCTTAGGTTGGTCAATTTTAGCATCAGTATCAAAACAAAGGACTTATTCCGATCGAAAACGATCGGGATGTAAGTCGTTTGTTTTGGTGCTTTTGCACGCCAATCACAAATTTAAGAAGTTGAGCGTGGCAGGGAAAGCGAGAGCCGCAGGTGGAATTACAATTTAGACGGATCGACTTAGGCTGCGATATAGGGTAGCGCTGATTGTCGACATTTGTCAAGAAAACTATAGTACTGAGTACTAAATAGATTACGGAAATCGTGTGGAAAGTTATTCGAATTGAATTCGAATGAAAGACGTAATGCGTAAGTGCCAAAACGCCGATCGGGAGATCGGCGTTCCCGGGGATTCCTACTCGTTGCGGAGGGCGACCATTGGATCGACGCGCGTGGCGCGGCGGGCGGGAATTGCGCAGGCCAGGGTGGCGATCAACAGAAGTATGGCGGTTGCGATTGCGAATGTTGGTGCGTCGAGCGGCTTCACTTCGTAAAGGAATTTTTGGACGAAGCGCGTGAGTCCCCATGCGGCGAGAAGGCCTACGACGGCGCCGATGAGAGTGGGGCGGAGTCCCTCTTTCAAGATTAGCCCGAGAATGTTTCCGGGCATTGCGCCGAGTGACATGCGAATGGCGATCTCTCCGGTGCGGCGGGCGACGGAATAGGCGAGAACTCCATAGATTCCGATTGCCGCGAGCAGCAGCGCGAGGAATCCAAATCCAGTGGAGAGGCGCGCCATGGAATTTTCGGCGGCCAAATTGCCGTCGATGCCTTCTTGCAACGTGCTCATATTTTGGACGGGAAGATTTGGCGCTACCTCAGCGACGAGCTTTGTTGCGGCGTTTTGCAGTGACTCGGGTTTAGCGGAGGTTCTTATCTGGAAGGCAAAATCTCCGCCCGCCATCGCGGGGTAAATCGTCGGCTCGAAATTGTCTTTGACGCTGGAATACTTCACGTCGCCGACGACACCCATTACTTCGATCGGTTTGTCGTCGTACAAAAGGTGCAGACCCACGGCGTTTGTGCCATCGAGATATTTCTTAACGAAAGCATGGTTCACCCAAACGGCCTGGAAATCTTTGCGGCAATCTTCGACGGTGATGCTACGGCCCGCGAGCAGCGGAATTTTCAGCGTGTCAAAATATCGCGGACCGACATTCATTATGTCTGTGCTCATCTCACCGGCCTCGGCATGTTCCTGAATTTTCACGCTGGTGTTCGAGAGGCTGCCGGAAAGTAACGGGTATGAAGACCAAGTGACGCTTTCCACGCCAGGCAGAGCAGCCAGGCGGCGCTGCAGTTCCTGTCCGAGTGCGGGCATCTTGTCTTCTGGAATTTTCGCGGAGGTAGGAGAAACGGAAAACGTTAGCAGATGATCTGTGCGGAATCCCGGATCGATCGATTCGAGAGTAAGTAGAGTTCGCAGGAAAAGTCCCGCGCCAATTACCAGCACGAGCGCCAGCGCCATTTCAACGGCAACGAGCGTGCGTCCCAAACGATTCCGACTTTCCGAACCAGCGCCGCCTGCACTGCTTCCGGCCGCTTTCAAAGTGGCGCCGGGAGAAACTCGTGTGCTGGTGAGCGCGGGAATTAATCCGAAAAGGACCGATGCAACGGTGGCGATTCCCACTGCGAATCCGAAGACCGTCAAATTGGGACGGAACATCGCAAGCAGGGCTGGCGTTGCTTTCGCCGAGACGATTACGAGAACGAGTCCTCTCGTCGCCCAGTAAGAAACGACCAGTCCTGTTACGCAGCCGAGCAGCGCGAGCAACAGACTTTCGGTGAGTAGCTGACGCAGAATTCTTACACGTGTCGCGCCGATTGCTAGACGCACTGCGATTTCTTTTCTGCGTGCCGCGGCGCGCGCAAGGAGCAAGTTCGCGATATTGGCGCTGGCAATCAGCATCACCAGTGCCGCCGCGCCCATCAGTACAAATAGTTGAGTGGAATATCTTTGGCGCATTCCGGCCAGACCACGTTCGGCACTGGTCAGTGAAACGCTGAGGTCGGAGTCAATCGACTTGCCTGGATGTTCCAGTTCGTATTTTGTTGGAGCCTGGGCAGCAGCGGACGCTTCGTTTGCGAGCGAGCCGTGGAACAAAACTTGAAGTTCGGCATTCGCGTGTTCGATGGACGCGCCGGATTTCAAACGTCCGATTAAGTAGAGCCAAATGGTTCGCGCCTCAAATCTCTTCGGGTCTGGCTTGCTTGCGACGCGATCTCGCGTGTGCAAAGGAACCCAGAAATTTGGCCGGCTGCCGGGCGAGACTCCAAAAAATTCCGGTGGCGTGATCCCGACGATTGTGAAGGGGACGCTATTGAGCAGAACGGCGGAGCCGACAACTTTCGGGTCGCTGCTGAATTGCTTCTGCCAGTAGTTGAATTCAAGGACGACGGCCGGTTCGGCACCGGGCTTGTCGTCCGAGTCTGTAAACGTTCGGCCGTACACCGGACGAACTTCGAGCACCGAGAAATAATCTCCGCTGACGTATTGTCCATTTGCGCGGGTCGCTGCACCGTTCATATCCACTTGCACGCCGAGGCCTCCGCCGTAGGCGGCCATGCCCTGAAAGCTTTGCGCGTGTTCGCGGAAATTCTGGTAGTCAGGAAAGGAAAACGAGCAGGAGGAGTTGAATGAGCCGGAGTCGACGGCGTCGCAACCGCCGTACGAACTCGAACTATTCCAAACGAACGGGCCCTTTGAATGTGCGACCCAATGTAGAAGTTCGAGTTGTTCGGGATGGCCGATGGGGAGGCGCGTCATCAAGACCGCGTTGATCATGGTGAAAATGGATGTGTTCGCGCCGATTCCGAGCGCTAGAGTGAGTACGGCCACGGCTGTGAAGCCGGGATTTTTCCGCAGGTTTCGCAGGCCGTAGCGGACGTCTTGAATTAAAGCTTCCAGGAAGCCGATTCCATCCATGTGGCTCACTCCTCTCGGCTGTTCAATTAGAGGCCGTCCTCATTTCGACTCCGTGAGCGTACTACGAGGTACGCCGCCCGAAGGTTTCAATCTATAAGACGCCGCAAACGCGGCTTGGTCACGCTGGACACCGCAGCAATGGGGCCCTATTCGTAGCGCAACGCGACCATTGGATCGACTTTCATGGCGCGCATAGCGGGAATGTAGCAGGCAACAAGCGTCACAAGAATCAGCAGGATGGGCACGCAGATAAAAATTAGTGGATCAATCGCGCTCACGGAAAAAAGCAAACTCGAAAGCAATCGAGTGAGCGCTAGCGCGGCGAGTACTCCAATCAGCACGCCGGCCAGACCCAGCCGAGCGCCTTGTCCAACCACCATTCGGAGCACATCGCGTTTCTGCGCGCCGAGGGCCATGCGGATGCCAATCTCATGCGTGCGCATCGCGACGGAATACGTCATTACGCCGTAGATTCCGATGCTGGCGAGCAGCAAGGCCAGTGCGCTAAACATTTCCAGCAGAATGAGTGTGGCGTGACGGGTGGAAACGGATTGGCTCACCAGTTCTTTCATTGTCTCGACCTGGACCACGGGTTGGTCCTTATCAATTTCGGCGATTGCGGCACGGACCTCTGAGCCCAGGCTGGCTGGATCGGATGAGGAACGGATCGCCAGCGTCATACTCGTACTGTCGTCGGCATCCTGGCGGTAGGGGACATAAATCTCGAATCGCGAAGGATTTTCGAGGCCGTAAAGTTTTGTGTCGCCGACAATTCCAACAATTGTGAACCATTTACTTTTCGGATCTCCATGTCCGAATGCGAATCGCTGGCCAATCGCATTGCCATTTGGAAAGTACCGCTGCGCCAATCGGGAATTGATCAGTCCAACCGCGGGCGCCGATTCATTGTCGTTCTCGGTGAACTCACGTCCGTGAAGCAAGGGCTGACCAAGCGCCTTCAGATAGTCCGCGCTGATCACGTGATAGTCGGGATGCGGATACTCTCCAACCGCGGGAACCGGCAGGTCCGCAAAAGTGATGTCCGCACGGTTATGCGATCCTGTGAACGGCACAACAGTTCCAACGGCCGCGGATTCCACTCCAGGGATGGCGTGAACGCGATCGAGAAGGCGCTGCCAGAATAGAAGTTGTGCTGTCGACTTCCCATATTGCGAAGAGGTCAGATTAATCCCCATCGTCAAAATGCGATCCGGCTGGAACCCGGGGCTTACCTGAAATAGGCGGTACAAGCTTTTCACCATCAATCCCGCGCCGATCAAAAGCACCAACGCGAGCGCGGTCTCTGCAATTGCCAGCGCGCCGCGGACGCGATGTTGCTTCGCACTCGGCGTCGAACTTCGCCCGCCTTCTTTCAAAGCTTCCTGCACGTCCGGCCGCGTAGCATGCAGCGCCGGCACCAGCCCAAACGCGATCGCCACAAAGACCATCAGCGTGCCCGCGAATAGAAAAACGCCCGCATCCATCCGTATGTCCAGTCCCATCAGAGTGTCGGGCGGAATTAAGCGGCTCAATCCGGAAAGACTCCACATTCCCAGCACAATTCCAAGCCCGCCGCCTAGCGCGGCCAGAAGCAAACTTTCCGTCAGCATCTGGCGAATGATTCGCCCGCGACGCGCGCCGAATGCCAATCGCACGGCAATTTCTTTAGAACGTTCCGCGCTGCGTATCAGGTAAAGATTGGCGACGTTCGCGCATGCGATCAACAAAACGAACAGGACTGCTCCGAAAAGCACCAGAATCGCCGGCCGCGTATCGCTCACAAATTCATCACGAATCGTTGTCATTTCCATTCCGCCGCCGCTATTCTCAATCGGATACTTTTCCGCCAGCCGCGCGGTGATTCCGTTCATCTCCGCGCGCGCCTGATCAATGGTGACACCCGGCGCGAGCCGCGCGACAACATCTGAGTCCCCGCGATTGCCGCGCTGCATGGTGTGGGCATCAATCCAAATTCCAATCGACGTCAGCACTTCCGACTTATCGAGAAAATAAAATGTCGGCGGCAGAACGCCGACGATTGTAAAGCTCCGCCCATCGAGGTTGAGGGTTCGTCCAAGAACATTGGGATCGCCGCCCATATGTGATTGCCACAGTTTGTAGGAGAGCAATAAAACCGGTGCGGTGTCTGATTTTTCTTCCGACGTCAGAAAATCGCGGCCCATAATCAGCTGGACGCCGAGCAACGAAAGGAAATTTGAGGAGACTCCGTATCCTTTAATTCTTTCCGGCTGATTCACTCCCGATAAAGTAAAATCCAGGTTCTCTGCGAAAGCCATTTGCGCCATCGTGTGGCTCTGATCGCGCCAGTCCAGAAAATTTGGATAGGACACCGCGACCGTTCCAACTTTCGGATTCGTTTCGTGCATCACCACCACGCGCGCCGAATCGCTGTATGGAAATTTCCGCAGCAGCACAGAATTCACCACGCTAAAAATCGCGGTCGTCGCGCCGATGCCGAGCGCCAAAGTTAGAACCGCGGCAATTGTGAAGCTGGGTTTCTTGCGGAGCATCCGGAATGCGAAGCGCAGGTCCTGCCACATCGTTTCAATGAATGCCATGCTGTTCATGTGGAAAATCTCCTCGCGAATCTGCGTCGCATTTCCAAGTTTTCTGTTCGCCGCGTGGCGCGCTTCGTCCGGCAACATTCCGCGCGAAATATTTTCGTCCGCTTCGATTTCGGCGTGCGAGCGCAATTCGAGCGCACGCTCTTCATCCCATTCTTTCCGGCGCAAGAATCGTGACCAACTCATATCAGTCCTTATATAGGGGCGGCGAACTTCATTCGTGCCGCAGCGCTACCATTGGATCAACGCGCATCGCGCGGCGTGCTGGAATGTATCCAGCGAAACACGCAATGATCGCCAGCAGGAACGCGACGGCTATAAGTGTTGCTGGATCATTAGGCGATACGTTGAAGAGCATGTGTCCAACCAAACGAGAAGCTGCGAGTGCGCAGGGTATGCCGACGACCAGCCCTATGGCCGCCAGAGTCAGCGTCTCGCGTAGAATCATTTGTAAAATTGCGTTGCGCGAAGCGCCGAGCGCGACTCGAATTCCGATTTCTCGCGTGCGGCAGGATACGGAATATGAGATCACGCCAAATATTCCGGTGACGGCGAGAATCAGTGCGATTACCGCGAACAGACCAAGCAGGGTCGTCCGAAATTTTGGCTGTGCGGCGGACGCGTCTACGAGCGCGCTCAACTCTTCGACATCGGTGACCGGCAAATCTTTGTCAATCGCGCGAACATCCCGCCGGATTGCGGCCGCTACCTCGTTAGAGCTGAGTGTGCTTTTCACGACCACCGCGCCGCCCCAAAATGGCGACTGAAGGAAAGGAACGTACATCATCGGTGCGGGATTTTGGCTTAATGCAACGTCGCGAATATTTCCCACGACGCCGACGATTTCTCGATCGATACCGGAATCGGGAGGAAACGCGAACGTCATGTGCTTTCCAATAGGATTTTCGTTTGGAAAATATACTTTCGCCATCGCCTCACTAATTAAGGTTACGCGGGGAGCCGCCATCGCATCGTGTTCGTCGAAGTAGCGGCCTGCCAATAGTGGAATTCCCAGTACGTGAAAATAATCCGGCGTGACGGAAACATAGTCCGCCGTTCTGGAACTTCCCGCGGATGGCGGAGGATTTCCGACAATATTGAACGGAAGATTTACGCCAGCACTGATCATCGGCGCGGGAACAACAATCGCGGAATTTTGCATGCCGGGCTCAGCTTTGATTCGGGACATCAGTTGATCTGAAAATGCGGACCATTGTTGAGGCGTGGAATACTGAAATCGTGGCAAAGAGACGTCTGCTTTCAGGACGTGATTTGCCACGTATCCCGGATTTACTGCCGTCAGTTTGGTGAAGCTGCGTAATAGCAAACCCGCCGAAACAAGCAGCACCATCGCGAGCGCAATTTCTGCTGAAGCTAGAACGTTGCGCGCGCGGCGCCGTCCGCCGCTTTCACCGGAACGTCCTTCGCCTTCGCGAAGGCTCGTCTGCAAATTTGAATTTGAGGCGAAAAGCGCGGGCGCCAATCCAAATGCAAAACTTGCGAGCGCGGAAAGCAGCAGCGCAAATCCAAGAACGAAATTATCCACGCGAATTGTATTTAGTTCCGGCAAAGTCGGCGCAACAAATGGACTCGCGTTCGATGGAAGAATTGAACTGAGCGCTTGCACGCCCCAGTAAGCAATCGCGATTCCAGCGGCGCCGCCGAGAAGTCCGAGCACAGCAGTTTCGCTCAGGAGCTGACGAATGATTCGCATTCGTCCGGCGCCCAACGCAGCTCGCACGGCCATTTCTCTGGCTCTCGAAGTGGCACGCGCCAGCAGAAGATTTGCAATGTTCGCGCACGCAATCAGCAGGACCAATCCGACAGCGCCAAGCAACACGAGAAGAGCTGAGCGCGAACTTCCGACAATGTCTTCTTGCACCGGCGCGATGTGACTTTCCCAGCCGACATTTTGCGCAGGAAATTCCTTCGCGAGGTTCGCGCTGATTGCATCCAGATCTGCTTGAGCTTCAGCGCCGGAAATTCCCGGCTTCAATCGCGCGATAGCACCCAGGAAATGCCTCCCGCGAGCGTTGATGAACGGACTGAATAGTGGATCTTGAATAACGGGAATCCAAACTTGCTGATTTGCGGTAAGCGCGGGAAAGCGGAACGTTGTCGGCATGACGCCGACAATTGCGAATGATTTTTTATCTAAACCAATCGAAGTACCAACGACATTCGGATCGGCGTTGAATAGGCCGCGCCACAATTCTTCGCTCAGAACTACTACTGGCGCGGCGCCGGGCTTGCCGTCTTGCGGAAGCAATCCGCGCCCGGCGATTGGTTTCGTATCGAGCACCGCGAACAATTCGGGCGTGACGACATTTGTGTTTACGACCGTCGGATCGCCATGGCCGGTCAAGGTCAGTTGATGGCGCGCGAAGCCTGCTACTTCGGAAAAAATATGGTTCTGCTCTCTTAGTTCTTCAAGGTTCAGCCACGCCCAGCCGGTTTCCTTAATTCCATCGGACGGTTTCGCCTGTGGCACGAACACCAGTTGTTCGGAGTGTGGATAGGGAAGTGGTTTCAGGAGCACCGCATAGACAACGCTGAAAATCGCAGTGTTCGCGCCGATGCCAAGTGCGAGGGTGAGAATCGCAACGGCGCTGAAACCGGGATTCTTGCGCAACATGCGCAGAGCAAATCGCACGTCCTGCCAAAGCGTTTCGAGGAATCCGATGCTGTTCATGAGATATATCTCCTCTCGAATCAAAGTGGCATTTCCCAATTTTCTTTCGGCGGCGTGGCGGGCATCACGGGGGGACATTCCGCGCGAAATATTTTCATGCGTTTCAGCGTCGACGTGCGCGGCTAGCTCGCGCGTGCGTTCCTGATCCCATTTCGTTCGCCGAAAAAATCGCGTCCAGCTCATTTCATTCCTCGAATCACAAATATTATTCGTATCGCAGCGCGACAAGCGGATCCACGCGCGTTGCGCGCCGCGCAGGGATCCAGCACGCGAACAATCCGACCGCCGCTAGAATAGTTGGCGCCGCAACAAAGGTAAGCGGATCAGACGGCGCAATTCCGTAAAGCAAATGCGCCACTGTCCGCGCCAGCGCCAACGCGCTGATCAACCCAATCGCAATTCCGATAAACATTGTCCGCACCCCTTCGCCCAACACCATTCGCACCACGTTTGCAGGTTGCGCGCCCAGCGCCATGCGGATGCCAATCTCCTGAGTGCGCTGCGTTACAGCAAATGAAATCACCGCGTAAATTCCCAGTCCGGCCAGCAGCAGCGCCAGTCCCGCAAATGCGCCGAGCACATTTGCTTGTGTGCGGCGTGACGCGAGTTGATCGTCCACCAAATCTGCTAAGGCAAATCCTGCGCCAACGGGTTGTTGCTTATCCACTGCCCAAATTTGTTCTCGAACGGCTTGCGAAAGTTGCATGCGATCACTCGCAGACTTGACGATGATGTACTGTGGGTTGTATCCGAGGCTCGCCTGCTGCGCGAACGGAAAATACATTTCGGGACGCGGCTCTTTCTCCAGTCCAGCCTGATGCATGTCGCCCACAATTCCAACAACGGTGATCCATGGCGACTTGCTCGCCGCGTCGCCGATCCTGAATCGTAATCCAAGCGGATTTTTCCCTGCCCAGTATCGGCTCGCCGCCGTTTCGTTAATTAGCGTCACGGGCGCAGACTGCGCCTTGTCGTATGCGTTAAGCCAGCGCCCCTGTTTCAGCATCGCGCCGATAGTTTGCAAGTAGTGGTCATTCACTTCACGCACGTTCGTAATATTTTTCACCGAAGCTTCGCCGGGCGGAGGCGGCACAGCTCCCTCAAGCGAAATACCCGTAGCTCCGCCGAAATTCGTCAACGGAACCCATGACACATATCCAGCGGAAACGACTCCGGGCAACACTTCAATTCGCGCAAGACTCTGCTCGAAAAATTCCACGCGCTTCACCGCGTCGTCGTATCGTGGACGGGGAAGCTGCGTGCGGAAAACTGTAATTTTGTCGGTGCGAAATCCCGGATCGAGTCCACGCAGCGCTACAAAACTCCGAATCATTAATCCCGCGCCGGAAAAAAGCATGATGGCCAGAGCGAATTCCAAAATTACCAGCGCGTCGCGCATGCGTCTGCTGCCCGCCGCTACTGAACCGCGCCCTCCGCTTGCCTTCAGTGTGTCATTCAGCGAGAGCCGCGAAACTCGCAACGCCGGCACCACGCCGAAAATAATTCCCGTTGCGAAGGAAACGCCAATCGTGAAGAGCAGCACGCCGAAATTAATCCCCACCTGATTTGACGCGGGAAGCGCCGTCGGAACGAGCGTCGCCAGAAGTTTGATAATTCCGAACGAAAGTGCCAGTCCGATTCCTCCGGCCACTACGGAAAGTAAAATGCTTTCCGTCAGCATTTGCCGAACGATGCGCCATCGACCCGCGCCGAGCGCCATCCGTACGGCAATTTCCCTTCGGCGTGCCGAAGCGCGCGACAGCATAAGGTTCGCAACATTCGCACAAGCAATCAAAAGCACAAACACTACGGCTGTCATCAGCAGCAAAATCGCTTGGCGCAGTTTTCCGACCAGGTGATCCCGCAACGATGCTGCATACGCGCCAATACGTCGATTTGAATCGGGAAATTGCTTTTGCATTTGGGCGGCAACTGTGCCGAGATCAGCGTTTGCCTGCGCGAGTGTCATGCCTGGCTTCAAACGGCCAACTACTTCCAAATAATGGCTGCCATGATTCTGAAGTTCCGCTGCGGAAAATCCCATCGGCGCCCAGACTTCGACTTCGCGATCTTCAAATTGAAATCCACGCGGCATCACGCCCTTCACCACGTAATTCTCGTTGTTCAAAACAATTTGCTTGCCGATGACTTGAGTATCTCCGCCGAACCTTGTCAGCCACATTCCATAGCTGACAATCGCCACGCGATTCATGTCCGGCCGGTCTTCGTCCGCTAGAAAATCCGATCCCATAAACGGACTGACGCCCAGCACCGACAAAAAATTCGCGGTCACTCGCTTGCCAGTCAATCGTTCCGGATCGCCGTCACCCGTCAAATTTGACGACATATCCTGCATCGCTGCCATGCCGTCAAAGGTGTGATTCAGCGTGTTCCAGGCGTTGAAATTTCCGGGCGAAGGCGTATTTTCCGGAAAGCCGTAAAACGCCGCGTCTTCCCACACCATCACCAGCCGATCCGAATTCGCATAGGGAAGCGCGCGCAGCAGCACGGCGCTGGTAAGACTAAAAATCGAAGTGTTTGCGGCGATCCCAAGCGCAAGCACCGCTATCGCAAAGAAAGTGAATCCCGGTTTCGCTGCGAACGAGCGCGCGCCATATTTCACATCCTGCCAAAGCGTTTCCAAAAATCCCGCGCTGTTCATACGAAAGATCTCCTCACGAATTGACGTCGAGTTCCCCAATTTTCGATTCGCGGCAAATCGCGCTTCATCCGGTAACATTCCGCGCGAAACATTTTCGTCCGCTTCAATTTGAAGATGCGCATTCAATTCCTGCGCGCGCTCTTCATCCCATTTTCTCCGCCGAAAAAATCGTTTCCAGCTCATCGTTCACCCGCTGCAACTGCGCGTTCATTCATAGCGGAGCGCCTCAATCGGATCAATTCGCGTCGCGCGACGGGCAGGGACGTAACATGCCGCGAGGGAAATGCATCCGAGAATTGTGACCACCGCGAAAACCGTGAGGGGATCGCTCGCGCTGACGCCAAAAAGTAATCTCGCCAATATGCGCGTCAACGCCAGCGTCGCTGCGACGCCGATTGCCGTTCCAATCAGAACCAGCCGCAGCCCTTGCCCGATTACCATTCGCAAAACGTCTCGCGGCTGAGCGCCTAACGCCATTCGGATTCCAATCTCGTGCGTTCGCTGGCCAACGCTAAATGAAATTAGTCCGTACAGTCCTGCCGCTGCGAGCAGCAGCGCGAGCGCCGCGAAAATTGTAAGCAACGTCACATTGAATCGCTGCGGCGCTATGGAATCTGAAATTAAATGTACGAGCCATTGCATTTTTCCGACGGGCAGATTGGGATCAACCGCTCGAACCTGGCTTCTCACGTCAGATTCCAGCTCATTGGGCGCTTGCGTTGAGCGAACCACGATTTCAAACGAATCAACAGGATCGTTTTCGCTTTTTTGCGCAAACGAAAGATAGACGTCCGGAGTTGCGTCCGCGGTCAGGTTGTTGTGCTTAACGTCCGCAGCAACGCCTACTACTTCGATCCAATCTTTGTCTTCATCGCTAAACGTGAACCGGCGCCCAATCGGATCTTGATCTGGCCAGTAAATAAGAGCCGCGGTCGCGCTGATCACTCCGATCGCTTTACCACCGGGAACATCCGCGTTGGTAATGTCGCGTCCGCGATTCAGTTGGATTCCCATCGTTCGCAGATAGCCCGGCGTCACTTCTCGTGCGTGAAGCCGCGCACGTTCGCCGGGTTTTGGAACGCGCCCTTCGATGTGCATGGCGCCGCGGGATTCGTCACCGTGGAAGGGAAGAATATCGACGAGCGCCGAGGAACTAACGCCCGGCAGGCTTCGGACCCGCGCGAGCAACTGATCTGAAAATACATTCGCTTGCCGCTGAGTGGAATAGTGCTTGGTTGGAAGATCAATATTCATGCTGAACAAATGATCCGGCCGGAATCCGGGATCGACTCGCATAAGATTCACGAAGCTGCGCAGCAACAATCCGGATCCGGCAAGTAGCACCACGGACAGAGCAACTTCGGCAACGATTAGGGCGCTGCGAAATCCGCGGCGGTCACCAATCGACGAACCGCGAGATCCTTCTTTCAGCGCACCAGACAAATCGACGCGCGAAGCTGCAAGCGCCGGCGCCAAACCAAACAAGCAAGCCGTCAGAAGCGAAATAGAAATAGTGAAAGCAAGAACGCGGCCATCAACTTCCGCGCGATTCAGCCCGGTAAGCGCCAAGTTATTCAGGTGAGTGAAAAAAATTACGTGCAATCCATTCACGGTCCAGTAGGCAACTCCCGCCGCAAGCGATCCTCCCATCAGACCGAGCAAGATACTTTCCGTCAGTAACTGGCGTACCAGCCGCGCGCGACCGGAACCCAGTGCAGCGCGTACGGCCAGCTCGCGCTCGCGTGTTTTACCGCGCGCCAGAAGCAAATTCGCAACATTTGCGCATGCAATTAAAAGCACTAGACCCACGGCACCCAGCAAGACGAGCAGAGCGGGTTTCACATCGCCTGCCAAGTCGGTGCGGAGAGTGATCATCCGAACTCCGTGGCCGGTGTTCACGGCGGGATATTCCTTTTCCATCTGGCCCGCGAGCAAATCCATTTCCGCTTGCGCTTGGTTCTGTGTAACTCCGGGCCGCAACAACCCAACTACTGTTAGATAGTGCGCGCCATGATCGTCACGATCTTTTTGAGTCAATGAAATTGGCAGATAAATATCCGAGCGATTGGCAAACGGGAACTTGAAATCCGGTGGAAGGACTCCGACGACCGAGTACGGAACGTCATTTAGTAAGAGAGTCTGGCCGACGGTGTTCGCGTCACTGCCAAGTTGCCGTTGCCACAATCCATTAGTGATCACGATGACGCGTTCGTTGCCTTTCTTTTCGTCGTCGAGACGGAACACACGACCGATCATCGCCTGCGTTCCAAGAACCTCGAAAAAACCTGGAGACACGTCCGCTCCGTCAACGCGTTGGGGTTCGCCGGCGCCCGTCAGATTAAAAGTATCCTCGTCGACTGCGGCCAATTGCTCGAAACTTTTCGCTTTGTCTCGCCACTCATAGAAATCGCCGGGAGAGACCGGAACTTTCAATTCGTTTTCGTGCGGCCTGTGTTCAAAAAGATTTACCACGCGTGATGCGTTGAGATACGGAAGAGGGCGCAACAGCACGGCATCCACGACGCTAAACATCGCGGAGTTCGCGCCGATGCCAAGAGCGAGAGTTGTTATCGCGATCGCTGTGAATCCGGGACTTTTCCGAAGCTGGCGCAACGCGAACCGCACGTCCTGCCATAGCACTTCCAGGAATCCTAGGCTGTTCATGCGATAAATCTCCTCGCGAACTACAGTCGTGCTTCCAAATTTTCGTAAAGCCGCATAGCGTGCTTCGGTCGAAGGTATTCCGCGCGAAACATTTTCGTCCGCCTCAATTTGAAGATGCGCTTGTAATTCTTGCGCGCGCTCTTCGTCCCATTTTTCTCGACGAAAGAATCGCTTCCAGCTCATCGCGTTACTCAGTTGCCGGCTTTAGCACGCGATTGATCGCGCGCACCAGTTGATCCCAGCGTCCAGTCTGCTGAATTAATTGCTTGCGGCCTTTCGGCGTCAGCCGGTAATAACGCGCTTTCCGATTGTTTTCAGACGTTCCCCAGAATGATGCGATCCACGCGCGGTCCTCCAGCCGGTGCAGCGCCGGATAAAGCGAGCCGTGCTCCACTTGCAGCACTTCGTCCGAGCGATGCTCGATCACGTGCGCGATCGTGTGACCGTGCGCCGGCCCCAGTATTAATGTCTGCAAGATCAGCAAATCCAGTGTTCCCTGCAGAACTTCGCCCTGCAACGGAGCTGCTCCTCGTTTCGCCATTTCCCTTTACTCTCCTCAATTTTCGGCAAGGTTCCCATAGGGCATCTGCCGAGCGCCCCTCGCGCCGCAGCACGTATATCCCTAAGACGCCGCAAATCTCATTTTGTCACGAAAAAAGTGACCGGAAGATGATCTATGGGTCGGCCGCTGTTCGTCAATACAGATTTTCTCAGCGCGGCCAGAGGTTCAAATCGCGCGAATCTTGCTACAATGCGCCCATGTCCATCCGATTTTTCGTGTTACTGATCCTCTTGCCCACGCTTTTCGTCCAACAAGCCGGCGTTCCAACGCAAGACGCTCGCGCTGAAGCCGCTGCCCGTCTGCGTGCGATGATCGAAGCTTCGCCTAAACTGCCATTCACTGCGACGGACTTCACCGTTCAACCGCCGAACGCCGATTGGGAATCTGGAATGGTTTCGTGGGTCGCGCTTGACGCGAAGGGAACCATCTATCTTCTGCAGCGCGGCGAAAAATCCGATCCCGTTCTCGTCGTCGATCGTGACGGAAAAATTCTGCGGTCCTGGGGCAAAGGTCTTTACAAAATTCCGCACAGCATCAGGCTCGATCCGCAGGGAAATGTTTGGACCGTCGACGCGAACAGCTCCACCGTAATCAAATTTTCTCCGCAAGGCGAGAAGTTGATGCAAATTGACGTCGGCGGCCAGCCCGTAAATCCGCGCAGCCAGTTCGTCGGCACAACGGATATCGCCTTCGGTCCAAACGGCCGCATTTTTATTTCCGACGGCTACGGAAACGCCCGCATCTTGGAATACACGGCTGATGGCAAGCGCGTTCGCGAATGGGGCAGCGCAGGTACAGGCCCCGGACAATTTCATTTGCCGCATTCAATAGTCATCGATGAGGACAACATTATTTATGTGGCGGACCGCGAGGGCGGCCGAATTGAGCGTTTCGATCTGGACGGAAAATTTCTCGGCGAATTTCCGGATCTCGGCCGCACATATTCGCTGAAGTTGAGCGGCGGCGCCCTGTGGGCAGGGATGGCGCCGCTGAACGAATCCACCGGCGCGCCCGGATGGATCGTAAAAATGGATCGCAAAACCGGAAAAATTCTCGGCTACGTGGCGGTCACCGAACAAAGTGGCCTTCATTCCGTCGAAGTGAGCGCCGCGGGCGAGCCAATCACAAATTTGGCAAATCACGTCAAGTGGTTCAAAGCGAACTAGCCGCGCAATTTGACCCAACTGCGTCAATTTGTTAACTTTGAAGTGTTCTTGGTAGAGGCGCGGAGGCCATCAGTAGCCGGGCGGAAATTCCGAGTAGCTTCGGAGCTCGTGCGAAAGGGGCGCAAGACCTTCTCCGCCGAAATTTTTCAGGCGAGCGCATCCTGAAAAGTTGGGGAGCCCGGCTAACACCGGCTCACTGTCATCCGTAGTACGGGAATTGCGTACTTGGATGGAGTGCTATCGAGAAGGGAAGCCCTCGCGGTCTGCCGCGCGTGCAAGTTTTTCCTTCTCTTTTTCTCTCCGTCCGATCCCGCAATTATTAAAAGTTTTTTGAAATGGAGAAATATTTCGCGTGGATTTGTTCGCCCTAACTCGCGCACTGGTGGATATCGAATCCACAACGCCCTCCGAAGGGCGTGTCTCGGAATTTCTCTACCAGCATCTCGCGCCGATGGCGAAACGTTTCGGTGGAAAACTGGAACGAATGCCCGTGGAATCCGGCCGCGAAAATATTTTTGTTTCTTTCGGCGCGCCGATTGTCACGCTTTCCACGCACATGGATACTGTGCCGCCGTTTTTCGCATCCTCAGAGGACGACTCACATATTCGCGGCCGCGGCTCCTGTGACGCAAAAGGAATTATTGCGGCGATGATCGAATCCGCGCGGCTGCTGCTCGAATCGGGCACAACAAATATCGGCCTGCTGTTCCTCGTCGGCGAAGAACGCAATAGCGCGGGCGCCCTGGCCGCCGCGAAAATTTCGCGTGGCACGCGTTACATTATTAATGGCGAGCCCACCGAAAATCGCCTCGCGCTCGGTTCAAAAGGTTCTCTGCGTTATCAAATCACCGCGCGCGGACGCATGGCGCATTCCGCATATCCCGAACTCGGCGAATCCGCCATCGAAAAATTGCTGGACGTTTTGCAAAGTCTGCGCCACATGCCCATGCCGTCCGATCCTCTCCTCGGCGCGTCCACATTAAATATCGGCACAATCGAAGGTGGCCGCGCGCCAAATGTGATTCCTGATTACGCCCGCGCGGAAATATTAATTCGTTTGGTGGACGATCCCGCGCCGCTCAAGCAGGCCGTCACGAAAATTTGCGCGGGCCGCGTCGAAGCCGAAGAAGTTCTCTGCATTCCCGCCGTCCGGCTCGGGTCGCTCGACGGCTACCAAACTACCGTCGCGGCATTCACCACTGATATTCCTGCATTCGCTGGCGCGTGGGGCATTCCATTTTTAATCGGCCCCGGCACAATTCACGTCGCGCACACCAGCGAAGAGCGCGTCGCAAAAAAAGATTTGCGCGACGCCGTGGAAATTTACATGCGCATGGTGAAGCAACTTCAATCCTCAGGAATTTCGTCATGATCGTAATGAAATTTGGCGGAACTTCCCTCGAATCAGCCGAAGCGCTGGCGCGTGTCGCTAGCATTATCGGGGCACGCCGCGCCGAATCACCGTTCGTCGTGGTTTCCGCGATGGGCAAAACCACAAACGAGCTGATCGCTATCGGCCACGCAGCAGCCGAAGCGCATACGGACGACGCGCACGCAAAACTCGCCAGCCTTCGCGAATTTCATCTCCGCGAATCCGCGCCCGCGGTTGGAGCGATCAATCGCATCGCTCTCGAAGAAATTCTCGAAACACATTTCCGCGTACTTTCAGCGCTGCTTGACCGCATCGCCGCGGCGCGCACCGTCGATCCCGTCAACGCCGACGATCTGGCAAGTTTCGGCGAACGCCTCTCCAGTCAAATTGTCACTCTCGTTTTGAAGCACGCTGGCATGAACGCGCATCATCTCGACGCGCGCCAACTCATCGTCACCGATGCGCGCCACACTCGCGCCACTCCGCTCGCAAAAGAAACTTATGCGCGAATCGCGAATGCCGTTCAATTGCTTTCGCCGCAATCCATCCCTGTGATGGCGGGCTACGTCGGCGCAACCGAGCAGGGAATCACCGCCACTCTTGGCCGCGGAGGCTCAGATTTTTCCGCCGCCATCGCAGGCGCCGCGCTAAGCGCAAATGAAATTCAAATTTGGACGGACGTCGACGGCATGCTGACCTGCGATCCGCGCCTCGTTCCCGAAGCGCTGCGCATCAAAATGCTTTCCTTCAGCGAAGCCGCCGAGCTCGCTTATTTCGGCGCGAAAGTTTTGCATCCAGCCACGCTGTTGCCTGCAATGGAAAAAAATATTCCCGTGCGCGTGTTGAATTCGCGCCGACCGGATGGCGCAGGCACTCGCATCGTCGCCGATCGCGTTCCTTCAACCAGCGTAATCAAATGCGTCGCGTGCAAGCGCGGCATCACCGTCGTGGACATTCGCTCCACGCGCATGTTGATGGCCCACGGCTTCCTGAAAAATATTTTTGAAGTGTTCGACCGCTACGAAACTCCGGTCGATATGCTGGCAACGTCGGAAATCAGCGTCTCGCTCACAATTGACGACGGCCGTCACCTGGAAGCTATCTGCGAAGAAGTTCGCCCGTACGCGGATATTTCCGCCGAATCCGGTCAGGCAATTGTCTGCGTGGTTGGCGATAATCTGCGCTCCACTCCACGCGTAGCCGCCCGCGTGTTCGGCGCGCTCAATGAGATTCCGGTGCGCATGATTTCGCAAGGCGCCTCGCGCCTGAACGTTAGCTTCGTCGTTGCGGAATCCGACGCCACACGCGCCGCTCAACTTCTGCACGAAGAATTTTTCGCGGAACCCGATCCGGAAGTCTTTGACGTAATCAACAAAGTCGATGTAGTTGATAAAGTGAAAGCGATCGCCCAATGAATCTCGCAATCATCGGCTACGGGAAAATGGGCCACATGATCGAATCGCTCGCTCCAGCGGCGGGCTTCACGATCTGCGCTCGCTTCGACTCAAAAACCAATTCGATCACCACTCCGCTCACGCGCGAATCCCTGAATGGCGCGCAAGTAGCAATTGAATTTACGCAGCCGTCAACTGCGCCGGCGAATGTCGAACGTCTCGCCGCCGCCGGCGTAAATATTGTCTGCGGCACGACAGGATGGCATGCCGAACTTCCGCGCGTCCGCAAAGCGGTGGAACTCGCCGGAGTTTCGCTCGTCTGGAGCCGCAATTTCAGCGTTGGCGTAAATATTTTCACGCGCGTGGTCGATGAAGCCGCGCGCCTTCTCGAATCGCAAACCGATTTCGGCGCGTGGGCTTGGGAACTTCATCACTCCGCAAAGAAAGACGCGCCCAGCGGCACGTTGCTCCAACTCGTCGAAGGAATGCAGCAGGCCGGCTACAAGCGGCCGATTAGCGTCAGCTCTTCGCGCGCAGGCAGCCACCCCGGAGAGCATGAAATTGGTTTCGATTCGCAATCGGACACAATCACACTGCGCCACTCCGCGCGCAATCGCGAAGGCTTCGCTCGCGGCGCCCTGCTTGCCGCAAAATGGGCCATGGGCCGCCGCGGGGTCTACGAATTTAGTGATGTTTTATTCGGTTAAGAAAAAATTGTTTCAGCAGCAATCGAATGGAGGCAACAATGTTTACTGGATGCGGAACGGCACTCGTAACACCTTTTCGGCCCGATGGCTCGCTTGACGAAAAAACTCTTCGCGGATTAGTTCGCCGCCAAATTGAGCAGGGCATAAATTTCCTGGTGCCCTGCGGCACGACGGGCGAAAGTCCCACGCTCTCGCACGAAGAGCACGTGCGCGTCGTTGACATCACGCTCGACGAAGCGAAAGGCCAAGTTCCCGTTCTCGCCGGAGCCGGTGGGTACAACACCGCCGAAGTAATTGCGCTCGGACGCGAACTTGCCGCTATGGGCGCCGACGGAATTCTCAGCGTCGCGCCTTATTACAACAAGCCCACGCAGGAAGGATTGTTCCAGCACTATCGCGCCATCGCTGCCGGCGTGGAAATTCCCGTCATTGTTTATAACGTTCCCGGCCGCACCGGAGTCAACATCGAACCCGCCACCATCGCGCGCCTTTCGGAAGTCGAATGGATCGCCGGAGTGAAAGAAGCTTCCGGAAATATTTCTCAAATGGGCGCGATTCTGAATCTCGTTCCCGAAACTTTTATCGTGCTCAGCGGAGATGACGCGCTCACTCTCCCGCTTTGCGCTCTGGGCGGCAGAGGCATCGTCTCCGTAGTCTCAAACGAAATTCCCGCGGAGATGACTCACCTTGCGAAACTTTGCCACGAAGGAAATTTCCACGCCGCGCGAGAGCTTCACCGCCAATATCTTCCGCTCATGGACGTAAATTTCATCGAGTCCAGCCCCATTCCCGTGAAAGCTGCCATGGCCCTGATGGGACTTCTCGAACCAGTCTGGCGTTTGCCCATGGTCGCGCCAAAGCCGGAAAGCCTCGCAAAAATTAAATCCGTTCTCGAATCCTGCGGCCTTCTTGGCGGGGCGCAGGAACAAGGCAGGGCGCATGTCGCCTGAAGCATCGCGTCAGGAAATTTCGCTCGAAGAGTTGCGCGAGCAAATCGCGCAACTCTTTGACAATCCACCGGAGCGCTACACCGAGCGTGACGTCGCGCTCTTCGCGCAATTTAAATCCGCGCTCAACAATGGAAAAGTGCGCGCCGCTGAACCCGATACGACAGTCGAAACCGGCTGGCGCGTAAACAGTTGGGTGAAAAAGGGAATCCTCCTCGGATTCCGCATGGGCAGCGTCGTGGATCAATCCGTGCATCCATCGCGCATGCCTTTTTTTGACAAAGCCACCTACCCGCTGAAGCCGATGTCCGCAACTGACGGCGTTCGCATCGTTCCCGGCGGCTCCAGCATTCGCGATGGCGTTTTCATTGGACGCGGCGTAACTTGCATGCCGCCCATGTTCATCAATGTTGGCGCGTACGTGGATGAAGGCACGCTTGTTGACTCGCACGCGCTGGTCGGAAGCTGCGCGCAAATTGGCCGCAACTGTCACCTCAGCGCCGCCGCGCAAATTGGCGGAGTCCTCGAACCTGTCGGCGCTCTCCCCGTCATTATCGAAGACGAAGTTCTCGTCGGCGGAAATTGCGGCGTATACGAAGGCACCATCATTCAGCGCCGCGCCGTTCTCGGCACCGGAACTATTCTGAATCGCTCAACTCCAGTCTACGATCTGGTCCGCGAAAAAGTTTATTCCGCAACGGATACCGATCCGCTCGTAATTCCCGCCGAAGCCGTCGTCGTCGCCGGCGCGCGAGCAGTGCAACATGGCGTCGGCAAAGATTGGGGAATTTCGCTCTACACTCCAGTAATCGTGAAATATCGTGACGCTCGCACCGACGCCAAAATTCAACTGGAAGATCTGCTTCGCTAAGCGCGGCCGACCCAAAAACATTCACTTCGCATGGCCGAAATCTCAAATTGGTACAAATTCGTAATATTTTGTTGCGCCAAAGAAACTCAATTGACTCGTACATTCTTGACACGCCGAAATCATCCGGTTACGCTCCCCACACGGAATGCGCGCCAATTATCGTAAACTTTTAATCGGCCTCGTCATCGTCGTCGCCCTCGGCGCGTTCGCTTACCATTCCCGTCACAAAATTCATCTGGCGGATTTCACCTGGAAGAAGTTCATGCACTCCGTCAGTCTGGCAAATATTCCTCTCCTGCTCCTCGCCCTCGTCGGTATTTACGCATGTTACGCACTTCGCGCGGTGCGCTGGCAGCGCTTTTCCCGTTACATCGGCCAGTGTAGTTTTTGGGAAACGTATAGCGCCACGCTCATGGGTTTCGCTTCGATTTTTCTTTTCGCGCGCGTCGGCGAACCCGTTCGTCCGCTGCTTCTCGCGCAAAAAAGCAATACGCCCGTTGCCGGAATGTTTGGAATTTGGGTTCTCGAACGCGCCTTCGATTTCGCCGCCGCTCTCCTGCTCTTCAGCATCAGCCTTCTGATTTTTCCACACAGTCTTTTTGATTCGGGCGCCAGCGGTGAATGGGTCGATAAAGCACGCACCGGCGGCTGGCTGCTCGTCGTATTGCTCGCTGGACTTGTTTTTGGATTGGTTTATTTTCGACTTCATGGCGCCGGATCGCTTCATCGCCGACTGGAAGGCTGGCGCGCCTCACATGGTTGGAGAAAATCAGTTGCCGGCGCGCTCGGTGGATTCAGCGAAGGCTTGCAAGCCATCCGCACGATTCCCGATTTGCTGATGGCGATTCTTTACACCGCATTACACTGGGGACTTGTTGTCCTCATCTACCAGATGGTGATCCGCGCGTTTGGCGACGCATTTCCATTTCCCATGAATTATCCCGGCGCGATGCTGCTTCTCGCTGTCACGCTCGTTGGTTCCACTTTGCAATTGCCCGGCGTCGGCGGAGGCGCGCAATTCGCCAGCATCATCGCGCTCACCACAATTTTCGGAGTCGATCAGGAACCCGCTACCGCCGCCGCAATTGCCCTCTGGCTAATTACTTTTTGTTCGTGCATTCTCGTGGGCATCCCGCTGCTGATTCATCAGGGATTCAGCCTCGGAAAGTTGTGGAATCTCGCGCGCGCCGAAGCCAAAGCCGAAGACGTTGGCACTCACGTTCCGGCCAAAGCCGTGCCGCATCCGCCTGAGCATCACGCGAAAGCCGACAAGGATTCTAAAAAGTGAAGTGCCCGTTCTGCTCGCATCTTGACGACAAAGTGATCGATTCGCGCGAAGCCCGCACCGGAGATTTAATCCGCCGCCGCCGCGAATGCCTGAAGTGCGCCCGCCGCTTCACCACTTACGAGCGCATTGACGAAATTCCTTACATGGTCATAAAAAAAGACGGTCGCCGCGAGCGCTTCGACCGCCAAAAAATTCTACAAGGCCTGCTGAAATCCTGCGAGAAGCGCCCCGTCCCCACGGCAAAACTCGAATCCATGGTCGACGAAGTCGAACGCGCTGTGCAGGAAGCAAAAGAACGCGAACTCACCACGCAGGAATTGGGCGAACTATTAATGGTCCGCTTGAAAAAATTAGACAAGGTGGCCTACGTTCGTTTCGCTTCCGTTTACATGGATTTCAAGGACATCAAGGAATTCATGAATGAACTAAACAGCCTGCTGAAGGACCGCACCAAGAAGTAATTTTACCGCCGGAACGCCGATCGCCTGATCGGCGTTTTTTTCTTTAGGTTTTCACGAACTCCAAACTCCCGCTACAAACGTCTTCAATTTCCTAAATCCCAATCCCACATACAACCTCAACGCTCGTTCGTTCGACGAAGTCACCGTCAACGAAAGTTCGCTCGCCCGTTGTTCCTTCAACGCGTCCATCGACGCCAGCATCAAGCGTTTCCCCAATCCGTTTCCCTGATGTCCCGGAAGCACGCAAAGCTGCGTCGTGTGGCCCACTCCCGGCGCCACCATGCTCGTCAGCACCACTCCCAAAAGTTGATCGCTCAACTCATCGCGCAATACAAATGACGCGCGCGCTTCAAATTGTCCGCATCCCGGCAATATCACAATATTTTTCAGAAATTTCATCGCGCCGGCTCGGCTGCGATATTGATCGTTGATCGCGCCATCAATGTGACTCGCATACGTCAAATGAATCAACTCCGCGCAAGCCGCCATGTGGCGCTCGTGCCAGCGTTCCATCCGCAACCCCGGCGCATATTCCGCCAGTTTCTTCACGTGCCCGCCCAATTCGTAAAGCATGAAGTGCCGCGGAAATAATCGAAAATCGTTTTGCGTCAGCAATCCTTCCAGTGACGCGCCAAACGGCATCAACTGCGCTTCAATCCGCGAAACCTGCGGAGTCCCTCGCAAAGTCTGCACAATGTCTCTGAGAATTTGTTCTCCAACTCCGGTCTGCGCATACTTCGGAGCTACAAATAATCCTCCCAGCATCCCTTTGTGCTCTTCCACAACATAAAATCCATATCCCGCCGGACGATCGTTCTCAAACGCCACCACGCCCGCCAGCGAATGCGTATCCAAAAACTTTTTAATCAGCTCGATTGAAAATTGATAGTCCCAATGAAGTTCCGCGCGCCAAAGCGCCGCCTCTTCATCCAGCAAAGGACTCAGTTGGTGAACGCTCACCTGACGCAGATCGACAAGCCGCATAGAAGATCCCGGCGCAATGCGCATCAGCATTTCTGCTCCAGGGACATGTATCATACCAATCTCACTCTCTTCCGTCGCGCGGCCTCGACGCTTCCGTTTCTATTGCGAGGCCATCTACTACCTACGGTAATAGACGCACGCAGGGCCCTCTTTGGTTTCACTTCCAGCGCCTGTACCGGGCGATTACCGGCTCGGCGAAATTCATATTCCCACTCTCATTTGCGATGCTGTATCTTTGAGCCCCTGGCGGATAGCCGGAAATGCACAAGGGGTCGACGTGCAAGATTCGAGCGTGCTTGTGGGCGTATTCGTTTTAGTCGTAGGTGCGTTGTTTGTGCTCGTCGTTCTGGTTGGCTCATTCTTCACAGTGAACACCGCCAACCGCGCGATCGTTGAGCGCTTCTCCAAATTCAGCCGCGTTGCGTTGCCCGGATTTCAAATGAAAATTCCGCTCTTTGAAACCGTGCACATGATCACCACGCGCGTGCAAACTCTCGCCATGAATATGGAAACGAAGACGAAGGACAACGTCTTCGTGAAAATTCCCGTCTCCGTGCAATATCAGGTGATGCCCGGCAGCGAGCGCGACGCCTTCTACAAACTCTCGAATCCGCAATCGCAAATCGAGTCCTACGTGTTCAACGTGCTGCTCGGCCACGTTCCCAGCATGACCCTCGACGAAACTTTCGCAAAAATGAGTACCATCGCCGAAGCGGTGAAAAGTGAAGTCGAACCCATCGCGCAAAGTTTTGGCTACACCATCGTAAAAGTTTTGGTAACCGATATTATTCCCGATCAAAAAGTGAAAGACGCGATGAACGACATCAACGCCGCCGCCCGCGAACGCGAAGCCGCCGAATCGCGCGGCGAAACCGACAAAATTATCGCCATCAAAAAAGCCGAAGCGGAATCGCAAAGCAAAAAGCTTCAGGGCGAAGGCATCGCCAATCAACGCAAAGCGATCATCGAAGGTCTGCGCGAATCCGTCGAAGCGTTCAAAGAATCCGTCCCCGGCACCACCGCTCAGGACGTTATGCGCCTAGTCCTCATGACGCAATATTTCGACACCATCAAAGAAATCGGCGCCAGCGCAAAAACAAATACCATCCTTCTGCCGCACGGCCCCGGCACGGTGAACGATCTCTCCGCACAAATTCGCGACGCCATCACCACCGGGACACTGGCATCCGAAAAGAGCGGCCAGTAAACTCAGCATCGGCTGCCCCAGACGCCTAACTAGCGTCTGGGTTTCTTGACTTTTGTTTTCAGCTAAATTACTTGCGAACGAACTGAATCAATCCGGCGGCGTAAATCATTCACCGAATAGCAATCCCGATCCTATTGCTAGCGGCTTTCTCCGCCATTGCTCCACCGTCGAACGTAACCATCTCCGAATTCATCTTCAGCGCCGCGCCGTTCAAATCCTGCCACGCCTCCACGATCGTCGAACTTCGCAATGGAGATTTCCTCGTCGCATGGTTCGGCGGCACCGCCGAAGGCAGTCCTGATGTCGTCATCTGGGCCTCCCGTCGCACACGCGACGGCTGGTCCGCTCCATTCCAACTCGCTCGCGAACCAAATACGCCAACGTGGAATCCCGTCCTCTTCCATTCCAATGACGGCCGCCTCTGGCTCTACTACAAATTCGGCGCCGGCCCTTCCACGTGGCACGCCGCGCGCATCTTCAGCACCGATGAAGGCAAGACCTGGTCGCAACCGACGCGCCTTCCCGACGGCATCCTCGGCCCCATCAAAGACAAGCCTCTCGTCCTCGACGACGGCACAATCGTCAGCGGCAGTTCCGTCGAAACTCTCCAAACGTGGCAAGCCCGAATCGAGCGCAGCATCGACAATGGAATTACATGGAATAGATTCGGCCCCATCTCGGTGCTTCCACAACTGTCGTCCGTGCCGTCAACTCCCTACGGAATCATCCAGCCAACGATTGTCCCTCTCGACAACCAAAGTCACCTACGCCTATACGCCCGCTCAACATCCAACATCGGTTTCATTTGCACCGCCGACTCGAATGACGCCGGCGTAACCTGGACCGCGGCGCATCCCACAAACATCCCTAATCCAAATTCGGGAATTGACGCGGTAAGACTTCGGGATGGCAGGATCATTCTCGTCTACAACAACACGCGCATCGGACGCTCACCTCTAAATCTCGCCGTCAGTTCCGACGGTGAGCATTTCAAAATGTTCGCCACGCTTGAATCAGAACCCGGCGAGTTCTCCTATCCGGCAATCGTTCAGGGAAGCGACGGCAATCTGCACATCACCTACACCTGGAATCGTACGCGCATCAAATATGTGCGCTTTCCACTCTCAGAAATTCCAAACTAGTTTCACTCCGGTTCAATTACTCCCGCTCTTTTCCTTTCCAGGGAACTATTTGCGCCCCAAAATCAGCGCTTGGAATTTCGCGGATATCTCGCAAACGTGTGCTCAACAGCACAGACACGACTCCGCGTTCAACCTAATATTCCAATCACCAAGCACGCGCGCCATCGAACGAAAAGGCCAATAAAATAAGGCCAAATCGTCCCGGGCCACCTGCCCTTAAAGACGTTCCATCCAACTGCCGCTCCTCAAATTCAGGGAGAGGTGTCCTCCGGTTGTATCGCCGCTCAAGCGGGCATCGCGTGAAAGCATTTCGCGCTTCGTAAAATCAAAAGCGCCTACACGAATATCAACGCACCAGAAATTAGTTCCCAGCAACTCGAAAAAGGAGAAACATGACGAACCGATTCAAGCTAGTGATCGCAGCTTTCTGCTTCATTCTTATCGCGTCAGCAATGGCGCCGGTTTCAAACGCACAAAACGGCGACAGAAAAACAGTCGTTACCTTTGCCGAACCAATCGAAATTCCGGGAAACATAATTCTTCCCGCGGGCACGTATTTCTTCAAGCTCCTGAATCAGGATTCCGGCCGCTGGGTCGTCCAAATTTTTGACGAACACCAGACAAAAACGTTCGCCACACTCATCACCATCGAAGATTTCCGTTATCATCCGACCAATCAACCCGTCATGAACTTCACCGAACGTGAAGCGGGCGCTCCTCCGGCAATTAAAGAATGGTTTTTCCCGGGAGAAAAACAAGGCCGCGCATTTGTCTACGGAAAAAAGCGCGCAATCGAACTCGCGAAAGTCACCAACGAGCCGGTTCTTGCCACTCCAGTTGAAATCACAGTTGACACTCCAGTTGTAGCCATCGTGGCAGCTCCGATTGTAGCCATCACTCCGGCTGGCGAAGAAGTTGCAGTGGCCACGGTAGTTGCGCCACCGGCACCAGAGCCAGTAGCGGCACCGGCTGCGGTAGAAGTAGCGGCGCCTATCACAGACTTGCCGTTGCCGCATACCGCAAGCTCAACGCCTTTGATCGCACTCGGTGGATTGCTCGCAATCGGCGCGGCATTCACTTTGATTGCAATCACTAAACGTTCCGCATAAACAATTCACGCAGCAGTTTTTACTTTGTTGCTCGTGGCCGCGCTTGCGCGAATAAGTTTTCTTCGCGCAAGCGCTCCACGGAAATTTTCCATCCGAATCGCATTTGATTCTTTGCCGCAAATCACCGCCATGAAAATTCCGCTTTCCATCACCGGTTGCTTCGTTGCAGTGTTTCTTATCGCTGCGCCTGCATCAATTCAACAGCAACCTCCACCGCCCGCCAATTCCATTCGTATGACGGTCGGTCTCGTCGTGCTCCACGCCACCACCGAAAATAAAAAAGGTGTCTCCGTTTCTGGGCTCGACAAAAATGATTTCCAGGTTTTCGAGGACGGCGTCGCCCAGCGCATCGAGACTTTCAGCCACGAAGATATTCCCGTCACCGTTGGCCTCGTTGTAGACGGCAGCGGCAGCATGCGCCCTAAGCATGATGACGTTCTTTCCGCCGCGCGAACTTTTGCTCAAGCCAGCAACGCCAGCGACGAAATGTTCGTCGTAAATTTCAACGAGCACGTTTCCTTCGGACTTCCCGACGATGTTCCTTTCACCAGTAAGTCCGCCGTCCTGCAACAAGCCCTCGCGCAAAGCCCCATCACCGGCGAAACCGCGCTCTATGACGCGCTTGATGCGTCACTGAAACAACTAAAACGCGGCACTCGTGACAAAAAAGTTCTCATCGTCATCAGCGACGGCGGCGACAACGCCAGCTCTCACAGCAATCTAAAACAAATCATGACGCTCGCTGTCGAATCGAACGCTGTCATCTACACCATTGGATTGTTCGATGAAAATGACGTCGACAAAAATCCCGGCGTCCTGAAGCAGCTTGCGCACGCGACAGGTGGTGAATTTTTTCAGCCGGAAGACCTCAGCAATGTAGTTCCACTCTGCGCGCAAATCGCGCGCGATATTCGCAACCAATACACTATCGCCTACACGCCAACGAACGCCGCACAAGATGGCGCCTACCGCACAATTCAACTGCGCGCCAAATCGCCGAGCCACGATCATCTCGTCGTGCGAACGCGCCCCGGATATTTCGCTCCCGGCGCGCGATCTCAATCCACATCGCCGCAGCGCTCGCCCGTGGATGGCGCGCCAAACTCCGCGAATATCGGAACACTACGATGACGATCAGATTCGCGTCTCGGAATTCTTCCTATTCGCATTCAACAACCCCTCCTCGTTCCACATCGCTAGTCAATTCACCAACATTGGCCCGCGCCGCACCGCTGCTTCACTCCACGTCGCCGGCGAATTCGCCATCACGCCGCGGATGGTTACTGCGCTGGACCGCCCCGCTAATTTTGTTCGCCATCGGCGTCTCCGCGCTCGGATATTGTGGTTACGTCATGCTCGACGCGCACTATTCGCAGAACGATCAATCCCGCCAATTTGATCAAGCTCTACTCGCCTCTCATAATTCCGCGGGCGTAGTTGATTCCGCCGCAACCGCTCCGCTGATGCCGGTATTTCTCGATGCGAGCGGCGAGGTACAGAAAAATTCTTCCGCGCGTGACGTTTCACTCGCGTCGGGCGGGCCGCTCGGAAGAATTGAAATCGCATCTATTGGTCTGAAGGCCATGATTCAAGAGGGAACCGGCCGCCTAACTTTGCAGCGCGGCGTCGGACACATCGTCGGCACCTCGCTCCTCGGCGCTTCCGGCAACATCGGACTCGCCGGCCATCGCGACACTTTTTTCCGCCAGCTTCGCAACATTCACGAAGGCGCCGAAATCACGCTCACCACTCTTGCCGGATCTTTTCTCTATCGCGTCGATCAAATCTCCATCGTCGAACCCGAAGATTCGCAGGTGCTTCGCGATACCGGCGAAAATCTTCTCACGCTAGTCACCTGCTATCCCTTCAGCTACGTCGGCCCCTCCCCCAAACGCTTCATCGTCCGCGCTCATCAAGTGCCTATGTAGCGCCAGCCTTCAGACTGGCATCTTGCCTTCTTTCCGTCCTGACGCCTTCCTTCCGGCTGGGAATTTTCCGCCCCTCCCAAAAATCTACTTTCCCCCCAACTTGTTGTATGATTTCCCAAGCAAGCATCTATGCTGAAACTCGGCCCGGCCCAATCCACTAAACGGGGACAACATGAAAACTTTTGAAGTTTCATTCAGCTATCAGGATCGCAAGAACGAATCTCAGGGTTCTTCCGGCAAGGTGCAAGCCACCAGCCTTCCCGGCGCCGTCGCTCGCGCCACCCGCGAATTTGTCAAAGCGCTCGACCGCAAACAGCGCTTTGACATGAACAAGAACGGCCTACAAATCAAAGCCGTCCATGTGGACGACGATGCAAGCGCCGCAGACACCTCCGCAAATTCCGCCACAGAAGAATAACAGCGCCGCCGTATCTTCTTCGTTTCAACGCGAGGGGCGGGTCTCCATAACCCGCCCGCATTCGCCCGCTCGGCCATCACCGCCCTGGCAAGCCTGTAATTTATAAGTTACGATGGAAAACGGAATCGAAATTCGCAGCTACATCGCCCGAAACGGGCGTGACGTCTATGACGATTGGTTTTCGAATTTAAGCGATGCCAGAACGCGCGCCAAGATTACCGCTCGAATCAACCGTCTCGCTCTTGGCAAGCGTCCGACGTTGAAAGGGCACTAGCGTATCTTGAAGACTACAAAGATAGGAAGGCTGTCCAATGAAACGCAAACTCACCGCCTCGCACGACGAATCCGTAATTCGCCATCTCCGCAATGACGCGGAGTTCGCGACCGAGTATCTCAAAGCCGCTCTTGAAGATGACGACGATCCGCGCGTTCTCCTAATCGCTCTCCGCCATTTAGCCCAAGCCCGCGGCGTCGCCAAAATAGCCAAAGCCGCCGGCATTGAGCGCGAAAGCCTCTACCGCGCCCTATCAGGAAATGGCAACCCTCGTTTCTCCACAATCTCTGCTGTAATGAAAGCTTTCGGCGTAAAACTCACCGTCGAATCCGCCTAGCTCTCCTGGGAACGCCAATCTCCTGATTGGCGTCTTGGCACCTGGGCTTCAGATCTTTCACTCGAATTCAATTCGAACAGCCTTTCGCAGCATTTCCTGCAAATATTTAGTACTGGTACTATAGTTGTATTGACTTAAGTGCTGACCGCGCTACCCTGAACCGCAGACTTGGACTCTCCTCTTTTCCGATGCTCCCAAAATGGGAATTTCCAGCCTGCCGGACTCAAAAATCGATTGATTTCAGAGGAGCGCGGATCAGTATCAAAACAAACGACTTATTAAGTCCTTTGTTTTGATATTCATGCCAGGATGCGCGCGACCTAACTCCTTTGTTTTGACACTGATGCTCAAAACAGGGGTAGGGGGTAGGGTAACTATCTGGTACTGGCCGCCAGCGCGCCGAGCTTAATTTCCGGCGCCGTCTTGCAGGACGGCGTCCACTTCGGGTGGCACGATGCCAAGATTTACGTAGATTGGACGCATGCTTTTTCTTACGTCTTTAATTTGCGTTAGGAACCAAAACGCGCCGAGCAGGCAACACGCGCCGCTGACCATCACGGTTTTTGGCGCGCCGATCGCGTCGGCAAGAGTGCCTGCGAGCAACGCGCCGAAGGGCGCCATGCCGACCAGAGCGACGGTGGAATAGCTCATCACTCGTCCGCGCTTTCCTTCTTCCACGATGGTTTGGACGATGGTCATGCTGGCGGCCATTTGTTGCATCATGCCGAATCCGCAGAATGAGAGCATCAGCAGCGAGAGCCAGAGATTTTTGGAGAGGGCGAATACAATCAATCCGACGCCGAGCATGGTCGCAGAAATCGGAATCATTTTGGTGAGTCCGCGAACGCTTGAGCGCACTGCGAGTGAATAAGCGGAGATGAGCGCGCCGACGCCGACCGCGCCCATCAAGAATCCGTAAGTGTGCGGACCGCCATTCAGAATTTTCAGCGCGAACACGGGCATCAACACGGTGAAAGGCCAGCCCATCAGGCTGATCACTGCGAACAATAAAAAAATAGTTCTGATGGGAGTTGAGTTGGCCACATACGTCCAACCTTCTTTCAGTTGATGGAACATGGACGCAGTGCCGTGCGGCAGCAGCCACGGTTTCAAACGCATCATCAGCAGGGAAGCGATCACCGGCAAATAGCTGAGGCCATCTATTAAGAAACAGTAACCAGTGCCAAAAAGCGCGATAACCGCGCCGGCCAGCGACGGGCCAAGCAGACGCGCCATATTAACCATGGACGAATTCAGCGCGATGGCATTGCCTAGATCTTGTTTGTCCTCGACCATTTGCACCAGAAAAGCCTGCCGGCCGGGCATATCAAATGCGTTAATAAGGCCCTGAAATGCGCCGAGGCCGATAATTTCCGGAATGTTGATGTGACCTGTCAGCGTGAGAACTGCGAGCGCGAGTGACTGCAGCATCGCGAGAATTTGCGTGATGACGAGAACGCGGCGTCGGTCGAGCCGATCGACCCAAACGCCGGCGAGCGGCGCAAAAAGAAATGTGGGAATTTGTCCGGCAAAGGAGACGACGCCAAGAAGCAGCGGCGATCGGGTGAGTTTGTAGACCAGCCAGCTGGTGGCGATGCGCGTCATCCACGTGCCAATCAGCGAGATGCTTTGTCCGGTGAAAAAAAGACGGTAGTTGCGGTGACGCAGCGCGCGCCAGATTCTTGCGCGGCCTGATAATTTTTCTGTTGGGCGGATTGGTGGGCTGGCGGATTCGCTCAACTGCTGATTCTCCCGTCTACGACTTTGCTGGATGCGAGTGCGGTGCGGCCTAGTAGCCTTTTTCTTTGTCGACGACGTTGAGCAGCGGCTCACCGGCGGCGAACCGGCGAATATTTTCTTTCAGCATTTCAACAACGCGGGCAAGTGAAACATCCGAAGCGCCCGCGATGTGCGGAGTGATCACGACATTTTCAAATTTCCAAAGCGGATGATTCGCGGGAAGCGGCTCTGGATCGGTGACGTCCAACCCCGCGCCGGCGAGATGATGACTGGTGAGAACTTCCATCAAGCCATCCATCGAATAAATTGTGCCGCGCGAAACGGCGATGAAGTAAGCGCCGCGTTTCATTTCTCGAAATTGAGTTGCGCCAATCATTCCTTTGGTTGCATCGGTTTCGGGCACGGTGATGAATACGACGTCGGCGAGCGGCAGCACGGTATCGAGCTGATTCGGCTTGACCATTTGTTTGATCACTGGCGAAGGCGCGGCATCTTTTGGATCAACGCCGATAATCGTCATGCCGAATCCGTTGGCGCGCTCGGCGATTTTTGTTCCCACGCCGCCGACGCCGACGATTACGGCAGTCTTGCCCTGTAGATCCGTAAGCTGGGAAAGATTGCGCGGCATTTCCCATTTGCCTTTTGCGGGAATGGTTTC
>CAWIZI010000052.1:0-12626 GCA_963840515.1 Terriglobia bacterium
GTCCAGCGAATCGCAGAAGCCGATCCATATCCAATTCAACTAAAAGAACACGGCGTAGATTTTCTTTTGGATCACCGCCATTTGTGGATTCGCTCGCCACGACAAGTTGCGATTCTGCGCATCCGCGCGGAAGTGATTCGCGCTGCGCGAGAATTTATGGATGGGCAGGGATACACGCTGACCGATCCGCCGATTTTTACTCCCGCCGCGTGCGAAGGCACCACCAATTTATTTGAAGTACCTTATGTCGACGAGAGCATGGCGTATCTGACGCAATCCGGCCAACTTTATTTGGAGGCGATTGCGGCGGCGCTCGGAAAAGTTTATAGCTTCGGGCCGACGTTTCGTGCGGAAAAATCGAAAACGCGCCGGCACCTGACGGAATTCTGGATGCTCGAGCCGGAAGCGGCATACGCGCATTTGGAAGACATGATGCAGCTCGCGGAAGGACTGGTGAGCCACGCGGTGCAGTCCGTGGTGAAGAATCGATCGCGCGAGTTGGAAATGATCAAACGCGATGTTGCGAAATTGGCGGCAGTGAAAGCTCCGTTCCCGCGGATCAGTTATGACGAAGCGATTGAAATGCTGCAAAAGAGCGGCAATCCCGCGAAGTGGGGCGACGATTTCGGCGGCGATGAGGAGACAATTCTTTCCAATCAATTTGACCGCCCGGTGATTGTGCATCGTTATCCGGCGGCTATAAAAGCGTTTTACATGCAGCCGGACGCACAACGTCCTGATCTGGCGCTGGGATTCGACATGCTCGCGTCGGAAGGCTACGGAGAAATTATCGGCGGGGGCGAGCGTATCTCAAGTTACGACCTATTGATTCAGCGTTTACGCGAACACAATCTCCCTGAAGAATCATTCAAGTGGTATTTGGATTTGCGCCGCTACGGTTCGGTGCCGCACGCAGGCTTCGGATTGGGCCTGGAACGCACCGTCGCGTGGATTTGCGGAACTGAGCACATCCGGGAAGTGATTCCCTTCCCACGAATGATTTACCGCGTATATCCTTAGTCTCCCTCTGTTCCGGCGTTCCGGAGGGCGGGAGCTTCTTCACATGGCGCAAAAAATTCGCATCATCGGAGTGCCGATGGACCTGGGCCAGAGCCGCCGCGGCGTGGACATGGGTCCTTCCGCGTTGCGCGTAGCAGGTTTGGCGCCGCGATTGAAGCAGCTTGGCTGCCAGGTGGATGACATCGGAAATATTTCTGTGAAGCAGCCGGAAGAACAGCCGTACGGCGAAAAGCGCGCGAAGTATTTAAATGAAATTGCGGAAACTTGCCGCGGACTTGCGGAGATGATCGACAAATCCTTGACTGAAGGATTTTTACCGCTAGTGCTCGGCGGAGATCATTCGATCGCAGTCGGCACGGCCGCTGGAGTTTCCGGATATTTCCGCAAACAATCGAAACGCGTTGGTCTGCTTTGGCTGGATGCGCACGGCGACATGAATACGCCGGATAGTTCGCCTTCGGGAAACGTTCATGGAATGCCGCTCGCTTCGATTACGGGATACGGTCCGCCGGAATTGGTGGATTTGGCCGGCTACCATCCGACGATTGAGCCGCGAAATGTTTGCCTGGTGGGAATCCGCGATTTGGATTCCAAAGAGCGACGGCTTATTAAAGAATCCGGCGAACATGTTTTCACGATGCGCGATATTGACGAGCGCGGCTTGCGCGAAGTGATGAGTGAAGCAATTCGTTTTGCGAGCGACGATACGGATGGAATTGCCGTCAGTTTGGATTTGGATTTCGTGGACCCGGAGGATGCGCCGGGAGTTGGCACGCCAGTGCGCGGCGGCGTTACTTATCGCGAAGCCCATTTGGCGATGGAAATGATTGCCGATAGCAAATTAATGGTATCGCTGGAAGTGGTTGAGATTAATCCGGTGATCGATTTGCACAATAAAACCGCGCTACTTGGAGTGGAAATGGTTTGCTCGGGATTGGGCAAGAGAATTCTGTAATTTTATTTCACGGATTCCTGGGGCGTACTTCTGTTATGAATAAATCCGGAAAACGAATTCGCGTTGGAGTTTTGTTTGGCGGACGCTCGGGCGAGCATGAGGTGTCGCTGATTTCCGCAGCGTCGGTAATTCAGGCGTTGGACCCGGAAAAATATGAAGCGGTGCCGGTCGGAATTTCCAAGGACGGCCGCTGGCTGGTTGGCAACACCAAGCTGAAAGTTCTACGGGACATTTTGAAAAAGGGCGAGCGCGTGATGCTTTCCACCGATCCGAGCGTGGCAGCGCTGATTCCGTTGGACGAAAAGGCTGGCGGCGGAATTCGTGTGGATGTTGTGTTTCCGGTGTTGCACGGAACTTATGGCGAAGATGGCACCGTGCAAGGTCTTCTGGAATTGGCCGGATTGCCGTATGTCGGCGCGGGAGTTTTAGGTAGCGCGGTTGGCATGGACAAGGATGTGCAGAAAAGATTGTTTCGCGATGCTGGATTGCCTGTCGCGGAATTTGAAGCAATATCGCGCGCGACATGGGAAAGTTCGCGCGCGGAAGTACTGAAGAATTTTGAAAAGAAATTTACATTCCCGCTATTTGTGAAACCCGCGGCGCTGGGGTCGTCAGTTGGAATGACGAAGGTCCACGACATTAAGGAATTACCGGCAGCGTTGGATTTGGCCGCGGAATTCGGACAGAAAATTATTGTGGAACGCGGATTGGATGCACGCGAAATTGAACTGGCGGTACTTGGAAATGATTCGCCGAAAGCTTCGATTCCCGGCGAAATTGTTCCGCATCGAGAATTTTACGATTACGCCGCGAAATATCTTGAAGACGGCACGAAGCTTGTGATTCCGGCGGAGTTGAGCGCAGCACAGATTAAGAAATTTCAGGACTTCGCCGTCCGCGCATTTCAGGCGCTGGATTGCGCCGGCATGGCGCGCATGGATTTCTTTCTGGAACGGCGCACCAATAAGATTTATCTGAACGAAATTAATACGATTCCCGGTTTCACTTCGATCAGCATGTATCCGAAGTTGTGGGAAGCGACGGGAATTCCTTACCGCGAATTAATCGATCGCCTGATCCAACTGGCGCTCGACGCACATCGCGAAAAAGCGCGCACAAAATATTCGATTGAACTTCCACCGGGCGCGGGTGGCGCGCTAGCTCAGTAGCCGCCGCGTTTCATGTAATATACGCAATTCGCCGGCACTCACCGGCAACCAACCGCCGTTCACCGAAATATACAAGACTGTAGGAAACGCCGTTTGTAATCTGCAAGCGCGAAGAAAATTGATTTATGCGTGAAACATCAGCGAGGAAGAAATGAAAGTGCCCAAGTTTTTCATATTTCTGCTGGTTCTCTTTGTTATCGCCGGCTTGATTTATTATTTTTCCACGCCACGCGGAAACGAAATTCAGCTGACCGGCATTGTTACCGGGAACGAGGTGATCGTCAGCCCGCAAGTGGCCGGCCGCTTGCAAACTTTGTTGGTGGATGAAGGTTATCAGGTGAAAGCGGGCCAGCTAATCGCTGAACTGGATCCGCGGGATCAACAGGCGGCAGTGAACGCCGCGGAAGCAAATGTTCACACACTGCAAGCACGGCTGACGCAATCCACAGACACGCGCGGTATGGACGATTCCCAAACAACTGCAGCGCTGAAGCAAGCACAAGCTGCGTTGACGGCAACGCGCGCGCAACTTGAACAGGCGAACGCCACGCTGTGGCAGACGCAGGTAACTTACAAACGGCAGAAAGATCTGGCGGATCAAGGTGTGGCCACCGCGCAGGCGCGAGATGACGCCGACGCCGCGTATCGAGTCGCGCTCGCAACTGTGAAAGCACTGGAGGATCAGGTGCGCGCTTCCGAAGCCCAGGTCGGCGTGGCGGAGGCAAATCGCAAACAAGTTGCCGTGCAGGAATCCGATATGGCAGCGACGCGCGCGGAAATCCAGCAGGCGACCGAGCAGAAAAATCAAGCGGCCGTGGAATTGACGTACACGAAAATTTACGCACCGGTCGACGGAATTGTTTCGATTCGCGCGGCGCGCCAGGGCGAAATGGTGGTGCAGGGCGGACCGATTGTCACGATTCTGGATGTCGATCACTTGTGGGTGCAGGCCGACGTGGAAGAAAGTTACGCCGACCAGATTACATTTGGGCAGAAATTAAAAGTGCGCTTGCCTTCGGGAATTGAAATAGAAGGAACTGTTTTCTTCAAGGGCGTGGAAAACACTTTTGCCACGCAGCGGGACGTGAGCCGTACGAAACGAGACATCAAAACATTTTCAATTAAAGTTTCGATTGCGAATCCGGATCGGAAATTATTTGCGGGTATGACTGCCTACGTTCTGCTGCCGCCTGCCACGAATCAGCGAAGCGGCTTTCACTTTTAGTTTTGGAGCGATTTGCTTTCGCATATGACTGATTTTGACAAATCGAAAATGGACGCCATCATCGTGGAAAGCATCACGAAACGCTTCGGCGATTTTGTGGCCGTGAACAGCATCAGTTTCAGCGTTCACGAGAGCGAAATCTTCGGACTGCTTGGCCCGAACGGCGCCGGTAAAACAACTTTGATTCGGATGCTTACGACGCTCACTTCGCCCACAGCGGGCACGGCGCGCGTCGGCGGACATGACGTCGTGCAGGACGCAACCGCCGTGCGAAATACGATTGGCGTGATTCCGCAGGCGCTCACATCGGATCCAGAACTGACTGCCCGTGAAAACATGATGTTCCACGCGAAAATTTATGGCGTGCCATCGCACGATCGCGCAGAGTTGATCCGGCGGCTGCTCGCGTCCGTGGACCTCGAGAAATTCAGCGATGTGCTAGTCGGAAAATTTTCCGGAGGGATGCGCCGAAGGCTGGAAATCGCGCGCGGCCTGGTGCATTCGCCGAGAATTCTATTCCTGGATGAGCCGACTACCGGCCTCGATCCCGTTTCGCGCACAAATGTTTGGGAAATGATTCGGCGTCTGCATGACGAAAATCATTTGACCATTCTGCTGACCACTCACTACATGGACGAGGCCGACCGGCTTTGCGACCGCATCGCGATTGTGGATCACGGAAAGCTTGTTGCGCTGGATTCGCCGACGCGATTGAAAGATTCCGTTCCGGGCACGGATGTTGTTGAAGCGGAATTCGCAAATGCTCCGGCGAATTGGTTGGAAGACTTGCGCGGACTACCCACTGTGATTGAAGCGAAAGAACAAAATGGCGTGGTGCACATTACTTCGCATGACGGCCCCGCGCTTGTTGGCGCGCTGATGAATTTCGCGCGCGATCGCAAAGTGATGGTTCGGCGCGTGACGGTGCAAGGCACCACGCTCGACGATGTCTTCCTGCACTACACGGGAAATCAGCTTCGCGATGAAGTGGGCGCCGGCGCGCGGCTGGACATCAGCCACCTTTATAAATGAGGAACGGATGAAGATTTACCGAATATCGGCCATCGTGGAACGCGACCTGCGGAAATTTTTCCGCAGTCCGGCGCTGATGATGACCTCAATGGTTTTTCCGCTGATGCAATTGATCGTGCTGGGTTACGCGTTTGGCGGCAAAATCAAAAACGTCAGCATCGCACTGGTGGATAACGACCACGGCGCTGAATCGCGAGTAGTGCGCGAAGATTTGAACGCCATCGTGGCGGGTCCGAAAACATTTCACATCAGCGAATACTCGCATGTGTCCGACGCCATGACCGACCTCCGCGCTGGATTCATTAAAGCCATTGTTTATATTCCACCGGATTTTTCGCAGCGCGTGCTTCGCAGCGATCGCCCTCGCCTCGCGTTCATTGAGGACAACACGGACAATTTCGCCGTGAGCGGAGTGCTCGAACCCGTTCAGGAAATGGTGACCAGCCTCAACGGCCCCACCATGCCACCGGTTCAACCCGGACAACTCATTCCGCAAGGTTTGTTGCATGGGCCAAACTTGCCGGGATACATCGACCTACAGGAGATCGAAGTTTATCCGTACATCGAATACATCAAATATTTGCTCGCGGGATCAGTTTCCATTTCGATTTTCGTTGTGGCCATGATCGGCGGCGGAATTGTTTTTATCGATGACAAAGCACGCGGACTGCACGAAGGATATCTGGCGACGCCGCTGGCGAAATCAGATCTAATTCTCGGACTAATCAGCGCCGGAGCAATCAAGGGACTAATGGCGGGACTTACCATCACGATGATAGGCGGATTATTGGCGGGAATTTCGCGTCTGTGGGATCCGGTGCGACTGGTGTACCTGATAATCGTGCTGGGTTCGACGGCGCTGTGCATGATCAGCTTTATGTTCCTGATGATGGTGCGCGTGAATAATCCACTGGTTCCGCGCGCGATTTTCGGCGTGCTGAATACACTTTTATTTTTTCCTTCCGGCGCAATTTATCCAACGGAAGGTTTTCCCCTCTGGCTGCGCGCGATTTCCGTCGTGGATCCTTTCACGTATGCGGTGCACGCATTGAAGAATCTGTTGTTGAAGAACACCGGCTTCAATGGGATTTACAGCGACGTCGGAATTCTGTTAGCTTTCTCAGTGGTGTTCATCTGTGCGTGCATCCTGCTTTTCAAGCGGCAATTATAAGGGAGAAATTTTGAGAGAAAATATGGGGCTTCTCGACGTTGGCACCGAAGAACCGAACGCCCGCAATCGGCGGTACATTGTTACGATTGTAGTCGCCGTCATTCTTTTGATTGCTGCCGGATGGTGGTTCATTTTTGGATTCCTTCATCTTCCGGAACGCCGTGCCGCCGCTCATTTTTTCGACATAGTTACCAGCGGAAATTTCCAGTCCGCGTATCAACTCACCAAAGCCGATCCCGCACATTACTCGTACAAAGATTTTACGGACGATTGGGGGCCGACAGGCTTCTACGGTCCGGTGAAGAGTTATCGGATCGAATCCGCAAGCTCGCCGGATAAAGCAGGCAGCGGCATTATCGTCACGGTTGACGTGAGTCCGTATCAGCCTTTTCCGGACGACAATGAAATTGAAAAAATCAGCAAGACGAAGGAAGTTAAAATGTGGGTGGAATCAAAGGACAAATCGATCAGCATTTCACCGTTCTGATTCCGCTCCAAGAAACTTTTGATTAGACGGACGCGGAAGTTCTGGTTGCAGGCGTCGCTTCTTCAGGCAGCATCACCGGAAATCCATCGCGTATCGGATAGACGCGCCCGCACTGCGAGCACTCCAAACCTTTGTCACCGGCCAATTCGCGCACGGGTTTCAAGCAAACGGGGCAGGCAAGTATTCGTAGCAATTCTTTATTCAATGGCATCGATCGTCCTTTGCTAGTTGGTTCAAGATTTTGCGTTCGTCACATCCACAAATAGTTCCGCCGACCATTCGCCGCCCGGCGCAAATTCGATAGGCCATACAGCCATAATCTGCGAGCCTTGATACACGCGCTCGAATCCTTCTTCCGATTCGGAAACCGTGTCAATCGGAACGGTCCAGAATTTCGCTGCGCCCGGCGCATCGATACGAACCGCGACATTTTGCCATTCGTCCACAGCGCGAATTACAGGCGCGGCCGATTCCCCGCCCCAGCTTAATGGATGCCGCGACGGGCCCTCGTGCGCGCCGACTTCAAAGTAGCGATCCGCGGCATTTGGCGCGAGCAAATTAATCACAATTTCCAGGCCGGCCTGAAACTGCAGCAATGATCGCGGCGATTGGCCTACGTCCTTCAGTTCCACTCGGCAGCGAATGCGGAAGCCTGCATCGGTCGGCGCAAATAAAAAATCCTTCGTAACTTTCAGCGCAGGACCAACGTAACCGCTCGCGATTTCCAACGGCGCCTTCAACTCAAACGCCACTTCTCCGCCAGTAGGTTTTTTCGCGGAATAATCGCCAGAGGCAAACGCAGCGCTTTCGTCCAACCGAATCGCTTCGTAATCCGAATATGTTTTTCCGTTTGGAAAAAGCAGCAACCGGAATGCATTTCTAGGCCAGCGATCGTATCGTAGACGATCCGCGAGACCAGATTCCTTCGCGCGGATCTGATCGTGAATGGAAGCGACTCCGCCCGTTTCGCCATGCACCGCTTCGGCCACACGCGCGTGATAAGTTTCGGGGCGCCGCTGTAGTGAATTGATGAGCGCCACTGCTTCCGAGCGAAAGTCCAGCGCCGCCACCGTAGCTCCATCGTTCGGCTTCAGCAGAACTGCGAACTTCGGCGAAGTCAAATAAATTTCATCGGCTCCGTCCGCATCAAAATCAAATCGTTCGCCGTGTACGCTCTGCGCGCGGGCACCGCCCAGCGATTCCACAATACATTCCGCACGAATTAATTCACGCCACAGTTCCGTGCGCAAGTGCGGCGCGTAAACTCCACCGAATACACCGTGCCAGTACGCGTCATTGCATTGCGCGCGCAGCAAATGCGTCTTCGCGCTTTCCAACTTTTCCACCGCGGCTCGTCCGAGCGCTCCCGCACGTACGCCGCCAATTTTTCGCGATACGCGCAGCATTTTCTTGTGCAGCAAATTCGCTTCTGGATATTTGCACAAAAAACCGCGCCAGATTCCGCCGCGCAAAAATCGCATCACTTCAGGACGTCCAGCAAATTCGCTTCCCACTTTTGCCAATTGGTTTCGCGCGGACGTCGGCAGCACCCATTCCATCAGCTCGGTGTAAGAAGCGGCGGGCAACGCAGCGCGTCCCAACGGAGGATGCTGCGCGAGATATTCGCCTGGCGGCGTGGTGACGAGCCAGTCGGCATTTTCTTCGAGCGCCGCGAAAAACTTTTCGAGCCATCCATCGCGGTAACAGTGATCGTATGTCCCAGGCCACGCGCCGAATTTCTCGCAGTCATCGCCCATCGCCGCCACTCCATCGGGATAACGTTCCGCAACGTCGCGTAAATACGCCAGAATTTCGTCGACACCGCGAAACGGCACCAGATAGCGAAGCGCTTTCAGCCCGGGAATTACATTCACTTTCGCGCCGCGATCTTCGGCAATGTAGTATCCGAATAAATCTTCCAGCTCGATGCCGGCCGCCTGAAAATGTACGTCGTCGAGCAGCGTGTAATTTATTTTTGCAGCTTCAAACGCCGCGGGAAGTTGAGGTTCCCACACGCGCTCGGCAAGCCACGCACCGGAGGGCGCGCTTCCGAACCGGCGCACAATGTAGTCGCTCATGCGCTTAAATTGCGCCGCCTGATCCCGCGAAGGAATGGAAATCATGATCGGCTCGTAAAATCCACCGCCAACGATTTCCACCTGGCCTCGCGCGGCAAGTTTTCCCAACTCATCCATAAATTCCGCATGGCGCGTGTCAAGCCATTCCAGAAGCGGCCCGGTGTAATGCAGACCCATGCGCACGCCAGGATGTCTTGCGAGATGCTGCAAGAATGGCAAATACGATTGCTGATAAATTTTTTCCAAGATGGCGTCAAAATTCCCAACCGGCTGATGCGAATGGATAACGAGAACGAGGTGGACTTTATTCACGGTTGGACACTCCGCAAGCCGGAGGTGCAAAAGTGCGTCGCGCCCAAACTATGCTGCCGCGAAACCGTTGGGCTTTGCTATTATGCCGCGTCATGTCTGCAAAATCCAAATCGAGCCGTCCCGCGCGAAAGACACACAAAAAGTTTCCGGCTCAACCGAAGCCGCTACCGACAAATTCCGGCGATACAAAATCGTACGGAAGCGAACAAGAACTTTTCGTCCGCGGAATTGAACTTTTTAACACCCGCTACTTTTTTGAAGCACACGAAGCCTGGGAAGAAATCTGGCTGCACACCGCGCCGCCGGAAAAAATATTTCTGCAGGGATTGATTCAGGTTACCGCCGCGTTTCATCATCACTCGCGAGAGAACTTACGAGGAACGAAATCTCTTCTGCGCTCCGGACTTTTGAAGTTGGAAGATTTTCCGCCGCATCATCGCGGATTGAATGTCGAAAAACTTCGGAAGGTTGCGCGGCGATGGCTGGAAGTCCTAGACACTGGAGAAGTTGTTTCCCGCCCAGCCTTACCGCGAATCGTACCCGCGCCGAATCATGAATAAATTATTCGCGCTTCAAGACGCCGGCTGCGTTCCCCACAAGCTCCGCGCGCCGCCGCAGACGCTCACGAAATGGCGGAACAGCGCTGGCGTTGCACGCATGGCCTGATACGCGCCGCGCGCCATGCTCGGATGGCTCGCCATCCACAACGCAGCGTTCGTCACAATTCGCGAGTCGCGCATTATCGCTCGACGTTCGCGCTCAAACTTCGGCATCCAAATTTCTTCCGGAATTTCGCGCCGCATCACATATTTGCTCAGCAATTCCGCCGTCACCAATGCCTGCGCCATTCCGGAACCCGTGATTGGATCCACAAATCCGGCCGCATCTCCCAGCAAAACCACGCCCGGCATCACGCCGGTTTTCGCGCGCGCGCCCAAAGGAGAACATCCCGCCAACGGAGAAATTTGTTCAGCTCCGTGCAGTCGTTCTGCAAGCATCGGCTCTGCGTTCACCCATCGAGTGAATTCACTCGACGCCGGACCATCCAGTCCATCCGACTCAACAAGCGCCGCTACAAGCACTTCACGCTCTGGCAACGGAGTCACGTACAATTCGTACCCACGCCGCGGAAAAACATCGACCCACGGCGGCTGCTCACATCCGGGCTTCACGCGGAAGTGCATGCGCAGACCAAATCTCTTACGACGCAGCGGCAAATCCAATCCCAGCGCTTTACGAATCGGCGAGTTCAGCCCGTCTGCCGCAACCACCAAATCGCCGCGGCGCTGATCGCCGTCAACGATGATTCCGGTCACTCGTCCATTCTCAACAATCGGCGCATCCACTTGCGCGCCGGTGTGCGCGGAAACTCCGGGCGTTGCGGACGCCGCCGCAAAAAGTATTCCGTCCAAATGAAGACGCCGCTGTCCGCGCCCTTCCGCGGACTTGCCATTCCGCGCGGGAAACTTTCCTTCCATTTTGAAATTTGGAAAAATGTAGCGGACTCCGAAGAACGGCGCACCGCCGATAGCCGAGGCCATTCCCATTCGCTCCAGCGCCGCAACGCCGGCGGGCATTAATCCTTCGCCGCACGGTTTTTCGCGCGGAAATGTGCTGCGCTCGAAGAGTTCGACTTCAACTCCGGCGCGCCCGAGCAGAATCGCAAGCGACGCTCCGCCCACACCTCCGCCGGCGATCAGCACCCGCAACATTGCTCCCCCCATTTAATAAACCGTCCACGTCGATGCGAAACGCTTCAGCCACCACTGAAGCGTCAGTTAAATTTAGGTAAGAACCGCGGCTTATTTCCCATCGCCGCGCGATAGCTTGCATCCGACAACAACATCCGGTCTTCCACCGCCAACCGCGAATGCAAAACCAATCCATTCCCAATCGCCGCAACCAGCGCGCTGATCCACGCGGTGTAAATCAGCGGCAACGCGATCAGCTCCACAAAAACGGCCGCGTAATTTGGATGCCGCACCCAGCGATATGGACCATCACTGACCACGCCAAGTGGCGCCGAGTTCACGATTTGCACGTTCCAATGGGAACGGAGCGTGCGAATCACCCACCAGCGCAGCGCGTTGGATAGCAAAAATAAAATTGTCATGGGGATTGCCAGGGCAGGAATCAGTGGACGTCGAAGAAAAATCACTTCCGCTGCCGCGCCAATCAGAACGGCGGTATGTACGACGACCATCCACTGGAAATGCGGTTCCGAAACTCGCGCAGCGCCGCGCGCGATCATATCTTTCTGATTCGTGCGCGAAATTCTCAACTCGACGACGCGGCCGAGGCCAACTACGGCGAGTAGCGCCAGATACGCTATGCGCGTTACGTCCACTGGAGCAGCATCATCTCCGCGCTGAAGCCCGGCCCGAACGCGGTAAGCAGACCGTATTCTCCAGCTGACATTTTTCCCTTGGTCATCCACTCCTGCAAAACGTAAATCACTGAAGCGCTCGACAAATTTCCGTAATCTCGTAAAACGTCCCACGAATATTGCGTCATCGCTCGCGGCAATCCTAGTTCTTCCTCTATGAACAAAAGTAGTTTCTGTCCGCCGGGATGCAACACGAACGCGGCCATGTCATCCTGCTCGAGTCCGTAGCTGGCCAGGAATCCTTCGACCAGCCCTTTGATCTTGTCTCGAATCAATTGCGGCACATCTTTAGAGAGCACAATGTGCAGGCCGCCTTCTTTCAAATCAAATCCCATCGCGTCAATCGAGTTCGGGAAAAGATGGCTTCTAGTTCCCAGTATTCGCGGACGATTCACCGCCACCGCGTTGCCATTTCCGTTTCCTGCGTGCAACGCGCCAGACGCCACTGAATTTCCACGTGACACCACTGCCGCCGCGGCGCCATCTCCAAATAAAATTGTCGAAATCAAATTTGCCGGAGACATATCGCGCCTCTGAAACGTCAAACTCGGCAGCTCAACAGAAACAATCAGCACGTTTCCTTCAGGCACGCCCTTCAGAAAATCCCATGCTCGCCCAAGAGCGGCGGCACCCGCCGCGCATCCCAGCTCGGTGATGGGCAATCTGCGCACATCCGAACGAAATCCCAGGTCGTTAATCAGGTACGCGTCCAGCGACGGAATAATCACGCCAGTGCAGGAAGTTGTGATTATTAGAAATCCACATCCTTCGCATCAATGCCGGCATTCTTC
>CAWIZI010000053.1:0-9256 GCA_963840515.1 Terriglobia bacterium
AATTATGATTCCTGATGTCCGCAAAATGATTCGTGATTATTTTAGTATGCCTGTTGCCTGCACGCCCCACAACACCAGGCCTGCGTAAATTCCGGCGATCCAATCGTCGGCCATGATGCCCCAGCCTCCGTGGAGCGATTCGGCTTGCCGCGCGGGGAACGGCTTCCAGATGTCGAACAATCTAAAAAGTATAAAGCCGAGCAGCCAACTTTTCCAGTTGAGCAGCGTGAACGGAAAAGAAAGCGCGATTAATTGGCCGGAAACTTCGTCGATCACAACAAATTGTGGATCTGATTTCCCGTAGTGACGTTCTACTTTGCTGGAGACGTAAACTCCCGCCGCTGCAACGACAACGACCGCGATGTAATCCAGATAATACGGTCGCCACTGGATTTGCCAGAAGTGCAGTTGCCAACCAAGTTCCGGCGGAGCTGACAGAAAAGTTAGATACGCCAGAAGAATCGAAATCCCCGCCCCAGCCAACGATCCCCAAGTCCCCGGCCCCGGTTTCAAATATCCCAATCCGCACGCCGTGGCAAAGAAATATGAAATGCGAGGTTTGCGCAAAGTGGAAACTGGTTCGGAAGTCTCGCTCATTTTCTGCTATCGGAATCGTCTGAATCGGAAGGCGTGTTTTCGTTTTCTTCTTCGGGTTCCAGCAACATTAATTTCTCTAGCGCTTCTTCGTCGAACGCCGGCTCGGAAATCACATAGCGTTCCGTTGCCCAATTTCCCAAATCAATGTCTTTGCAACGCTCGCTGCAGAAGGGAAATTCCTTATTCACTTCCGAATCCACCGCTGCTTTGCAGATGGGGCAGTTATGTTTCATCGCGCTTTCTCCGCGTTGAAATTTCTACTGCAAGATTCGCAGCGCCGCGCCGGTCGAAATTCGCTGCACGGCGATTGAAGCCGGCATCGTTGCTGCGTCCGTAGAAACAGTCGGCGCTTGTGCCCGACGAACAATTTCAGTCACTCGTCCGACCAGATCGTACTCATGCGCTTCCGTAATTTCCAAACGCACCAGATCGCCCGGCTTCGGCAAATCGTCTTCGCGGAAAACTCCGCCGTTCGCCGCAAAAATATCATTCACAAAAACCTTCCCGTCAATATCCGGCGCCATGCCTTCCAAGCGTGCCTGCCACAGCATTTCGCTTTCCGCAGCGACACCTTCCAGCAGCGCAATTTCGCTGCGTCCGACGCGTGTCTTCAATTTCCGCGCAGAAATTTTCTTTTGCAACGCCATCAATTCGTCGCGTCGGTCAACTTTTGTTTCTTCGTCCACCTTTTTGCCCAACGCGAAACTTCCCGCCGTATCCACGTCGGAATAAGTGAACACGCCCATCCAATCAAATTCGGCAGCACGGATGAAATCGCGCAACTCGCGAAAATCCGCCGCAGTTTCGCCGGGAAATCCCACAATGAAAGAAGTGCGCAGTGAAACTCCGGGAATTGTTTTGCGCACGCGCTCCAGCAATTTCAGGAACGCATCGCCGTTCGAGCCGCGCTTCATGCTCGCCAAAACATTTCGCGAAGCATGCTGCAGCGGCATGTCCAGATATTTCACCAGACGCGGGTGTTCCGCCAGCGCGTCAAGCAATCCCTGGGTTACGCGATTCGGATACGCGTAAAGAAATCGCACCCACGCCAGTTCCGAAATCTGTGCAAGGCGCGCGAGTAAAACCGCCAGTCCATCGCGCAGATTCAGGTCTTCACCGTAGCTCGTCGTATCTTGTCCGATTAAAGTTATTTCGCTCACGCCCGCGCGCGCCAAATTTTCCGCCTCGCGCACCACCGACTCAAATCGCCGGCTACGGAATGTTCCGCGCAACTGCGGAATAATGCAGAACGAGCAGGGATGATCGCAGCCCTCCGCTATCTTTATATATGCCGCATGGCGCGGCGTGGCCAGCATTCGCGGCGTCAATTCGTGATACAGAAAATCAGATGGCGCAGCGTGCTCGGCGTTTACCGAGCTAGTTCCGCGCACCACGTCCAAGATCTTTTCCACTTCGCCTGTGCCGACCACCGCATCCACTTCCGGAATTTGCGCCAGAATATCGTTGCGGTAGCGTTCCACCAAGCATCCCGCAACAATTATTTTTTTCGCAGAGCCGAATTTCTTGTACTCCGCCATTTCCAAAATCGCGTCTACGGATTCTTTTTGCGCCGACTCGATAAAGCTGCACGTATTCACAATCAGAACTTCGGCGTCGTCCGCGCGCGGCGTTAATTCGTAGCCTTCGCGCGCCAAAATACCCATCATGACCTCGCTATCCACGAGGTTTTTGGGGCATCCGAGGCTTACGAAGCCAACTTTGGGCAGAACGGCAGATTTAGTCATTTCGCGTTGAACGTCAATCTTAGCACAGGCTGACTCGAGAGCCGCCGCAGCTGCGAATTAGCAGTGCATTTATCGCTGAGGTTTAAAGGAAGTAACGCACGCACGAATCTCGCGCAGCAATTCCACCGATTGCCGCGGCTCAATCGAAACATCTCCAAACCGCGCGGCCTGATAAATTTCTGTCAGCCGGCCAACCGGACTTGCAAGTTCGGACTGCGGAATTGACGCCACAAATTCCAGCGGCGTAATTGAATCAGCTTTTCGGAATCCGCGCCGCGCCAGCAGCCGCAGCATTTCCGAATAATGCGCGCTAGCGCGTTGCGGAGAAAGATCATGTTTCCCCGCCGCGCTCAGCGTCCACTTTCTACGAAAATATTTCGTCAGCGGTTTGCCGGCGAACAATCCAATGAACGCTGCGATTGCCAATCCAATAATTTCCGGCGCCCATCGCGAAGCCGCCGCGTCCGTCTGCCACTGTTTCATCCGATTCACAAGCGCATCGTAAGAATGTGCTGCCCGTTCGCGCGCGCCGTTCGCCCACTGGCGTGAAGCTCTTCCAACACCCTGTCCCAGCGAAACTTGATGCACAAAATCGTAGTTGATAATCCACTCGCCCCACTGATACTGAATCCAATCCATATATTTCGCGAAGCTGGCGAACCATCCCTTCGACGTAGCTTCCCCAGCCGGCGTGGGATCAAACGTGATCCATCCGCGCCCCGGAAAATATGCTTCCACCCAACTGTGTGCGTCGCTCGCGCGCACAATAAAATCGCCTCCAACGTCGTTGTATTCGCCGACTTGAAATCCGTTGATGTATCGCGCGGGAATTCCCAGCGTCCGCAACATAATCGTCATCGCGGTCGCAAAATATTCGCAGTGTCCCGCCTTGCGCACAAAAAGAAAATTCGCCAGCGGATCGTTCGCGCTGATGCTGCCCTGATCCAGAGTGTACGCGTAGCGCGTTTGCAAATAACTTTGCAGCGCGATGGCCTTGTCATAAGAATTTGTGGCCGCGGCCGTTGCTTGTCGCGCAAGTTCCGGCACTCGCGGATCCAGCACCGGCATTTGCAAATAATGTGTGCGAATTTCCGCAGGATAATTGGCGCCCGCCGCGCGCAATTCCGCGGGCGTCGCCGTCGGTGGCATCGACGACGCTTCGTAACTCAACTCGCTGTAATTCGGATATGGATTAAAAATCGAGCCGGACGCATCCGTTAGTAAAAAATTGCGATGGGCCGAATCGCCCAGTCCGGCGTTGGCGGAAAATCGTCCGCGAATTGCCGAAGCGCCGCTGGCCACAAAGATTGCGTCGCTCGCCACCGGCTCGAGCAAAACCCTGTAATTCAAAATGTGCGAGCGCCGTATCTGCCGGCCATCTGGAAAAATAAACCAGCCATTCATATCCTGATACATGCGCTGACGTTCCATCGCCAGACTCGACCATCGCCTTCCATCAAAGCGGATCAACGCGATGCCGCGCCAATGTTGATTCGCGAAGCGTGCCGGATCGCCTTCCACTTTTACGCGCATCACCACTTCGCTGCTTTTTTGAATTTGCCCGATTTGTCCAAGCTCCACATTTTCTGTGAAACCCGTCATCAACTGCGGCCGCATTGAATACGATCCAAGATAGCCCGCGGTAAATCGTGGCAACGTAAAAAATAAAAGTCCGCCGAGAAGTAGCGCGCCAAACGCGACCGTGCCGGACACGACGCCAAGCGCGCGAACCAATGTTCGCGCCTGAGGGCTGCCGGGAACAATTGGCGCGGATGATGCATTCTCAGCGCCGCGTTCCATTTCAAGCGCGATGAAAGTGGAAATCCCCAGCGTGAGAAAAACCAGAAAAAATGCCAGATACGCAGTGTCAACTGTCAGCACCGCTGCGGCCAGCATGCATGCGAACGCGATCATCGCCAGAAAAAGGGAATCGCGGCGCGTGCGCGCGCTGTACAGACGCACCATCATCGCGAATAGCAATAGGTGAACCGTCGAAAGTAGCGCGGCGTAGAGCGCCGGATTCGGCGCATCGCTCGCGCGGTTCCGCGCCAAAATATAATCCACCGGAGCAAACAGAAAATATCCCGCGATGAAATACGTCGCCGTGCGCGAAGAAAATTCGGGCGCCCGTCCGCGCCATCTGCGAAATCCTTTCCACACGAGCACAGAAGGCGCCGCGATTGTCGTGAAAAGGTCCAGCTTGCCCGTGGCCACGAGCGTCAGCACCGCGGTGTAAAGCATCAAGTAAAGCGACGCCTCAAAATATCGCGAGAGAACCGATGCGAGCGCGCTGCGGCCTTCCGAAGGCGAGCTTCCCAGTGCAGCGGCGGGAGCCGGTTTTTTAGCGCGTATCATTACTTCTTAATTCTAGCAGCGGCGCGGCGCGTTCTGTGGATGCCCGCGCGAACCAGTAACGATGCGTCGTTTATTTTGCGGAATTCGTAACTGCTTTTGATGCGAGCGCCGCGATTTTTCTTGTCGCTGACGAGACCGCCAATTTCGCCACTGCGCTCAGCGCAATCTGTTTTTTCGCAGCATCATTTGCGAACGGCAATTTCGCAACGCGAATCAAATATGGCGCCAGCGTGATGCGCCGGAAAGTTACGGTGTGATTTGCAACGTCGAGTGGCAGCGCTTGTAACTTTCGCGCGATCGCTCTCGCTCCGAAGAGTCTGTTCAATTCTAAAGCGATATCCGCTCGCGCTTCGTTGCGCACAACAACCGCCGGAAATTGCCACAATCTCGAGAATAGCGCGGCAGATTCCGTACCGGCGCTTTCGCTGGAGTGTCTGACCAGCATCGTCCGATTTTCCGAATCGAGCAGAACAGCCGCCGCGATCGTCACTCGTTCCGTCGCGCGCTTCACTCGCTTCGCCGGCAAATCATTTTGAATTCCAATCGCTCGTCCGCGACAGAAATTCGCAATCGGACACGCCTGACATCGCGGGTTGCGCGGAGTGCAAATCGTCGCGCCTAATTCCATCATCGATTCGTTCCAGTCGCTCGCGTTTTTCGCGTCCAGCAAGGTATTCGCGGCGTCGTTCAGCATGCCCCAGCGTTCCGGTGCGCGCAGATCGCCTTCCACCGCGCCCAATCGAGCCAGAACCCGCGCGACATTTCCATCAAGCACTGCGGCAGGAAATCCATACGCAATGCTGAGGATCGCGGCGGATGTGTACGCGCCAATGCCGGGAAGTGTCAGTGCCGCACCCATCTCGCGCGGAAATTCACCTTCATGTTGCGCAACAATTTGTCTCGCCGCCTGATGCAAATTCCTCGCTCGACTGTAATACCCAAGCCCCGCCCAGAATTGCAGAACGCTTTCAATCTTCGCGCTCGCCAAAACTCGAATCGTCGGAAACCGCTTCATGAAGCGCTCGTAATAGGGAATCACCGCGGCGACGCGCGTCTGCTGCAACATTATTTCTGAAATCCAAATGCGATAGGGATCGCGCCGCTCGCGCCAGGGCAGCGCACGCTTTTCGCGACGAAACCATTTCAGTAAGTTGCCGCGAAATTTCCGCAAGCGCGGCGCGGAAAGCGTCCAGGGAGCGGCGGGGATTTTTGCAGCGCGAGGCACGCCGCATTCTCGCACGAACTATATCGAATCGAAGAACACCATGTACGCGGAATTCCACAGTGCCGTTGGAAATGATCCACGCGGCTGGCTCGTCAGCACAATTTTAAATACCTGAGTCTCGCGCGCCAGATCGTTCAAGAAGTTGTGCCCCGGCTCAGGCGCCTGAGGCTGGATCGCAGCCAACTGCTGAAGCACATCATAAATGTTGTCCGCCGCCGGTCCCAAAGAAACTTCGCCACCCGCTGTTCGGAATCCAATCACCGATTCCAGTTCGCGGAAATGCCACGCCAAGCATGCGCAAAACGAAACCGCCCGCTCAAAAGTCTCCGCAGCGCGCGCTGGATCACTTTCCACTGCTGGACCATTATTCGCAACAACAAACGGATCGAACGCAATCAACACCCGCCGCTCATCTTCTCGCGCAAATTCCTTCACTTTCATCGACCCGGATTTCGCCGACGCTTTCCAGTCCACGAATCGAGCGCCATCCGTGGAAACAAATTCACGAATCGCGTAAAGGTCGTGCCCGCGTCCGCGCTGATAACTTTCCAGTTCGCCGCTCAACAGCGGCAGTATCTCGTAAAATGTATCCGTGGGCGTGATGCTCGGATAGACGCTGATTTCCGCCCGCGCCGGCAGCTTCCGCGTTTTCTCCAGAAAACCGAAAGGGAATCGCGAACGCAGCGCCAATGTTTCCTGCCGATAAACTCCGCGCTTCGGAAAAAGTAGTTCGACGCGATTTCGCACCGCCTCTCGGCGCGGCAGATATGGAAAATAGACCGGCCTATCTAGCAGCGCATCTCCCGCCTTGGAGTTTTTCGATTCGCCAGTGCGCGACTTACCACCCATCTTCTGTCCCATCACCCGCAACGCAAATGACGGAAACATTCGCTTCAAGTTCGTCAACTCAACAATCGCAGGCGCCGGCTCACCGGCGAAAACATGCTCCGGCAATTGAAGTTGAAGTTCAACGCCCGCCAAAGTAATTCGCGAAAGTATTCCAGACAGGACAATTCCCGCCAGCATGCATCCGAGCACCAGAAATAGCAGATTATTTCCAGTGTTCAGCGCGGCCAGCAGAACAATAAATATTCCCGCCAGGTAAACAATTCCTTCGCGCGTCAATCGATAACTTACGTGATAGCTAAACCAGCGCAACGTGCTACGCCGTGCGAGCGCCGGCACAATCGTGATCGCAACCCATCCTGCCAGCGCCAGCGCTGCCAGCGCCGTGATTCCCGCCACCCATCGCGCGCCAGTTTGTGCCGCTGCGCCAGAATAAATTGCCAGACCAAACGCCAGCGCCAACGCAAACATCGCGATCAAAAAATTTCGCCAGCCCGCCGGGTCCGATTTCTCCGCGGATTCATCTACATCTTTATTTTTAGAAGATGAACGCAAGGCTGTCATGCGTCCGACAGGAAGTTTCTGAAAGCGATCTACTGAAGATGCCGGCTCTTTCAACGAGACAGCCATTAGAGCGGCACGCGCACCGAGTCTACGATTTCCCGCAAAATAATTTCCGCCTGCTCAGATTTTTTCTGAGTCGAAACGTATCGCGTGTTCACTACAACGCGATGCGCAAATACCGGCACAATCAGCCGCTTGAAATCGTCGGGCACGCAGAAATCTCGTCCATGCAAAAATGCGTGCGCTTGCGCCGCGCGATGCAGCATGATCGCGCCCCGCGTGCTCACACCCAAACTCAGCTGTTCCGTCTGCCGCGTGCGTTCCACAATTTCCAGCGCGTAATCCAATAAACTTTCTTCCACGCGAACATTTTCCGTCGCTTCCTGCAACGCCACCACGTCCGCCGCTTCCATCGCCGGCTCCAGCGACTCCACCGCCGCTCTTCCATTTGCACGCAAAATATCTTTTTCACTAGCGCGCGCTGGATATCCCATCCTCACGCGCAACAAAAATCGATCCAGTTGTGATTCCGGCAACGGATACGTCCCGTGATGCTCAATCGGATTTTGCGTCGCCAGCACCATGAAAGGCTGCAGCAGCGGATGCGTGTGATTATCCACCGTCACTTGCGATTCGCTCATCGCTTCCAGCAAAGCCGATTGCGTTTTCGGCGTGGTCCGATTAATTTCGTCCGCCAAAACAATATTCGCGAAAAGCGGCCCCGGCTTAAATTCAAATTGTTGATCCGCCGGATTAAAAACACTCACACCAATCACATCCGAAGGAAGCAAATCAGAAGTAAATTGAATTCTGTGAAATGAGCAGTGAAATGATCGCGCCAGCGCTTGCGCCAAAGTCGTTTTGCCAACGCCGGGAACATCTTCGATCAGCAAGTGTCCGCGCGCCAGCAACGCCGTCAGCGCCATTTCGATCACTTCATCTTTGCCGCGGATCACGCGCGAAATTGTTCGCTGCAGTTGCGCGATTTGCGCCGCCGCGTGCGTTGCATTTCCTCGCGGTATGGATGTCGTGGCCATCAGTTTGTATTCGCCTTCGCTATCAGCGTTGCCTTCATTTAAAATGTCGCGCCGTTCTGCTACAGTATTTCCTTGCATAGTCGCTTGTGGGCGACTAGCTCAGTTGGTTAGAGCGCTCCCCTCACACGGGAGAGGTCCAAGGTTCAAGTCCTTGGTCGCCCACCACTCGTTTCACGCCGCCATCCCGGGAGCGCAGCTTCATTCTAACGAATTCTCGCCATGTCAAACGCGCTACGAACAATTGAGTTTCTATGTTTGGGGGTATGGCTGGGCGGCGTCTGCCTGCTCAGTTTTGTCGTTGCGCCGGGCGCCTTCAGCCTTCTCGGAAATCGAGACGCGGCCGGCTCGATGGTCGCTTACACTCTCGGCCGCGCGCATTTTATCGGCATCGGCGCGGGAATAATTTATTTGGTCGCAAATTTTCTCAGCGCCACTTCATTTCCCAACATCGCCCGCCTCGCCGCCATCGCCGTAATAATAATGTTGCTGCTCACCGTGTTCTCTCAGTTTTACGTGATGGCTCATCTCGCCGATTTGCGTACTCAAATGGGTTCAGTGGATCGCACGCCCGCCACAGATCCGCTGCGCGCAGAGTTCGACAAGCTCCATCAGTGGTCTGTTTGGATTGAAAGCGCAGTTTTACTGTTAGGAATCGCCGCCGTTTATCTCACCGTTCGTGCGAAATAAATTTCTCTCACAAAGAATAATTTATTTTCTCGGCATGTCCTTCAGGTGCGTGGAAATGTACCACTCATTTCCAAACGCATCCGTCACGCCGCCCATCCGATCGCCGTAAGGCATATCTGCAATCGGATACAGAACCGTCGCTCCAGCGCGAATCGCGCGCTCGTACGATTCATCTGCATTCTCAACATACGTATAAATTC
>CAWIZI010000054.1:0-69721 GCA_963840515.1 Terriglobia bacterium
AAATCGTAGCCGCGCTTCAACTGTTCATCGCGCAACCAATCCTCAATAATTTTGCGAATCAGCCCGCCCTTGGGATGCCAGAAAATCAGTCCCGGCCCAGCCGCTTCTTCAATGCTGAAAAGTTCCAGTTCCGGCCCAAGCCTGCGGTGATCGCGCCGCTTCGCTTCTTCCAAACGATGTAAATATTCGTCCAGATCTTTTTGATTGATGAAGCACGCGCCGTAAATCCGCTGCATCTGCGGATTGCCTTCTTGTCCCTTCCAGTACGCGCCGGCAACGCTCATCAATTTGAACGCTTGAATTTTTCCAGTGCTGGGAATGTGCGGACCGCGGCAGAAATCCATGAATTTTCCGGTGGTATAAAAGGAAACCATCGGTTCGGTGGCTTTTTCTTCAATCAGTTCGCACTTAAAAATTTGATTCGATTTTTTGTAAAGTTCCAGCGCTTCCGCCTTCGGCAGATATTTCCGCTCGTTCGGCACGTTGCGCGAAGCAATATCGCGCATGCGCTTTTCAATCGCCGCCAAATCTTCTTCGCTGAACGGCTGCTCGCGCATAAACTCGTAAAAGAATCCCGTGTCGATTGGCGGCCCGATGCCCAGCTTCACATCGGGATAAAGTTCCAGTACCGCCGCGGCCAGCAAATGCGCGGCCGAATGACGGAAAACAAAAAGCGCGTCAGGATCTTTTTCCGTAAGAATGGCCAGCGCGGCGTCGCGTTCAATCGGACGCGAAAGATCAACCAGCTCACTCGCGCTCACCTCATTCGCATTTCCAGACGCAGCATCTTCCGCCGCTCCAACTCCAGGCCCCGGCTTCACGCCATAAGTCACACGCGCCACAAGCGCGGCGCTCGCCAGACGCGGCGAAATTGTTTTCGCCACATCCAAAGCTGTAGTGCCGCGCGGCACGTCCAGAACTTTGCCATCGGGCAACGAAATAAAAATGTTATCCATGCGGCCTTTCGGAATCTGAAGAATGTATTACGCTAGCAAGGCCATGCGAAAGGGTCAAGCGACGGACGATTTGCACTTTCGATAGCAGATACGCCCGAACCCAATGCACTTCGAGATCCAAATCCGCAAAGCCGTCGCAGCTGACATCCCTCACTTGCGCGCGCTAATTGACGCCTCCGTCCGCGGTTTGCAAGCGCACGATTATTTGCCCCAGCAAATTGAAGGCGCGCTAAAAGGCGTTTTCGGCGTGGATTCCCAACTTATCGCCGACGAAACATATTTCGTCGCCGAAGCTAAATCGCTGACGAAAAGTAAAAGTGCTGAAATAATCACAGTCGGCTGCGGCGGATGGAGCAAACGCAAAACTCTTTTCGGTGGCGATCAGTGGACTAACAGAACAGATTCGCTGCTCGATCCGCGCATCGACGCTGCGAAAATCCGTTCCTTCTTCGTGCATCCGGATTGGCCGCGCCGCGGAATCGGCAGCGCCATTTTGAAAACCTGCGAAGACGCCGCAAAATCCGCAGGGTTCACGCGCGCCGAAATGGGTGCGACATTAACAGGCGTGAAATTATTTCAGGTAAGAGGCTACGCCCCGCTGGAGTCCATCGAAATTCCGCTTGAGAACGGAGCGTCGCTCCCAGTCGTTCGCATGACGAAACAACTCTAGCGCGCAGCGAAATTATTCCTGCGCGCGCGCCGGTGTTCCCGCGGCGGCAATTTCGCGCTTAATCGCCGCCAACGCCTGCTGCGCATTTCCGATTCGCTGATACCGCGTAGCTTCGGTGCGCTCGTGCACTTCCGAAGTAAACAAAAATTTGCGCACCGTGAAATCATATTTGTACAAGCGCGGCAACCATATTCCCGGCTCAACTTCCGATTGCTCAATCAGCGCGTGGCCGTCGCGATAAACTTTTCCCGCAACTCCGCCGACGAATGAAATGTCCGTCATCAGCACGGCTTCCAGTTGCGCAAGCTGCGCCGATTTTTCATCCACCCACGCCGTGGCCGTCGCATGTTTCAGAAATTCAGTTCTGATTGACGTCGCCTGATATTTCGGGTTCGGATCCAGATGGAATTTTGAAAGTGTGCGGCCGTCGCGCACTTCCCGCCCCACCCACGTGAAAATAAATGCCTTCTGAATCGAGGCTACCAATTCTTTTCGATCGCTGTTGCGCTTCTCGACTTTTTCGTGGTCGCGCTTGGTTTGCGGATTATTGGGATCGGCGGCTGCTTCCAATAAATGTTCCGTAGCAATCATTTGCTCATGGATCGCGGCGGGGTCGGCAGGATGCCCATGTTCCGCCAACAAAATTCGCGCGGTTGCGGCGCCGGTCGGAATAATTCGCAACGTGTGATCTTCGCCGGCCGAAGGACTTATATCGCGATCGTGAACCACATGCCGCTCGACTCGCTCGTAAACTTGCAGCGCGTCATCATCTATATTTTGATTGGCAAGTGCACGCGCAACCAGCGCTTTTTGCTCGGCCTCAGTCGGCGGATTTTCAGTGTGAAGTTGAATGGCAGGATAAAGTTGCGCGTGACTCGACGCGACCGCGAATGCGGCGAGTACAGTTGCGAACAAAATCACCAGTCGACGCATTTGAGGATATGCACCCGCGGCGCGCTCCCAATCCAGCCGCAATTTCTTGGATTCAGCCGTCGCTATGTCCGTTGCTTTCACCCGATCGGCCCCGTCCTGACGACTAAATCTTAACGAAAAGCGCACCGCAATGCGAAATTCACACTCTTTTCATCCAAATTAGCGCGCAACAGGCACTCTTTAGACATGCCGTCAACGATTTCAGGCTAACTGGAAACATTTTTGGGCATCTAAACGTTCTACTATATAGAGATCGCCGCTTAACCAGCAGCCACAGGTGCGCATGAACCAGTTCGGAAACGAAAGAAGGGTGTCAGCAAAAGTCGCGCTGGGCGAAACATTCAGCCTCGCGCTGGACGCGCTGCGCTCCCACAAATTGCGCAGCTTCCTCACGCTGCTCGGAATCATTCTCGCCGTGGCCACGCTGGTCGGCGTCATGTCCGTTGTTTCCGGCTTGAACGGATACATCTCCGACAAAGTAGCGAACCTCGGCGCGAATGCGTTTGTCGTAAACCGCTTCGGCATAATCACCAATCAGGATCAATTTCTGAAAGCGCAGAAGCGCCCATTGGTGACCTACGACGATTATCAGGCGCTGCTCGATCACATGAAATTGGCTCAGGCAATCGCCGTGTTGGAAAATACCACGCTCGATGTGCGCGGCGCCGGCCAGCTCGATGAGGACACCAACGTATTCGGCGTTTCGCCGAACTACGTGGAAGTTCGCGCCATCGGCATCGATCGCGGCCGCGCGATTTCCGATGCGGACGACGAGCACCGTTCCGCCGTGTGCGTTCTGGGAATGGACGTGGTGAATAAACTTTTTCCCAACGTGGATCCGTTGGGAAAATTTGTGCGCGCCGGCCCGGAAGAATTTCAAGTGATCGGCGTCACCACGCCGCTGGGCACTCTTTTCGGCCAGCCGCAGGATAACTACATTCAAATTCCGTTCCACAGCTACGAAAAATCCTGGCACACCGCGCAGAATTCGCTTACGTTTTTTGTGGAAGCGCGCTCGCCGGAATTAATTGATGCCGCCGAAGACGAAGTGCGCGTGGTTCTTCGCGCTCGCCGCCACATTCCCTATGACGATGCCGACAATTTCGGAATCATCGGCTCCAGCTCCATCACAAGTTTGTGGGAACAATTAACCGGAAATATTTTCGGACTGGCCATCTGGCTCACATCCGTATTCCTCGTGGTCGGCGGAATTGTAATTATGAATATCATGCTGGCCAGCGTGACCGAGCGTACGCGCGAAATTGGTATCCGCAAGGCGCTGGGCGCGCGCAGATCTCATATCGTCACGCAATTTTTGGTGGAATCCGCGGTGCTCGCGTCGGTCGGCGGAATGTTGGGAATTGGATTGGCCGAAGGAATCACGGCGCTGGTGAACGCGTCGGGCGTTTTTCCAATGTCCACGCCGATTAAAGCCGTGATTATCGGGCTGCTTCTTTCCACCAGCGTGGGACTTTTCTTTGGAATTTATCCGGCAATGCGCGCCGCGAAATTGGATCCAATTGAAGCGCTCAGAGTCGAAAATTAATCGTAGCGGCAGTCCCGCGGAGCGGGATTGCCATCTTGTTCTCATAGGAAAGCAACAGAGGAATTCATGGCGCAAGGAACGCTGGACAATCTAAAACTCGGAATGGATACTCTGCGCGCTCACAAACTGCGCAGCTTCCTCGCCGTGCTGGGCATCGTGATCGGTGTTGGCGTGGTGATGATCGTCGTCGCCATCATTCAAGGGTTCCGCCAGCAAGTTGTGGACAGCATTAGTTCCTTCGGCGCGGACACAGCATTCATCAGCCGCTTTAACCAAGGTCCGAGCAACGGCCGCCGACCGAAAGAAGAACGCGAGCGCAAACCGCTCACCGTGGAAGATGGCGACGCGATTCTCACTTTGTGCCCCGCCGTCAGCAACCTTACAACCTGGATCACGCAGTGGGAAACCACTCACAATGTTTTGTACAGGGGCAATTCCGTTTCCGGTCCGGATTATCGCGGCGCGCAGCCGAATTATCCTTATGTGTATGCCAACGCAACGCTGAAAGAAGGCCGCTTTTTCACCGTCACCGAAAACGAACATCGCGATGACGTAGCCGTGCTCGGTGAAGACACCGCGAAGGCTCTGTTCGGCACTCTGCCCGCCGTGAATCGAGAAATTCTCGTAGACGGTTCAAACTTTCTGGTCGTCGGCGTATTGGATAAGCCCGTCGGAGGCTTCGGCACCAATGACGAAGATCGCCGGCTGATCATTCCTTTCATGACTTTCAAGAAGATTTTTCCCGCGGCATACGAAATTTCAATTCGCTTTCAGGCCAAACAGGATCAGCTCGATACCGCTGTGGATCAAGCGCGCGAAGTTTTGCGCCGCCGCCGGAACGTTCCCTTTGACAAGCCCGACAGTTTTTCGATTTCCACTTCGCAGGAACAGATTCAGCAATTCGATTCCATCATTCAGGTCGTAGTGATCGCCACCGTCGTAATCGCTTCGATTGGATTGCTAATCGGCGGCGTGGGCGTGATGAATATCATGCTGGTGAGTGTGACCGAGCGCACGCGTGAAATCGGCGTTCGCAAGGCCATCGGCGCGCGCCGCAAGGACATTACTTTGCAATTTCTATTCGAGGCCATGGCTTTAACCGGAACCGGCGGATTGATCGGCGTGGTCGGCGTGGAAACAATTGTGTTTGCGATTCGCACCTGGAGCACCATGAAAGCCGTCGTGCCGTGGTGGGCCGTTGCGATGGCGCTTAGCGCGTCTCTCAGCATCGGATTGATTTTCGGCGTGTGGCCCGCAATGAAAGCCTCGAAGCTCGATCCCGTCGAAGCTCTGCGTTACGAGTAGGAGTGCCGGGCGACGTAATCCACGATTTACCTCCCTTTACCCGCCGCCCTGTAATAGTCGGCTACGCAGCTGCGTATTAATGCTCTGTACGCCGTTAGGAACAATCATTCGCGGAGGTCGGCATGTCATCTCGTCTTCTTCGTTACGCATCAAGCACAGCACTCCTTCTGCTCGCGATTTCCACCGTTGCGCAAAAATCTTCACGCCCACCCGAAAGTTCCACGCACGCCCGCGCCATCGAGCTAATTCATCAATCCATGGACGCGCTGGGTGGCGAAGAAAAGCTTCGCGCGATTCACGCCATCGAGTTCAAGGGCATCGGCTTTCGCAATGAATTGGAACAATCCGAGCGCCCCGAAGGCCCGTGGATGCCGGATTTTTTCCAGTCTGATGAGATTCGTGATTTCGCAGGAATTCGATATCACATGGTGCGTCAGACCCGGACGCTGAACAACACGTCTTGGGACAATGCCGCGTGGTCCGACCCGTTAGTTCTGGTCACCACAGGCGGATCTGCGGCCCTCTTCGCAGGCGGAAAATTCAACGCCATCTCTTCGGCGGGTGTGCCGGACATCGAAGAAACGCTGGCGCTGGATCCTTCGCAAGTTCTCGTGAGCGCGCTTGCCGCTCCAGACCTTCGCCTCGGGCCGGACGCGCAGGTTCACGGGTTCACTCAAAAAGTGATCCAGTTCACATGGAAGGGAGAACCCGTCAAAGTATACGTCAGCAGTTATTCGCACATGCTAACTTGCATTGACGTTACGCGCGCACGGCCCGCGGATTATTTTCAAGGTCCCTGGGGCGACGTCACCATGCGCACATCGTTCGCCACCTGGTCGCTCGACCCAACCGGCGTCCGCTGTCCGCGGCAGTGGTCAAAGGAACTAAATGGCCAACCGTATTCCACATACACCGCGAATGAAATTAAATTCAATCCGCCGATAAATGAAGAAGATTTCGCGATTCCCGATGATGTCCGCAAATCCCCAGCGACAGCCGCACGTGATTTGGACGAGATTCCAGTGGTATCAACTGCGCGGCCGCCAATCGAAATCGCGCCGGGCATCGAATATATGCAGGCCAACTTCACCGCCACGGAAATACGCCAGCCGGATGGGATCGTAATTTTGGAAGCCGTGGTCTCCAGCGGCTATTCGGCAAAAATAATTGAAGACGCGCAGAAACGCTTTCCGGGGTTGCCCATTAAGGCTGTAATAACCACTTCAGATTCATGGCCTCACCTCGGTGGGATTCGCGAATATGCTGCGCGCGGAATCCCAATCTACGCGCTCGATCTGAACCGTCCGATCCTGACGCGCATGATGAACGCGCCGCACACCATGCATCCTGACGCGCTGGCAAAGAATCCTCGCGCGCCGAAATTCACCTTCATATCGCAACGCGCAGCATTGGGAACCGGCGAAAATCGCCTTAAAATGATTCCGTACCGCACGGCAACGGGGGAACGTCAAATGATGGTCTACTTCCCGGGAGCGAAACTGGTTTACACGAGTGACTTGTTCTCCGTCAGATCCGACGGCTCAATCTTCCTTCCTGAATTCGCGCAAGAAGCCGTTGACGCCATCACACGCGAAAAGCTCGACGCAGATCGCGTCTACGGCATGCACTACAATCCCATGCCATATCAACAATTGCGCGACGCCATCGCGAAATATCTAGCGCCGAAATCTTAGGCAGCACAGACATTTATGTCTGTGCCAGATCAGCGTCAGCGCGGCATCAACAGAATCAAACAAATTGTGCTGGGAAATTCAGTACTCGAAATTAATTAACAGCAGCCTTCACCACCGGCGTCGAAGGCCGCGCCCCGGGAACCGCGCTAGCCATTGACGGATCAGCAGCTAGCGCCGCCGGGAACGCCTTCACGTATTTCGCCAAATGCGGCAGCATGAAACTGTGATAGTGAAAATCTTTCATTTCTGAAATTGCCTGCTGCGGCGTCCAATGATCCACGGCGATGCGATAAAGAGCGATCATCACGCCGGTGCGGTCGGCGCCGTATTCGCAATGGATAAAAACTTTCTGGTCGGGATTATCACGCAGCAGCGTGAAGAACGTCAGAATTTCGTCACGTGTCGGAATGCTTCCGCCGTTCCACGGCAAACTTACGAATTTCATGCCCAGCGATTCCACAGACTTTTTCTCGGCGCTTACTTCGCCACCTTCGCCGCGAAAATCCACGACGATATTCATTCCAAGTTTCTGCAGGTCGGCAAACGCGTTGCCAGTTGGCTGCGCGCCGCGAAAAAGTGTGCCGGTGACGCTGCCCGCGTTGGGAACTCCCTGAATTGCCATGCTCGTCGCGCGCGCACCTGTCGGAGCTATCTGCGCGCCAGTTGAAATTGCCGCGAACGACACAAACACGGCGAGAATTCCCATCGCCAGAAGTCTGTTTTTAGGTCGTAAGCTCATATAGATAGAGCCTTTCGCTCTCATTCGATTAGATGTTTGCGAAGAAATGCGAGATGCACGCAATCGTATCGTGCTAGTACCAAGTTCATTTCGGGAGAATTTCCGCGTGGGGCCATATTGCAACACAACCACTACAAATAGACACACGTTGACTCATACCCCTAACATTTTGTGATTTTTCTACGATTCCCTCTTGACAAGTTTTGCGACTAGATTGATACTGCCCCCCCAGATTAGGGGGACCGCGAATTAATTTAGGAGCGCCGACACCGACTCCTGAATTGTTCGTGCCGCCTGCCCGAATAAAACGGAAACATACGACGGGTGAAACTCCCGGCGTCGGCCCGCACGATTTTTTGGATCGGCGTCTAATGCAATTCTGACGGCGTTTCAAACGTCGCGGATTTTGCGTGGGAGATGTTTTCGCATTTGTAGGGCGAGGTGGTATTTCGGAAACCTGAAATCGAGTGGCATCTGCCCGGAGAAGCAGATGTTGCGGCCCCAAGCTGTAGTGCGAGGGGTATAATAGGGAGTACCGCTCACCGCGGGACTACCCTAAATGCGCGGAGGCGGAAAATGGCGGAAGTGAGAATGGCATTGAGCGAAGAAACTTTGAAAACAGCAACTCAGGTGGCAAATAAAACCGGCGAAAAAGTCGGATTGGAATTTCAGCGTCATTATACGGACGGAAAAATTTCTCCGTTCGACGCCGTCGAATGGGAACGCCGCACCGCGCTGATCGGAAACGAAAAAGGTCAGACAATTTTCCGCCAGGAAAATGTCGAAGTCCCCAAGTCGTGGTCCATGACGGCCACAAACATCGTCGCCTCCAAATATTTTCACGGCAAGCCGAATACTCCGCAACGCGAAGGCTCCGTGCGCCAACTCATCGCCCGCGTCGTCGATACCATCGTGAACTGGGGCGAGAAGGGCAACTATTTCGATTCAAACGCTTCGCGTGACGCTTTCCGCGACGAGCTGACTCATCTTCTTGTCGAACAGAAAGTCGCCTTCAATTCTCCGGTGTGGTTCAACGTTGGCGTGCAAGCCAAGCCGCAATGCTCCGCCTGCTTCATCAATTCCGTGCAGGACGATATGGGCTCCATCATGGGCCTGGCCAAAACGGAAGGCATGCTCTTCAAGTGGGGCTCCGGCACCGGCACGAATTTTTCTTCTCTGCGGGGCAGCCGCGAAACTCTTTCCGGTGGCGGCATTGCCAGCGGGCCGGTCAGCTTCATGAAGGGCTTCGACGCTTTCGCAGGCGTAATTAAGAGCGGCGGAAAAACTCGCCGCGCCGCGAAAATGGTGATCCTCAACATGGATCATCCGGACATCGTGGAATTCATCGAAAGTAAAATGAAGGAAGAGCGCAAAGCGCAGGTGCTCATTTCGCAGGGCTACAATCCCGCGATTGATGGCGAAGCCTACTCCTCCATTTTCTTCCAGAACGCGAATCATTCCGTGCGCGTAACCGACGAATTCATGCGCGCCGTGGAAGAAGACCGCGATACCTGGACGAAAAATGTTACCGATGGCGCTCCTTGCCAGCAATACAAAGCGCGCGATCTTCTGAAGTTGGCCGCCGATTCCGCATGGCATTGCGGCGATCCCGGCATGCAATACGATTCCACGGTGAATCGCTGGCACACCTGCAGCAACACGGCGCGCATCAACGCCTCCAATCCCTGCTCCGAATATATGTTCCTTGACGACACCGCCTGCAACCTGGCTTCGCTGAATTTGATGAAATTCAGCGGAAACACTGGTGTTTTTGACGTCGACGGTTTCCGCCACGCGGTCGATGTCGTAATCACCGCGCAGGAAATTCTGGTGGATAACGCCAGCTACCCGACGCCGCAAATCGAAAAGAATTCGCATGACTTCCGTCCGCTTGGATTGGGCTACGCGAATCTAGGCGCGCTGCTCATGTCACAAGCGTTGCCCTACGATTCCGTCGGCGGCCGCGATATGTGCGGCGTAATCACCGCTCTCATGACCGGCGAAGCCTACGCGCAATCCGCGCGCATCGCAGAACGCCTCGGCGCATTCGCGGGCTACGAAAAAAATCGCGAGCCGATGCTGGACGTAATTCGTCTGCATCGCGATTCGCTCCTGCCCATCAAAGAAGAATATGTGCAGGCATCGCTTCGTCAGGCCGCGCAAAAGTCATGGGATGACGCGCTCGAACTCGGCGAAAAATTCGGCTACCGCAATTCGCAAGTCAGCGTGCTCGCGCCCACAGGCACCATCGGCTTCATGATGGATTGCGACACCACCGGCATCGAGCCTGATCTGGCGCTCGTGAAATTCAAGAAGCTCGTCGGCGGCGGCGTAATCACCATCGTGAATAACACCGTTCCCGAAGCGCTGCTGAAGTTGGGTTACACTCCGGAAGAAGCCGAAAAAATTGTCGCGCATGTGGACAAGTCCGGCAGCATCGAAGGCGCGCCAGCTCTGAAGCCGGAGCATCTGCCTGTGTTCGATTGCTCGCTTGCTCCCGCAGGCGGTGGACGTTCCATCGCGTGGCGCGGTCACGTCGGCATGATGGCCGCCGCACAGCCGTTCCTTTCGGGCGCAATCAGCAAGACCATCAATATGCCCGAAGAATCCACGGTGGAAGACATCATGAACGCCTACATCGAGTCCTGGAAAAAAGGACTGAAGGCCGTGGCGATTTATCGCGATAACTCGAAGGGGAGCCAGCCGCTTTCCGCGTCCGGCGCGAAGAAAGATGAACCTTCGCAGTCCGACGCAGCCGCGCAACCAGTTCTCGCCACGCAAGTAATGGCGCCGCAGCAAGCCGAACTATTTACCTCAGCGCATCGACGCAAATTGCCCGACGAGCGCAAAGCCATCACGCATAAATTCTGGATCAACGGCCACGAAGGCTACATCACCGTCGGCATGTATGACGACGGAACGCCCGGCGAAGTCTTCATCAAAATGGCCAAGGAAGGCTCCACGCTTTCCGGCGTCATGGACGGATTCGCGCTCACGCTCAGCATCGGCCTGCAGTACGGCGTGCCGCTGCGCGCTCTCGTCGATAAGCTGATGAACACCCGCTTCGAGCCTTCCGGCTTCACGCACACCGCGGATATCCGCATGGCCTCCTCGGTGCTCGATTACATCGCGCGCTGGATGGGCGGCAAATTCATTTCTACGGACTACCTGAAGCTGCAAGCCGAAGAGCAAACCACTGGTGACGTGATGGCCGGCCCTTCCATGCCGGCAACCGCGCCGCAACCAGTGGCAGTTTCGCCGGCCGTAAACGCCGAACCAGCGCAGACATCCTCACGCGCCAGCTTCTCCGCGCGCACCATGGCCGCCAGCGCACCAACATGCAGCAACTGCGGCATGTTGATGACGCCCAACGGTAGCTGCTACAAATGCGCCAATTGCGGCGGTACCAGCGGCTGCAGCTAGGCTGAAAATCACTTCTCACGAAAAACAAAACGGGGCACGGAAAATTCCGTGCCCCGTTTTGTTCTTGGCTGGGCAATCCCGCCCCAAAAACTAAAAGGGGATCCACCTGGGATCCCCTTTTGTGACACCACTTAAAGCCCGATGCCCCTACTTCGTCGCGGGCTACCCCCGGGAAATCATTGTTCGACCGTTACCATTATTAATGCAAGTGTTAGGCCAGAATTTAGGAATTCCGTAACAGCTCTAGGTGATTGATTCTAAGGGAGTTATCGCTAATGGGTGCAATGCGCGCCGTTCGCGCCTTCCGTTTTTCACAGAATGCCGCCGCCCGAATATGGTCTCTTGGATTTTTCGGAAATTGAAAACAGATCAACCCGCCGCCCTACGCGCCCAGCGACGCTTGAATCGCCGCGGCAATCGCCGCCGCCCAACGCTCCACATCCTCGGCGCGCTCGGCTTCCACCATCACGCGCGCCTTCGGCTCGGTACCGGAATAGCGCAGCACGATCCGCCCGGAATTTCCCAGCGCGCGCTTCGCTTCGGCCAACGTCTGAGCCACTTCCGGAATTTCACTCAGCGGAGGTTTGCTGCGCACCTTCACATTGCGAATTGTTTGCGGAAATACTTTCAGCCCCGTCACCAGTTCATCCAGCGGTCCACGCAAAGCCACCAGGCTCGCAATTTTCACCGCCGTCAGCAGACCGTCGCCGGTCGTCGCGTCATCCAGAAAAATAATGTGGCCCGATTGTTCGCCGCCCAAATTACATCCGCCGCGAATCATTTCTTCCAGCACGTAGCGGTCGCCCACATCAGCGCGCGCCAATTGCAAACCTTCCGCTTCCAGCACGCGTTCCAATCCAAGATTCGCCATCGTCGTGCTCACCACGCGTCCACATTTTAATTGCCCAGTGGATTTCAAATAGCGCGCCATCGCCAGCAAAGTTCCGTCGCCGTCCACAAGTTTTCCGGTTGCGCTCACAAAAAGTGCGCGGTCGGCGTCGCCGTCAAACGCCACACCCAGCGCCGCATTTTCCGCAATCACCAGTTGTTGCAATTTTTCCGGATGCAGCGATCCGCAATCCGTATTGATATTTTTTCCGTCCGGCGTCACGTTAATCGCCACAACATTCGCGCCCAGCGAATGAAATAATTCCGGCCCCAATCGGAACGCCGCGCCGTTCGCGCAATCCAAAACAATTTTCATGCCCTTCATACTGCTGCCGGGCAGCGCCAGTTTGCGCAAAAATTCCAAATACTCCGCGTCCAGCGCCGGATCGGCTTTCAGCCACAGCGCTTCCGCCGGCTGAATTTCACCGCTCAAAATTTCAGCTTCCAGCTTCTCCTCAATTTCGTCGGGAAATTTCATTCCCGAAGCCGCGAAAAGTTTTATTCCGTTATCGTGATACGGATTGTGCGAAGCGGAAATCACAATGCCCGCTGCAAATTTCTTTTGTTTCACCAGACAAGCCACGCCGGGAGTCGTGATCACTCCAGCCGACGCCGCGGAAACTCCCGCAGCCGCCAATCCCGCCGCAATTTCCCCGGCAATGTGTGCGCCCGATTCGCGCGTATCCATGCCAATCAGCACCGCAGCAGGCGCGGCGCTTTCGGCAGGACGCAAAAACTTCCCCAGCGCGCGCCCCGCGCGAAAAAGTGTCGCGTCATCCAGCGGAAATTTTCCGGGGACGCCGCGAATTCCATCGGTACCAAAAAGTTGTTTTGCCATACGGTGCAGGATCTCGAAACGCTCGTTTCGCCGAGCGTTATTTCCTCAAGGCTCCGTAACACTTCAAGCCTTCACAACACTTCAAGGGTTCGTAACAGGGCACGACTTTAGTCGTGCCGTAACTTTCTCTAACGCGGGGGTTTTAACCCCTGCTCCGCCGCACGATTTTCATGCGAATTCTACGAGCAATTCAGTCTAGCACGCCGCCCACACCGCCCCGCCCGCGCCGATTTTCCGCGTTCGCCAAAGATAGCAACTCCGCAAATGTTTGGGAGAATCTTACGCAGGTTTTCTAAATAACGTACTTTTCCTGTTTCCTGAAGGGAATTCGCTCCATCAACCCGCGTTCCTCGACCATTCCAATCGACTTCATATATGCATTCACTTCCAAATGATGATTCAAATGCATCGGATGAGCTTTCGTCGATCCCGCCGGTACATCAAATGCCATCCGCCCGCCGGGATTCAAAAGCGAAGAAAGAAATTTTAATTCGCCCGGCAAATCCGGTAAATGTTCCAGAACATCAAATGAAAAAATTGTATCCAGTCCGCGCTGCTTTGCCGAAGCTGCCAAATCATCTTTGGAATGAAAAAATTCAACGCTCAATTTCCGTCGCTCCGCCCGAAACCGCGCAAATCTCATGGACGTTCCGTCCACATCAAAATAAATCGCCGCATGTCCGCGCCGCGCCAATTCCAAAATAATTTCGCCATTCCCCGCGCCATAATCCAGACACGCCCCGCGCCCATACCTCAACATTTTTATGCTGTCGCGTATCCGCTTGTATTCCAGGTTGTAGCCGGAAATCGCAAACATATAAAGTTCCGAATTCGCGCGATACCACGCCGTCATTTTCTCGCGATCGCTCTCATCCAGATTCGCGTCTTTCCAATTCTTCGCGAGCTGTTCGTTGCTCGTGGTCCATAGTTCGCGAATTTTTTCTTCGGAGTAGCCGGTGAATTCTCTTAGCTCGTCCACAGCAGCAGCAACATTCTTCCGGTTCTGGCGTTGCGCCAGCCCAACAAGCACGGCCGTCGATACCGTCGGAATCAGAAACAATATCGAGTAAACCGGCACAGTCACCCATTCAATTCCCTCGCTACGGTCCGCAACAAATATCAGCAACAAGCCGGAGATAGCGACAACTCCCGCCCAACCGATGACGTGTTTCTCAAAGACCACAATCGCAAGGTGGGCAGCTACCATGATGAATACCAACAAAACTCCGACATCATCCACGCCGAAAAAAAGCGCCGCTAGCAAAGCGCAGTCTGTAAGCCAGAAATACATCGACGAGTAGGCGGTAGGAACCAGCGACTTAGCGACATAATTCGCAAAGGCAAGCCACGCGATTGCGGCCACCACAATGATCGCTCGTTTGCCGTTGCGCGCCGTGAAGAGAAGTCCAAACAATAATCCCAGAACCAGAATTCTCCAGCGGATCTTAATTTGCCAGCGCGCTCGCTTGGTCGTATTCACGTTTAGGTGCAGGTAGTTGGAGGTGTAAAGAATTGAGATGGCAATCGCCACGACGATGAACGAGGCGGCCCAAAAGAAGAATGAAATATATATCGTGAAAAACGCAAACACCGCCGCCCAGATTCGGCTACGCTTCAAATATTTCTCTTGTTCAGTGAAATTCACGCCACGCGAAGTTTAGCGGTGAACAGGCGCATTTGGCAACGTGCGAACGTAATGCACCAGATTCCATAGCTGATCGTTCGGCTGAGTATTTCCAAAGCCCGGCATTCCGCTCAATCGAATTCCGCCGCGAATAATCACAAAAAGTTCTGCGTCCGAATAACGCTGCACGTGCTCAGCCGCTAGCGAAGGCGCCTCCGGATAAAATGAATTTCCCAATTTCGTCGGCGTCCGTCCATCGTAACCGTGGCAACCGGCGCAGGCCGATCCGTAAGTCGTGTGTCCATCTTCATCATTGTCCGCGTTATTCGCAGTTTCCGCGGGCAAAGTTTCTTGCGCTTTGCGCGCCACCATCACATGCTTCGCGCGAATGGCCAGATAGTTTTCAATTCGTCCGGGGCGATCGAGCGCGCTCACATCCATGTGCGTCAGCACAAACCAGCCGCCGGCAATAGCCAGCGCAATCAGCACAACGATACACAAAATAAATCCGCGAACCATAAGCCCGTCACCTCGTAACCAAATTTTGATGCCCGCGAAACAAAGGCGTTGCGCTACCTTGCCTCGCGCAGCCTTCCAACAACCGCCGCCAAATCTCGCGCTTCAGAAAACATCCGAATCGCCGCCACTCCCGCCGCTCCAGCTGCGAAACATTCTCGCGCGTTCGTTTCTGTAATTCCGCCAATCGCCAGCACAGGTATCCTCACAGCTTTAGACGCTTCCGCCAGCCGATTTATTCCCAACGCTGGCCCAAATTTTTCCTTGCTCGGCGTCTCAAACACCGGACCGAAAATTACATAGTCCGCGCCACCGAGTTCCGATGCCCCCACAGCCTCCACGGAATGACACGACGCACCTATCAAAAATTCCGGTGCCGAATTTTTGTGCAGAACGGCCGCGCGCCGCCACGCATTCACCGCCGCAACCGTCATCGACGCTTCGCCCAAATGCACCCCGCCCGCCGCCGCAGCCAACGCCACATCCAACCGGTCATTCACAATAATCCGCGTTGCACTTCCATGTGCAACTTTCACCGCCGCGCGCGTCAACTCCAACAATTCCTGCGCAGACAAATCCTTCTCGCGAATTTGTATCCAATCAATTCCCGCCGCAACTGCCCGCGAAATTTGCTCAGCTAATAAAGAAGGCTCCGCCAGCGCGTTTCGGTCGGTGACGTAGCACAGCAGTGGCTTCATGGGAATTTATTCTGCGGCAGGCGAAGAAGGTGCAGGCGCGCGGCGAAGCAAATTAATCGCCACGATGATGTCCAGAATTCCCAGTCCGGAAATAAATCCACGCACGGCAGGATGCAACAAAATCTGGATCAATTCAGGATAGCGGCTCAGAAAAAAATTGTGGTCCCAATATTGTGTGGACCACGGAAGAAATACCAGCAATATTCCGAGCTCAAACAGCACGAGCACGATCAGCACGCGTAAGAATCGATTCTTCACGCGCGTTCCGCCAGCAAAATTTTCAGGGTAATGGAAATCATTCGGCCTAAGTTTCAATGAAAAGTGCAATTAAATCAAACGCAGGAAGCGAAAATTATCTTTCGCGCAAGGACCCGATGCGCTCCGCCACGTCCCGATAATCAATGTTCAGGGCGTACACTTGCTGAAAACTTTTCAGTGCTTCGTCGGGATGCCCGCCCATATCCTGCGCGATTCCCAAATCATATTGCAGCGCCAAAATCGATTCGTGGTCCAGGTCAGGAGTTTGCAGCGCGCGCTCGTACCAGAACGCCGCAATTTCCGGTTGTCCCTTTTCCATGAATCCCAGCGCCAGCAGCGTGCAGCACTGCATGGTGTAACGGAATTCCACTCCGCGATCGTGCGCTTGCACAACTTTTTGAAATTCGCTGATCGCTTCTTCCAACAATCCCATTTCGCGGTACGCGATTCCCAAATTGTAATGCGTTTCCGGATCTTCGTCCGTTTGCAATTCTTCAAGTTCCGCGCGGAATTCCGCAAAAACTTCGCTCAGCGGGCCGCCCGGATCGGAAGCCCCCGCCATCGAAACTGTCGGCTTCGGCGCTTCTTTTCGCGGTGGTGCAGGTGGCGCAGCCGCGGGCGTTTTTGATTTTGCTGATTGCGCCAGCCGTCCGCTTCCTTTGCCCGCCGAACTTGGCGCAACGGGCGGCGCTGCATCCAGCACCAATCCAAGTTCCATCGCCAAATCGCCCAAGGGCGACGATTCTGGTTCGGCAATAGTCCGAATCGGCGAAACATTTGACGCCGTTCCCGGCTGCAAAGCTTGCTCAACTAATTCCAATTCATATTCTGCCGGCTCTTCTTCCGCATGCGACGCGCTGCCGCTATTCGCAAACACAGGAACCGGTTCCGGCGTCGGAGTGTCGACCGGCGATTCAACTTCATCTTCAGTTTCATCGCCGGAAAGCGTAGGAATTTCAGCCGGCTCTTCGACACTTTCGATTTTCTGCGAACCGTTTGTGTTTTCTGTTTCTTCTTCCATCACAAACGCTGATCTATTCGACGTGACCGCGGACGGCACATCGTTATATTGACGCTCGTCCTCCGGCTCTTCCACATCCGGAATCATCTCGGCAACTTTTCCGCCAGCATCATCAGAAATCGACGCCCACTCATCGGAAAGATCCAGCTCGTGTACGGAATCGTGCGGCGTAGGCGCTGCCGATTTTCCGTGTGTTGGAGTTTCGGCGGGGAGAATTTCAAATTCTTCAACTGCCTCGCCGTTCGCAGGCGCTTTCATCGACGCGTCAATTTCCGGCTCAGCCGCGAGAATTGCAAATTCCGCCGGCGCCGCAGGAGTTGCTGGTGCAGGATCAAGCGCTGCTGCGCGCTGATATCGTCTGCTCAATTCAGCAAAACGTTCCGCGCTCGCGTTGTCGCCGCGTTCGGTGTGGATGTGCACCAGCAGCATGGCGAGTTCTGCGGTGCGCTCGTTATTTCCTTCACCTAAATAAAGATCCAGAAGTTTTTCCAGCGAAGGAGTATGCCGCGGCGCGCGTACAATTACTTTTTCCAGAAGATCGATCGCTTTGGGTGTCAGACCATAACTCGAAAACAAATCAACATCCGTCAACGCAACCGCAACAAATTTTTCCGTTTCTTCATCCAGCGGCGGCTCTTCAAACTTCTTCACAGCTACAGCTTCTTCCACGACAGGCACAGGAGTTGCCGCTGCCGTTTCCAGCGGATTCATTCCCAGTCGTGCACGCACCTGCTCCAAATTTTCGCGAATATTTTTATCTTCCGGCGAACGCTCAATCAGTTGTTCGTAAATTTGCCGCGCGCGATCGAAATGTCCGCCTGCAGCCGCGGCTTGTCCAAGTTGCGCCATCGCCTCAGGAAGATGAAACGCGTCATTAATTTGCGTGTAAAGTTCGACGAGCCATTCGTGCGGTTCAAGACGCCCGGTAAATCGCGTCGCGGTTGCATGCAGCATTTGCGCGAGTGATTCCGCGTCGTCATTCGTTGCCATCGTGCCGCGAATTTCGTCCAGTAAAAGCAGCGCGTTATCCGCTTGACCCAATTCGGTCATGGACATCGCAACTTTTGCGGCCATTGTGTAATGTTTCGGATCGCGCGCAAGCACTCGGCGCGCAAGTTGCGCGGCGCGTTCAGTATTTTCTTCCTGCAAATAAATTTCCAGCAATTGTGCGGAAGCTTCGTTGCCCGATTCCAAATCCGGCACGGATTCCAGTAACTCCGCCGCTTCGTTGCGTCGTCCCGCCGCCGAAAGCGCACGCGCCATCAAAAGCCGCGCCAGCAGATTTTCCGGCGCCAGTTTCACAGCGCGTTCGCACAATTTCACAGCTTCTTCCGGATCGCGATTCACCAACTGGCGTTCCGCGCAGACCAGCAAAGTGTGCGCCGCGTCCTGATTTTGGCCCATCGCCAATTGCACTTCCGCCAGACGCAATTGCACGCGCAAATTATCCGGCTCGGCTTCCAAAAGTTTTCGCAGCAACGCCGCAGCAGGTTCGCGCCGGCCAGCCTTCAAATGACCTTCCGCCAATTGCAAAAATATCGGCCGCGCTTCGCTCAACACGCCCTGTTGAACATAAAGTTCCGCCAGCCGCTCCAGCGGCTTCATTTCTTCTGGCGCTAATTTCGCAATTTTTTTGTAAATGGCGATGGCCTTGGTCAGAAATCCATCGCGAATAAATATTTGCGCGAGGCGCGCAAAATAATCTATGGCCTGAAAAGTTTCGCCCTGCCGCACATACAAATCGCCCACCGTCATCAGCGTTACCTGATCGCCGGGCTCGTGCTTCAAAATTTGCTGATATTCCGCGATCGCCTGCGGCACGCGATTCTGCCCCAGATGTTTTTGCGCGGCTTCAACGTGTTTAATTTTGCTGTATGCCATTCTCGATTGCTTCCAGCTATTTCAGTCCAGCCCGAATGCCTGAGGCGCGATCTGCCAACCCGCAGTTCGCGGGTAGCCAACGCGTAGAGTGCAGGCCAAAAAGCTGCAATTTCACGCTAACACGCGCATCGGAGCGCGGCAATGAAACCAAGCGGGTGCGTTGCGCGGGAGTAACTGGTACTAACGGGCAAGCAGGGTCTCAGGGGTGTTTCGCCGGAAGTTCGCCACTAGTTCTGATCGAGCTTCAGTTCCCGGCGTTGTCTTGCAGGTCAACGTCGTCGAAGTCTTCCAGGTTCTCGGCGTCTATTTGCAGCAATGGAAGCGGAACTTGCGAAGCGCCTGCAACCCAAGTTGTGGAATTGCGGACTGGCGCGAATGAATGTCGGTGAAGCGGAGTTGGTCCATGTTCCTTCAGAGCGGCTAAATGATCTGGAGTTGCATATCCGCGATTGTGGCACAAACCGTATTGCGGATAAGTCTCGTGGAATTCGTCCATCATGCGATCGCGTTCAACCTTGGCGATAATTGACGCAGCTGCAATTGAGACCGATCTTGCATCGCCATGAATTAAGGACTTCTGCTCGACTTGCAACTCTAATTCCATCGCGTCGATCAGCAGATAATCTGGTGACATTGTGAGAGTTGTAATGCAAGCGATCATCGCTTGTTTGCTGGCCTGATAAATATTCCACGCATCGATTCGCGCGGCATCAATCTGCGCGATGCTGAAATCCAGCGCGTGTTCCTTGATTCGCTCGGCGAGAACTGCGCGGCGATCGTGCGTCAACTTCTTGGAGTCGTCCAATCCAACAATTCTGCGGCGAGGATTCAGAATTACCGCCGCTGCAACAACAGGACCAAATAAAGATCCGCGTCCAACTTCGTCGACGCCGCAAATGCGCATCCAACCGCTTTGACGCGCGATTCGTTCGTATCGAGATGAACAGCACCGTGACATTATGCGCAGAATTTTAGCACAGCAGAAGAATGCGAAACGCGCGTGAATAAAGTATTTCGCAAACGCGCATGTTGAAAATAAAAAAGGCCGCTCGATTTGAGCGGCCGAAAGAAAATTGTTTTGTAGGGGCGCTGCTTGCTGCGCCCTCATCCGAAAACCGTCCATCGAGGGCGCAGCAAGCAGCGCCCCTACATCATCAAATTCAAAAACCGTTTATGCTTCGGTGGCGTGAGTTGCTGTGCCGGCGTGAACCGCGCCGCCGCCGAGTTCAACTCGATCGGCTGGACGAATTCTTGCGGCCTTACCCTTGCGTCTGCGGATGTAATAAAGTTTTGCGCGACGTACTTTTGCGCGGCGCACAACTTCAATAATGCTGATCATGGGCGAGTGCAGCGGAAAAATGCGCTCCACTCCAATTCCAAAACTGATACGGCGAACCGTAAAAGATGCCGACGCTTGCTTGCCGTTGCGCGCAATCACCACGCCTTCATAGGGCTGGATGCGCTCTTTGTTGTCGCCTTCTTTTAGGCGGACGTGAACGCGCACGGTGTCTCCGGCGCGAAATTCGGGCAAGTCCTTGCGTAGCTGCTGCTCACTGACCTTATCAAGCACGATGCTCATGGCGGTTGTCCTTAAGGATTTATTGAGTAAGACCACTCAGGCAGGGCCTGCACGGTCGGAACAGTTGATGAGTGTAGCTGAAATGGGGGGATTTGCATAGCGATTTGCGCGGGGTGTGCGAGAGGGATAGGGGGAGAGAGAGAAAATGAAAAAGTGCATTATAATGCATGTTGGAGGCTGATTTTTGGCGAAAAGTGCATTATAGTGCACTTTTTGGGGTTGGAAAAAGCGGAAATGTGGAGATTTCGACAGGTATTAACGCAGAAACGCGCGAAAACATTGGAGAAATATGAAGTATTAGCATGAAGGAAGGACTCACGTTCCGCCTGCGGCGGATCAGCTACTCCCAGTGCTCACAGCTGAGAAAAACTACGGAACAATATTTGGCGCTAAGTCCTTTATTAGCACACACTTCGACGGCAGATCGCTGTAAGTCCTTTATTAGCACACACTTCGCTCGAAATCGGGGGGTGGGGGGTATGCGTTTTTGTGAAAATGGATTATTGAAGAGAGGGTGTTGAGGGGTAAGGGTAAGGAAACAGGGGGGGGGGTATGGAGGTGGGGATTTGGTTTTGGGCGGTGGGAGAACGTTCTAGATCGCAAATCGGAACATCTGGTGCGCGAGATTCAGGCTGAATCTACCGCACTAGGGATGAGCGTCATTCGGTAGTAGAATCCGCACCTATGACGGTGATTGCACGTGCTTATACGCCTGAAGGGTTTGTAGTGGGGGCTGATGGGCTGCGGGTTGATGCGACAACCGGCCAAGATATTACATATGCCGCCCAGAAGGTTTTTGCGATAAGACATTCGGATTTTTACGGTATTCATACTTGAACTGGGGCGACTTGTCTTTTTTCATTGGGAACCAATCCATTTGTTGTTGCAGAAGAAGTCCAGAGCGCGATTAAGGAACTCTCAGAGCACCCGATCACTTCGCTTGCCGCATACGTTGCCAACATCGGATCACTTATTTACCAGCGACTTCTTGTCTATAATCGCGGCACCGCGTTGTTGAATCCAAGTTTAGCGTCAAAGAACAACGAAATGTTTCGCGGAATGTTTGTCGGATATTTAAAAGGCCGCGCTTGGATGATTCAAATCAATTTCCCTCATGATAACGGTGAGCTACTCCCACCCGTCTTGGGCAAAATATGCGAAGCTCCGAACGAATTTTGCATGTTCAGCGGGTCGAAATTGGTGTGGTTCGATGTACGAGCGACTATTTTTGAACCAAACTCGCTAGTGGAAGCTGCAGAACTGGTTCAAAGATATGTTCAGCTCTGCGTGAACAAGCGGTATGAGTACGAGGATTGCAAGAACATGGGCGGCCACATTCATATAGTCGCCATTACACCTGAAAAATTCTCCTGGATTGTTCCCCCGACGGAATCTACCGCGTAAAGAATTTTAACGAGTTTACTAGGCCGCAATGATTGCGAACATGTTGTTTGTTGGAGTTTGTTTCAACAAATGATTTTGTTGACTTTAGGGCAGGCTAAAAGTATATTCGCTTTTTATTCGCCGCGATGAATAGCTTGATTTGGCTGCTGCAATCCACGTTTAGCCAAGCTTCGTGGCACAATGGCGATAACATGGACGCATCCACTCCGCAGAATCCGATCGATTTACTTCAGTCCAAACTTGGGCAGGAATGGCTAGCCGTGCGGGATGCGCGAGCGAGAGCTTTGGAGATTAACGAGCGCGTCGAGAAGGCCGTAGCGGGTCTGACATCTACAGACGCGGGACTTGTTATTTTCGGTTCACTAGCTCGTATGGAGTGGACGAGTGGGAGTGACGTAGATTGGACACTTCTGGTCGACGGTCAAGCTGATCCGGAACATCTAGGCGTTTCGCAAAGGGTAGCGCTCTCGTTAGAGAAAGAAGGATTTGATCCTCCCGGTACGTCAGGAATTTTTGGGAACATGACATTCAGTCATGATCTAATTCAGAAAATTGGGGGTCGAGAAGACACGAACGAAAACACGACCCGTCGTGTGTTGTTGATTCAAGAATCCAAGGCTTTCGGAAAGACCGGTGCGTATGATCGGGTTCTCAAACATATCTTCAGTCGCTATTTGAAAGATGATCGGGGCCTACGGTTTGGTAGCCAGCCTTTCAAAGTACCTAGAATATTGCTAAATGACATCGTGCGATATTGGAGGACAGTTACCGTCGATTTTGTCGATAAGCAGCGCGGTCATGCGGGCCTCGGCTGGGGATTGAGAAACGCTAAATTGCGAATGTCTCGAAAACTAATTTTTGCGACAGGAATGCTTAGCTGTTTCAGCTGCCAGATATTGAGCAGTGAAAACGTGCGCGAAGATCTTACGAGAAGCCAGTCCACAATTGCGATGGAAGAACACCTGAGGAAGTTCGTGCAGCAGACCCCACTCGAGATACTTGCTCGGTTTCTTGTTGAAAAAAATATTAAGAATGAAACATCGGAAAAGCTTTTTTCGTCTTATAATTCGTTCCTCAGTTTGCTGAACGATCCCGATAAGAGAGAACACCTGAAGAAACTTCGCATGACGGACATTCCCACTGATCTCGTGTTCGAGGAAGTGCGGAAGATGAGCCGGGTCTTTCAAGAGGGCCTAACGTCCTTGTTTTTTTATGATGATGAAGAATTGAAGCAACTAACTATTTTTTATGGGGTTTTCTGATGCGGCCGATTGGATTTTCAACTGGTGCTTTAGCGTACGGTGACTTTAGGCGTGGTCTCGATATTCTTCGCGACAAAGGTACAAGCGCGGTGGAGCTTTCGGCGCTACGCGAGTATGAACTGGAGCCACTCGTCGCAGCGCTTGGCTCGTTGGACCTTTCGTCGTTTGCGTACGTATCATTCCACGCTCCGAGCAAGTATGAGGAACATCGCGAATTGGCGGTGATTGAGCTCCTAAGGAATGTCGTCGCGCGTGGATGGCGAATTATTCTGCATCCTGATGCGATCTACGATGCTTCTGCTTGGGAGACATTCGGGCGATCTCTGTTAATCGAGAACATGGATAAACGCAACACTACTGGACGGACAGCTTCCGAGCTTGCACAGATTTTCGACAGACTGCCGCAGGCAGGATTGTGCTTCGATATCGGTCATTGCCGCCAAGTCGATCCGACAATGAACGAGTCGAATCTCATTCTGAGGGAATTTCAGAGCAGGCTTGCTCAGCTTCACATGAGCGAAGTAAATAGTCGTAGCACTCATGATGCTATGTCGGGCGCTTCCATTAGCGCTTTTGAGAAAGTTGCGTTTCTGATACCGGAGAATGTTCCCGTAATTTTAGAGTCTCCCGTGCAAGATGTGGAAGTCTTGCACGAAATCGAAAATGCGCGCCTCGCTTTGCCCATCCGGTCAGCGACTTATGAAGAGCATCCCGCTGGTTGGCAAAGAGCGATTGCTTGAAATATGTCCCGTGGAAATCGTAGGCCGATCTCTAGGGTATCCGATCAAGGGGGTCGAAAGCCTGCCAGCCACCTTTCGCTTCTCTGATGACTTCCGCGACAAACTCACTTGCCGTTCGACCATACGTGTCGTTCGGCGACTGATCGGATAGTTCGACGCCGTAAAATTCGTGAAAACAGTGATCGTCGGAACTGAAGTCACCCTTGGCAAATAGAAAGACCTCGGGGACTCGAATTTGGTGTGCGAGAAACAGATCCTCCGCCCACAGTACATTTCGTATTGCATCTGATGCGACACTGAGCTGCAAACGATCTGGATTGGGGAAAATCACGTCGGCCCACTTCTTGTAATTACTACCATCACGATAGAGATAATTGAATTTGATGTTGTCCATTGGCTTGCACTCCCTCGCACTCTACGAACTGCGAAATACATTTTCGTTATGGTATCGGAGAAAATCTACGCTTGGCACAAAATGTCGAGGGGGTGTTATGGAAACGCCTTCGTATGAGCGCAAGAATTTTCTAGATCCCACTTCTGCCATCTTTTGTTTTAGCCGAGGAGAAAGCTTCACCTTTAAGTCCGGCGTGATTGTGAGGAGGCCGCAATCAAAGGCTCGATCATGGAAGGCATTTAGACACAAACCATTCTGAGGATTGGTTCGGTTCTTCACGTCCACTGACCAAGGCACGATGTGGCTTGCGTTTAGCAACTCTGGAATCGAGAGTCCGGTGATGCAACATCGTTGGCCGTAGGCAGCCAAGACGGCAGCTCGAAAAAATCCTTGGTTCACACGTGCGCGAATAATCGTTTCCCGATTGCGTCCTTCGGGAAATTCTATCGCTTCGATGGGCTGGTCTGGCACGAGATCCACCGTTTGCTGGAGTAGCCGCTCGCTTTCAAATGCCAGTTCTTCCCAGTTGTTATTAAATTCGTTCCAGATTTCCACGTCTGCGCGGGCGCCATGGACGGCACCGGTAATCTTTCGCTTTTTCAGAGCGGGGTCTAGCCGTGCGAAATTGGCAAGCTTCCACGAAACCGCCGACGGCGTCCGCCCGATTGCTTGAGCTAGTTCGATAATAAGCGGATTCCGAGTATGGATTCGGCCGAAAGGAGTTTTGCAGTAGAGATTGAAGGCTAGAATCAATTCCTGTCGAGTCCAGTCGCGGCGGGGCATCGTCAACTCAATTCTGCGCAACAGCGTTGTTTCGAGTTGGAGAAGTGAGTCTAGATTTGCGTTCTCTCGGCATTTGATTTGACTCGTAATATAACTGATTTACAGGGCTTGTGACAGAGCAATGGTCGTTGGTTAAATTTTCTTGTGGATTGTCCATATGATTTATTAGTGCAAGTGAAGCGCCAGAGCATGCGCGATTCGATTTAGAGGACATGGGTAGCGGCGTCGGTTGAGGATGGGGGGCGGCGAGACGGGCAAGGGCGGGAGGTCAAAGGCTGGAAGTCAAAGACCCCAGGGCTTGGGATCGCCCGTGGGCTACAAGGGCAACGACAACGGCAACGGCAACGGCAAGGGCAACGGCAACGGCAACGACAGAGAAGATGGCAACCTGAAGGTTGCCGCTACATAAGCCGAACATAAGCCGAACATGAGCCGGACCACGAGCTGAAATTCCGCCACCATGGGTTGTTTGCGCGCATCGGAATTATGTAGCGCCGACACTCTCGTCGGAGCAGATTGGTTGGGAATACGTGGAGAGCATCGACAGGAGTATCGGTGCTACGTAATCAGTGGCGAGGCGCCTACAGATGGAGCAACGAGGGATAAAGATCAAAAGAAAAAGCAGGTCCCTCGGAGCTCGGGATGACACCGTAACCCTAGTGCGTCGGATGGCAACCTGAAGGTTGCCGCTACATAAGCCGATAGACGAGCCGACGAATCGCTCGTTGGTGAAACGAGGCGTTTGCGGCTATAATGGGGACGAAAGAGGAGGTGTCTTCGCGTGCTGTCTATTCGGTTGGCGAGAATTGGGAAGAAGAAAAAACCGTTTTATCGCGTGGTGGTGATTGAGAAGAGCCGTCCGCGAAACGGGAGAACGCTGGAAGTGGTGGGAACGTATGATCCGCTGCAGAAGCCCGCGTTGGTGAAGCTGGAAGCGGACCGTGTGAAATATTGGCTGGAGCGCGGAGCGCAACCGAGCGACACGGTACGGAGTTTTTTTAAGGGCCAGAAGATCGCCTAGATCGAATTGCGTGACCATCTGGAAAGTTTATGAGCGAGAGCAGAGCAGAGCAGAGCAGAGTCGTTACGCAAACAGCTAGCCGGCAATTCCCAGCAGACTGTATTTCTAGCCCACTTGGAAAGAAAATGCAGGGCGCACGAGGAAAACACGTTAGAGCGGGCTGGGCGGGACATGCGCAGGAGGCTGCGTCATGAAAGAATTAGTGGAAATAATTGCTAAGGCGCTGGTGGATAAACCAGAAGCAGTTGTGGTGAATACTGTAGAAGGCGAACAAGTAACCGTGTTGGAACTGAAAGTGGACCCCGCCGATTTGGGAAAAGTGATTGGGCGGCAGGGACGCACGGCAAAGTCTATCCGCACGATATTGGGCGCGGCTGGAATGAAAATGAAGAAGCGCCTGACGCTCGAAATTCTTGAGTAGTGCCCTCCGATCCAATCGACCGGCTGACACTTGCGCGATTGCTGCGTCCGCACGGGATTCGCGGTGAAATAGCCGCGGAAATATTGACGGATTTTCCCGAGCGGTTGACGAAGCTGCGAGAAGTGTGGCTTTGGGATGCGAATGCGAGCGCGTCTGTGGATGCGATTGTGGAACGCTGCTGGTTGAGCGTGGCGCGCGGCGGACAGGCGGTGTTTAAGTTTGCCGGAGTGGATCGGATAGAAGATGTAGAAAAGTTTTGCGGGATGGAAGTGCAAGTGCCGCTTTCGGAGCGCGTGAAATTGCCCGACGGAAGTTATTTTATTTCGGAGTTGGTGGGATGCGAAGTCTGGGAGATTGTGGCGAACGGCGGACAAACAAAATTGGGATTAGTGCGCGGAGTGCAGGAGGGCGGGACTCCGGTGCTGGAGGTGGAGTCGGCGGATGGAGAGGTGCTGATTCCTTTGGCGACGGAGATTTGCAGGAAGATTGATGTGAGCGCGCGAAGGATTGAAGTGGTGATGCCGGAAGGATTGAGGGATTTGAATCGGAAGGATTTGGGGAAGAAGAAAAGCTAAAGGCAAAAGCGAAGAGAGATTTCTTCCGCCGCGGCGGACTCCTCGAAACGACGGGCTAAGTCCGGCCAGAAAAAAATAAAATGCGATTTGATATTGTGACGATATTTTCGGAATTTTTTGATGGCCCGCTGGATTATGGAATCTTGCGGCGGGCGCGAGCGACTGGATTGGTGGAAGTCCACGTGGAGGATTTGCGGGATTACACGCACGACCGGCACAGGACGGTGGACGATCGTCCATTTGGCGGCGGCGAAGGAATGGTGATGAAGCCGGAGCCGCTGTTTGAGGCGGTGGAAACGATTATCGGAGTGAAGCCGGTTTCGTCGCTGAGTAAGAAGCCGGCGAAGGTTAGTACGGCGGCGAATACCGCAGTGGTGCTGCTATCGGCGTCGGGGAAAATGTTTACGGAGCAAACGGCGCGTCGGCTGAGCAAACTGGAACGCGTGGTTTTAATTTGCGGGCGATATGAAGGTGTGGACGAGCGCGTGGCGGAACATTTGGCGACGGAAGAAATTTCGATTGGCGATTTTGTGCTGAGTGGAGGCGAGTTGCCGGCGGCGGTGATTGTGGATGCGGTGACGCGTCTGCTGCCGGGAGCGCTGGGGAATGAAGCGTCGTCGGTGAGGGAATCGTTTAGCGTGGAAAATATGGATGCGGCGATGGAAGCTGATGGAGATGGCGGGGGAAAAGTTGGAGCATCTGGGAAAAAAAGAAAAGAAAAAATTGTTGGCGTGGAATTTTCGGAGTGGCTGGCGTCAGTGGCGGCGGGTGTCAGCGTGGATGGGGAGCGCGGCGGGATATTGGATTGTCCGCATTACACGCGGCCAGCGGCGTTTCGAGAGTGGGAGATTCCTGAAATTTTAAATGGCGGGAATCATGATGAGATTAGAAGGTGGCGTCGAAGGGCGGCGCTGGAAAAAACTTTGAGGAATCGTCCGGAATTATTGGCGAGAGCTGGATTGACGAATGAGGAGTTGAGTTGGCTGGAAGAGTTGCACGCGGCGGGGGATGGGAAGAGAAAGTAGATTGGATTAGACATTAGGTTGATTCAAGGGCGCGGCGATCGTTGCGCTTGCGGATTAAATTCCAGAAAAAATATTCGGATGAGGGCGCAGCAAGCAGCGCCCCTACATACCTGGTTGAGCGAATTATTTTCTTGGTTCGGGGATGGGGAGAATTACCACTTGGCGTTCTTCGCCGACGCCTTCGCTGGTGGTGCGAATTCCGGCTAAATCTTTTAGTGCGAGGTGAACTATTCGGCGTTCGCGCGGGGCCATTGGATTTAGGCGGAACGGTTGCTTGGTTTCGCGGACGCGTTGCGCGGCAACTTTTGCGGAGAGCATCAGTTCGGCGATGCGCAGAGAGCGGAAATCGCCGGAATCGAAACGGATGCGATCGAAGAATGGCGGCTCGAGACGCAGCGAGCGGACGGCTAGATATTCGAGAGCGAGAAGAAGTTCGGCGCCGCGCTCGAGCAGAAGTTCTTTATCCGGGCCGTCGAAAATTACGACGATTTCCGGGCGCTCAAATTCGTCGGGCTTATCGGCGGATGCGGCACGCGCGGCTGCGGCAGAAGATGCGCCATCGCGCGAAGAGGATTTTGGCGCGCTAATATCGTGAGCGACGTTGCCATCGCGTTCGGCATTTCCATCGCGAGTTTTTGGCGAGGAGGCGGGAAACGGTTCAACTTTAATTGTGTGAGTGACATTCAAGGTTGTGGCGGGAATAACGGCGTTGAGCCAATCCTGCAATTTGATGAGAACGGCTTTGCGATCCAGAATTCCTTCGCGAGCGGCGCCTTCACGGCGAACGGGAGAATGAGATTGGTGCATGATGTGCAAAATCCTTGTGGCGCCTTCGCGATTCGTGGCGCAATGCTCGACTCGATAGAACCTAGCTCGCAAATGACTTAGTGGGCGCTCTGACAGTCTCGAGGGTTAAAACCCCTGAGTTCCCTGAATCTGTCGGCACGACTGAAGTCGTGCCCTGATACGAACCTTCGCCCCAAGACCATTTATGAGAAACGCTTCTATTATTTCTTGGCCCCCTTCAGAGCAGGGACTGGCAATGGATTCGATTTGTTCAAAAAATACTGCTGAGCCATGTTAACCAAGTTACTGGTAAAAATATAGAGCACGAGTCCGCTGGAGACTGGGAAAATGATAAACATTCCGCCGAACATAATGGGCATGAGCGCCATCATTTTCTGCTGCGCGGGGTCGCCGCCTGGAGTAGGAGTCATTTTCTGCATGATGTACATGGAAACGGCCATCAGGATTGGCAGAATGTAATAGGGATCTTTCGCGGAGAGATCCTGCAGCCAGCCGAACCAGGGCGCGTGGCGCAATTCGATGGTGACATTTAACATTCTGTACAGCGCGAACCAGATGGGCATTTGCAAAAGTGTGGGCAGGCAACTGCCGAGCGGATTGATGCCCTCGCGGCTGTAAACGGCCATCACTTCTTCATTCATTTTCGCTTTGCGCGGATCCTTCATCGAATATTTCTTGTAGCGATCCTGAATGGCTTTCACTTCGGGCCCGACCCGCTGCATTTTTTGCATGGAGCGGGTGCTCTTGATGCGCATGGGGAGAAGAACCATATTCAGCGCGATGGTAAGAGCGACGATGGCCCAGCCGTAATTTGGGATGTAGTTGTGCATCCAACGCAGCAGGTAGAAGAGCGGTTCGGCAATAATTGCAAACCAGCCATACTGCACGAGTTCGTTCAGCGGGGGCTTAATTTGTTTCAAAACATCGAGACTTTTTGGGCCCACGAAAAGCCGGAGTTCCAGCGGACCGCCTTTGGAGGAACCTGCGGCCATTTCCGGAATTAATTCAGTGCTGGTGCTATTACCGTCAACGACTTGCCGGCTGACCGCCCAATCTACGAGCGTCATGGATGTGCCGACTATATCGGGCTGACCGGCACCGGCGAGCTGGCTGACGGCGGCGGGCTGGTCCGAAGTGCTGTTGACGGTTTGCAGTGGCGGAAGAAACGCCATCGCAAAAAATTGATCTTCCATGCCGGCGAAATCCAGCGGGCCGGACTGAATATTTTTCTGCGTGGGATTATTGGGGATGCCGAGTTTGTTCGCGGCGAGAAGATCCAATTTTCCGCCGAGACTGAAATACGCCTGGGTGGCCTGACTGCCGCGTCCACGGAATGCGCCGGCATCGCCAAAGCCTCCGCGCCATGCAAGGGCGGCGGAGACGGGACGTCCATCGAGTTCAACGCTGACGTGAACGTCGGCGATGTAAGCGTTATCGAATTTAATTTTCTTTACTACGGAAAGATGGCCATCGCTCCATGTGAGGTCCACTTCTGCGGGCGCCTGAATTGCGCCGGGAGTATCGGGCGTGACTTTTACTTCATACAGGCCAGCGTTAGCGCGCGATTCGAGTTGCGGATCGTCCAACACAAGGGCGAGAGGCCAGCCGCCAAATTGCGCAGCGGCTTCGGGATGAACGAGATCGAGTTTTTTGGGCGGCGTACTTTCGTCAGTATATTGCTCGAGAACCCATTTGCGAACGACGGCGCCTTTGTTGGAAATTTCGACGTGATAGACGCCGCTTTCAATGATGATGGTGCGCTCCGCAGTTGCGGCGTGCGCAGGAACGGGCGTAGATGGCGCGGATACAATTCCTGTGATTTGCGAACCGATGACGTCATGCGATGCATTTTGCGCAGCAGGCGCTTGAGTGGTTGGCGTTTGAGCTGCGGGCGCTTGTGCTGGCGGCGATTGCGAATTTGGCGATGTGGATGTGTTTACGGTCTGCGATTGATCGGACGGCGGCTGCGGCTTTGGTTTGTTGAAGTACGAGAAGCCGATCAGGACGGCGAGGCAAAGAATTACCGCGAGAAGAGTGCGGTACTCATGGGACATTTCTTTCTTTGGTTCGGTCACTGCGCGAACTCCTGGCCGCGCGTGGCGCGAACATTTTCATCTGAATGCGAAGAAACAACAGGGATTAAAACCCCTGAGTTTAAAGCGTGGTACGGCACGGCTGAAGCCGTGCCCTGATACGAAGCTTCGTCGAAATGATTTTCGGAGTGGGAAGAAATTGGTGCGCGAGACTCGAGATCGGGAACGGGATCGAAGCCGCCGCGAGTGAAAGGTTGGCAACGGCCGAGACGGTTCAGGGTGAGCCAGATTCCGCGGCGCGCGCCGAATCGTTCGACGGCTTCGCCTGCGTAATGCGAGCAGGACGGATAAAATTTACAGGCGGAAATATTCATGGATGAAAGATAGGTTTGGTAAGCGCGAAGCAGCACGAGCAACACGCGCGCAGTGATGCTCGTGCGATTTGCTGGGGACTGCGCTGGATCTAAATGGTCACTCAAGTGAGCGCGCTCCGCAGCAGGCTGAGGAGTTCTTCCGTCAGCCGAGAAAATTCGATCCGCGCCACTGTGGCGCGCGGGTGAATCACAATGTCCCATCCGATTGGTATCTCCGACCTGTGGAGCCGCAGGATTTCGCGGATGCGTCTGCGAATCCGATTGCGCACAACCGCGCCGCCCAAAGCTTTTTTTACGCTGGAGCCGAATCGGCTGGTAGCGGCGCCATTGCGGCGAACAAAGATGACGAATTGCGAACTCGAGCGCCGCTTGCCTCCGCGATAAACCGCCTCATATTCGATGCGGCGCAGCAAACGCGCGGTACGCGGGTAGCTCAGGTCAAGCGTTGGAGCAGCGTCATCAGACAGGCGTGAGCTTATGACGACCCTTCTTTCGCCGAGCTGCGAGAACACGGCGTCCTCCAACAGTTTTCATACGTGCGCGGAAGCCGTGTGTTTTGTGGCGCCGCCGAACTCTAGGCTGAAAAGTGCGCTTGGGCACAGATGTACTCTCCCCTTGTAAGCCTCGATGAGGCAGGTAAAACGAAGTGCAGGTGAAACGTCATAGTGTATGCGGTGTGAGGGGTGGGGTCAAGGAAGAGGTGTATAATGGTGAAGTTGATTGGGCCGTTTGTAGGTGGTTTGATGGGAAGGGTTATATGACACCTCTAAAGACATTTGACGGAGAGTTGCTGGCGGGAATCCCCGCCGGAACGTGGGTTGCGATTTCTGACGACCAGGAGAGAGTTGCGGGCAAAGGGTTGACCATTGATGAAGCACTAGAAGACGCCAAGCAGAACGGAGAGCCAGAACCATACATACTTCGTATTCCTGTACACAACTCCGCGTTAATTGTGTGAAGACTGTTGACCCGATACCCAATTAAATACACGCGGACACCCATTGGTTCGAATTCTGCATTTCCAACCAGAAAGACCACTTCTCGCCCAATTGTGCCAGTCGTACTTGCAAACTTAAGCCGCTACCTGAAAGTCGCCGCGATTATTGACTCGGGTGCTGACGACATCATGTTTCCCGCGTCCTATGCGGCGCGAATCGGATTGGATTTGCAGCGAGGCGCATATTATCAATTCAGTGGAGCGGGATCTGCGGATCAGGCCGCGTGGTTTTTCGAGATTGAGTTGAGAATTATGACTGTAATTTCCTACACCGCGTATGTTGGATTCACGCCAGCGCTTGAATCTGTGGGATGTGGATTGCTTGGGCAGAATGGCTTCTTCGACAAATTCAAAGTGGATTTCGATCTGGCAAACGGACTTTTTTATTTGGAAACACCCTAGCTTTTCCGCGCCTGTTTTGTGAGACCGAAAGTTCCTTAACATCGGACAAAAAGTTCAACAGTATTTATACAAAAGCCGTAATGAAATTATACATGCGACTTTCGCGCGTGCGTCCGCCAGCCGAATTCTTAGACGCCGATTAGGGGATCGAACCGAACAAACGAGACGCACGACGTATAAACAAGTGAAACTAATTCCACGAGGAGGCCTGCGGCATTTTGTTGAGAAGAATATATTGACGCTGAGAAGCGGCAATGTTCCCAAGTTCTTTGGATGAGAGGGTGAGAGTCCGTTCGACGAGAAGTTCATCGCTGACTACGATTCCCTTCGAGAAGATCGTATAGCCGCTCCATGAAGCATGACCGGGCTTCACATCCACGGTGTATTCGGCACCCTTGCTGGTGACTTTTAGCTGCGCCGCGTCATGATCAAACGCCCCGTCTCCACTGCCTTGCCGCAGAAGCGTGATGGTGCTTGTGGCAGGATCCAGGCTGATCACGGTGACATCCTCTTCGCCTTGCGGACCAAGTTCCCAGGGAAGCGCAATTTGCGTATGCCACTTTGTGCCGAAAGATATTGTTCCGGAGGGAGCGCCCCACAAAAGCGGGTTAAAGAGCAAGCCGCTGGCGTCCGTCGCAGTGCTGCACTGATTGTCCCAACAAGACTCCATTCCATCCTTGCGAATCTGGACGGCGCCAACTGACGCCGGGCGTCCATCATAGAGAAACTTTGCGTCAAAAGAATATTCGTGTTCGCCGACGGCGGTTACGCGGTAGGTCCCCGTTCCACTGATTCGCTTGACGAGCGGGTCGATGCCGGCTTCCGTGGTGGAGATTGTTCTAGAAAAGATCTGACTTATGGTTTGATCTTTCACGAAAGCAGGATGCAAATAGACGGCTGGCTTGTGGGAGTCGCCCGTGGCGCTCTGACCTGAAACCGTAAGTATCGGGAGGAATGTTGCCGCGGAGATCGCAAGCGTTCCCAGAACGGCAAGCGTGAGAAGCTTCAGTTTCCTACTGAACAATTCGTTGCACTTGCTCTGATCGTCGCCCATGTTTTGGATCCTCTGTTCCACGACAGACTGTTGCTCCACACACGCGTATATTCGATAGCCCAAGCGTCGCATGGGTTGTCTGGCGTTTGAGAGGAAAATTCTGCCTGCCGGGCGAGGGGATGCGTCCGACGGACCACGACAGTTGGCAGTTTCGGTTTCGGATTGCCTACATATTCTCGGTTACGACGTAGGGCGCCCGATAGGCGCCGCGCAACATGCGATTGGCTTCTTCGTCGCCGATTACTTGCTCGGTGGCGCCATTGAAATGCAGGGTGCGGCCGAGTCGGTAGGAAGCGTTCGCGAGATGCACGAGAGTTGTGGATTTGTGAGCTTCCTCGATGGGAGAATGGATTTCTTCAATTTTTCGGCTGCGAACACAATCGATAAAATTTTGATAGTGGTCGGCGGAACCTTTACCGGATGGGCCGAGAGTGACGTCTTCGCCGAGCCAAGTTTTGTAGGCGTCGTAAGTATCGATGCCGAGATAGCCGTTTGTGCCGTAGAAAATATTTCCGACGGTGTTTGATTTTGCGTCCTTCGGGCCGAGAGAGGCGCTGGGAGTAGCTGGTTTTTTTTCTGCGGGGGCAGCGGCTTTCGGCGCGGCTGTTTCGGATTCCAATCCAGCGGCGGGAACTCCGGCGGATTTATAAGCACCGGTGCCGATTTCTGCTTCGTGATTGGTATGCCAGTGGCGGACTTCGAGTTCGATCATTTTGCGTTTGCTGCCGGAGCCGCCGAAATAAAATGTGGCGTTCAGAACATTGGGAGTTTCTTGATCGTCCTCGAACATGAAGTGGCCGCCCTGAGCGGAAACGGAAGTGGGCCAGTCAACACCAAGGCCCCAGCGCGCGATATCAATTTCATGAATGGCTTGATTACCGCATTCACCGTTGCCGGTGTCCCAAATCCAATGCCAATTATAGTGAAAACGATTTTTTGTAAACGGTTTCAGCGGCGCGGGGCCGGTCCAGAGATCGTAATGAACTCCGGCGGGAACTGGTTCGGGCGCGGCGTGGCCGATGGTGTCTCGCCATTTGTAGCAGAGCGCGCGGGCGAGATAGGTGTCGCCGATGGTGCCGTCATGCGTGCGCGAAATTGCTTCGAGCATTCCCGGATTTGAGCGGGACTGGCTGCCGTGCTGGCAAACGCGATTATATTTTTTCACGGCCTTGACGAGCTGGCGGCCTTCAAAAGTGTTGTGAGAGCAAGGCTTTTCGACGTAAATATCTTTTCCCGCCTGACAGCCCCAGATGCCGATGAGCGAATGCCAGTGATTCGGCGTAGCGATGGAAATGGCGTCAATTTCTTTATTTTCGAGGAGCTTGCGAACGTCCCAATACGTTTTTGGAGTGGGCGCGCCAAACTTTTCAATTTCGGCGACGCGTTTGGCGGAAACATTTTCGTCGATGTCGCAGAGGGCGGCGATTTCCACGCCGGAAATATGCTCGAAGCCTTTGATGTGATCGCCGCCGCGGCCGCGCAATCCGCAAATTGCGACGCGGACGCGATCATTGGCGCCGAGAATTTTTCCGCCGAGTGCGAGCGCAGCTGCTCCGACGGTGACCGCTTTGCCGCTGGTTTTTAGGAATTCACGACGCTTGATGGACATGGTGGCTGCCTTTCGGATGGACAGATTTCTTCCAGCCGCATTTTGAAATTTACACCGACCTCATGGCAGCCCCGGACCGTGAGAGCTGCGAATATATCATGAGATGCCGCGCGCGGAACATCGGAAGAAAAAGGTTATTTTGAACAGGTGAAACTTGCGGCGGAATTTGGGTCGCCTGTGCCGTTATATCTTGCGGATTGCGGATAGGCGCAGAGCGGGCGTGTGATTGCGGGAGTGCGAGTTCCCTGCGCGAGTTTTGTGGCGATGATTGTTGTGGGAGCGGAATTTTTTTCGACCCACTGTTCGAGAGAAAGTTGGAGACTGTGCTGGGGATCGGTGGGAGTTGCGGAGATTCCTTCGCCGAAATTATCCGCGCCCGGACCGCCGCCGCAGTGCTGCATGCCGGGAACCATATAGACGCGGACGAAAGTGTCGGCATTTTGCTGGCCCATTTTTGCGATGACGCTGTTGTAATAATTAATTGTGTTGAGCGCGGAAATCGCGGGGTCATTCCAGCCGTGATAAATGATGAGCTTGCCGCCGTGAGCTTTGAATGCGGCGAGGTTGGGGTCGGTGGCGTTTAGCATGCCGGCTGCTTTTTGATCGGCGAGGGCGGCGGCGTCATCGAGATTGGCGTGGAAAATGTCCCAGTCTTGTCTGTTGTAAACCATGTTAGCGAAAAATCCAGCAGTAAATCCATATCCCAGACTGTTCCGCGGATTTGTTGCGCCGGTGACCCATGGCGCCCAGCCATTGCCGCCGATTTCTCCGCCGGGAAGGGAGCCGGGGAAGATTAACTTTCCGTAGGAGTCGTGCGAGCCTTCATAAATTTTTTTCAGCGCGGTGATTTGCGGCGCGGTGAGGCAGGAGTCGGCGTCGGCACCTTTGCAGAGCAAAACATTTGGATTGAAATGGCACTGGCGCGGATCGTTGAGGATGCCATCGGCGACGCCATCGAGTTTGTCGCAGGCGTCATTCACTGCACTGGCGATGGCTGGTAATTTTTTGGCGGAGATATAACTTGCGGGATCGAGTGCGAGAGCTTGCGTGTTCCAAATGCCGTTGGCGAGAAGGTGCGTCCAATAATTTGCGGGGGCGCCGGCGATGATGCCGTCGTAATCATCGGGATAGCGCTGCGCTTCCATGAGCGCCTGGCGGCCTCCATTTGAGCACGCTGAAAAATAAGAATGTTTCGCGTTGCTGCCGTAATAATTGTTGACTAGAGTTTTGGCGATTTGCGTCATGAGGTGAATGGCGCGATAGCCGAAGTCAGTGATTTTTTCTGGATGGCCGAGCGCCCACGCGCCGCCGAGGCCGGGAGTGGATGCCGTGTGGCCGGTGTCCGTGCTGGCGGAGGCGTAACCTTGACTGATGGCAATGCCCATGGAGCGATAGTCAATTGATCCGGCAAAACCACCGTTGCCCTGTCCCTGAAATTTTCCGTTCCAATTTGCGGCGGGAAGCCAGACTTCGATTTTGATATCGGAATCGGAGGAGGGAGTGGAGTCAACGGCGACGCGGCAAAATGCCGGGAGAGATTTGAAAAATGCGGCAGCTGCGGCGGCTTGGGGGGGGCCACCGGGCGTTGGTAGAGTTAGCGCGCCTGCTGCGATGGATTCGGCGGACGTGATTTTCGCTTGCGGGATGGCGAGCTTGGCTAGGGCTTCGCAATTTGGAGTGGATTGCGCGTGGGCAGCGCAGATGAAAATGGCGGCGATGAATACTGATGCGAACGCGCGGCGGATTTTCATTGGGCGGTTCCTTCCGAAAATAATTTCTGGCTGTTCAAGAATGGTGATACTAACAGAATCAGCTTCTCTTGATGAAGAGAATGGAGATGAAAATAAGATGAAGGCGAAAAGTGCGGGATTGTCGCACGCTGAGAGAACGGCGCTTTACGAAAAACTGATTGCGACGCATCCGAAGATTCAGAGTAAGGGAGCGGCGAATGCGTACACGTCTGTGAATGGGAATATGTTTTCTTTGCTGCGGCCTTCGAGTGAGATGGCATTGCGATTGCCGGCGGATGAGCGCGAGAAGTTTTTGAAAAAATACAAAACAAAATTGTATGAGGCATATGGGTCGGTGATGCCGGAATATGTTGCCGTGCCGGATGCGATTTTGCAGAAGACTGGCGAGATGAAGGAATATTTGGCGATTAGTTATGAATATGTGGGCGGGTTGAAGGCGAAGGCAACGAAGAAGAAGGCAAAATAGGTTCGGATTTTAATTCAGGACAGAGTTGTGGCATTATGTCGGGTATGGGAAGCAAAGACGCAGCAAAGCGTGAAAAGAAAAAGCCGAAGAAGGAAGTTCCGAAGATTCCTGCTACGCGAGTGATCGGCAAGAGCTAAGCCGGTCTGGTTGCGCGTCGGTTTTTTTGAGGATTATTTGGGCGGCTGAAATTGCGTTGAGATAACCGCGCGCGAAGTGTTTGTTCGCGGGCGCGTTGATTTGTTCCTGTGGGGCAATATTACAATTCAATTTGGAGTTTGCAGACGTGAAGGTGTGCGCTGGGCGGATTTTGTTTGATCGCGCGGCGGGCGGGTCACAGACCCGCCCCTACGACCCATTGCAGAATTAAGATAGTGATTAGCGCGGAAGAGTTTTGGGCGTGTCGGCGATTCCGTAGGCGTAGACGGCAATTAGCGCGGCGTTTTCTGAAAGTTCGTGGGGATTTACTTTGTCGAGCGTATCGGCGGGCGTGTGGTGATAGTGGAAATAGGTGCGATTATCCTGAATTAGCCCGAAGACGGGAACGCCTACGGCGCCGAGCAGTTCGATATCCGCGCCGGAAGCTCCCGTGGGTTGAAGAAGATTTGCTCCGATGGATTCGAGAATTTTCGCGAAGGGTTGAAGTGCGGGCGCGGCCTCTGGTTTGAAATTTCCTTCCATTCCGAGGGGATGGCCTGCGCCGAGATCGCTTTCAATTGCGGCGATGTGATTTGCGGAATCGGATTTGTGTTCCGCGGCGTACGTCTTTCCACCCTCGGATCCGTTTTCTTCATCCATCCACGCGATTACGCGAAGAGTGCGCTTGGGACGCAGGCCGAGTTGCTTACAGAGATTTGCAACTTGCATGGCGACGGCTACGCCCGCGGCGTCGTCAATTGCGCCGGTGCCTAAGTCCCAGGAATCGAGATGGCCGCTGACGATTACGATCTGCTCGGGATGCTCAGAACCTTTTAAGTCAGCGATCACGTTGTAGCTTTGTGTGTTGGGCAAAGTTTGCGGAGTGAGAACCAAATGCATTGTGACGCGGCCTTGTTGGGCAAGATCGGCGATGAGTTGCGCATCTTCCGCGGTGACGGCTGCGGCGGGAATTCCGGCGGCGATGCTGTAGCCGGTGTGCGTGAGACGAAAGTCGGCGTCACCCAAGCTTCTTATTAATGATGCGACGGCGCCGAGCGCGACGGCTTTCTGCGCGCCTTCGCTGCGATATGAGTAAACGTGTTCGTAGGAATCGCCGGCGCGGCCTTCGGCGGCCATACGCTCGTCAAATTTCGCGTTATACAGAACAATTTTCCCGGCAACTTTTTCGCGGCCGAGCGCGGCGAGCTCGTCAAAATTATTTACCGCGATAACTTCCGCGGTGATTCCTTCGGGTGGAGTTGCGGGACTATTGCCGAGCGCGGTGAGAATTATTTTTTGCGAAGTGTGCGGCGCCTGGCCGGGGAAAGCGGTCAGCTCGGCGCGTTCTTCACCGCGAATCCAGTGAGGGACCATAGTTTTTTCGAGCGTGACCTCGAGGCCGAGTTTGCGAAGTTCGGCGGCAACATATTCCACGGCTTGCTGCGCTTGCGGCGATCCGGAAATGCGCGGTCCGATATTTTCTGAGAGGTGCGCAACCTGTCGATAGGCGTAGTCGCTGGAGAGAGCGGCGTCGCGAAGTTTTGTTAGCGTGGAAATTAACTCTGGCGGATAGGCGATCGATGGCGGCGTGGTTGGTTGTTGCGCGAATGCGCGCGGAGTTGCGAGCGCTATGGTGCTGATGATGGCGAGAGACAATATGATTGCGAGTTGCTTGCGCAAGAATCCTCCGTGCGTCGAATCGATTGGGATGAATTGCGGAGATAGTTTATGCGGAATGAGGGTTTGGGGTAAGAGGATAATGTGGGGGCTGAATTTGTGGTGCGTAGGGTGACTATAATAAGGAAATCCTTATTAAAGAAAATGGAGCTTTTCTTTAATAAGGAAATTGCTGTTAAAGGGTGGTAGAATAAGGGTCGAAGCCATGAATCCTGTTGATTTCACAGTAGATAGCCCCGGTCGGCTGACCCCTATTCCAGAGGGTGGCTATGCTTTTGTGCCAAATCCGTTGCCGCAGAAGCTGGCACTCGCTCCGGAGACAATTGCGCAGCTAACCGATGCCAGCCGTTCGCTGGGCCTGCTGCAGGGTGTGAGCCAATCGCTACCGAACCCAAAACTATTGGTGCGCCCTTTTTTGAGGCGTGAAGCCGAAGTTTCGAGCCGTATCGAAGGAACATACGCAACGCAGGAAGAATTGCTGCTGTTTGAAATTGATCATAGCAGCGCGCCCGAGAAACCCGACGTACGCGAAGTATGGAATTACATGACAGCTCTGGAACAGGGGCTGAAATTATTGAAGGCACTGCCAGTATGTCTGCGAATGATCCGAACGTTACACGAGACGCTGATGCGAGGAGTGCGTGGATTTGAAAAACATCCGGGCGAATTCCGAACACGTCAAAACTGGATTGGACATCACGGCCAATCGATCACGGATGCGCGGTACGTGCCTCCTCCGGCAAATGAATTGCAAGATTGTTTGAATGATTTTGAAACGTCGCTTCATGTGCAGAGCGATCATCTTTTTCTGGTGCGGCTGGCGCTGATCCATTACCAGTTTGAAGCAATGCATCCATTTCTAGATGGCAACGGACGCATTGGCCGTTTGCTGTTGCCAATACTGCTAGCAGAAAAAACAATTCTTTCGCAGCCGCTTCTTCACTTGAGTGAGTTCTTCGAGAAGCATCGCAACGAATACTACGACGGTCTATTGCACGTGAGCCAAAGAGGAAGCTGGCAGGAATGGATTCAGTTTTTTCTGCGCGGAGTTACGGAGCAATCGGAAGAAGCTGCAAGACAGACGAAGCAGTTGATCGATCTGCGCGAAGAATACCGCGAGAAAGTTCAGACAATAAGTTCTTCGGCGCTAATTTTGAAGGTTGTTGATGCGCTTTTTATGACGCCCGCGATTGACATACCTTCGATGGCAAAGAAGCTGCGGGTAACGTATCCAACGGCCCAAGTTTATGTAAGCGAATTAGTGAAAGCAGGGATGCTTGTGGAAGGCACAGGCAAAAAGCGGAACAGGGTTTTTTTTGCGTCCCGCATTTTGGCGATTGTGAATCAGCCCTCGAACTCCAAAAAGTAAAACTACCGGCCGCGGCCGCATACTTATTGCGGGCCGCCCGGCCCACCTTTGAATTTTCCTGCAAGGCCCTTGAGGCGGCCGGCGGAGGCCAGCGCGCCATACTGCTTCACCATTTTTCGCATTTGCAGATATTGCTTCAGAACTTGATTCACGTCCTGCACAGTGGTGCCGCTGCCGGCGGCGATGCGTTTGCGGCGGCGGCCGTCGAGCAGATCGTGATCGTCGCGCTCGGCATTGGTCATGGAATTAATGATGGCTTCGATGCGGCGCAGGCGGCCTTCGTCAAGCTGCGTATCTTTCGGAATATTTGCGAGCGGGCCGATTTTTGGCAGCATGCCCAAAACGGATTCGAGCGGGCCCATCTTTTTTATCTGACGCAATTGATCGCGGAAATCGCCGAGCGAAAATTCGCTGCGGCGCATTTTGCGTTCCATTTCCGCGGCTTGCTTGTGATCGACGGCTTGCTCGACACGTTCGATGAGTGAGAGAACGTCGCCCATGCCGAGAACGCGCGACACGATTCGGTCGGGATAGAAGGCTTCGAGTGCGTCATACTTTTCACCGGTACCGATAAATTTTACGGGAGCGCCGGTAACTTTTCCGATGCTGAGAGCGGCGCCACCGCGCGCGTCACCGTCGAGCTTGGTGAGAATCACGCCGGTGAGTCCGAGGCGGCGATGAAATTCTCCCGCGCTGCGGACGGCGTCCTGACCGATCATGGCGTCTGCTACAAATAAAATTTCAGAGGGCTGTAATTCTTTTTTGAGTTGAGATAGTTCGTCCATCAAAGTGTCGTCAATATGCAGACGGCCGGCGGTATCGACGAGAATTACATCGGACGCGGAAAGTTTTGCTTCGCGAATTGCGCCGCGGACAATTTCCAGCGGCTTATCGGTGTTGGGGGCGGGCCACAAAGAAACGCCGACGGCTTTTGCAACTTGCGCGAGCTGTTCGCGCGCGGCGGGACGGTAGACGTCAGTGGAAGTGGCGATGGGGCGATGTCCATTGGCGCCGAGCCACTTGCCGAGTTTTCCGGTGGTGGTGGTTTTTCCCGAGCCTTGCAGGCCGACGATCATCCAGACGGATGGCGGGCGCGAAGAAAAAAGCGGTTTGGCATGTTTGCCGAGAAGATTCAGCAATTCATCGCGAACAATTTTTACGATTTGCTGATCAGGAGAAAGTTGCAGCAATACTTCCTGGCCGAGGGCCTTTGCCCGAATGTTGGCGAGAAGTTCGTCGGCAACACTGACGGCTACGTCGCCTTCTAGCATGGCTTCGCGGATTTGCGCGAGCGCCATATCGAGATGTTCTTCGGTGAGCTTGCCCTGGCCGCGAAGATTTTTAAATGCGCGCTGAAGTTTGTCTGTTAGGTTTTCAAACATGATGGCTCACGATTCCCAGTCTCTAGTTGACGCTCTATATTGTAGCGTAGCTACGCCGAAGTCGTAAGCGCATGAGAATCCTGGATTGCTTAAGCGTGGCCGCCGCTTGCGATGATTAGTTTCATCGCAGGTTCGCTTACGAAAACTTTTCTGTGAAATTGTTGGCCCCACGAAAGCGGAGTGACGTCGCGATATTCGTGCATCGTTTCCTCGCCATATCCGGGATGCAGTTGTTTGCGGAGTGAAGCGCGGACGTTTGGATCCGCGCCGTGCTGCAAAAATAATTCTGTGAAGGGCGCAACCTTCGGCAAATCGTTGTGATTCATCCAAAAATTTGGTTGCGAGACGACTGTTGCGAAGAGCGCGGTGTGTCCGCCGAAGCCGTCGCGATCAACGGCTGCGCGCGCGTCGATGTTCATTCCTTTTGCTAACAGCCAGCGCGCGATTTCTATTTCGTTATAGTCGACGCACATGTGAAGCAATGTTGTGCCGGCGAGCGGAGTGCCGTGCGTGGCGAGAATTTCGTCGTGACAGCCGAGTTCCCGCGGAAAAATTTCTTCGTGAGTGAAAGTGCGCGATAGCAAATTCGGATCGCGGAGCAAATGTTTTTCGAGTAGATCGATTCTACCGCGATGCACTGCCATCGGCGGCGTGTCTGGCAATTCGATGCCGTGCTTTACGTACATTTCCAGGATTGCATGTTTTTCAGCGGGCTTGCGGCTATCGGTTTCGAGGACGACGCCAACTGGCGCGATGCGTTTTCCGTTTTCAACGCTGAGTTGTACGCCCAGCTCGAAAAGCAGCGCGGTGCCGGAAGAGCTGAGCGTGTATGCGGCGCCGCCGAGCAGGTCTGCCGACGGAGGCGGGGCGCCCATCAATTCGTGAAGTAATTTTGCGGTGCCGATTTTACTTTGGAGAATGGCGCGATCGAGTGCGTGTTGAAGATCGCGCGCGCCGAGTTCGTAGAGCATTTTGATAATCGCGTCGCGGCCGAGATTTGCGGCGTAGCTCATGGGTAGGCCCCAGTTGCGATCGGTGATCAGGGCGGATTCGTGAATTAATTTCGGATGCTTGGTGACAATTTCACGTACGGCTTTGAGGTCGTCGCGCCAAATTGCGTCAACTAATTTGCAGGCTTGGACGAGGCGCGGCCAGCTTGGCGCTTCGTAACTGTGCGCGAGTATTAGTTGCGCGTCCGCGAGTTTTACACTTGCGGGATCGATTTTCGCGGAATGAAATGTTTGAAGATCGGCGAGCGCTTCGGGTTCACCGGCGCGAATCGCGCGCAGCAAATCTTTTGCTTGATGCTTGAGCTGATCGAGATTGGGACGGACGGGAAGTCTTCGATTTGGCATGACGAGCCTCCTTATGGGCTGCCCGTGATCCGCTGGCTTCGGGCGTTAAGGAAGTTCGTGTGTTGCGCGAAATTGAAAAATTCAGTCAGGTGGACTCGGTCCTGCCCGCGGACGGGAGGCGTCCTGAACGCCTGTATATAAGGATAGCAAATTTGGCGGAATGATTTGAGGGAATTTCTGTGATTCCCAATTACGAGTGAAAGCTCACCGCGTGTTGGCTTTCAACATTCCCTGTTGGATCACTGTGCCGGACGGATCGAGCGTGACGCGATAGGTGAAACTGGGCGTGCGCGTGCTGGCGCCCATTTTGAAGCGGATGTCGGTGATATCCACGGCTATATTTCCTTCGACGGAATGAACTCTGAAAATGGGGAAGCGCGAAAACCATAAATAGGTTTGCACGTCTGGTAGAGTGCGCGCGATTTCGAGAAATTTATCGGGCGGCGTATCGGGGAAGAAATCGAGATTCACTGTCGATTTGGAAAGCAGAGTTTCGTCCAGGCGATAGACGCCGTGATCGGTGAGGATCAATCCGTACCAATCCAGAAGGGATGGCGCGAGCGGAAGTGCGGCGATATCCTGCGCTTCAATTTTTTGCGCGGCGGCGAAATCGCGCACATGAACGAGCGCGACGTGATGAGCGTAGGTGCAGAGCAGCATATATGCGGTAGCGGCGAGCAATCCGAAGCGCGCCCAAGTGGAGCGTTGAATCTTCACGCCGCGATTTCCGATGAGCGGAAGGAAAAATACTGCGGCGAAAATTATGCTGGCGATGGGAACGACCCACACAGAGAACGGAAATCCGAGAGCGGATGCGAACCAGAGAACGCCCAGAGCAAGGACGGTGAAAAGCGCCCACATGCGCGACGCGCGGAGAATGTTGTGCGCTTTGAAGCGATGAATCCACGCCGCGAATTGCGGGACGAGAAGAATCCCCGCAAAAGTGAAATCCACAATGAACAAAATATCCCACGCGGGACGGGCGCGGCTGATGGGACTCCAAATCATTGTGCCGAATGAGGTGACCAGATCGAGCAGCAAATGACTGGCGATTCCGACGGCGGTGGCGAGAAATATCCAGAGAAATGATGGCGGCGAATATCCAAATTTGCGCGCGCCCCAACGAATTAGCGGAGTGAGAAGCAGGGCCCAGACCGGAAGCAAAATGAGCGAGTGCGTGATGTAGCGGTGATACTTCAGCATGGCAAGACTGTCTTTGATGAAGCGGTCGAAAATAATGTCGATGTCAGGAAACGCGGAGCCGAGAGTTGCCGCGAAAATTGCGACGCCCGCTTGCTGAGAATGTTCGGTGGGGCATTCGGAGCGGCGCGTGGTGAAAAGTCCCTTGCCGAGAAGTGCGCCTGCGAATGCGTGAGTGATTGTGTCCATGCGTTGAGTGGCGCTCCGGTCTTTGTTAGATGACAGTATTCGATTTATGTAACAGAAAGTAGCGGCGCGCGTTTTTCGATTACGCGGCCGATTTTTTGTGCTGATACTCCGTGCTTTTTTAGTGAAGCCAGCGCTGCTTGCGCTGCGTTCGGCGCGATTGCCGCCAGAAGGCCGCCAGAAGTTTGCGGGTCAAACATTAGCAGGCGATATTCTTCCGGAACATTTTCCGCGAACGCCGCGCAGTCACCAATGAAATCGCGATTGTTATTTAATCCCATGGAAATGTTTCCTTCGCGCGCGCAATCTACCGCTCCGGGAAGATATTCGATGAGCGCGTGATTTATTTCAAATGAGACAACGGGAATTTGCGAGGACGGATTTCCTAGCGCCATTTCTCTGGCGTGGCCAAGCAGGCTGAAGCCGGTGACGTCTGTGACGGCGTGAACCGATTTATTTCGCGCGGGATTATTTGCAATTGCGTCCGCGTCCAATTCTTCGAGAGCTTCGGCAGCGGCGCGATTCAGGCGCGTCATAGAATTTGTGGCGGCAGAAATACTTTCCTGCGACGCGCGGCCTTTCTTCAGAGCGGTGGCGATCACTCCGGTTCCGAGCGGCTTGGTGAAAATTAGGACGTCGCCGGTTTGCGCGCCGACGTTGCGCCAGATCTTGTCCGGATGAATTAAGCCAGTGACGGCATAACCGAATTTCAGATCGTCGTCGCGAATGGAATGTCCGCCGATGACGAAGCATCCGGCTTCGGACATTTTCGTAAGGCCGCCACGCATAATTTGATCGAGCGTTGCGGGATCGCCGCGATCTGGAAATCCGACAAGCGAGAGCGCGGAAATTGGGCGGCCGCCCATGGCGTAAATATCACTGAGCGCATTCGCCGCGGCGATTTGGCCGAAGAGATTTGGGTCGTCAACAATTGGTGTGAAAAAATCGGTGGTTTGAACTAGAGCGAGATCTGGCGAGATGCGATAGACACCGGCGTCGTCGCTGGTTTCAAATCCGACGAGAACATTTGGGTCGGATTGGCGCGGAAGGCCGCGGAGGACGGAATCCAATAATTTTGGACTGAGTTTCGCGGCGCAGCCTGCGGCTTTGGCCATGGATGTTAGCCGGACTGGTTCGGACACTTGGAGCGCTCCCGTGTGAGACAGGCAAAGGATTATAGCGTGAGAGTGGATTTTCGCACGTGGTGGCGGAGTCGTGCGAAAATGTTTGCATGGAATCTGGGCGCTATCGATTCGGCGTTTTCGAGTTTGACGCTGGAACGCTGGAATTGCGGAGACAGGGCGCGATCGTTCGTTTGCAATCGCAGCCCGCACGCGTGCTTGCCTGCCTGATTCGAAATTCCGATCGCACTGTTACGCGCGAGGAATTGCGCGCGGCGATTTGGGGCAGCGAAACATTCGTTGATTTCGAGCGCGGGCTAAATTTTTGCATTTCGCAAATTCGCTCGGCGCTTGGCGACGATTCGGCGCGGCCGATTTACATTCAAACTTCGCCGAAGCGTGGATATCAATTTATCGCGCCGGTGGAATTTATTGCGCGAGAGATTCAGGCGCAAGAAATTCCGGCTGAGATTCCGAAGACGCCCGTCGCTAGCCGGCGCGGATGGATTGTCGCAGGCGTTGCTGTAATTCTGCTGAGCGTTGCAGGTTTTGCGGCCGCGCATTTCTGGCATCACGGCGCAAACGCAAAAGGGCTGCCGATTGTTGCCGTGGTGCGGTTCGACAACGAAACGGGCGAACCGGGCACGACGCGATTTAGCGACGGTCTGACGGATAATGTTGTGGAACGGCTTTCCGCGCTCGGTGGCGGAAAATACGAAGTGATTGGAAACGCGCATATTCTTCGAGATTCGCGAGAAGGACGCGATCTGAACGCCATTGCGCGGGAACTGCACGCGAAATATATTGTGCTGGGACAAGTTCAGTCCGACCACGACAGCACGCGCATTCTTGCTCACTTAATTCGCATGCCGGAGCAGGTCCACGTGTGGGTGGTTCGGGCTGACCATCAGGCTTTGGACAATCCACTGGCGTTGGAAACGGAACTGGCGCAGCGCATCGGAGATCAATTCTCGTCGCGCGTCGTTGCGGACGCCGTGCAAACGGCCTCACATCCCGCTGCAAGCCACTGAATCTTCAGCAATTGGCGACTTACATTCTTCTATGCATTTGAAGCGGTGAACTTACTTGCGCTCTTGAAGCTCATGGCGTCTTATGGCGCGGGCGCGTTGCTGCGCAAATAATTTAATCGTGAAAGGAAAACCATGAGCAACGATTTCGAGCGACGAGATTTATTGAAGGTTGCGTCTGCAGCAATTCCAATCGGTGCGTTAAAATTTGGTCTGCGAATTCCGGGCTTGGATCTCTCCGGAGAGAATTCACATCTGCCGATTGCGGATTCGTTCCCCGGTCAACCGGCCGAACTTGTGCGCGAGATGGTGACGGTGGCTCATTTTGATTTGAAGCGAGTGAAGGAGTTGGTCGAATCGCGCCCATCGCTGGCGAAAGCCTGTTGGGACTGGGGATTTGGAGATTGGGAATCGGCGATTGGTGCGGCGTCGCACATGGGAAATCGGCCAATGGCTGAATACTTGATATCGAAGGGCGCGCGGCCATCTCTGTTTTCAGCGGCGATGCTTGGACAAGTGGAAGTGGTGAAAGCGTTCGTTGCTGTGCAGCCAGGCATCCAACAAATTCGTGGGCCACACGGGATAAGTTTATTGGCGCACGCCAAGAATGGCGGAGCTGGCGCGCGAAATGTTTACGATTTTCTGCGCTCGCTGGGCGATGCCGACGTTGAGCCGGAAGTTCCCATTGCCGACGAGGAAAAAACAAAACTTTTGGGAACATATATTTTTGGCATTGGCGTAACTCAGCAGGTGGAAGTATCGATGCAACAAAGTCAGGGAATGAAAACTGGGCAATTTACGTGGATGCGAAAGGGTTCGATGGGGCGTCCGATCTATCACCTGGGCAAGCGCGAATTTTATCCGGCGGGCGCGCCGGATGTGCGGATTCGATTCGGGGAAGATGGCGCTGCGATGGTGATGACAGTGAACGACGGCGAGGTCACGTTGACCGCGCGGCGAGCTTAATTAGCCGTTGCCGGCTGAGCGGAACGGAATGGTGACAGCCTTCGTTGTGGACGTAGAAGACGTCATGTGGCAGCGACCGTCGAAAATTCCGCCGGGTTCGATAACCAGGCACGGCGAATGGATTTCGCCGGTGACCACGCCCTTAGCTTGAATTTCCACGCGACCCTTGGCGAAAATTACTCCATCGAAGCGGCCAGCGATAATTACCTGATTGCCTTCGATTTGCCCTTCGACTTTGGCGCCTTCGCCGAGGACGAGAGTTTGATTGCTGAGGATATTGCCTTTGACCTGGGCTTCGATGCGCAGCGTGCCGGAAAATTCGAGCGTCCCTTCAAAACGCACGGTCCTATCAAGAAATCCGGACCATTCGCCTTGCGGTTCCGACATGCGTCGATGATCTGAGAACGGCCAAGCCACGGGACACCTCTGCTTCAGCTGATACGACTCACGGAAATGACGCTTCCTGGTGGAGACACGGCTACTCTATATGGTGAATTGGGACAGTTCAACCTTGAATCACGGGTTGGATGCTCAATTCGTAATACTACATTTGTAGTTTAATGTATCAGTTTGTCGTAGATGCCGTTTAGCTGCGCGTCGTCGTAGAACTCGATTTGAATTTGGCCGGGCTTGCTCTTGGTTTGTGGGACGCATCGTGACGCGCGTGCCGAGATGGCGTTCAAGTTCTTCCAGCGCGGCTCGAGTGTTTGGGTCGAGTTCGCCGGCTGGAGGTTTGGCGGCAACTCCGCCACGAGATTTGCGAACGATGAAGCGCTCGAGTTGGCGAACGGTCAGTCCGCCGCGCGCGATGCGATGCGCAAGTTTCTGGCGCTCTTCTGCGTCGGGAACTCCGACGAGCGCGCGCGCGTGGCTGGCGCTGAGTTTGCCTTCTTCCATTTGATCGAGAATTGGTTTTTCCAATCGCAGAATGCGCACGGCGTTCGCAACTGTGGCGCGATCCTTGCCGGTGCGCGTTGCAACTTCTTCTTGTGTCAAATGAAATTCATTCAGCAGGCGGTCAAAAGCGCGCGCTTCTTCAACAGGATTTAAATCTTCGCGCTGAAGATTTTCCACCAGTGTCAATTCCAAAACCTGTTCTTCGGGAATATCCCGCAGCACCGCAGGAACTCGTTGCAATCCAGCGCGCTGAGCGGCGCGCCATCGGCGTTCGCCGGCAATTAAATGATAACGCGCGCCCATTTTTCGCAGCACCAGCGGCTGAATAATTCCGCTGGCCTGAATCGAGCGCGAAAGTTCCTCGAGCGCTTCTTCGCGGAAACGCGTGCGCGGCTGATACGGATTCGGATCAATCAGGTCGATGTCCACCTGGTACGAGCCCGTCTGCGGTGGGGCTATTGGAATCGGCTGCGGTGCTGTCGTCTGCTGATGCGACATTTGTCCCGGCTCCGGCTGCTGCTGCGGCTGCGTTTGGCTTTGGTTCGGCTGACTCTGTTGCGGCTCCGGCTCCCGAATTAGTGCTCCCAGGCCCCGTCCCAGCGCGTTTCTGGTCATTGGCAACAACCTCCTTGGCGAGTTGCATGTAGGATTCCGCACCTCTACTACTTATGTCGTAAAACATGATTGGCTTGCCGTGACTTGGAGCCTCGGCCAGGCGGACATTTCTTGGAATGACGGAAGTGAAGACTTGTGCTCCGAAGAAGCTGCGAAGGTCGGCGGCGACCTGGCGCGATAGCGTGGTGCGCTCGTCGTACATAGTGAGCAGAATTCCCTCGATGCCGAGCGTGGGATTCAGCGAGCGGCGGATGCGCATCAGCGTATCAAGAAGTTCGGAGACGCCTTCGAGCGCGTAATATTCGCACTGGATCGGCACGAGGACGGCGTCACTGGCGACGAGCGCATTTAGCGTTAAAAGGTCCAGCGCGGGCGGACAATCAATGATAACGAATTGGTAATTTTGTCTAATGGTACTCAAAAGCGCGCGCAACTGGAATTCGCGGTCGGGCGCGCCAACCAGCTCGACGGAAGCGCCGACGAGATTCTTATCCGCGGGGAGCAAATCGAGGCCTTCTACCTGGGTTTTCTGAATAATGCGTTCAAGCGGCTCTTTAAGAATAAGTGCGTTGTACAAGCTGCGGCGCGCGGGATCCTTCGGGAAGCCGATGCCGCCGGTCGTGTTGCTCTGCGGATCACAGTCAATGAGAAGCGTGCGCTGCTCGGCGACGGCGAGAGATGATGCGAGATTGATGGCGGTGGTAGTCTTACCGACGCCGCCCTTCTGATTTGCAACTGCAATAATTCGGCCCAATGCGCTCCCCTGACGTGCGAAATGTAACAGAAGTTGGCGTGAATGTGCAAGTTGTTTCACGTGAAACAATTTGATCGCGGGAAATGCGGTCGGCGCGGCAGCGAGGCAGCATGAGCGTACTGATTGTTCCACGTGGAACAATTTGGCGAGTCGACGGAATTCACGATGCCGGTGAGGCCCGTACGCAGGTCCTCCAGATCGGTTCTCCATGGACAGTCCGCAGCGAGCCGTGCACAGATTGCCTCACGTGAAACAATTTGGAGGCATGGGCTGACAAATCTGCTGCGAATGAGCCGGATTTTGATGTGGATTGTTCCGCGTGGAACAATCTCTGAGCGCGTCGAGCTAGCTGATCAGGAATCACATTCCCTGCAAGAGCTTCGGTGGCTTGATCGCCATCCTCTGAAGGGAGTTGACATCGGCGTTTGGGCAGGCGGACGACTTGCAAGCGAATTGTTTCACGTGGAACAATCTGTCCAGCATAACGAATCTATCGCCGAGACGGCAGCAGATGCGAGGACGAGTTCTTTCTGTGCGTCTTTAGCATCCGTCTCCAAATCTGCGAACGCTGGCGGCGGCCACATGCAAGCCGTAAGGCCAGCAGTTAGCCCGAGCAGCAGATGGCGGAGAGATTGCGCTGGGACAAGAGTCGATTCAGGCGGAGCGAAATCAAATTGTTCCACGTGGAACAATTTGAGCTAAGTGCTTATCTTACAGGGGCTCCGGAGAGCAAAACGCGATTCTTCGAGTTGGGAATCGCTAGCGGCAGACGCCATTTCCAGCTTGGAAGTTCGCTCAGGCGGGCGGCGTCCTCTGCACCGATCCAGAGGACCGCGTGGCCGGACTCGCTCAGCCGCGGCGCGGCCCACTTCAGTAGCGATTTGTGATCGCCCACGGCGCGAGCCACAATCGCAGCGAAATTGGCGATTTCTGGCGCTAGAGCCTCGTACGGAGACCGCAGCACCTTGGCGTCGGTCAAATTCAGGGCGCGAATCACTTCGTTTAGGAACGTCGCTTTTCTTGTATCTGGCTCAATCAAAAAGACTTGCAATTCTGGCAGGACAATTTTGAGGGCTAAGCCCGGAAATCCGGCACCGGATCCGACGTCGGCGAGCCGACATCGGCCGTTTTCGATGAATTTCGCGCCAAAAAAGCCCTCCCCGAAGTGCCTGGAGACCAATTCCTGGGGATTCTCGATGGATGTGAGGCTAATCTTCTGATTCCAAAGGAGTAAGAGGGAGATGTACTTTTGCACTTGCTCGATCTGGGTGGAGCTCAATTCGGAGTGGAACGGCGCGATCCATGTCTGAAGCGACTCGTTTGATATTACTACCTTGGTAGTAATTGACTTCTTCGATTTATCGATTGGCAGCGTCATCTTCGCGTCTATTCTCGATCTTCTCGGACGACTACCGCAGATTCGCTTTTCTGCTGGGCGGTTTGTTTCGCAAAATGTCCGGGCGCGACATATCCTGCAAGAAGGTCAACGACCAGATGCGTGACGGTTGCGGCAATTAGATTGCCGGTAGCCCAGCGAGAAATTGCGAAGGCGAGTCCGAGGATGAAAGTAGAGACGAGTCCCTTACGGCCTTGATAGAGATGAGCTAGCGAAAAAAGCGCCGAGGAAGCGATGATTGCGACCGTGACGGATCCAGTTGTTGATTGCAAGACCGCGTAAACAAATCCGCGGTAAATAAATTCTTCGCAGACTGCGGCGGTGACGGCCAGCGCGGAAAACGCAAGCGCTTCGACAAGAGTGCGCGGCATCAGACGCAGAGAAATTTCGCGCATGCGAGATACGGCGTTGATTGGAATGGAGGCGATGCGGCGAATGCCGAAATATTGCAAGCCGCAAAGCGCAATGGCCATGCCGGCGGTGACGATTGCTGTGAAGCCGGGCGATTGAACGGTGAGGCCGAGATTTTCGGGGGTGAGCGCACGCGCGAAACATCGCCACGCGATTATTCCGGTGAGCACCCACTGAAACGCGATTGTGGAAGCGTAAATGGAGAGACGGTCTTCGGCGGAAATTTTCGGGCGCGCGATTAGTTTATTGACGCGTATTGATCCGCGCCAGGGAATTAAAATTCCGAGCGCGGCAAAAATCAGCGCGAAATCCCAATGAAACGTCATAGCGTTCGCGGCCGTGCGCGGCGAGAACTTTTGCGGAGGGCGCGGCTGCTGCATTAGATAACAACATGAGTCGGCGCGCGGAGCAAGTGAGTGCGTGAATTTGCGAGCGGGCGGGAGCAGCAATTTTGTGTAATGAATTTGGGTGCGCTTCAGCGGGCGTGAATGTGCGGTTGAAATTTTTGTGCGCAACGACTATCGTTGCGGTTGCATGAAAATACTTGTGATTGGCGGCGGCGGACGCGAGCATGCGCTGGTGTGGAAGTTGAAGCAAAGCGCGCGGGTGGAAAAAATTTGGTGCGCACCCGGCAACGGCGGAATTTCTGCTGAAGCGGAATGCTTCCCAATTAATCAGGCGGACCCTGTGGCAATTGCGGATTTGGCGACGCGTCTGGGCGCCGATCTAACGGTGATCGGACCGGAACTGCCGCTTGTTTCCGGAGTAGCCGACGAGTTCGCGCGACGCGGCATGGCGTTGTTTGGCCCGACGAAGGCTGCGGCGGAACTAGAAGGCAGTAAGATTTACGCAAAAGAATTTTTGCAGCGTCATAAAATTCCGACGGCGGACACTTACGGATTTTACGATTCGCCTGACGCAGCTTATGCGGCGTTGAAAAATGTGCAGTGGCCAATGGTGATTAAGGCCGATGGATTGTGCGCAGGCAAAGGAGTCTTGGTCGCACAGAATTACGATGAGGCGAAACAATTCTTGCAACGCGCAATGCAGAAGCGCGAATTCGGCGATGGTGGCGCACGCGTTTTATTGGAGCACGCAATTCGCGGCGAGGAACTTTCGCTGATTGTGATGACCGATGGCGAGCGGATCGCATTGATGGCGCCGGCGCGGGATCACAAACGCGTCTTCGATAATGACGAAGGGCCGAACACCGGCGGGATGGGCGCGTACTCGTCGGACGAATTATTGCCGCCGGAACTTGCCGCGCGGATCGATAAAGAAATTGTGCGTCCGGCAATTCGTGGGATGGCATCGGAAGGACGTCCCTACTGCGGATTTCTTTATTTTGGATTGATGCTGACTGCACACGGTCCGAGCGTGTTGGAATTTAATTGCCGGATGGGTGATCCGGAAGCACAGGCGATTATTTATCGGATGGATTTCGATTTGGCGGACGCGCTGGCGAACTGCGCGGGCGGCAAATTGGACGTCGACGCGATACGTTGGAAGCGCGAGCCGAGTGTTTGCGTGGTGATGGCCGCGGCCGGATATCCTGCGGCACCGAAAGTTGGGCAGGAGATAACCGGCATTCAAGATGCGGAAACGATTAGCGGAGTGAAAGTATTTCAGGCGGGAACCCGTCGAGACGGGGAACATTACTACACAAGTAGTGGCAGGGTGCTTGGAGTGACTTGCGGCGGGCCAACACTGTCCTCTGCGGTGAAGACGTGCTACGAGACGGTTCGTCGGATTAAATTTGACGGGGCGCATTACCGGACTGATATTGCCGGGCGAGCATTGAAGCAGAATTCGGCTACATTATAATGATAGACGATTGTCTGAGGCGGGTAGAGTTAGCGATCATTTTTCAAAACTTGACGGAGGAAGCGTGAGCGAACAGAAAGCAGTGGTCGGAATTATTATGGGGTCGGATACAGATTTTCCGGTAATGACCGAAGCGGCGAAGACGCTGGAGAAATTTGAGATACCTTTCGAGATCGAAGTGACGTCGGCACACCGCACGCCGGCACGGACGCACGAGTATGCGTCGACGGCAATTGCGCGTGGATTGAAAGTGATTATTGTGGCGGCCGGCGGCGCGGCGCATTTGGCCGGCGTGGTTGCAGCGGTCACGACTCTGCCGGTGATTGGCGTACCGATGGCGACCACGTCACTAAATGGAATGGACTCGCTGCTTTCAATCGTGCAAATGCCGGCGGGAATTCCGGTGGCGTCAATGGCAATCGACAAAGCCGGGGCAATCAATTCGGCGATTTTCGCCGCGGAAATTTTGGGAACATTCGATGCTAGAGTGGCGAAGCGATTGTTGCAGCACAAAGAGGAATTGGCGAAGTCGGTGGCGGAAAAAAATGCGCGGGTGCAGCAGCAGTTTGCGGCGAAGAAATAGTAATTACATTTAGTGATGCGGCGCGCGCAAAGTTGGCGCGGTGGGATCGCGCTTGTCGTCGGGCTTTGATTCGCTTTCAGGCGGAGGAATAATCCAGTCGAAGCGATCGCCTTCGTGAAGAATCGCGATAGTTAATTTGGAATCGTGTGGAGCGGTGGCCTGCAACGCTTCGCGGAAAAATACTGTGGCCGGCTCCGTATTTGCTTTTTGTGTTGTGCCGTCGAGCATCAACTGCGCGGCCTGACCGACCTGTTTGTCGGCGGAGCGAATTGGAATCAGGCGCGAATCATTTTCCTGCAACATCTGCTGCAAACTGGAACCCTTTATTTCCGGCGGATATTTCACCTCCACGATGGTGTGCGGGTCGCGTTTTTCCGGCGGATAAAGTTGCACGTAGCCGGGGCGCAGGGCGAGCGTGTCCCAATAATCGTCGCGCAGCAATCGCTGCTGCAATTTGTAACTGATCACCCACGCTTCTGGGCCGTATTCTTTCTGATATCCGACGACGAGAATTTGAACGATCGGCTCGTCTTCTTTTAATTTAATTTCGTGATGAAGTTCGCCGGTGATGGCGCGCAGGCGGTCGAGAAAGCCGATGCCCAAAATTTCCAGCTCGGTGGCTTCGTTTGCATCAAGCGTCTCGATTTTGTGCGTCGGCTTGACGTGATCGGCTTTTGCGAGTTCGAGATCCAGTCGAACGGGCGGCTTGCCGGAATTCACTTCGACCCATTCGACGGCACCGAGCAGAACAGCGACGTGTCCTGCGGTGAGCGGAACGAAAAGCGGAGAATGTGAGCCGGGCTCCGATTTTTCACTTTCCGCGCCGACGAGAATGGCGTCCTTGGTAACGCAAATTACGACACGTCCTGTGGCTAAATTTGCGACAATTTCCTGGCCGGTGAGTTGAGGGCTTTGCGATTGAGCGCGTGGCGAAGGCGGTACGAGCAGTAGCGCGGCGGCAACTATAATAATGACGACGATTGCGTGGAACGGGATTTCTGCTCGGCGCATGTGGATTTGACCTCCGGAAACGGCCTCCGGAACTACAATTACGTTACCATATTCTGCACGCGTCGGCGGATTTCAGTAGAATAGCGCATCAGCAAATTGTGGAGAGGACGGACCATGGGTTTGATGGACAAGTTTTTCGGGGATGGCAAAGGGCTGCGCTCGCCGGGCAGCATGAAGCATAACGGGAAACGCGTGAGCGATATTCTTGCCGCGCACGCGAAATTTTATGCCGGCGAAGGCGGCACGCAGGCAAATTTGGAAGGCGCGGATCTTGCGCACGCGGATTTTCGCGGAGTGAATCTTTCGGATGCGAAGCTAGCCGGCGCGAAACTGGATGGCGCGAATTTTCGTAAAGCGAAATTGGTGCGCGTGAATATGGAGCGCGCCAGCATGCGCGGAACGGATCTGCGCAACGCCGATTTAACCGAGGCGAATTTAACCGGCGCGGACATGACCGGCGCGCAAGCCAGCGGCATTGAATTTTTCCGTTGCGAAATGGCCGGAGTTAATTTCGAGAAGGCGAATCTGCGCAACGTGAATTTTCGTTTGGCGAATATTCGCGGCGCGAAATTTGCCGGTGCGGATATGGGCGTCACCATTCTGCGCGAAACAGATTTGGATGGAGTGGATTTGAGCGGCGTGGATTTGAGCACGACGCTGATGCCGAAGGATTACGTGGCTCAGAAATAGAAATACGCGGCACAAGGGGAACGAAGCAATGCGCATTTGGGGAACCGTGCTGGTAGTGCTCGGCGTGCTTTTTTTGATCATGTTCGTGCTTGCGGAATTTGGCAGCGCACATATGGGCTTCGTTCCATTTTTCGTTGCCGCATTTTTAATTCTGATGGGCTGGAATCTGCGAAAGTCTGGCCGGGGAATTTTGCAGTCGAAACCGGCGGCCACTGAAACACCGAAAGTGCCCGGCCAGTCCAATGCGGCAGCGGCGGAATTTTCAACGGTCGAGCTCCCGTTGACACCGGATGTTGTCGCAGTGATTGTGCGGCAAAGTGCGCGCGCGAAAAAACTTTTGTATTACGTTGCAGGCGGCTTTTGCGTGTTGTTTGTCGTGCTGGGCATGGTGCTCGGCGTCACGGACAAAACTCCCGGCGACGGCAAGATTTTCATGATGATTTTCGGATTGATCGGAATTGCGTCCGGATCAATGATCTACGGGATTTGGTGGCTCACAGCGATGAAGCCTGTGCGCCGCGATTTGCGAGGCACGACTTATTTGCGAACAACAGGCCCCGTGGAAGTAGTTTCGCTGGGCAACGGCGCGATGCTCCGGCTGGCTGACCGCGCATTTCTGATCGATCAACGTTACGGTGCCACGGAGTTGGGTGCGCTCGGCTGGGGACGCGTGGATTATAGTCCGCACGGACATGTGATTTTGGGCGCGTGGGACAAAGACGGGCAGAGCGTTTATTGCTTGCCGGGATATAACGCGACGTAGCGAAATTTTCTGAAAAATTTGCGAACCGGGCTTATTTCCCCGCGCCGAAATCTCCGGCCGCGCGTCCGATTCCGCGTCGGCGCACTTCAATCCCCAGCCGCTTAATTTTTTGATTCAACGTGGAGAGCGGAATCTGCAAGCGCTCGGCCGCTTCAGTTTGATTCCATCCGGTGCGCTCGAGCATATCCAGCAGAATGCGTCGCGTGAATTCTTCTTCCATTTGAAATAGCGACAGGCGATTGTCGGCTCCGTGATTTGCGCCCGAGTCGCCGTTGGACGGAGCGAAAAATTCCGATGCCTGCACGCGCATACCCTGCAGAGTGTCCCTGCTGCGCAAAGTTTCGGGAAGTAAATCGGCGTCGAGCTGCGTCCCCGTGGCCAGCACCACGGAGCGCTCGATTACGTTTTCCAGTTCGCGGACGTTGCCCGGCCATTCGTAGTCCATCATTAATTTCAGCGCCGCGTTTGTGAAGCGCATGGACGGCTTGGAATTTTCTTCGCAGTAGCGCTTCAGAAAATGGTCCACCAGCAAAGGAACATCTTCGCGGCGTTCGCGCAGCGGCGGCAGCTTCAGCGAAATTACATTCAAGCGATGATACAAATCCTCGCGGAAAGTTCCGGCGCGCACCAGACCCATCAAATCCTGATTGCACGCGGCCACGATGCGCACGTCGACTTTGATTGTATCCGTACCGCCCAGGCGCATGAATTCGCGTTCCTGAATTACGCGCAATAGTTTGGCTTGTGTTTCCGCGCTGACGGTCGAAATTTCGTCGAAGAAAATCGTGCCCTGGTCAGCAACTTCAAATAATCCTTTCTTCGACGAAACCGCGCTGGTGAAGGCGCCCTTCACGTGGCCAAACAATTGCGATTCCAGCAAATCCACCGGAATGGAGCCGCTATTTACAGGCACAAACGATTTTTCCGCGCGCGTGGAAGCGGAATGAATCGCCTTCGCGATTAATTCTTTACCCGTGCCGCTTTCGCCCATGATTAGAACGGTGGAACGCGAAGGCGCAACCTGCGACACCAGGTCGAAGAGCGTCAACATTTTTTCGCTTTTGCCGATGATGTTCGGAAAATTGTAGCGCTGCTTCAGCGCGCGTTTCAGTTGCACGTTTTCTTCGCGCAGACGGCGGCCTTCCACGGCCTGCTGCACCTGCTTCAGCAACTCATCGTTTGACCACGGCTTGGTGATGTAATCCAGCGCGCCACTTTTGAACGCCTGGCGCGCCATATCCACGGAACCGTAGGCGGTGATCAGCACGATAGAAAGTTCGGAATCGCGGCCGCGAATTTCGCGGAGCATGTCCAGACCGTTGCGATCAGGCAAGCTCACGTCGAGCAAAAGTAAATCGAACGGCTTTTCTTCCAGACGCGCCAAACCTTCGGCGCCGGTTCCTGCGAGGGTTACGCCGTAACCTTCACTGCCAAGCAAAAGTTCGAGTCCTTCGCGAATTTCTGTTTCGTCATCAACAACGAGAATTGTTCCCTTAGACATGCGCCGCCTTCCGGGACACTGGGAATTCCAGCTTGAAAGAAGTGCCGCGCCCTGGGGTGGAGCGAACATCAATCTTACCCGCGTGTTCCTTAATAATTCCGTAGCTCACGGAAAGTCCCAGACCGGTGCCGCGTCCTGAAACTTTCGTGGTGAAGAATGGATCAAAAATTCGGTTCAAATGTTCGCGCGAAATTCCAATTCCGGAATCGACTACTTCGACTTCCACAGTTCCGTTGGAGCATGCCGTGCGAATTTCCAAAATTCCGCCGGAAGGCATGGCGTCGCGCGCATTCATAAATAAATTCAGAAAAACTTGTTGCAGCCGATTCATGGAGCCGAGGACCGGCGGTAATTCGGCCTGCAATTTCCGCACAACTTCCACGCGCGCGGTCTTGAACGGATGCGAAACCAATACCAGCGTTTCTTCCAGAACGGAATTCATATTTACTTCGCTGAATTGCGCGGAGCCGACGCGCGAAAAATTCAATAGATTGTTGACGATTTCGCTGGCGCGGAACGTCTGCTTAATAATTTTTTCGATGAGCAAACCGCGCGGATCGTCGCCCGGAAATTGCTTGGCCAGCATTTGAATGTAGTTGGCAATTACCGCGAGCGGCGTGTTCACTTCATGCGCCACGCCGGCGGCCAGCAGGCCGAGCGACGTAAGCTTTTCGGTCTGCATTAACTGGTCTTCCAGGCGCGCGCGCTGCGAAACGTCGTCCACCAAAATCAAGCGGCCCAGGCGCTGGCCGTCTTTGCCCAGCAGTGGCGTGATGGAAACGTTCACGACCAGCAGGCGGCCTTCGCGATGGCGCAATTGGAATTTGTAGATGCTCGATACACGCTCGTCTTCGGCGCGAAGCTCGATTTCCGCAACCATGTCCGCCGGAAGAACTGTTTCCAAATTTTGGCCGATGGCGTCAACGCGCGAAACGCCCACAAGATTTTCGACCTGCGAATTCCAGGATTCGATGCGGCCTTCCAGATCCACCGCAAACACCCCAACGTGCAGCGATTCCACAATATTTTCGCTGAAATCTTTTAGGCGCTCAATTTGAATGGCTTTTTGTTCCAGTGAACTATAGAGCTGCGCGTTATCCAGCGCGATGGCCACGTAACTGGCGATGGTGAACAAAAGTTCGACGTCGTCCGAGGACAGGAAATCGCCGTCTACAGTTTTGCCGAGGCCGAGGACGGCAACGGTGCGTTCGCGAATGCGGCACGGAATGTAATAGTTCAGGTCGAGACGCTCGAGAGAGCGGCGAATGGATGGATCAGTTTCCGCTGCATTGCGCGGCGATTCATAAAATAAATATCCGCGCGAAAATTCCGGCCGCGCGGGATCCATGAAGTGAAGATCCAGCGCATCGGTGCTGTTGATACCGAGTGAACGCGAAAGGCGCACGGTTCCGGCGGTTTCGTCCATCACAAAAATTGCCAGGCGATCAACGAGAAGTGTTTGCGAAATGCGATCCATTACCGAGCCAAGCATCGGCTCGATATGAACTTCATTCGTGAGCGTACGGCCAAATTCAATCAGCGTGCGGCGATAATCCAAGCGATCGCGATAGAAAAAGCGATCGAGTCGCCGCTGCGTCCAATCGCGGAACGGTTGCAGCAAAAACGCGGCCAGAACAATTGCGAGCGTGCCGCCGGTTGGGCCTTGCGGCCAGGTGGAATGGAATAGTTCGCCGACGCTTGCGACCACCAGAAAATAAACTGCAACAACGCCCGCGGTTGCCGCCGTGTAAGCCAAACCGCGCTTGAAGATAATGTCCACGTCCATCAAGCGATAGCGAATAATCGCATACGCAAAGCACAAGGGAACGAGCGCGAGCGAAAGCGCGGAAAGTTTTTGCCACGTCTGTGTATATCCACCCGTCAAGAAGACGTACGGCACGATATACAGAAGAACGAAAGGCATCACAGCAACGGTGCCGCCAAAAACCCATTTCAATTGCTGCTTCAGAATTCCACTGGGTGCGTTCCGGTAACTGCGCAGAAAAATCGCCGCGGCCAGAAGGAAATAAAGTCCTGTGTAGGCCATGCGAATTTGATCCAGCTCAATACGCGCGCCGACCCAGGGCACAAATCCCAACCATCCTTGCGACACGAATAATTGCACGGCGCCGATGACTGCCGGAACCGAATACACCGCAACTAATTGGATCCACCGGCTGCGCCGCGATCCGCCGCGCTCTGGGAATACCAGCGCGAAGTGCAGCAATAATGCAGCCTGAAGCAAACACGCGCAGATATTCACCCAGTAGACGATCTGGTCAAATGAATTTAATTTTCCAGTGAAGTGAAGCGTGTAAAACATGAATGAAACAAGGCAGAAGATGTAAAAATGCAGCGCGCGCGCGGCGCTCCATCGGCGCAGGAAAATGAAAACGCCGATGAATAGATACACGACGCCTACGAAGCGCAGATAATTTTGGAGCGACGATCTTTCCGAAGGAGCGGCAACCAGAGGCGCGATAAACTCGGAACCGTTACGCACCAAGTCGTAATTCAATTGGGTCCAAACTACCCCGGGTTTCGCCAGTCTCTGGGTGACTTCGAGGGCATTCGAGATTTTCGCGTCGTTTATAGTGAGGAGTAAGTCGCCTTCTTTGATTCCGGCACTTTCCGCGGGCGAGTTGGACGTTACGTGCCGCGCCCGAATTCCAGCGTTGGTATCCTCCCAACTGACCCCGTCGTCCGCAATTTCAAACTTCATGCTTTGACGGAAGTTGATGGTGGCGAAGACAATGGCGGCGAACGTCACCAGTACAAGGGCGACGGCTCCGACGCGGACTCGCAGGCTTTCGGTCATATTGAGGCGTTCTTCAACGTGCAGTTCGTCTGCAGTCTAATGTGATGCCATTTCCCTGCCAAAGATGAGGCCACTCGCGGGGTAGACCTCACTTTATGTTTTAGCACGTTATCTTCCAAAAGTGGGAGGATTTATATACTTGTAACTACAAGAATCAAAGGTACTTACTGGATGAACGCAAATCGCGAGTAGAAAGCCTTCCGCTTTTGGTATGTGGCATCCCATTATCGGGAAGCTAACCAACCCGCACAATTCGGCGTAATTTACGAGAAACTTGTCCTAAAACTGGAAGCTCAACCCGCCTCGGAACGACCGAGAAGCGGACACCAGCATCACTGATCCATCCTGCGTCGTGATTGGCACATATCCTTGCGCCAACAAATTCCGTACATCGGCCTCGAACGCCCAACGGCAGCTCCAAAGGCTGCCCGGCAGCGGTTGACGGACGCCGACGCTCAAGTAAGGATCCAAGTCGTAGAGCGCCTCGCCGTAAGAATCTTGATGTGTAAGTGCCGGGCCGCTGATCCACTTGTATCCGGCGTGGAATTCCGTTCTGGAATGCCGCACGCGTCCTGTCAATCGGCCACCAACGCTGTGCCGATAGTGCATGTTCAAAGAATCGCGCAGCAACGAGCTCACAGCGCCGTCTTCCGAGTCGGGCGCAAGCGCTCCAGCAAATGCATAAACTGCGGACAGATCAAAATTATCGCCAAACTTTTGCCGGTAAGCCACGCGGACGCCATTCGATTCTGTCGAACCGGCGTCATAAACAAACGCGCTCGAAAACGGATCCTGTAGATAATCCGGATTCACCACATTGCCGCTTCCGAAAACAGGCGTGTCGCGCGATTGATCGTGGAACCCGGCGACTTCCACGCTGGCCCGCTGCGAAATCTTGTAGTGAACATTTATTTCTTCGTGCCAGCCGCCTTCCAATTCCGGCCGGCCACCGCGCAGCATCAGAACCGGGAACGAATTCAAATCAGCCATCGCGCGATCGGAACTTGGACCGGAAGAAATTGTATTCGCCGCGGTGCCGGACGCGCCAATAAAATTCACTTGCCATGACGGGGAAACCAGCACGGCCAGAGCGACGACGGGCCGCAGCGATTCTGTGCTGCCGCCAAGTTGTGCGCCAAGAACGTCCACGCCGTAATGGAGAACCGCGCTATCGCCAATCGCGAGCGTATTCCGTTGCGACAATTTTTCGCCGCGGAACATTAATCCATCCGGACCAAGCCACGTCTGGCGAATCGTCACTTCCGTAACCGAGCCGCCGGGCGCATCGCCGGAAGGCATCCATGCCGTCGCGATTCCGCCCGCGGGCAAGCCGTTTCCATAACTCATTTGGCCAGCGAACATCAGGCGGCCTTCCACGCCGATGGGCTGGTCATAAGAAAAGGCAGTGGCCGGAGCTTCGGGAAGATTTGAAATTGAACCGGGCGTAGTTGAGCCGGTGGTCATTTCAAGATCGGCATACGCGTGTCGAGCCGGCGATTCCTCCGGCAAATTGGATGCGAGCGAAGATTGCGAATCCGTCCATTCCAGAACAGGACGTGTGGCGGCAGAAGCGCGCAACACCGATTTCCAATCGTTGGTAGTTGTTGATTGTGCTGGCGCGTGACGCAAGCGATCGAGCGAAGCGAATACCGTGGTCATTTCCACCCGCACAACCGTGGTTACATTCGGCAGCACATGAATATGTTTTTGAACAGCCGGCAAATATCCGATTAGCGTTACCTGCAGCTCATAATATCCTGCGACTACGCGCGCGCCATTAAAAGCGCCATTTTGATTGGTGAATAACTGAGCGGGAAGAGTGTTCGTGAAATGTTCGGAGACGAGCCTGACGGTCGCGCCCATCTGAGGAGTGCCGCCCGGTCCCAATACGACGCCGGAAACCTGGCCGTAATAAGTGGAAGCCGCAGTCGAGCCGGGCAGGAAAATCGCCAGGACCAGGGCAAGCAAGGGCAGAATCACTATGCCGCCCTTGATGCGAACTGCGTGAGCCATCATGGCCTCCGGTTGCGTGGTGCCCAAAAAAAACTGCTTGATACGAAAAACTGCGTCGTCCTTGCAACTGTGTGCTGCAAAAAATTAATTCGACGCCGTTGCGCGTGCTGGCTGGGCCACTGGATTCACAGTGAATTCCTGCGTGCGCGTCAGCGATTGATTGGTCACTTTGTCGTCAACCGTAATTTCCAACTTGTACTTTCCCGGCGCAAAATCAGCTTGATGCAAAGTGATTTGCGTTTCGATGGTCAACTGATCCCCGAATTGCTTAAATTCTTCCGACGTCATAGACGTCTCCATAACTACCTGACCACCCTTGACGGAAGTGATTTTCACGTGAGCAACTGCATTTGATTTGTGCGACGTCGGATCAGGCGCCAGATTGTAGACCTGAAAATAAATTCCCATTTTCTGTTCGGCGGTAAATTCCTGATTCAATGCCGGCCGCACCTTCACATCGCCAAGCACGAACGGGCCTATTCCGATCTGCCGGGGAGGAACCTTCTCAATGCTGTCGGCCAGAATCAGCGTGCTCGCATCCAGTTTTTCTGTGTCAAATCGCGGCACGCGCAGTGACGTGCTTACCACGCCAGTGTTCCCGCTTTTCGTATCTTTCAGCACGATATCCAGCCGGTAAAGGCCGGGATTCAGCGGTATCGTCTTTCCGTAAATAGATTTCTTGGTCAGGTACTGCTGGAAAAGTGAGTCCGGAAAATCGTCGTGGATCGTGTCTTCAAACACCTGCACAACGCGTCCGCCGATTGTGCTGATGCGCGCATAAAGATTCAGCGTGCCCAAATGGACGCCGTCTTTTTCCTCGAAGCTCATCGAGTGGTTGTCCAGCTCAATGGTGATCGGCACCATTACCGTATCGGACGTGATTTTCAGATAGGCAAAGCCATACTGAAACGGAAGCTGGTTGCGCACGATACGCGCCGTCACTAATTCTTCCAACGACTTGAACTTCACGGGAGGGGCCACGAATATCTTCGCGGCAAGTTCAAGGCGCGTAAATTCGTCTTGATCGCCGGTGTTGTACGAAAATTCGCTGAGTGGTGAAGTGGTTCCGTTCGATTGCGTGAATCGCTGCGTCTTGTCAGCCAAGCCTTGCTGTTCCAAGTCGCTTAATCCTGCGCCGGGAACATAGAGCAACGCGTCTTTTTCACCAGGATCGGTTGTCAGTTTGTATTCGTTCGTTCCCGATTTATCCAGGAATTCCAGCTTGATGTTATTTCCCAGTCCTACAAGATAATTGTAGGTCCAGGTTTCAAACGGGAATGTGGACGTTTGTCCGCCGCCTTCTTCAGGCGTTCGGTTATATTGTCCGCCGCTCGGATGCGCGTCAATGTCGTCTGGTTTGCCCCAGATAATGTAAATTCGGCCGCGGTCCGTCTTCCATCCCGGCTGACCTGACGCGTAGTGCTCGTTCGCATACGCGATGCGGCGGAAATGCTCCTCCTTGAATTCATTTTCAGGAGTGTCCGGAGTAGGATCGCGGCGCAGCCAGAAATTCTCGATAAAAGTTTCGCGCTCTTCGTTGGTAGAAAGCTTCAGGAAGGTTTCGCGCTCGGCGTCGGTAATGATGTACGGCACGTCATTGTCCAGCCAGACTTTGTAGGGCGAGCCCAACTCGTTGTACAGCTTCTTTTGCTGGGCTTTGGTGATGTGCCCATTCTGGGCCTGCGCCGCCGCTTTCTTATTCTTGTCGTTCTTGTCGGTCTGGGTCTGTCCGGAAGTCACCGGCGGATCTTGCGCGCGCACGGCGGGAATCACGATAAACGCAGCAGCGATCCCCAAGCATATCAGGCGACTATACGGTCTCATGAAAACACCTCTCCCCATTCAGGTAGATGCCGATTTTAGTCTTACCGGACAAGTGCGTCAACAAGGGATTCCCCCGAATTCCGACCGATTACCAGCCTTAGATTCCGTGGTTTACAGGCGGGTTGCCCAACTTGGGACAGTTTGCCGGCGGTTAGTGACCGGACAATTGCTGCCGAGCTAGATCTCGGTTTTTCAGCGCCGTCGAAAGGGCTGGATTTGCGGCAAGCGCCTTCTCAAACTGCTGCAGTGCTTCGGCAGGTTTTCCCATGTGCAAATATAGCTCTCCGAAGTCGTTATGCACCTGGGCATCCTGAGGAAATGCCGCCTCCGCTTGCATGAAGTCCTGGACCGCCTCGTCGAATTGGCCGGTTCTCGAGAGAGCTTTGGCCAGGTTGTAACGCGCCGGAATGTAATCAGGCTGGATTTTCAATGCCAGTCTGAACTGTTCAATTGCATCGCGAAAAAGGCCAATCGATTCAAGCGCCACGCCGAGCCAACTGTGTCCTTCCGGCTGATTTGGCTGAAGCGCGACCGCTTCTCGCAGCACGCCCACTGCGCCGTTAGGATCCATCCGCGAAAGTTTTAAGGCGCCGAGCCACAGGTGCGCTTGAAAATCATCCGGATATTTTTCCAGTTGGCGCGTCATGAAAGCTTCTTCCAGTGCGCGGAGTTGGCCAGGTTCGCGAGGCAACAATTGAAATGAAAGGTGGGCCATTTCGTCCGTAGATTGATTGCCGCTAGTCACGCGCTGCGGTGGCCGATGCGGATTGCGCGGATTCGCGGCGGAATTATCGAAATGCCAGCGCATCACCAGCGTTGTGCCCTTCGGAAGAAATACCGGCTCGCGATAGTGGTAAACGGATTGCCACTTCGGGTCCCAATGCCGAATTAAGATAAGCTCCTTACGGGTACCATTTGGAAGGATTGCGTAACCTTCTAGTACATGCCCTAAATAGTGCGCGTGTGGATAAACTGCAAGCGCATCCACATCCAGCGGCAGCGTGAATTTATCCGTCACAACAAAATCCGCATCGCCCGGCGGAATATTCAAAGCGCCGTCGCGATCCAATTGAATCAGAATTGGCGCATATTTAGGGGGTTTATCCGTGAAGAAAAGTCCAATCGAAGGTTTCACATCTTCCGGCATGCCCATCGTCATCATGTGCGCGTTCAACACCAGATCATTTCCCGGATCCAGTCGCCACGAAAAACCATCCTGCTCGACCCATGGAGAGCTGCCCGGTTTCCAGAAAAGGAAGTGGCTATCGAAGTCGAAAACATTGCGAATGATTCTCACATTCATTCCGGGAAAGCCGGCGCCGGGTTCCGATTCCTGCCGTCGCGCGGACCGCGCCCGATCCACAATCACGTTGGCGTGATGAATCAGGTGCGTATTTCCGGGACGAATTTCAATTGCGCGAATATATTTTGTGGTGGTGATTCCCGGCGAAAAAATAAAATTATAGAAAACGTCCGGACCGTGCGCAGGAATTGTGAACGCGCGTGTCGCTTCCACGATCATGTCCGGCGGCCCGAGCTGCCATCCTTCAGCAAATTTCGGAACCGGTGGAGTCTCCGACGCAGGTCCTTCCGGCGCGCCGCCCTTCACCCAATTCGTGATCGATGCAATTTCTTCGGCCGTCAGCCGATGCTCGTCTGCGAAATCGCCATATCCCGCCGCAGGCAACCACGGCGGCATCACGCGCGTGCCGGTTGCAGTCGCGATTTCTTCCGCATGTTTTTTTGCGTCCGCATAGCTCAGTAATGAAAATGGGCCGGATTCTCCCGGTCGGTGACACGAAACGCAATTCCGAATCAATATCGGAGCAATGTCGCGAGCGAAATTCGGTACAGGCACGGCAGCATTCGGCTTTTCCACGGACGAACGCTGGGCTGCCGCGGCGACGACCGTCATCACCAGCGCCGCCGCTATGATCCAACCTCCCGATGATCGATTTCCACGCAACATTTCGATTTCAGACCATATGCCTCAACTTGGAAGCCTTCTTGACTCCTCGAGTTGTGAAATTCCCCGGAGCCCCGAAGGCTTGAGGATAGTGTACACCCACCAGATTTCCGTCTCGATGTGCCGAAGACGCCATTTCGTTGATCCCAGCCGCAAATGAACGCTAACTATCTTAAGAATCAGTAGGTTACGTGGATCATGAACGCCGTCGTCCACCACTTATCGCACTGCGCCGCTTCAGGCATCCCTTCCAATACCTATTGGAATCCACTACAATAAGAACCAAGCGCGGTGCGCGACCGTCTAATCTTCTGACCAAGCCTGCACCAAAACTTAGGTTTTGCGGGGACCTCCCGGATCGCCGAAATTTGATGCAATTGAGATTGGCCGGAAACTTTCGGTCGTGAGAATGCGTATTAAGAGAGCAGGGGCAGTCGGACGATAATGAAGCCCCGAAACACACAAGAGAGAATCCAGAATGAAGGTTTGGAAAAAGGTCTGTATCGGTGTGGTAGTCGTCGCCGTCGCTGGCGGCATCGTCGTATATAGCGTCAACCAGGCAAACAAGGATGTTGTAACTGTGCAGACCGCGAAGGTCGGCCAGGAACACTTGACGACGGTTGTCACGGCTTCCGGCCAGGTGATGCCGAAAACATATTCAAACATTTTGGCCCAGGGTTTTGGGCAGGTTACGGAAATTCTCGTCAAGGAAGGCGATCAAGTGAAACGCGGCGCTATTCTGCTGCGCACTGACGATATTCAACCAGCCGCCGATGCGCAAGCAGGAAAGGCCGGAATCGAGTCGGCCCAGTCGGCGCTGCAGGCGGCCAAGGCGAGCTGCGTATCCGCGGAAGCTGACGTGAAGACGCAGCAGGCGAACCTGGAGAATAATAAAATTAGCTGGGATCGCGGTCAAGAACTGTACAGCCAGGGCTTGATTCCCAAGCAGGATTTCGACACGCGAAAGACGTTGTATGACGGCTCTGTGGCCGCGGTTGCCTCTGCTCAGGCAAAGATCCCTCAGTGCAGGGCCAACGTCGAGCAGGCGCTCCATTTCGTGGAACAGAACAAAGCACAGGTTGTCCACACCGACGATGTTCTGAACAAGACGACTTATCGCGCGCCGATCGACGGCGTCGTAACGTACATTTCCGTCCGCAAAGGCGAGAACATGGTTCCCGGCATTGAGAATTCGACCGGCAGCTACATGATGACGATTTCCGATATGTCGATTGTTACTTCAGAAGTGATGGTAGACGAAACAGACATTATCAATATTCGTGCTGGTCAGGCGGCAACGATTACGGTGGACGCGTTACCCGGACAAACCTTTACCGGACACGTCACTGAAGTCGGTAGCCAAGCTGTGCTTCGCAGCTCAGGGCTGGCTTCCACTCAGTCCACAACAGGTTCACAGGAAGCGAAAGATTTCAAAGTTGTCGTGACGCTGGATCACCCTCCCTCAGGTCTGCGCAACGGACTTTCCTCCACGGCGAAAATTGTTACCGCGGAAAAAGATAATGTTCTGGCGATTCCGATTCAAGCGCTGGCTGTGCGTTCGCGCAAGCAACTCGAGGACGCCGCGAAACTGGCGGCCTCGAAACAAGGCGGAGGCAGCAGCGTAACTTTGGCCGCCGCCAAGCCTGAGAACACGAATTCCTCGGACGCGAAAAAAGATGATATTCAGGGCGTCTTCGTGATTCGCAATGGCAAAGCGCTTTTTGTTCAGGTGCAAACTGGAATTTCTGGAATCACCGATATCGAAATCACCAACGGTTTGCAAAAGGGCGATGAGATCGTCACCGGCAGCTACAAGGCTCTGCGTACGCTTCGGCCGGATACTCCTGTAAAAATAGACAACACAACGCCCGCGGTAACGTCCGAAACGACGTAAGCGGCGTCTAAGCCAAGAGGGGAATCCACGGATGCCCGTAGAAGCTGCAGTGTCGGATAGTTACCGGCAGGATTTAATTGACGCCGGCATGGCGATCAAGACGGAAGCGCTCGCGAAGGTTTACGTAATGGGGACTGAGGAAGTCCACGCGCTGCGCGGAGTGGATCTGGAAATTCGCCGCGGCGAATACGTCGCCATCATGGGCCCTTCGGGTTCCGGCAAATCCACATTGATGAATTTGATTGGCTGCCTAGATTCACCTTCCAGCGGAAAATATTGGCTGGCCGGAAGATTGGTCAGCGAATTGGATGACGACGAGCTGGCCTATATCCGCAACAAGGAAATCGGATTCGTCTTCCAGACATTTAATTTATTGCCCCGCGCCTCCGCGCTTCATAACGTTGAACTCCCGCTGATTTATAACGGCACGCCTTCCGAGGAACGTATGGAACGCGCGAAAGCTGCGTTGGCAATTGTGGATTTGAAAGAGCGCATGTATCACAAGCCGAATGAACTTTCCGGCGGACAGCGTCAACGTGTCGCCATCGCGCGCGCTCTTGTGAATCGCCCGTCAATTCTTCTGGCCGATGAGCCTACCGGAAACCTGGACTCGAAAACCGGCGAAGAAATCATGACGGTGTTCGAGCGCCTGCAT
>CAWIZI010000055.1:0-24736 GCA_963840515.1 Terriglobia bacterium
GGCGTGCCAGCCGTCGCCACATCAGTGGCAAGAATTGACGCCATCAACTGCGTGGCGCTTACAAACGTTGTGGTTCTCGGCGCGCCTCCAAAATTCACCGTCGAAGTGGAAACAAAATTTGCGCCGTTTACAGTCAACACGAATGCCGCAGCCCCAGCCGTAATGCCAGTCGGCGAAAGGGAACTGATGCTCGGAAGAGGATTTCCGCTTCCCGTTCCGGTGATTGTGAAAGTTATCCCGTTCGAGGGAGCGCCGCCGGGATTTGTGACAGTGACGAGGGGAGTTCCCGGATTGGCAACGTCAGTGGCCGCAACGACTGCGATGATGAAGCCGGAATTTTCAAACTCCGAAGGTTCGACGCTCGAACCGAAAGTCACGACCGCGCCAGGTAAAAAGTTTGTGCCGAAAACGCTTAGGACCAACACGCCCGATCCCGCGGCCACAGTTGTCGGCGATAGCGAAGTGAGCGTCACGATAGGAGTGATCACGTTGAACGTGACGGAATTTGAAGGTCCACCACCCGGCGTCGGATTCGTTACGATTACCGCAGGCGTTCCACCGGCGGCGATGTCAGTCGCCAAAATCGCAGCTGTGACTTGCGTAGTGCTCACAAATGTAGTTGTTTTCGCCGCGCCGCCGAAACTCACCACAGAAGTTGGAGTGAAGCCCGTTCCGTTTACAGTCAATGTAAATGCAGGATTTCCGGCGCTCGCACTCGTCGGCGAAATTGTAGTGATTACCGGCACGGGATTCGTTCCAGTGATGCTGTAATTCACGGAGTTTGAAACTCCGCCGCCCGGAACAGGATTTGTTACCACGACGGTAGCCGTTCCCACGAATGGAATGTCACTCGCAAGAATCGCGGCGGTCAATTGGCCGGCGTTCACAAATGTTGTAACTCGTGGAAGGCCGTTGAAGAGAACGGTCGCTCCGCTTACGAAGCTCGACCCGTTGACGGTCAGCGTGAAATTCGGACCACCCGCCGGAATACTTGCAGGCGAAAGCGTCGTCACTGCCGGAACAGGATTTCCAGCGCCGGCTCCCGCCTGATTGATCGTGAATGTTTGGCATCCGATGGTGATTGTGAGAACTCGTGCAGCGCCGGTGTTCTGCGCCACGCTGAAAGCAGTGCCCGCAGTATTGGTCAATTGAACAGCATCAGGGTTATTGGATTGCGAGCTGAATACGCAGAACGAATACGAACCAACCAGACCGATGGAGCCAATACCGCCGTCAGCAGGGAAATTTGCCGAGGCCGGAGTCAGCGTGAAGCTGCAAGTGAATGCGCCAGCCTGAGTGGCGGCGAAATTCGCCGACGATCCGAGCGAATTTCCAACGGTGATATTCGCCGTGCGTCCGCCGCCAGTGTTGGAAGCGAGCGAGAAGTTAACGGTGCCGTTTCCAGTTCCGGAATTTCCCGAAGTGACGGTAGCGAAAGCCGAATCCGAGGTTGTCATCCACGCGCATGTCGGCTGCGACGCTGTGATCGCGAATGTTCCAGTGCCCGGAGCAGTTGGGAAATTTCCCGCAGTGGAAGAAAGTGTGAAGAAGCAACTGTTGGCTGGATCCTGCGTGATTTGGAAAACCGTTCCGCCTCCACCAACGGATGCAACCACGATTGATCCGACGCGCGGACCTCCGGTGTTGGCGGCCACGGAATAATTCACCGTGCCGCTTCCGGTCACAGCAGTGTTCGCGGCCGCAACAGTAATCCACGGCGCGAATGACTGCGGTTGCCACAGACAATTCACCGGATCAGAAGCCGTAACGGTAATTGAATTACTCGACGCTGCGCTGGAAAGTTCGATCAATCCCGGCGTGAGCGTGTACGTGCAAGTGCTTCCCGCAGCCTGATTGAACGTGATTACTTGTCCCGCCTGAGTAATCGTGCCGGTGCGCGGAGAGCCAGTCGTATTTGGCGCGACAGAATAACTTGCGACGGCGGATACGCTTCGGCTTCCGCCGGCTGCCAAATCGCTATCGAGTTGCGTAATCCACGGAACTTGCGAGCTGGCAGTCCACGGACAATTGTCGGCAAGAGTCTGCGTTGTGAATTGAGCGATTTCTCCGCTCGAGATCACGCTAACAGTCGACGACGCGCCCTGCAGAACATTAAATGAACAGGCGGCCTGGATGAATCCGGTGAAGGTCATGCTCGATGAATTCGTTCCGTCGGTGACGGAGATAGTTGCATCGCCCGCCGTCGTGAGCATCGCCGCTGGAACCACAATCTGCAAATCGGCGCAATAAATTGCGTTGGCAACCTCGCTGCCGTCGCAGGCCTGGTTATCGAAGAAAGTAAACGGCAGCGTCGTGCCGTTAAATTTTATGACGCTCGTGGGAAGGAATCCGACTCCGTATACATTCAATGTGAGGTTGGGACTGCCCATGGTGACGGCAGCTGGATCGAGATGATCAACCACAGGAAAAGCATTGAGGACATTTTCGGTAACGCTCGCGGAATTGTTTGCGAGATTTGGATCTGCCTCCGTGGCTGCCACGTTAACTGTATTCGTCGTGCTTCCGATCACGAGCGCCTGAACGGGAACTGTGATCCTAGCCGTCATGCCGGTTGGCATCGTGCCCAGGTTGCAAGTGATCGTATTCGCGCTGACGGCGCAGGTGCCAAGGGTCGTCGTAATTGGTGATTGGCAACTGGCCAAATTGCAGTACATGCCGCTCACTTGCAGCGCCGCGGGCAGTGGATCAGTGAAAACTACATTGTGCGCTGTGGCCGGGCCGTTGTTCGTAACGACGCTGGTATAAACTTCACGTCCGAGATCCGCGCCGATTGCCAGAGCAGATCCACTAAAACTTTCCGTGACGCTCATGTCAGCTTGCGTCAGATTCACAGGCGTGCTGATTGACGCCGCGCAAGAAACGTTTGACGTCACTGAAGTCGAGCCGAGATACGTTTGCCCCTGTCCAAATCCTGAAGCATCCGCCGACGGGCTGGAGAAAAATTCAATCGTAAAAGTGGTATTGGGCAGGCCGTTGAAATTTCCCAGCAGCGAAAGAATATTTCCGCTCAGGTTGGACTGCACGGTATTTGAAAATTCCGAAGTGTTTCCGTTCGGATCGGTTGCTGTGGCGGAAATAAATGTGGACCCGGTGCCTGCGGTTAGTACCGGCGCGTTCTGCAACATGTTCGCGCCGTTAGTATTTGCCTGGCACGGACTGTTTGCGTCCGGCCCTACCGTGGCGAGGTCGATTCCCAGCGCTCCATTGCCGAAAATGGAATTGCGGCTAATCAGGTTGCCGTTGCCGACCGTAATTCTCACGCCCGCGCCGGTATTGTTCTGAATTGTGTTTCCGATGGTGGCGTTGCTCGCGCCGGCATTTATTAGGATTCCGTGCCCGGTATTGTTGGAAATTACGTTCGCTTCGCCGGGATTCGTCCCGCCGATGATGTTATTCATCGGGTTCACTGTGCCGATGTTGTCGACCGTGGAGGTGGTGAGCCATATTCCGTTAAAGCCATTTGGAATTGCCACCGTGCCGGTGGCATCAGTGCCGATTAGATTTCCTTGAATTATGTCGCCGAGAAGGCTCGCTGGAGTCACTTCAGGATTGGAGCCTGCTATCTCGATGCCCGCCGATAGGTTTCCGGAGATTACGTTGCCTGCTCCCGGCACGGCGCCGCCGATGGTATTGCTGTAGGAAGGAAGTCCGACAATATTTAGCGTGGTTAGCCCGAAAGGCTCGGAAATGTCGGGGTTGTCGCTCAAAATTCCGTCGAGGGCGTTGGCGAACGCTTTTGTTCCGGTGACGTCGACGCCGATGTAGTTGCCTTCGATTAGATTATTGAAGGCTCCGTCGAAGATATGTACTCCGTAATTAGATCCTGAAAGAATATTTCGGGCGGCCGGAGTTGTGCCGCCAATCGTCGCCAACTGATAATTCACGGCGAGCGAAATCGCGGTGTCAGCGTCACGCCCAAAGCCCTTGGTTCCGGTCACGTCCGTGCCGATAAAATTGCCCTGAACGAGCGCTCCCTCGCCCAAGCCGAAGCCGTTTATAGCGTTAATATCGATGTCGATGGAACCGTTCGTAGAGATTACATTTCCCGCTCCGGCTAGCGTTCCGCCGATGATTGAAAATGGCGGAGCTAAAATTCCGTCCGTCGAGTTTCCGAGTGGCTTGGTCCCGGTGACATCCGTGCCTATGAAGTTTCCCTGAATTTGGGTCAGCGTGGCGTCGAAAGTGCCACGAATGCCGACGTTGTTTCCGGAAATGATATTCCGCGCTTGCGGCGTCGTTCCACCGATCACATTGCCGGTGCCAATTGTTCCAAGTGTCGCGCCAAATTCGTCATATATTCCTGATAGATTATTGTCCGTCTCCATGACCGACGCATTGCCGCTCGCATTAGTGCCGATGAAATTACCTTCAACGTAAGCGCCGTCAGTAAACAAATCAAACCCAAACGCGCCATCATCAAAGCCGGGGCTGGAGGTGGTATCCGGATTATTGAAGCCGGCGATATCGAAACCGCGGATTGTGGATGGGATCTCGAATAGATCGAAGCCGATTCCTCCGGGACTCTTGGCCTGGGTGCCGTCAAGCCGGATTAGCACGACAGCGTTATCGCCACCGGACAGAGAATTCGGGCTGGCACCCGGCTGCGTGTAAGCGTCGATTGTGAAGAGGGAAGTGAGAGGATCGATGGTGAAATCGTCCCCGCTGCCCGGCGCTCCGTGGGAGACCGCGAAAATCGTGCAGACGTGCGTGTTCTGATTACAATTCGGATCGGTGAGCGGAATATTGAAATCGATTTCGGCAGAGACGCCGGCGCCGTTAATGAATTGAATCCAAGCACGCAACGAGTCGGGATTATCGGCCAACGCGTTAACGCTGTCCTGTGTGTTGGTCACTACAAGCGTTACAAGCGGCGTGGTCTGCGCCACACTCGGAACTGATTGACCGTCGGCGAGAACAACCAGACTCTGCAACGGATGCTTATTTAATCGCATGGGCAGAACCGCGGCGGGCGCGCCTTCGACATCGAACGATGCGGTGTGGCTCATCGTTCCTCCCGGATTGCTTGCTGCGTTTTGTGCGCGTGATGTCGCGTCCCATTCCGCGCTGTTGGAGAGAACGTGAATTTGGCTCGCGGCGCGATCCATCACCAGCAAATCTTGGGTGGGAGAACTGGAAACTCGTGCGGCGATCAGTTGGCCGGAGAAAATTTCGCCGCTGGATGCTGTTGCGGGAAGCGCGACGTCTTCGCTTACGCTCCATTCGGGTGGCGCAACGCCGCTCGCCAAATTGCTGTGCAGCGCCGTCGCGCGCTGTGAGGCCATGGCCATCAACATTTGTTTACGCGTTACTCGGCCGCCGTTGGGTGCGGATGCCGACGGCAAAAATCCGCCCCGTCCACCGCCTGAGTTGCGAGGCGACATCACAACTGACGGGTGGCTGCCGGCCTGTTGCGCAAGATTCATAACCGCGTGAGAATTTTCCAGAAGGTGAACCGCGCCGTCATCGCCGAGTGCAGCAAGATTCGCGATTCCCGAAAAATTTCCAACGGCAAGAGCCCGAACGGAAAATGGCAGGGACTGCTTCACAATATTAGGCTGTCCAACATTGCCGCGTGCGGAGCTAGCAAGTGTGAGCTTGCGATCCCGGCCGTGAACCATCATCAGCTGATTTCCCGCGCCAATCGCTAAATCGAAAAACGAACCGTTATCGATTCGGCCTAACGCGAGCGCCGTTACGGGCGCCGACGCGGAAATAATTTCCGGATCAGCGTGCATCGCGCCATTCGGCGCTTCAAACACCAGAACCTGCGCGCCGTTCGTGCCGTTCACGCCCACGACGATGTCGTTCAATCCGTCGGCGCGATTCATTTCACCCGTGACCAGCGCCGTCACGCCGCCAGTGAGTTGCACACGTTGTGGCGCGCCGAAATTTCCGTGTCCATCGCCCAGCAAAATCCACATTGCGTTGCTTCCGCGCCGCGCGGCCACAATGTCCCAGTGACCATCAGCATTAAAATCACCGACGCCAACAAAATCCGGCTGCTCCGGAAGGCTGAAAACTTTTGCATTCGGCAAAAATTCCGGCGGAACACCATTCGCAATTGCCGCGCCATAAGGCCACAACGAATTCACGTTCCCGCGATGCACCGTTACTATTCCCGTGCCACCGCCTGCCGCATATCCACTTACCAGATCAGGCACGCCATCTTCATCGAAATCAGCCGAAGCCAGCGCCAAAGGTTTTGCGTTTGTCATTTGCGCTGATCCGCCGGTCGCGCCCATCACATAGTTTGTTGGCACGGCGTGGCCATCCAGCAAATTCATATGCGGATTTCCGCGCTGCGCCGCGTGCACAATCGTGGGTCCCGCAGCTTCAGGGCTTTTCTGCACGTTGGGCGTAACAGACGCACCGCGATATGTGATCGCGCTTTGTTGAGCTGTGGCAATGCTTGCCAGCCCGAGTAATCCCAATGTGAGTGTGAGAAGAAGTTTTCCGCTGCGGAATGTCATCGTCCTGCTCCTTCGCTCTTTTGATCTAAATGGTCTTTGCGTTCTGAATCGGCCGCTCTCTGTGGCACCAGCACGATCGTCAAGGAAATAGCTCGACTACCCTTCGCCATTGGTGTGGCCGTCACAGTCACACTCGCTTCCGCGCTAATGCTCGAAGGCGCCTGATACATCACGCTTGTCGGTGTTTCTGCAACCAACGCGCCCGCTCCCGAAAGCTTCCAGGTAACGCCTTTTCGTTCTGCGTCATTGGAAAGCGTCGCCGAAATCGGCAATGTTTTACCCGGCTCAAGTGTTTGCGCTGAATTCGGCATTAGCTCGACCGACGCCGCTGGCCCGCCACCGCATCCCGAAATGGCCAGGACAACGAGCACCCACAAGGGAAGTGCGAGTCGCCAGAACCAGCGCGTCGATGAGCTTATGGTCTTCATTTTCAATAACTAGCGGCGAATTCCTGGCTCCGACGCGATTCCAAAATGGGAACCGCCGGCGTGGGGTGCGTCTCCGATTGATTAACTGGCTGCTATAGAACCTTCGGTGCAGCGTGGGCTATACTGCGAACCCACTCTTCCGAACAAGACGCGTATGGGGACATTTCGGGACATCTGATGGTATGGAACAAATAAGCCCAACCGACGGAACTTCTGGCCGCCTGGACTCCTGGAAGGAGATTGCGCTCTTTTTCAGCAAGGATGTCCGCACGGTAAAACGGTGGGAAAAGGAGCGCGCGCTTCCTGTTCACCGTGCGCCCGGTAAACCCGGCGGCAGCGTCTATGCTTTTACCGACGAGCTTACCCGTTGGCTGAACACTTCCTCCGCAAAATTGGACGAAGGTACTCCTAGCCCCGCCCCCGCCGCCAACGTACCGCCCGTCTCCTCGTTCGCAACGTTCAGAATTGTCAGCGCTATTCTCATCGTGGTGACCGCCGTCGCGATCGCGTGGTTCTATTCCGCCCGGCGTGCGTCGATGAGCTTGGCTAACTCCAGTCTAGCCAACCACGGATCGGCAAATCCCGAAGCGGTCGACCTCTATTTGAAGGGTCGGTTTGAATGGAGTAAGCGTTCGCCAGAAAGTTTGAACAAAGCCGTGGATTATTTCACGCAGGCCATCGTCAGAGATCCAAACTACGCGCAAGCCTACGCGGGTTTGGCGGACACTTATAACCTGCTGCGCGAATATTCCGCCATGCCTTCCAACGAAGCGTATCCGCGCGCCATCGCCGCCGCGAAAAAAGCGGTCGAACTCGACGATTCGCTTTCCGAAGCGCATCGCGCGCTAGCCTTCGCCACATATTATTGGGTTTGGGATTTCGCGTCCGGAGAACGTGAATTCAAGCGCGCCATCCAGCTTGATCCCAAAGACGCCGTCGCGCATCACTGGTACGGAACCGCTCTGGGTGCGGTAGCGCGTTATCCCGAAGCTCTGTCGCAACTCGAAGAAGCGCGCCGGCTCGACCCCAGTTCCGTTTCCATTCAAGCCGATCGCGCCCTTTTTCTTTGTTATGCAGGCCGCGAAACCGAAGGTCTATCCCTTCTGAAACAAATTGAGACGGCCGATCCAACTTTTATTTCGCCGCATCGTTATCTCGCCTCAATCGCCATCGTGCGCGGCGATTATCCGGTTTATCTCGCCGAATCCAGAAAAGCGGCGGAACTCGCGAAAGATCAGACCAGCATGGAAATTGTGAAGGCCGCTGAGCAAGCCTTTGCCGCCGGCGGTGGCAAGGCGTTGTTGGATAGCGTGCGCCAAATCCAAGAAAAATATTACGAGCAAGGAATCATTTCGGGGTACCGCGTCGCCGACATCTGCGCCTTGTCAGGAAAAAATCAAGACGCGATTCATTATTTGCAGGAAGCTTTCGCGAAACACGATTCCGATATTATCGACGTCGAATCCGATCCAGCATTCCGCGGCCTGCAAGCTGATCCAGCGTTTCGGGATCTTATTTTACGAATTGGATTGCCGCCCCTTCAATAGCCTTCGATTGCAAATTCGCCGCCCCTCAACTGCATTCTGAACGCCTGTTCCTTTCCTGAACAATCGTTCAGAGTTTCATTGACACTGTCTTGTCAGCATGCTACGAATGACCTTACAGCGCATCGCGCGAACTACCTTCGGAGCCACGAATTGCCGCTCAAAAGAACATCAAAGAAAGATTCATCCCGCACCGAGAGGCGCTACCTCGCGCGTCGTCTGCAAATCCTGCGCGCCGCAGGGAAAATGTTCCGCATGCAAAGTTTTGCGGACATGAAAATGCGCGATATCGCCGCCGCCGCCGATCTTTCTCCGGCAAATCTCTACAACTATTTTAAGGGAAAGCACGAGTTGCTTTTCTTCTGTCAGGATAATTCACTCGATCGAATGCTCGCCGCGCTCAGAAGCGCTCGCCTCGCGAAAGTCAGCGCGGCAGAAAAACTGCGCATGGTAATTGAATCTCACCTCCGATGCGTGCTCGACGAAGTGGAAGGTTCCGCCGCGCATCTTTTGACATCGCAATTACCGTCGCGTTTCCAGCGCCCTCTCCTGCTGAAACGCGATCGCTACGAGGAAGGCGTTCGCCAATTAATACTAGCCGGAGTTCAATCGGCGGAATTCATCGAGTGCGACGCCGCCCTTGCCACGCGCGCGATTCTCGGCGCTTTGAACTGGAGCGTCCGCTGGTTCAGTCCCGAAGGCGCTTTGACGGCCGCGCAAATCGCGGAAGAGTTCGCACATTTTCTGATTCGCGGATTGATGGCGAAGCCACAGGTTTTTAGAAAACGCGTTCCGATCCGGAACGCGCCGCACGCTGTGAGCAATCGCATTCCGCGGACGATCCAAAGGCAAGCGTCAGCCGATTAATTATTTCTGGAGGAGCAGCAACGTGAGCTTAGTTCCTGTCAGTTCCATATTTCCGGCCGAATCCAGGAAATCTGCGCGCATCACCATTTCCCTGAACGGCGAAAAAACCGATGTCTCATTCGCTCCCTATAAAACTTTGCTCGAAGTGTTGCGCGAAGATCTGGCGCTCACTGGCACAAAGCACGGCTGCGAATTGGGCGAATGCGGCGCCTGCGCCGTGCTGGTGAACGGCAAGCCAGTGCTCTCGTGCTTGATGCTCGCTCTCGAATGTGAAGGCGCCAACGTCACAACCGTCGAAGGTCTGACATGCGACGGCCAATTGCATCCCTTGCAAGATGAGTTTGCCGATCTCGGCGCCGCGCAATGTGGCTACTGCACGCCGGCAATTCTGCTCACCGCAAAAGCCTTGCTCGAAAATAATCACAATCCATCGCGTGACGATATCCGCGAAGCGCTTTCCGGAGTCTTGTGCCGATGCACCGGATACTTGCAGATTTTTGAAGCCGTCGAATCCGCTGTGTTGAAAATTGCTTCATCCAAGAAAGTAGCAGGGAAATAAAACGTGTCGAAAGTTTTAGATCCGCCGATCATTGCCACGCAGAAGAAAGCGGAAGAGTCTGCGCGTAATCGGCGTCGCCCGCCGCCGCGTGGACGCGCGCGCCAAAGTCACCGGCCAAACGCGCTTCGCTGACGACATCACGCTCCCGCGCATGGCGTATTGCAAATTGCTCCGCTCGCCGCATCCGCACGCGCGAATCACCAGCATCAATACATCGCGGGCCGCAGCGCATCCCGGCGTCTATCTCGTTCTCACCGGAAAAGATTTGCCAATCGAATATGGAATTATTCCGGTTAGTCAGGACGAGCAAGCTCTCTGTTCCGATCACGTCAGACACGTCGGCGATCCCGTCGCAGCCGTAATCGCCCGCGAAGAATTAACCGCGCTCGAAGCGCTCGACTTAATCGACGTCGAATACGAACTCCTCACCACAATTTCCGATCCCGAAGAGTCCCTCGCAACTCCATCGCCGCGCATTCACGATTACGGCGAAGAGGGAAACGTTCACAAGCGCGTCTCATTACAATTCGGCGACGTTGACGCCAGCTTCGCCGAATCCGATCACGTTTTTGAGGACACTTTTTTCTTTCAGGGCAACACGCATCTCGCCATCGAGCAGCACGCCGCGGTGGCCATGAAAGATCCCGAAGGAAAATTAACAATCTGGTCCAGCACGCAAACGCCGCACTACTTGCACAAAGCTCTTGCGAAAGTTTTGCAGATGCCCGCAGGCCACATCCGCGTGATCGCAACTCCCAACGGCGGCGGCTTCGGCGGAAAAAGCGATCCCTTCAATCACGAAATTGTTGTCTCGAAGGCTGCGCTGATTTTGGATCGTCCCGTGAAAATTGCTCTCACTCGCGAAGAAGTGTTTTATTGCCATCGTGGACGCCATCCCGTCCTGATGAAATTTAAAACTGGCGTGAACAAAGACGGCAAACTCACCGCCATGCATTTGCAAACTTTAATCGACGGCGGCGCGTATGGTTCCTACGGAGTGGCCAGCACTTTCTATACCGGCGCGCTTCAAACCACCACCTATCACCTTCCGCGTTACAAATTTCAGGGTTGCCGCATGTTCACAAATAAGCCTCCCTGTGGCCCCAAGCGCGGACACGGCACCGTCCAACCGCGATTCGGCCAGGAAATTCAAATCGATAAAATCGCCGAAAAATTAAATATGGATCCCGCGGAATTTCGCCTGCTGAACGCCACCAAGCCGCACTCGTTGACGGCAAATTTCATGAAGCTCGAAACCGTCGGCATGTCCGAATGCATCCGTCGCGTAGTGAAAAGTTCCGGATGGAATGAAAAATTCCGCAAGCTGCCGCACGGACGCGGCATCGGCCTTGCATGTTCCTGTTATCTAACCGGAGCGGGCCTGCCCATTTATTGGAACTCCATGCCGCAATCCGGCGTGCAACTGAAACTCGATCGCAGCGGACTCGTCACCGTTTTTTCCGGCACCAGTGAAATCGGCCAGGGTTCTGACGACATGCTCGCTGCAATTGTCGCCGAAGTTTTCGGCATCGATCCTTTCGATATTCGCGTTTACACCGGCGATACCGATCTCGGCCCCGTCGATTTGGGTTCGTATTCCAGCCGCGTAACCATCATGGCCGGAAATGCTGCGCTGCAAGCAGCCACTCGCGCGAAAGCGATCATCGCGGAAGCCGTCGCCATCAAACTTGAAATTCCGATCGACCAAATTCGCTTCGCCGATCATCAAGTGTTTGACAAACTTTCCCCCGGCCGCAAAATCTCATTTCAAGATGCAATCATTCTCGCCGAAACAAAATTCGGCACGCTAGGCACCGTCGGCTCGTATAGTCCACCAAAATCTCCCGCTCTCTACAAAGGTGGAGGCGTCGGTCCGTCGCCAACTTATTCCTACTCGGCGGCGGTGATCGAAGTCCAAGTAAATCCCGCAACGGGCTGGCTCACAGTTCCAAAAGTTTGGATCGCGCATGACATCGGCCGCGCCCTCAATCCCACTCTCGTCCGCGGACAAATCGAAGGTAGCGTCTACATGGGCCTCGGCGAAGCTTTAATGGAGGAGCAGGAGTTCCGCCGCCTTCCGAAAAAATATTCTCACGCGCTCGTTCACAAATTTCCTTCAATTTTGGAATATAAAAGTCCCACATCGCTCGACATGCCCGACGTAATCACCGACCTCGTCGAAGAACCCGATCCGCAGGGCCCCTACGGCGCAAAAGAAGTCGGCCAGGGTCCGCTGCTTCCAGTAATTCCAGCAGTTGCGAATGCCGTGTATGACGCCGTCGGTGTTCGCGTGGACGAATCGCCCATCACTCCGGAAAAAATTATGAAAGCTCTCGCCGAAAAAAATGCAGGCCGCGATCCGCGTTACGGCCCCTCGAACGAGTTTCCAACTGTCGCCTGGGGCGAATCGCTGCTGGTTCCTCCGCCATGGGAAGGTGGCGACGGCTACGCTACCAACGAAAAATCGCGCCGCGCTCGTGAACGTCAGGAAAAAGAAAAGGCCAGCCGCCCATGATGCGCCTGCCGCTATTTGAGTTCCGTTCGCCGCGCACCATCGAAGAAGCCGCGCGCATTTTGGATGGCGAAGGAAAAAATGCGATGGCCCTCGCAGGTGGCACTGACTTGCTGCCGAACATGAAGCGCCGTCAGCAAGTCCCGCGCATGTTGATGAGTCTTCGCAACGTCGAAGGTCTGCGCGAAATCACGCTCGACGATTCCGGCCTGAAACTCGGCGCGTGCTTAACCCTCACGGACATCGCGGCAGACGCGCGTTTCCGCAACGGATATTCAGCGCTCTGGCAAGCCGCCGCGCAAGTGGCCACGCCGCACATTCGCAACGTCGCCACGCTCGGCGGAAACATTTGCCTCGACACGCGCTGCAACTACTACGATCAAAGCTACGAATGGCGGAAAGCAATTAATTTCTGCATGAAGAAGGATGGCACCCGGTGTTGGGTCGCGCTCAGCAGCCCGAAATGCGTGGCCGTTTCGTCCACAGACACCGCGCCCGCGTTGATTGCATTAGGCGCGCGCGTCAAACTCGTTTCGCATTCCGGCGAGCGCGAACTGCTGCTCTCGGATCTTTTCAACAATGACGGCATGAATTATCTAACAAGAAAGCCCAACGAAATTCTCACCGAAGTCCACATAGGTTCGAGAAAAAACTGGCGAAGCACTTACTGGAAGCTGCGCCGCAGAGGCGCATTCGATTTCCCGGTCCTCTCCGTAGCCGCCGCGGTAAAGCTGGCCTACGACGGAATTGTAGAAGACGCGCGAATCGTAATCGGCTCCGTAGCGCCGCGCCCATTGCTCGCGCAGGACGCCGCAGACTCGCTCGTCGGCAGCAGGCTCACGCAAGAATCAATCGACCAAGCCGCCACGCTCGCCGCCGGAATAGCAAGGCCCCTTGACAACACAGACTTCGACATGACCTGGCGCAAAAAAGTTGCCGTCGAATTTGTCACCAACGCTCTTCGCGAATTACGCGGCGACAACATGCGTGCCGAGCGCCAAAGTCTTACGCGAAGCGGGCTTCTATGATTTCCGCCCGACGGATGACGTCATTTCCGCGATCCCGTTATCTTAACAAGTCGGAGCGGCTGCGCTTTTCTTAGGGGTTAACAGATGTAACAGATCGACGCCAAAACCGAACACGTAGCGATCGCGATTCGGCTGCGCGGTAATGATGTTGGTAACACTCGCGCTTGTGGGCGTGGGCGGAGGCTGCACGGACATGGGCACCGGCACAAAGAATAGTTGCGCGCCACCTTCGCTCGCGCGCGTAAGTCCCAAGTCCATGCTGCCGAAACCATAGAACGAGTCCGCCCGGGGAATCGGAAAGCTCCCGCCAACGTGAAGAACCGGACCGTGGGCAATTCCGCCAGTCACGTATTCACTCTGTCCGATCGTTAAGTCCAGGATCGCCGGGAAGCGAAGCTCGCCATCCGGATAGTCCCTCGAATAAAGTTTCAGCCGCAGCCCGCCATCGTAGTAACGATAGAAATGTGAACGATCGGCCGGAGTGAAAGTAACGAAACAGGTAGTCGAAGTGCAGCCAGTGGGGAAAGTAATCGTCGTGCCGTCGCCATTCTTCATTCCGTTGAACGTATTGATGATCTGTGGCGTCGCTTCGAATATCTGTGGATTCGCCTGCGAAAGGGAAAGTGGAGTGATAGCCCCGCCCCCGCCAATTAGCGACAACATCGCGATCGTTGTGGGCTTAGATTCGTGCGTTGCGGCGTTCTTGGAATTGGGAACGTCGAACGACGCTATTGGAATTCTCCATTGGTGAAGTTCGAGACCAACGTGCAGGGACATATCCACCGATTGCACAATTTTGTCCGGCGTGGCATTCACTGCGGTGGCAAAATAGCCCGACGAAAGCGCGCCGGAAACTGCACCCGGTTGAGCCATTCCTTTGAGTCCCAACTGACCGCTTACCCACACTCCGCCAAACTTAGAGTGCGAAATATTCCTGCTGGCGGCGGTAAGGCTGACGGGTATATCAAACAGACCGACACCCAGAAACACAGCCTGCGGGTTCGCGGAACTGGCTGCGGATACATCCACGCCGACCATCGCCTCTCCAAGGGGCGCCATCTCGTTGAATGCGGAAACGTTCAAAACCGCAAGCGATGTCGGATCCGTCTTCGAGCAGTCGGGGGTTGTGCTGATTAGAATCGTCCCGGCCTCTTTCACCGCAGACGCGTCAAGCACGATTGTGAAATTCGTCGCGCCATCGTTCCAAGCGGAGTGAGGTTTTGTGTTGCTCTTACTCGAAATGCGAGTTGTTGAGCAGTTTAGGTAGAATTCTGGTGAGTTATCAGTTGGACCCGAGACTGTGATCTTTACATCGCCCGTCGTACCCGCCGGAACCGTGTCTGGATCGAGCTTTAGAGGCGATGTCGATTTCGCGGCTCCGGTCTTGCCGCTGCCCAATCCCTTCTTGTTCGCGTCCGTTCCACCGCTGCTTCCATCATCGGCGGGAGGTTTAGCCGGAGGTGTATCCGGCGTTTGAGGTGCGGCCTCGGCTGGCCCGGCTGCCGGCGCAACTGCGGGAATAATCTTCAGTTGACCAGGACCTGCAACGATCTTCAGCGGGGCTGGCTTCACACTCAGTGTGAATTGTTGAGAAGCCTTCATTTGTGGATTAGAGCTATCGGTAATGGTCAATTCAAATATATATTTACCCGGTGCCGCACCCTGTAAGTTTCCAGAAATCGATCCATCTGTTATTGACCATTTGAGATCTGTCGGTAACTTTCCACTGAGTGACCACTGAAATGGAGGCGTCCCTCCCTGCATGCCAGGCTTATAGGTGTAGTCTTTGCCTGATTCTGCATCCGGAAGAGGGATGGCCTGATCCGTCGAAGTCGGCTGCTGAGCGGCGACTACAACTGGGAATGCAAGCAAGACGAAAAGACCGAATATTCGAGATGGGCTGGTGCGGACCATAACTGCCTCCAAGTAGGCGAATTGATGGCGATTCTTATAAGTCATAAACAAACTTATTGTCAACAATTAAATAGGAGTGCGGTATAACGTCCGAACAGCCGTCGTCGCGCAGTGCAATCGTTCGGAGGTTCCGAATTTCTCATCCGTGCGAAGGAGCTTGCCAGTTAGCGCGGATCCAGCCGCGCGCTATTTTAACCCGTAGCGAATTCTGATTCCGCAAAGTGATTTGCTTTGCCGCGCGCACGCCGCCAGCCTATAATCCGCCCTACCCATGCCTTTAGCGAATGGCGTCAAATTAGGCCCCTACGAAATCATCGCGCCGCTCGGCGCGGGCGGCATGGGCGAAGTTTATCGCGCGAAGGATACGCGTCTCGATCGCACCGTCGCCATAAAAGTTTTGCCGCAACATCTCGCCGATACACCCGAAGCGCGCCAACGATTTGAGCGCGAAGCTCGAGCGGTTTCCGCCCTAAATCATCCCAACATCTGCACGCTCTACGACGTCGGCTCGCAGAACGGCGCCGAATATCTGGTCATGGAATATCTCGAGGGCGAAACTCTTGCCGCGCGCTTGGAAAAAGGCGCGCTGCCTCTCGATCAAACTCTGAAAATTGGAATTGAAATCGCCGACGCGCTGGAAAAAGCGCACCGGCAGGGAATTATTCATCGCGATCTAAAACCGGGAAACATCATGCTCACCAAATCCGGCGCCGGTTACATAGCAAAGCTTTTGGATTTCGGATTGGCCAAAGCCGTCGATTCCGTGCCGGTTTCCGGACTGACTGTCGCCGAAACCAGCCCTCCTACTCGCGATCCAGTCACGGACGCAGGCGTCGTGCTCGGCACATATCAATACATGGCGCCGGAAATAATCGAAGGTCTTGAAGCCGATGCGCGCGTGGATATTTTCTCGTTTGGCGCAGTGCTTTATGAAATGGCCACCGGCAAGCGCGCGTTTGACGGCAAAACCCAAGCCAGCGTTCTCGCCGCGGTTCTAGCGTCCGAACCGAAACCAATTTCGTCCTCGCAGCCGGCGTCGCCCGCCTCGCTCGACCGCGTTGTGAAATTTTGTCTCGCGAAAGATCGTGACGAACGTTGGCAATCCGCGCATGACGTGAAACTCGAATTGCAATGGATTGCCGAAGGCGGTTCGCAAGCGGGATTGCCTTCGCCCGGCGTTCCGCGCGATAAACGACGCGAGCGAATTGCTTGGGCCATTGCAGCAATTGCGATCCTCACCGCAATGGCGCTTGCAATATTTTTTCCACGCGGCGAACCGAAGCCCCAGCAATCAATTCAAGTTAGCGCGGATCTCGGCGCAGCCGCGAACATCCAAACGGAGTTCTCCGGGCCCAATGCAATTCTTTCGCCCGACGGCACCAAACTCGTTTTTGCCGCGCAAGGTTCCGATAAGAAGCGCCGTCTCTATATACGTCCGCTCGATCAGCTGCAGGCCACGGTCCTTGCAGGAGCCGAAGATGCCACTCAGCCTTTTTTCTCGCCGGATAGCCAGTGGATTGCGTTTTTTGCCGACGGAAAATTGAAGAAAATTTCTGTCCATGGCGGCGCTCCGGAAATTATTTGTGATTCCCGTGCCGCGCAAACCGGAAGCTGGGGCGACGACGGAAATATTATTCTCGCCAACCGAAATGATTCAGCCCTGTCGAAAGTTTCTTCATCAGGCGGCGCTCCCGCTCCATTCACCACCCTCGATAAATCGAAAAGCGAAACTTCCCAACACTGGCCTCAAGTTCTTCCCGGAAGCAAGGTTGTTATCTATACATCGCAAGACGCCAACACAAATTCGTATGAGGATGCTGACATCGTCGCTTACTCCGCAGCGTCTGGTCAGGCGAAAACGATTTTGCATGGCGGCTTTCACGCGATTTATTTGCAGGATGGCTTTCTCGTCTACATGCACAGCGGTACGCTTTTCGCAATTCCATTTGACGCGAAGCGGCTGGAGACGACCGGCCCGGCCACCGCCGTCGTGGAAAATGTCGTGGCCAGTCCCGACAGAGGAACCGCTCAATTTTCTATTTCAGATAACGGGACTCTCGCGTATGTAGCCGGATCCGCGGTTGACCGCAATCTTTCCATCTACTGGATGGATGCCGGCGGAAATTTCACCCCGCTCCGCGAAACGCCCGCTGACTACGGCAGTCTCGCGCTCTCGCCGGATGGCAAGCGATTGGCGATGGACATCAGATCTTCCAAACGGACGGATATCTGGATTTATGATTTGGAGCGAGACACTCTCACGCGCCTCACTTTTGCGGCTGACGGAAATTTCAGGCCTGTCTGGACGCCGAATGGCGAGCGCGTTGTTTACAACTCATCTGAAAAAGGAAAGCCGCAGAATCTTTGGTGGATTCGATCCGACGGTGGCGGAAGCCCAGCGCGCTTAACGCAAAGCGACAGCATTCAGATTTCGGGATCGTGGACTCCGGACGGCAAGACGTTCGCATTCGCGCAGCGAAATCCCGGTACCGGTATGGACGTGATGACTTTGCCCGTCGACGGCAACGAAAAAACTGGTTGGAAGCCGGGACAGCCGAAAGCGTTTTTGAACACTCAGTTCTTTGAAACCGATCCGGAATTTTCCCCTGACGGCCGATGGATCGCGTACATATCCAACGAATCCGGCGCCAACGAAATCTACGTGCGTCCATTCCCCGGCCCCGGTGGCAAAACACAAATTTCCACCGGCGGCGGATCGTTGCCCCAATGGTCCCGGAACGGCAAGGAACTTTATTACATCGCGTCAACCCGCGACAAAATTATGGCCGTAACTTATTCTGCGATCGCCGATTCCTTCCGCGCAGAAAAACCGCGCATCTGGTCGACCGGTCAAATTTCCGAGCGCGGCTCTTATTTTCCAAGTCCAGACGGAAAACGAATCGGCGTCCTAAAATCTCCCGGCGCGATTGACGCCGCCCCTATCAACAAAGTGGAATTCATCTTCAATTTCACCGATCAGATCCGCAGCAAAGTCTCCGCCAGCGCCAACAAATAAACGGGGATGCGCTTCACCGATCCACCTTATTAAGGATAAGCAATCCTCCGATTCGCGCACCTTCGCACACTATGCGCAATGAACGTAGGGGCGGGTCCGCGACCCGCCCGCCTCCCGTCTCGCAGCTAAGTATTTGATAATCTTGGCTTTAACCCGCAGATAGCCCATTCCAAAATTCGCCATTTTGGAAAAAACGGCTACCCCCACCCCGGGGGTCGAAAGGGATGTGTATGCTAATAAAGGACTTACGGCGATCTCGTGCGCAAGTGTGTGCTAATAAGGGGCTTAGCGAAAAACGCCACTTATTCTCAGGCCGGGCTGGGGACTGTCCGTCCGTTCTTACTCTCTGATCTTTTCTCTGCGTCTCCGCGAACTCTGCGTTGAGCGCTTTTCTCGTCTTTTTCCTACCCCAAAAAGTGCATTATAATGCACTTTTCGCAAAATTCCGTCCCAAACATGCATTATAATGCACTTTTTAACCTGCTCACCCCTGCCGCTCCCCTCATCCACAAATTTCAATCGCGCGCCAAGTAGTACCGACGGTTCATTGCTCCGCGGTACCAACGCTTCATAATTGTTAGCGCACCCGGAAAACTTCAGTCCCATAGGCGCGCGCGTGGGCGCTTCCTAAAATGGACTCGGGTCAAACCTCTCATGTCGTTACTTCGTGGCAGAACCGGAATTGTGCTCACCTGGCTGTTTTTCGTCGGCGGGTACGCCGCTGTCTCCGTGGCGCTTCACAGCGGCCCGCGTTTGACGGCCTTTGGTGATATCGCGCTTTGCGTGGTTTTGCTTTTTGCCAACGCCGGACTTCTTGTAAACGCGTCATCCTCCGATTGGCGCCGCAACGCTTTTTGGATGTTGATGGGAATGGGCTGCGGGCTTTGGCTGATTGGCCAATTGCTGCGTACAAATTTTGAAGTCCTGCACCATCAACGGATTCCCGCTCCATTTCTTGGCGACGTAATTTTCTTTTTGCACACGGTTCCACTCTTGGGCGCGCTGGCATTGCGTCCGCACACGCGAGACTCCGATCGCAGCCTGCGATTTGGCCGCGTGGATTTTCAACTTCTGTTTTCCTGGTGGGTCTATCTTTATTTTTTCGTTGTAATTCCGTGGCAATATATCGCGCCAAACGCAAAACAATATTCCATCAGTTACACGCGAGTTTATGCCGTAGAAAATTTCACTCTCGTTGCCGCTCTGCTTTATCTCGTTGCGCGCAATCACGGTCCTTGGCGAAAAGTATATTCACATCTTGCAGGCGCAGCTGCGATGTACGCGTTCAGTTCCATCGTGATTGACATCGCCACTCGTCAAGGCGTTTATCAGTCCGGAAGTCTGTACGATCTTCCGCTCGTCGCAGCTTTCGTGTGGTTCGGCGTCGCCGGAAATATCGCGCGCGTGGAATGTCCCGCAGCGGAACGCGCGATTCCGCCTCTCGCGGCTGAGTCCACGGAAATGCCGTCGGAAAATCTGTGGCCCGCGCGAATGGCAATGGCCGCAGCGCTTTCGTTGCCCGCGCTTCTCATCTGGTCCGAAATGGAAAGCAGCGCTCCAGCGGAGGTTCGCAGATTCCGCCTGCTCACAACGCTTGTGGCAATCATCGTCGTTACTTCGCTGGTATTTTTGCGTCAGCGTTTAGTGGATGACGACCGTTTGCGATTACTTGGCCAATCGAAAGAAGCCCTCGTGAATTTGCAGCGCGTTCAAGCGCAATATGTGCAAGCCGAAAAACTCGCTTCACTTGGGCAACTTGCGGCTGGAGCCGCGCACGAAATCAATAATCCGCTTACGGCCATTCTCGGTTATTCAGACGTGTTGGCCGGCGATCCTTCCGTAGGCGATCGAGCGAAAGAAATTGCGGAAAAAATTCGCGAGCAGGCGCGACGCACAAAAGGTGTCGTCGGTAAATTGCTTAGTTTTGCGCAGCCGCAACCCGTGGAAGTTACTCTGCTCGACGTCAACGCGATTGTTGGCAACGTCGTGGAATTATGCCGCGCGGACATGAAGAAAAAAAGTATTCGCATCGAGCTTGACGCGGAATCGCATTTGCCCGGAGTTCGCGGCGACGCAAATCAAATCCTGCAAGTGTTTTTCAACATTATTAATAATTCGGTCGAGGCGATGGAAGAAGTTGGCGGCGGAACGCTCAGCGTGAAAACATTCCGCCACCAAAACAATGTCGTGATTCAGTTTTCAGATACCGGTCCGGGAATTCGCGATCCGCAGTTGGCGTTCGATCCGTTTTATACGACGAAGGCGGTCGGCAAAGGAACTGGTCTGGGACTTTCGATTTGCTATGGCTTGGTGAAAGAGCACAAGGGGCGAATTACTTGCGCCAATCGTCCCGAAGGCGGAGCCACATTTCGCGTTGAATTGCCCGCCGTCTTGGCGTTGTTCCCCGCACGCAGCGCGGGCAGCGCACACGCCGTCACTGCATCATCCCGCTTGTTCTAGAAAAACTGCCTCCCAAATATCTCAGCAATTCAGTCACACGTTCGCAGAATTTCCGCGAAAGTTTTGCCCAGGCCGTTGCGTAATCAATGGCATACTTCTTGTTCGGAGGATCAATGCCGGAAGCTGCGATTCTTGCGCAAGGATTGTCACGAAGTTTTGGCAATTTTGTTGCAGTGGATCACGTCGATTTGCGCGTGGATGCGGGGCAATTCTTTGGATTTCTGGGGCCGAATGGCGCGGGAAAATCCACAACCATCCGAATGCTGACGGGATTGCTTGCGCCAACCGCGGGAACGTTAAGTTGCTGGGGCTTAGCCTGGATGGGAAGTGATCCTGTTGAAGTAAAGCGACAGATTGGAGTTGTTCCGGAAGGGTTGGCACTGTTTGATCGGCTTACGGGAAGTGAATTCTGAATTTTGTTGGCAAAATGTACGGATTAGATCGCGCAACCGCCGCGCAGCGAACAAACGAACTGTTGGACTTTATGGATTTGGCGGACCGCACGAAGACGTTGATTGTGGATTATTCGCACGGCATGAAGAAAAAACTCGCGTTGGCCGCTGCGGTGATTCACGGGCCGAAAATACTGTTTCTGGACGAGCCGTTTGAAGGTGTGGACGCAGTTGCCGCGGGCACTTTGAAAACGATGTTGCACAATATGACCGAGCGCGGTTCGACAATTTTCCTGACTTCGCACGTGCTCGAAATCGTGGAGCGATTGTGCAGTCACGTCGCCATCATTAATAAGGGGCGAATTATCGCGCAGGGTTCGCTCGATGAACTTCGCGCCGGCGTGGCCGCCGCGGCGCATGTGGAAGGAACTGCACCAGCAATTCCGGACAAAAACTTACGCTCGAGGAAATTTTCCTGGCAGTGGTTGGACATGAAGGCGTGATGCGCAAATCGGAGGACGAGCTTTCATGGCTGAAGTAACCACAACGAATAAGGTGTGGCGCCAGCTATTGCTGGTGGTCATGTTGCGCTGGCAAACATTTCGCAATGGGATGCGCAGCCAGTCGGAAAAAATGCACGTGCTCGGATCGGTGGCGCTGGGAATATTTTTCACGCTCCTGACTTTCGGCGGCGCATTGGGAATTGGTTTTGGCGCGTTTGAAATTGTGGGAATGCAAAGGTGGGTTTATCTTTCCGCGATGTTGTGGGGAATTTTCATGTTCTGGCAGTTTGTGCCGGTGCTTGCCTCGCAGACGAATCCGGGTTTTGACGGCCGAAATTTCTTGCGCTTTCCAATAAGGTTTTCCACATTTTTTCTGATGAGCACGGCGTATGGATTGGCCGATCCTTTTGCGCTTGCCGGAATTCTTTGGCACATCGCGATGGGAATCGGAATTTCAATTGCGCGCCCGGATTTGAAATGGTGGGCCGCGCTTGCACTGGCTTATTCCGCGCTGATGAATCTGCTTTTTAATCGCATGCTTTTTGCTTGGCTGGAACGATTGCTGGCAAAACGCCGGACGCGCGAAATTGTCACCGTTCTCTTCATTCTTTTCTTTGTGTGCATTCAGTTTTCCGGCCTGATTTTGCAACGATGGGGGCCGGCGGTGAGATCTGCCATCGAAGAATCTGCAAGTGTGTGGCGGGCTTTGCCGCCGGGGTTGGCGGGAACGGTGATCGAGCACGCCGCAGATGGCGATTCGTCTGCGGCGGCGATGACGACCGGTTTGCTTGCGTTATATGCGTGTGCGTTTGGCGGACTTTTTGCTTTTCGAGCACACGCGCAATTTACCGGAGAGGATCTGGGCGAAAGCGCTGCGCCGGTTCGCCGGAAAACCGCTGTGCCGCGCGGACAAGCTTCTGCGCCGTCATCTGTTGCAGTCTCAACCGTGGAATCTCCCGCTTCAGGTTTGATCAGCGGGCCGGTGACGGCAATCGTAGGCAAAGAATTTAAATACCTTTATCGCAATTCGATGCTGCTGATGAATATTTTCATGCCGCTTGTGCTTATCGTGTTTTTTAGTATGACGACGTCAATGCCGAGCAGGCACGGCGGTCCATCTCCATTTTCGCGATTCAATGGCGGTTACGCGTATCCTGCGGCGGTGGCGTATCTATTTCTGTTGATTATGAATTTCACTCCAAACAATTTGGCTTATGAAGGCCGGGGCATCGAGCGATATTTTCTTTCACCAATAAAATTTCGCGATGTAATGCTGGCGAAGAATTTATTTCATGGAACACTTGTGTGCTTTGAAGCGCTGCTGGTGCTGGGCATATTAATTGCTATGGGGCATCCTCCGGGATTGCTGATCATTTTGGCGACGTGGGCTGCGCTGCCTTTTGCAGCGCTGATGCATTTTGGGGTAGGAAATTGGCTTTCATTGCAATATCCCAGAAAATTTGAATTCGGAATGCGGCGGCAGCGTCCATCGGGAATGACGATGGTAATTTCATTTGGATTACTTGCGGCGGTGATGGGAACGATCGCTTTGGTCGGCGTAATTTGCTTGTGGCTGGCTGGACTATGGCTGCTGCCGATCGCATATCTCGCGCTCAGCGCGGCTGCTGTGGTCGTTTATCGGTTCATGTTGGACAGCACTTCGCAGCAGGCGATTACGCAGCGCGACGCTTTGCTCGATCAACTCGCGCGCTAGTTCGCTCAATTTTGCTTTTTGAAATTATTCCTGAAACTGGATACCAATTTTCCAACTCTTATAGGAAGCGCGGCGCTATTGTTGGTTGCCAGCGTTGCGCCCGCGCGATAGAGTCAGCACGACACACGAATATGTTGACGAAATTATTTCGTACGACGTACAGGGAGTGTTCCATGAAATTCCGAGCGATTTTGCATGTTGCTGCTTCTGCTGCTTTGCTGATGACGTGCGCCGCGGGATTTTCGCCGGCCGCTGCTGGACAGGATTTGCGGCAAGACCTGAAAAAGTTCGTTGAAACGCCCGCCATTCCCGGTTACGAACAAGTACTCGCGAAAGAAATTCAAAAAGAGTTGGCGAAGTGGAAGCCGCAGATCGATACGATCGGCAACGTCGTGATCACAATTGGAAACGGCGCGCCGCATCGCGCGATTGTGACGCCGATGGACGAGCCGGGCTATGTCCGAGCCGACCGATCTGGTCGTGGCCCGCAAGGCGCTGCAGGACGCCGGGATCGACTACGACTCGGCGGACGTGGCGTTCCTGCCCAGCGTCGAGGTGGACCTCGACGAGGAGCAGGCGAAGCGGGTGTTCCGGCTGATCGATGCGCTCGAGGACTCCGACGACGTGCAGGACGTGTACGCCAACTACTCGGTCGCGGACGACATCATGGAGAAGCTCGGCTGACCGCTGACGTGATCATCCGCCCGCTCACGCCCGACCTCGGCTGGGACGCCTACCTGGACCTGACCATGCGCTCGTTCGGGCCGGTGGACGAGGCGAGGATCCGGGCGACCCTCGAGCCAGGGCCGTGGCCGCCGGCCGGTGCCTGGGCGCCTTCGACGGCGGCCAGCTCGTCGGCAGCGCGCTGTACCACGACCTGACCCAGTGGTGGCGCGGGCGGCCGGTCCCCATGGCCGGGGTGGCGGGCGTCCAGGTCGCACCCGAGTACCGGGGCCAGGGCGTCGGCCGTGCCGTGATGACCGCGCTCGCCCAGCTCATGACCGAACGCGGCTACCCGCTGTCACCAGGATCCGGATCTGACCGCGCCGCCAAGCACCGCCAGACAGCTTAAGAGCACAGCGACCAGAGCCGAGGGCTCGTAGGAGAGACGATGACCGACCAGCAGAACATAGCGACGGAACTGGATGCCGCGGGCGTCCCGCAGGATGCTATGCGCCGCCTGGCGGAGCTGCAGCCCGGCCGCCCCGGCTCGATCTTCACTTCCGACTTGTCGGTCAACGAGTTCCTGCTGGTGCGCGAGGCCGGGTTCCGCCCGCTGGGCCTGGTGCTCGGCAGCTCCATTTACCA
>CAWIZI010000056.1:0-28173 GCA_963840515.1 Terriglobia bacterium
TATGAGTACCACGGGAATTAATCGAGTTTCGGCCTGGGATTTAATGTGGCGGCAAACGGAAAATCCGCTGCGCCCCGGCATCAGCACGTCCAGCAAAACAAGATCAACTTGATTTTCTTCCAGCGCCGCAACCGCGGCATCGCCATCGCCGACGGCGACGACGTTGTAACCCTGCGCGTGCAACATATATTCCAACGCCATGCGCACATCGGCGTTATCGTCGGCCAGAAGAATTGTCAGGGGCGTTTCCGAAAACGACAAAAATTCCTCCACTCGGCTGAACAATTTGAAACAGCGACAGGCCACGTACGGCGGCCGGTGCAGCTAGAAAAGACTAAGGCAGGGACGTTTACCGTAGCAATCCTCGCCAACACTGTCAAGCAAAACTGTACAAAAAGGCACAGATTGCTAGGCGAATACACGGGCGAAGATGGCGTCCACCGCGTGCAGTTGGCGATTCAGGCTGAACGCGTGCGCCAGCTTTTCGGGACTCAAATGACGCGTGATTCGCTCGTCTGCGGCCACGCGTTCGCGGAAAGTTGCTCCGCCTTCCCACGCCGCCATCGCGTTTGTCTGCACCCATTTATAAGCCTCATCGCGCGGCGCGCCCGCTTCCACTAAATCCAGTAGAAGTTGGCCGGAAAAAACCAGTCCGCCGGTGGATTCCAAATTGTAAATCATGCGCTCCGGAAAAACCCTCATGCCGGAAACAATTTCCGTCATCTTCGCCAGCATGTAATCAATCAGAATGGTTGAATCCGGCAGAATAATTCGCTCCACGGAGCTATGCGAAATATCGCGCTCGTGCCAGAGCGCGACATCTTCCAGCGCGGCCATGCTGTTGGAACGCACCACGCGAGCCAGCCCGCAAATTTGTTCACTGGCAACGGGATTGCGCTTGTGCGGCATCGCGGAACTGCCGCGCTGTTCGCCGCCGAATGGTTCTTCGGCCTCGCGGACTTCCGTGCGCTGCAAATGGCGAATTTCCATCGCGATTTTTTCCAATGTGGCAGCGATGATCGCCAGCGTCGAAACATATTGCGCGTGGCGGTCACGCTGAATCACTTGCGTGGTAATTGGATCGACGGCCAGTCCCAACCGCGCGCAAATTTTTTCTTCAATTTCCGCGCCGAGATGCGCCGCATTTCCAACCGCGCCGGAAACTTTTCCGACGGCCATTTGCGCGGCGGCCGCGCGGAACCGCTCCTGATTGCGGCGATTTTCCGCGTACCAATTGGCCACTTTCAGCCCGAAGGTGATTGGCTCGGCGTGCATGCCGTGCGTGCGCCCAATTTGAATGGTGTGCTGAAATTCGTGCGCGCGTTTGTTCAGCACCTCGCCGAATTTCTCGAGCGCGGCCTCAATTAATTTTGAAGCGTCGCGGAGTTGCAACGCCTGCGCGGTATCCACCACGTCATTGGAAGTAAGTCCGTGATGCAGCCATCGCGCGGCTGCGGGATCGGCGATGGATTCGGTGACGTTCATGGTGAACGCGATCACGTCATGCTTTACGCGCGATTCAATTTCGTGAATGCGCGGCACGTCAACCTTCGCGCGTTCGCGAATAATTTTCGCGGCATCTTTCGGAACCTGACCTGCGTCGGCCAGCGTTTCCGTGGCGGCAATTTCCACGTCCAGCCACTTCTGAAAGCGATTCGCGTCGCTCCAGACGCGGCCCATTTCTTCTCGAGTGTAACGATGGATCAAGACGCGCTCCTCGGCATCGGCTGGATTCCGCTTCCGCCAGCCTGAGCAAGAGATTCAAATGTTTGGGGAAATTCCCTGTATTAGGATACCTGAAATGATTCGGAAGTGCTCGTGAGCTGGCGATTGATTCGCCAGGGATTTCGGACACCCAGAGCTATCGCGATGGTCGCGCCGGTCACCGAAGTCGCGAATCGCAAGGAAGCAACGTTATGCGAGACATCGGATTCTTAATGTTGGTCATGGCCCTTCCAAACACGTCAGTTCTCGTTGGCAAGCGGATTGTGCGCACCGGTTTTCGCTTGACCGCACGTATGCGGTCACGGATCATGATCCTTCCTCCATTAGGGATCTTATGCAGTGCATTGCTCTTTCTTATGCCGCGCCTCGTCTTAGGGGGACAAGGCCAACTGCGCGGTTCCGTTGAGATTCTTTTGTCAGAAGAAAACGCCTACAACCCCATTCCGAGTCCCGATGGGAAAATGATCGCCTACGTCAGGACAGGTTGGGGACGTATCGGTGGCAGCGGTGGTTTTGGAAGCTCAAATCTTTTGAGCGATGTCGAAGTGATGGATGGAAATGGAGTCACCATCACGAAACTGCCATTGGCTGACGCATTTCTCGCGGGTTGGACTTCCGACGGTGAGAAACTGGCATGTTTCCGAGATTGGAGTTACAGCTTGGTCACCCTAGCTGGAAAACGAAGTGAAGGAGGTGAAGTTCCCGGTCAGGCCCATTGGACTCAACGCACCGAAAGGGTGACCTATCTACCGTCTGTGGGATCGATTGCCTGGAGCACGCAGGACCGGCCGTCTCATACCTCGATTGAACCCCCCCAAGCGATGATTGCGCAACACGATGGTTGGCTCGGCGAATTTCTAGTTCCTTCGCCCGACGGCAAGTATTTGGCGGTCTTCGATGGTTCAATTGGAAGCCATATTTGGATTTACGATAACGAACGCGAGAACTGGGCGGACGTGGGCGTTTTCACCGTGCATCCGGATGAATACTGGGATCACATAAAACCAACTTGGAGCCCGTGGTTCCCTGACAGCTCGCACCTCGCATTCATTTCAGAATCAAACTTGGTTGTCAGCACGCCTGATGGACGCGAAAAGATTTCGATTCCGGTCGGCGCGTACGCTGGCCTTCCGACACCATCGCCAAACGGGAAATCCATCGCGTATGTGACATTTGATCCTCTCCCCGAGAAATCGCGGCCGGATTTGCAGTTCTGGGGAGGAACGATCATTTGGATTGTATCCGCAACGCCGGATGCAAAGCCTCGCGCGGTAACGCAGAGAAATTCCAGCGAGACATATGATCTGAAATGGTGGAGTGACGGCGTACTTCTATTTGACCGCGTGGAAGATGTTTCCTTCCTCAAGAAGGCGAGAATCTGGAAAGTCCTCGTCTCCCGCTAGTCCTCGTAGAACCCCGCGACTCGTCAATAGCGCAGTGCTGAGCCGCACGAACATTCGGCGCGTCAAACCTAGTAATCTAGCGCCAATCTATTTGCAAAATCGCACCTAACCGCAAGGGGGGTATCCCGGTCTAATGATTCGGATGGATGTCGGAGATGCGGAAAATGTGGCGCTGGCCCTCGGCGGCGATCAGGACGCTTTTCGCGTTCTCGTCGAGCGCCACAGCCGAACTTTGTTCCGACTCGCCCACCGAATGACCGGCAACGAACAAGACGCCGAAGAAGTAGTGCAGGAAGCGATGTTGAGGGCGTATCGGCGGCTGGACAAATTTGAAGCACGGTCAAATTTCGGAACGTGGCTTTACCGGATCGCCGTGAATTGCTCGTTGGATCTGATGCGCAAACGTCGGCCGGAAAAAACGCGGCGGCAGTTAGCCAAAGGTGATGAATCGGAAATGCAGGATCCACTCGACACCGCAATTAGTAACGCGCCTGGCCCGGACCGGTTGGCGTTGAGCGGTGAATTGGGCGAGCAAGTTCGCGTGGCGATGTTGGCGCTCAGTCCTGTGGAGCGCACGGCATTTGTGATGCGTCACTTTGAAGGAAATTCGATTGAAGAAATTGGCGAGACGCTTGGACTTGGAGCGGGCGCCACAAAGAATAGCGTGTTCCGCGCGGTGCAGAAATTGCGGCAGCATTTGGCGCCGCTGGTCGGACAAAGCTAAAGACATTTACGGAGAGAGCGGAAAGAAATGAAATATACGGGCGGACATCTGAACGAAGAACAGTTGCTGGGTTATCGCTACGGCGATTTGGCCGAAGCGAACACAACGGCTGGCCAAACAGTTGAGCAACATTTGCACGACTGCGAAAATTGCCGCGCGTCATATGAATCACTGAAGAGCGTGCTGGCGATGGTCGAAGCGCTTCCGGTTGCAGAGCCGGGCCCGCATTTTGAAGCGCGTGTGTGGAACAAGATTGCGCCGAAGCTGCAACGTCCGGGATTTGACTGGAACGCGCTGACGGCGTGGACGTCTCCGAAGCGATTAATTGCGTTTGGCACGGTAGCTGCGCTGATTGTTGTAGCGTTTTTCGCCGGAAGAATTTCGCTGAAAAAAAACAATGTCACGCCTGCAGCGCCGCAAGTTGCGGACAATTCGAGTACAAATGCTCCCGGCCAGGTGCGCGAAAGAATTCTGCTGGTGGCCGTTGGCGATCATCTGGATCGCGCGCAATCCGTGTTGTTGGAGATTTCAAACGCGGAACCGGGCAGTAAGCAAAATTCCGAAGTGGATATTTCCGCGCAGCAGGAACGCGCGCAGGAAATGCTGGTCTCGAATCGCTTGTATCGCCAAACAGCGGAACATTCCGGTGATAACGCCGTGGCCAGCGTGCTGGACGAACTCGAACCCGTGCTTTTGGAAATCGCGCACAGCCCCTCAAAAGTTTCCAGTTCTGAACTTGAAGAATTGCAACGCGGAATTGAATCGCGCGGATTGATGTTGAAGATTCGCGTGCTGGATTCAACGGTGCGAGATAAAGAAAAGCCTGCGACGCAGCATTCCGCGACGCGTGGCAGTTGAGATTTAGCGCCGAAAATTTGTACTACTCGAAGAAAGAAGGAAGCGAAATGAGAAGCATGAAGGAAATCGTTCTACGCAAGGAAATTGGATTTGTTTTGGCGGCGATTGCGGCGTTTGCGCTGGCCACGCCGGCGCGCGCGCAAGATCAATCGCAGGGCCAGGGCCAATCGCAGGGGCAGTCACAAGACAAGGACAAGAGCAAAGGCCAGGGAACCAGCGGCAAGGAAAAAGTTAAGGATAAGTCCGATGATTCCACCGACGCCGTCGGCTACGGCAAAAGTTCCGGGCAGGGAATCGGCGCAGATGACTGGGCGAGATACCGCGAGATAGCCGCCGACTATCTGCAACAGGCAAAGGAAATGGCCAATCCTTCCGGGCAATGGAAAGAATTGGCGAACGATCTTGGCTACGACCTCGAATTCAATATGAAGACCGATCTGAAGTTTGACACGGACTTCCAGGTCGGCTTGGACAGCTTGAACGTCGACGTTTTCGGCCAGCAAGACGACGGTGGAAAAGATAGAGACAAAGATCGAAAAAAGGAATCCGATCGCCGTGACGCCGACCGCGAATCCTCTCTCTACAGTCAGGGCTCATCAGCGCTCGATCAAGGCAAATGGCAAATCGCGGAAGATAAATTCGACCAAGTAGCGGAAATGAAAATGAAGCGCGCGGACGCGGGCCTGTTCTGGAAAGCGTACGCGCAGAACAAGCTCGGACAACGCACCGAAGCGCTGGCCACGCTTTCCGTGATGGAAAAGGAATATCCGCAAAGCCGCTGGCTGGATGACGCCAAGAAACTCGAAGTGGAAGTGAAGCAGCTTTCCGGCCAGCCGGTTTCTCCGGACGACGAGAGCAATTGCGAATTGAAATTGCTCGCGCTGAACGGCCTGCAACAAGCCGACCCGGCAAAGGCTGTGCCTCTGCTGGTAAACATGATGCACAACACGGAATGCGTGAAGCTTCGCAGCCAGGCGTTGTTTGTGCTGGCGCAATCCAATTCGCCGGAAGCGCGCGACGCGATCACCAGGATGGCGCGCGGCGAAGGCGTGAATCCTCTCGTGCAGGAAAAAGCAATTCAGGCGCTGGGAATGTATCGCGCGGATTCCGGACGCGAAGTTCTCTCTCAGATTTATTCCTCGTCAACCGATCCCGACGTGAAGAAGGCAATTCTGCGCGCGCTGATGATGTCCGGTGACAAAGCCCGAATCTTCGCCGCGGCAAAATCCGAAAAAGATACCGACCTTCGTATCGAAGCGATACGCCAGCTTGGAATGATGAACGATCGCGACGATATCTGGCAGCTTTATCAGAACGAAACTTCCGTCGACGTCAAAAAGCAAATCCTGAGTTCAATCTTCCAATCCGGTGACGTGGATCGCGTCAGCCAATTGGCGATGAATGAAAAAGATCCGTCGCTGAGAATGAACGCGATTAATTACCTGGGCATGATGGACCGCCGAAACGGCACAAAAGGCGAAGACGCGCTGCTGCAGATTTACGCGTCGGACACGAATCCCGACGTGCGCAAAAAAGTAATCGGCGCGCTCTTCATCGCAAATGACGCGAAGGCGCTGGTCACACTCGCCAAGAAAGAAACCGATCCGGAAATGAAAAAGAAAATTGTTTCCGAACTTTCCATGATGAAGTCGCCCGACGCAACGGCTTATTTGCTGGAACTCTTGAACAAATAACGGCGTGGCGATTAAAGCACAGGACTAACGACTTGAAAACGAATGGAGCGGCGATGAAAACGATTCGACGAATGTCAGTAGTAGCGGTGGTTGTGCTGTGCGCAACGATGACGGCCGGTTTTGCGAACGCGCAATCCTCCGGCAATGCCAGCGACGATGAATTGAAAATGATGGCGCTCGATGGTCTGCGCGGCGCCGATGCTTCCGTGGCCGTTCCGCAACTGCAAAAAGTTCTGGCGGGAAATGGTTCCGATAATTTAAAGAAGCGCGCTCTCTCAATTCTCGCGCACGAAGATACACCGCAAGCGCGTGAAGCTGTTGCAACTTTCGCGCGTTCGCAAACGAATCCGGCGCTGCAGGCTGAAGCCATTCGTCAGCTCGGTGTCACGGGAAATCCGGACGCGATGAAAACGCTTTCCGATGTTTACGCTGCGTCCACCGACCCGTCGATTAAGAAATCGATTCTGCGCTCGTTCATGACCGCCGGCGATAAACAGCATCTTCTCTCCGCCGCGCAATCCGAAAAAGATCCAGCCGTTCGCATCGAAGCGATTCGCCTTCTCGGCGCGATGGGCTCGCGTGACGCGCTGGTGCAGCTTTACAAGAATGAAGCATCCGACGACGGCAAGGTTCAGATTCTGCGCGGCCTGATGACCAGCGAATCGCGCGATGCCATCAGCCAAATCGCTATGACGGAAGCCTCCGCCGCGGTTCGCGTGGCGGCGATTCGTGACATGGGCTCGATGGGCCGAGGCACTCAGACCGGCGCCGAACTCGTAAGCCTCTACGCAAAGGAAAAAGATCCCGCCGTCCGCAAAGAAATTCTGCGCGCTCTGGCAATGCAGGACGACGCAAAAGATTTGATCGAGGTAGCGCGGAAGGAATCTGACTCCGATCTGAAGGTTTATGCGGTGCGCCAGCTTTCTCAGATGCGTTCCAAAGAAGCGCAGGACTACATGATGGAGATTCTGAGCAAATAGTTCGCGGCCGAAAAGAAAGGTGTCGCTATGAAAAGGAATCTCGTATCGAAATTAAGTCGGTTCGCACTGCCGGCCGTGGCGATTCTCCTGACGAGCGCGCTTGCAGTGAAAGCGCAAACTCCCGGCGCGCCGCAAGTCTCTAACGCGCAAATGGAAACTCGCGCCGTCTCAGGCACGCTAGAAAACACCATGCGCGGAATTACTTCAGCGCAAACCACCGCCGCGTGGGTCGGCTATTCCGTCGCCATGATCAATCCCGGAGACGGTCGCCGCATCATGATGTGCTGCGGGAATTGGAATTCCGATTATGGCGTGCAGAATTGCGGCCCATGCGTTTTGGAATCCTCGCGCGGCGTAAACATGAATGAAACCGATCGTCCGGTTACAAACAGCGGCCCCGTAAAGCTAGAAGGCCCAACAACAATGTATGTGCTGCTTCGCATCGCGGATCACAAAATCGGCCGCGTCGCTACCTACACCGAAGATTGCCAGATCGATGCCGGCGGTCTGCATTTCACCTGGCTCGCCGGAGTGAATCCCGCGGAAAGCGTCGCACTGCTCACCACAATTGTTGCGGACACAAATTATTCCGCGCGAGAAGGACGCGATCCGGGCGATAACGCCCTTCGCGCAATCGCCATGCACGGCGATCCTTCCGCCGACCGCGCGCTCAATTCATTTGTCGCGCTTGATAAGCCCGAAGCGTTGCGCTCAAAAACCGCATTCTGGCTGGGCAATTCGCGCGGCCGCTCAGGCTTTGAGGTTCTGAAGCGTATGGCGAAGTCGGACACAAGTCCTACGGTCCGCGATCAAGTAACCTTCGCGCTATCGCAAAGCCATGAAAAAGATGCGCTGGATGAATTGGTGCGAATGGCCAAGGAAGACGAAAGCGTTCGCGTACGCGGACAAGCCCTTTTCTGGCTCGCGCAAAAAGCCGGCGACCGCGCCGTCGGCGCAATTTCAAACGCCATCGACAACGATCCCGATACCGAAGTGAAAAAGAAAGCGGTCTTCGCGCTCAGCCAGTTGCCGAAAGACGAAGGCGTTCCGCTGATGATCAACGTTGCGCGCGATAATAAAAATCCTGCGGTCCGCAAACAGGCGATGTTCTGGCTCGGCCAGTCAAAAGATCCGCGCGCCATTGCATTCTTCGAGCAAATTCTCACCCACTGATCGGCAATCACGAAAATTTCCACTTTCACCGGCTGGCGCAGACCTTTCGTTGTAGGTCTGCGCGCCGGAGCTGCCTACCCTCGCCGTAACTCCACCAAATAATTCTTACCTCCCGCCTAACCTTTCCCTGTATCCTGCGTCTTACTTATAGCTAGCTAGGAGAGTTCCGTGCACAAGTCCAAGAACGACGTTCTGCAAGGCACCCTAACGCTCCTCGTCCTGCGCACTCTCGCGCACGGCCCTATGCACGGATACGGAATCACGCTGCACATCCATCGTGTGTCGAACGAAATTCTGCGCGTTGAAGAAGGCTCGCTCTATCCCGCGCTGCATCGCATGGAACAAGAAGGCTGGATCGCCGCGGAATGGCGCGCATCGGAAAATAATCGCCGCGCGCGCTATTACAGCTTGAGCGCAAAAGGCCGCAAGCAACTTGCCAAAGAAGAAGAAAGTTGGGCGCGGCTCACAGAAGCCGTCGCAAGTGTTTTGCGATTTGCGTAATTCGGTTCTCGCGCAAAAAGGAGACAAGCAATGGCGTGGTTTCGCCGGCTAACTGGATTGTGGAAACGCAATCGCCGAGATCTCGATCTCGACGAAGAATTGCGCTACCACTTCGATCGGCGCGTTACCGACAGCATCAACGCCGGCATGTCAACTCGCGAAGCATACGAATCCGCTCAACGCAGTTTCGGAAATTTCACTTTGCAAAAAGAAAGGACGCGCGACATGGACATTCTCGGCTGGCTGGAAAGTTTTATGCAGGATGTGCGTTACGGCATTCGCAGTCTCGCGAAAAATCCCGGCTTCGCCACCGTCGCGATTCTCACCCTCGCGCTCGGCATCGGCGCAAACACCGCCATCTTCAGCGTCGTGAATGGCGTCTTGCTCAAGCCTTTGCCGTTTAATCATCCCGAACAAATTGTTCGGTTTGAGGATATGCAGCCCAAGCTTGCGGATGCTCCGCTTTCTGCGCCGGAATTCATTGCCTATCGCGATCAGAATCGCACTCTTTCGCAAATCGCCGCCTATCGTTCGCTGGATTTTACTCTCACCGGTATGGGTTCCGCGGAACGTATGCGCGGCAACGTTACAACTCCGCAATATTTTTCGTTGCTCGGCGTAACGCCAATACTCGGCAGAGATTTCGCCGCCGCCGATGGCAAACCCGGCGCGCCGCGTGTTGCGATCCTGACGTATAGTTTCTGGCAATCACATTTCGGTGGCGATGCGGCAGTGCTCGGACGCACTCTTGCGCTGAGCGGCGAAAGCATAACCGTCGTCGGAGTGCTTCCAAAAGATTACGTTGAGTCGCCAAACATAAGTTTCTTTGTAAACCCAAAATTTGGAGTACCGGAAGTATTTCCCGGTGGCGCGGATCCCAGCACGGCAGTAATTCACTTCATGACTGTGATCGGGCGGCTCAAGCCGGGCACAACTCTTGCGCAAGCGCAGGCGGATTTGTCGTCGATCCTGCGCAATCTAAACGCTGTAAGAAAAGTTCCCGCTGATCAGGCCCATGGCATCCGCATTGTTAATTGGGGTGAATCGTTGACCGGCGACGTGCGTCCCACGCTGCTTACTTTGCTTGCGGTCGTCGGGCTGGTGCTTCTGATTGCCTGTGCCAACGTTGCGAATCTGCTGCTCGCGCGATCTGCCGCACGAACACGTGAAATTGCCGTTCGCGTCGCGATGGGTGCAAGTGCGTGGCGGCTCGCGCGGCAATTAATTACAGAAGGCGCTCTGCTCGGCGTGCTCGGCGGTCTGGCAAGTTTGCCGCTTGGCTATGCGGGCGTAAAAGCAATCGTCGCTGCGAAGCCCGCGGGAATTCCGCGTCTCGATGCGGTTCATCTCGATGCGCGCGTTCTCTTATTCACTCTTACCATCGCCGTGCTCGCCGGAATTATTTTCGGACTCGCGCCCGCGCTGCGCGGAATGCGTGTGACCGCCGGCGAATCGCTGAAGCAGGCGGGCCGCAGCGGAAGTGGCGGCATCGGCCAAAGTTGGACGCGCAGCGTGCTGGTCATCAGCGAAGTGGCGTTATCGCTTGTGCTACTTGCCAGCGCGGGCTTGCTGGTCCGCAGTTTTGTGCGCCTGCTCGAAGTGGATCCCGGATTTCGGCCGGAGCGCATTTTCACATTTTCTCTGTCATTCTCTGGACCGAAATACCGGGACTCTGCGCATCATCCGGAACGCATGGCGCAATTTTTGCAAACTCTGGATAAGCTCCGCGCGTTACCGGGAGTGGAAGGTGTAGCCAGCTCGAATGATGTTCCGCTGGACGGCGAGGACACTACAAACTATCCAAATTTTGTCAGCCAGTCAGCCGTCGGCCCTCACGAACAAGTCCTTGTGGGGATGCACTCGGTTTCGCCGGGATATTTTCACGCCATGGGAATTCCACTTCTGCGCGGGCGCGAACTTTCAGAACGTGATGTGCCGGGCGCCCCGGCCGCCATGGTCATCAATCAGGCATTCGCGGAACGCGCGTGGCCGGGACAAGATCCCATCGGAAAGCAACTTCGAATTTTTCAGCGGCCTGAAGCGCCTCCGGAAGAAGTGGTCGGCGTCGTCGGAAACGTAAAACACAATGGCTTGAACGAAAATGATTCCATGGACTCGTACGAATCCGTTGCGCAACAGCCCTGGCCCAACGTCACCGTGGCTGTGCGGACTTTGCGCGGCGGTGAAGCGTTGCTGCCATCCATTCGATCCGTCGTGGCGGAATTCGATCCCGATCTACCAGTTTACGGCGTCCGCTCAATGGAAGGAATCACCGCGGATTCACTGGGTTCGCGCCGTCTCACGCTCACTCTCGTCGGATTATTCGCCGCGCTCGCGCTCGTTCTCGCCACCGTCGGAATTTACGGCGTCATGAGCTACGTCGTCTCCGGACGCACGCAGGAAATTGGAATTCGCATAGCACTCGGCGCGCAACGTCGCGACGTTTTCAGATTGGTCGTCGGTCAAGGCATGGCGTTAGCCGGCGCCGGTCTCGTGCTCGGACTAATCGCCGCTGCCGGAGTCACTCGATATTTAGGATCGCAATTGTTTCACGTGAAGCCGATTGATCCCATCACCTACGGCGCCGTCACCGTGCTGCTCGGCGGCGTCGCTCTACTGGCCTGCTACATTCCCGCGCGACGCGCAACGCGCGTGGATCCGCTGGTGGCTTTGCGTTACGAATGAAGGTGTAGCTCGCGTTCGCCGAACGCGAGTCTTTTCTTACGCGGTAGCTTTAAGTGTGGTCGCAACCTGCGCGGAATTTTTCGATAGATCAAACGGTCCCATCGGCACCGTCTGCGAAGCCACGCGAAGTTCTCCGCGAAATGGCGCGTCCGCCGGGCGCCGGTTCAGCGCTTCTTCCGCGCAAATCTTCGCCACGTCAGCATTGTTATTTGTTTCCGAAATATGCGCCAAAATTAAATACTGCGCCAGTCCGTCGAAACTTTCCGGATCGCACAAATATTCGCTCACCGCGTCATTCGATAAATGTCCCGTGCGGCTCATGACCCTCTGCTTGATGTGCCACGGATATGGCCCCACCTTCAACATTTCCAAATCGTGATTCGATTCCAGAATCAAACAATCCGCGCCGCGCAAATGGTGCTTCACCAGCTCCGGCATGTAGCCCAGGTCCGTAACGATCGCCACTTTCGTGCAATCGCCCTCGCAATTATTTTGGAATGTGAAGCCCACCGGATCGGCCGCATCGTGCGGAATCGAAAACGCGGAAACTTCTATATCGCCAATAAAAAATCTGTCGCCCGGATGGAAATGTTCCACGTGCGTCATCCGCTTGTGTCCGCTCGCGGGCATCGAAGCCATCGTCGCGTCATACGTGGCCGGAGTGAAGTACACCGTCGTGCGCCACAATCCCAAAACTTGCGGCAGTCCGCCAACGTGATCGCTATGTTCGTGGGAAATTACAATGCCGTCGAGTTTTTCAATCGAGTGGCTCAGCACTTCCAGCCGGCGCAAAGTTTCCTTCTTGCCCAGCCCCGCGTCCACCAGCACGCGCGTCGTCGGCGTTTCAATCAGCGTCAAATTGCCGCTGCTGCCCGACGCCAGAATGGACACTCGAATGCCGATCGCGCTCTCCCCAAAGCCAGAAAAATGATGTGAAGATGATGGCAGGGCGCGAACCGCTCGTCAATATCTGTTCGTCCGCATCTTAAGCGAGCGAAGACGCTTTGTAACAGGGCACGAGTTTACTCGTGCCAGAAAGAATTAGGAGGAGTGGGGTTTTAACCCCCGCCTGCGAATATTCATTGCGGGAACTAACAATCTAGATGTTCGCGGGTAAGCGTAAATCCATCGAGGCTTCCAACCACCGTCGCAGAAGTTTGGTCCGCGCGAAACGTCGCAGCCGCCACGTTCTGCACATCCTCGCGCGTCACGGCTTCCACGCTTGCAAGAACTTCATCCGTCGAAAAAAATCGGCTGAAATACATTTCCTGCCGTGCTAGGTTCGACATGCGCGCCCCGGTCGATTCCAGCGAAAGCACAAGCGAACCTTTCAAGTGGTCCTTCGCGCGCCGCAATTCTTCCGTCGTCACCAGCTTGGCTTTCAAAGAGCGAAACTCCGCCGCAATCAATCCCAGAACTTTCTCGGCATTTTCAATCGACGTCCCCGCATAAACGGAAAATATTCCCGCATCCGAATATGGATTCACTTCGCTGAAAACCGCATAAGCCAGCCCCTGCTTCTCGCGAATATTTTGAAATAATCGCGACGACATTCCGCCGCCGATAATCGTGTTCAGAATCGCCACGGCGAATCGCCGTTCGTCCGCCAGCGGCACACTCGGCACGCCAACGCAAATGTGCACCTGTTCCAATTCACTTTTCGATTGTTGCGCCACCGACGAATGCGCTCTCGGAATAGTTTCCGGCACCGAAAATTCTCCGGGCGGCAACGAGCCAAACGCATCAGCGACCAAATCCAGAACCCGCGCAGGTTCCAAATGTCCCGCCGCCGTCACCAATAAATTCCCCGGCACATACGACTCGCCGTGGCTTTCCACAACTGCCTCGCGCGAAAAATCTCCCACCGTTTCCGGCGTCCCCAGTATCGGCCGGCCCAGCGGATGCCCCTTCCAGAAATTCTCCACCAGCATTTCGTGCGCCACGGACTCAGGATTGTCCTGATCCATTTTGATTTCTTCCAGCACCACTTGTTTCTCGCGAGCAATTTCTTCCGCATCAAAAAGAGGATGCAGCGCCAAATCCGAAAGCACTTCCCACGCCACCGGCAAATGTTCGTCCAGCACCTTCGCGTTGAACGAAACCATTTCCTTCGCCGTGAATGCGTCCATCATTCCGCCAATGCTGTCGATGCTGCGCGCAATTTCTTCCGCGCTGCGCCGCTCCGTTCCCTTAAAAACCATGTGCTCGGTAAAATGCGCGATCCCGTTCCGCGCCGCCGTTTCACTTCTCGATCCACTGCGCAGCCATATCCCCACCGAAATCGATCGCACGTGCGGCATCGGCTCCGTAACAATCACCAACCCGTTCGGCAATACTTCGCGATGAATTGTGCGCGCTTCGTTCATTTATTTAATTTCGCTCATCCAGTTGGAAAATTGCAGTGCAATCAAGGTCACATTCATTCTGACACACCACCGCGCGAATCTCCACGCGCCGTGCGCCGGCGCCGTTCGCGCAACTGCCTCACCTAATTACATCCACGACACAAAAGTCACTTCGGTACCCGCGATGGATTGACAGTTTACGAGCCAATTCATAGCCTCTAAAGAGACGGCAAATTTAGTTCGATTTCCGTAAAACAGAAATCCACTTTTTGCAAAGAAGTTCAAACTAGCCCGCGAATTGGGCCGCTCAGATCACGTAATGCGAAATAAAAGACTCGATATTCTACGCTGCGTCGCCGTGCTGCTTGTCCTGGGGCACCACGGATTTATGGAAGGACTCTGGCGGGAGGTCGGCTGGACGGGCGTGGATCTGTTCTTCGTTCTCAGCGGGTTTCTGATTTCGGGCTTACTGTTCAATGAGTATAAAAAAACAGGCGGCATAAATCTGCGTCGCTTTTTTATCCGCCGCGGATTCAAAATCTATCCGGCATTTTGGGCCATGCTCCTCGGCTCCGTTCTGATCGCCTTCGCATATCACAAGCATTTTTACGGCGCATACTGGTTACACGAGGTTCTGTTCATTCAGAACTATCTGCCCGGCATTTGGCGACACACGTGGTCTCTGGCGGTCGAGGAACATTTTTACATCGTGCTTCCTTTGTTGTTGCTAGCAATGTGCCGGCTCTCAAAGAATCGCAAAGATTCCTTTCCGGTTTATCCCTTATGCGTTTTGCGTTCTTGCTCCGGTCACGCTCGCGATGCGCTACTTCGCAGCCTATTCACCTGCCTACAGTCCGGAACACTGTGGCTCAGTGACGTTTCCGACGCACCTGCGAATTGACTCGTTATTTTTCGGAGTTGTGCTCGCCTACTTCTATCATTTCCATAACGCACGCGTAGTCGGCGCGCTCCAGAAGCGTGGGAATCGGCTCGCGCTTGAGGCCGCCACCGCAATGCTTCTCGGCTGTTGTTTCGGATTTGCGCCCGAAAGTCCGTTCATTCAGTCGTTCGGATTTACGCTCGTCTATCTGGGATTCGGCGGCCTGTTGATGTTGTGTCTCACCGCGCCGGAGCCTCGCGAAACATCTTCTCCGGTGAACTTCGCATGGCAAAAAATTAGTGGCGCACTCGCATTTGTCGGCGTGTATTCATACTCGATTTATCTCTGGCACGTTCCGGTGCAGATTGTCGGAACCAATACTCTCAACGCTTTATCTCCCGTGCCGCTCAGCCCCGCGTTGCTCACATGGATTTACGTGGCCGTCAGCATTCCGTTCGGAATTCTAATGGCTCGTCTCGTCGAATTTCCCGTCCTTCGTTTCCGTGACAAACTCTTTCCTCGAGTAAGTCAGCCTGACAGGTTAACTCCCGTGGAGATTACCGACGCCGAAACCAGATTGCATCCTGACCCTGTCCTGACATAATTCTCTCCGCTCCTTCTCCCTCAGCATTCTCAGACACCTTTTCTCCCATTTGAATTCAATTCGAATCACTTTCCACAGCCTTCCCGCCACATATTTAGTACTAAGTACTTTTATTTAATTGACAAAGCGCCCCTAATCGCGCTACCCTGAATCGCAGAGTTGGACGCTTCACTTTTTTGACCGTCCCAATTTGGGAATTTCCAGCCTGCCAGATCCGAGAATCCGCCGATCTCAAACGAGCGCGCATCAGTATCAAAACAAACGACTTATAAGTCTTTTGTTTTGATATTGATGCCAAGATCGGCCGACCTAACTCCTTTGTTTTGATACTGATGCTCAAAACAGGGGGAGGGGGGTGGGGTAACTAAAGAGTACTGGCAGGGCCCGGTATTCCGCGTAGCGCCGACAATTCTGGCTGCGCGGTTTGCAATGTTGGCTTCCAGCCGTCAACGTCTGGCAAGCCGCATGCTAAAATGAGGCTCATCACAAAAGGAAAATCGTGCCTCTCCAATTGCTCGGAAAATCGGTCGACGAATTGCGCGCCCTAGCAGCGTCATGGGACGAGCCTGCCTACCGCGGCGATCAGATTTATCACGCGCTTTACGCCGAACGCATTTTCGATTTTACGCGCATGACGACCCTGTCCGCGAAATTGCGCGAGCGTCTCGCAAGCGAATGCGAAATCCGTTTGCCGCGAATCGCCAAGCGCTATCACTCAAGCGACGGATCTGTACGCTATTTGTTGGCGCTCGATGGCGACGACGAGAAGAATTCCGCGCCCGTTCAAGTCGAAGCCGTCTTCATGCCGGACGCCAAAGAAGACGCGCGGCGCCAAACGATTTGCATTTCTACGCAAGCCGGTTGCGCGGTGGATTGCAAATTTTGTCTTACGGCCGTGCTCGGGCTAAACCGAAATCTTTCCGCAGGCGAAATTATCGGCCAGGTTCTCGTGACACTTGACGATCAGCGCGAACATTTGTTGCCGCAAACAAACGTCGTGTTGATGGGCCAGGGTGAGCCGCTGCTGAACTACGATGCGGTGATGGCGGCCGTGCGAATCTTGCTCGATCAACGCGGCGTGTGCCTGGCGCCGAAGCACGTCACACTTTCTACTTCAGGAATCGTGCCCGGAATCGAGCGTCTCGGCCAGGAAAAAGTGCGGCCGAAGCTGGCGATTTCGTTGAACGCATCAAATGACGCGCAGCGCGACGCGATTATGCCTATCAATCGAAAATATCCGCTCGCTGTTCTGTTGGACGCCTGCAAAAATTATCCGCTCGGCCCGCGCGAATGGATCACGTTTGAATATGTTTTGCTCGGAGGATTTAATGACGCGCCCGAAGACGCCAGACGCGTGGCAAAGCTCCTTGCCAATATTCCGTCAAAAGTAAATTTAATCCCGTGGAACCCCGGAGACCTTCCCTATAACCGGCCCACGCAAGAAAGCATCGACGCGTTCAAACAAATTCTGATGGACAAAGGAGTCTTCGCATTCGTGAGAATCTCACGCGGACAAGACATCATGGCCGCCTGCGGCCAATTGGCATTAATCGAAAGTTCAGAAATTCGCGCGGCAGTATGAGGTCTATGTAGCGCCGCCCGTGATGGCGGCATTTTGGATTTGTATTATTCGCGAATGCCAATCGCCGCCAGCATTCGCCCAGTTCGGCCCTGTTCGCGGCGATGGCTGAAAAGCAAATCCGTATTGCACGCGGTGCAGAGACCGCTATCGGAAATATTTTTTGGCGCGACGCCGGCATCCAGCAATTGCCAGCGGTTGGCGGCGATCAGATCGAGTTGCACCGTTGGCGGCGGAGGATCGTGGCCCGGAGGCATCATGCTCAGCCACTTCAGCGGATTTGGTCCATCGCCGGCGACGAATTGATCGTCGCTCAGGCCGTGTTTTAATTCGCGCGGCACTTCGATCCATTCGCGCGCGTTTGCGAACTGACTGGAAAATTGCGCGGCCACTTCCGGTCCGACTTCGTAGCTGCATCGTCCGATGCTTGGACCGATAGCCGCGCAAATGTCCGCGGGCTGCGTACCGAATTCCATGTGCATGCGGCCAATTGTTTTCGCCACAATGCGCGCAAGCGTTCCGCGCCAGCCCGCGTGAATCGCGGCAATTGCGTGGCGTTTTGTGTCGGCAAGAAGAACAGGAACGCAGTCAGCGGTTTGCACGGCAAGCAAAAGTCCGCGGACGCGAGTGATTAGCGCGTCACCGGAAAGCGTGTCCGGCGGAATGCGATTGATCAAATGAATTGCGTCGGAATGAATTTGGCGCAACGTGATCAATTTCATTTTTGAAGCGCCAAGCGCGCGCAGAAATGCCGCGCGATTTTCTTCCACGGTTTCACGCGTGTCCCATTCCGTGAAGCCAAGATTCAGAACTTGCGTTGCGCTCTTAGAATGCACGGCCACAAGTTTGCTGGCGCCACCTTTGCGCGTAGAAAATCCGTGCGCTGCCCATGGAATTTTCGCCAGTGTCGGCGCAATAAGAATTGTTACGCGTCCAGTGACGCGTTTCGGCCATGCAGCGCTGGAAGATTTGTCAGCCGCAGCGCGCCCAACAGATTTTTTACGCGCAGCAGATGCTTTCGGTTTTGCGCGGCGCGTTTTGATTGATTTGCTCATCGTTGTTCAGTGAGAACTGATGATAGCAGGTCTCACGAGGCGGCAGAATATTCTGGTGGTAGCATGGCAAACATCATGACTGATCTACCTGATTACATCGAAGCCCGGATAAGACAGCGTCCGCTGCCTGCCGGACGCGTCGTCGCCGGGTCAACTCCTGTAGTCGCATTCGGAAACGTGCTTACGGCGACAGTCGCGACGCTTGGTTGGAATCCAAGCAAGCTTGAATTTCTCGATCATAGCGGAAACGAGCTTCTAGATGATGCGCGTCGGTTGGAGACGCTGGCGTCGATCGGAGAAAGCGATCTTGTAGACGCTCCGCCAGAAGCCATTCGCCGTGTCTTTCGCGGCTGTAATGACTATTTTCTTCGCCGACCGTATAAGAATTGGTTCAATAAGCTCGAAAGGATTCTTAAATATTTGGATGTTTCCTACTATGACGGATCCGCCTGTCATCTAGATTTCATTCAATGGGCTACTGATCCGGTTTGGAGCAAGCTTGCCCGCGACGATCAGGCAAGATTGATTAAGTCCGACCTGTCTTTCTTACGTCGCCAACTCTTGCAAGAGAAAATCCGAATTCTTCTCTTGAACGGAAGAGGAATTGTGCGGGCATATCTGAAAGGTTTTGGCGGGGAACTGGACGAGTCAACGATCTCCGGAGCTTCGCGTGTAAGGCTTTTTGCGGGCCGAGATGCTCGCGGCATAAAAGTAGTAGGCTGGAATATCAACCTTCAATCAAGTTTTGGGGTTTCAAATGAAGAGATCGAGAAAATTGGTGATGCCGTCAAGATGGCGGTGAATTCCGAAGGTGCAAGATGATCGTCGGTTTAGGAATTGATATTTCCGAAGTGAACCGCATTCGCGAAGCAATTGAACGGCATGGCGAAGCATTTCTGAAACGCGTCTACACTCCGTCGGAAATCGCTTACTGCAAAAAGCATCGCGATCCTTACGAACGATATGCGGCGCGATTCGCAGCCAAAGAAGCGGCGATGAAAGCGTTGGGCACAGGATGGAGACGCGGCGTGCGTTGGGTGGATATCGAAGTTGTCCGGTTGCCCAGCGGCAAGCCAACAATTAAATTTTATGGCGAGACCGAAAAAATTGCAGCGTCGCTGGGTGTAGAAAGCATTTTGCTGACAATCACGCACAGCGGAAACACCGCGCTGGCGCAGGTTATTTTTGAAGGGTAGCGATAATCGAGGAACGCTTCACACGCGTTTCCGAAATTTCGGAATCGCGTATGAAGCGCCTCGAAAAATATCTACGGTATCGCGTTGTAGGGCGAATCCAATCGCGTCGGTAAAAGCGCTACTGTTTTTATTTCCAGCGTCGGAAGCCCCGCTTTTTTCAGTTGCTCATTCAGCGCCGGAACATCCTTGGTTTTGATTTGCGTCCATTGCGCCATTAATTTTGTATACGTCGCATCCAATTGCGCCAGCTGTGCGGATTGCGCCGCAGTCGGAGCCGCATCGGCGCTATCAATCAATCCGTAAAGTGCGCTGAGTTCGCCACTCACTTGAGTGAATGTTGGCGCGGTATCGGCAGCAGCGCCACCTCGTCCTCTTCCGCCGCCTCCACCACCGCCTGCGCCTCGGCCACCGCGTCCAGCGCCTGCGACAGGAGCTTCACCGGCAATTGCGACCATTTTTTTATTTAGCGCAGTGATCGCATCGGCAAGCGCGCCAGTTTGTGGCGCGATCGCTTTCACATCGGTTTGCAGCGAGCGCACGGACGCAACAGTTTCGGCGCCGTGTTTCATTTCCGCGGCGATTTTTAATTCCGCGGAATTTTCCTGCGCGAGATCGGCGATCGTAGCTTTCACGCGCGGATCCATTTTTATTGTGAGGGGCTGCGAAACTGTTTTTCCTTCGGCAGTAAGTTTCACAGTGTAATTTCCCGCGGCAGCGCGCGGGCCCATCGGTTCTCGTGGAGTGTCATGCGGAACCGCGCTGATCGGATAATTTGCTCCGCCTCCGCGGCCACCGCCGCCGACGAGCGGCTCGTAGTGAATATCCCAAACCCAGCGATGCATTCCCGCTTCAGCGCTGAGAACTCGCGGAGGACGCACCCAATAAGTTGGCACACCAAGCGTTGCTTCCAGTTCGTTCACATCGAATTCGGGTTTGTCCGTGCTTGCGTAGCGGCGCACAAGTTTTCCAGCGGCGTCGAAAATTTCAAGTGTGACCGCTCCGCTTGAAGTTTGCGGTAAATAATAATCAATGATCGCTCCATCTGGCGGATTCTGTCCTGTTGGAGTTTCTGGTGGAAGAGGCGTATCCGTATTCGTGTCGCGCCGAATTCGATAAGCAGTTTCCGGCTTGAATAGTGTCGCAGTTTTTTCGATGTCGGCGCTTAACTGGCGCAGTGGAGTAACATCATCCAATATCCAGAATCCGCGTCCATGCGTTGCGACAATTAAATCCGAATCTTTCAGCCACAAATCGCGATTCGCTGTGTGCGGCAAATTCAGTTGCAGCGATTGCCAGTTTGCGCCGGCGTCAAACGAAACCCACACGGCATTTTCCGTGCCCGCGAAAAGCAGATTCCTGTTCACGGAATCTTCGCGGACAACGTTAACCGCGGCTCCGTCCGCGATTCCATTCGCAAGCAGTTTCCAGGTTTTGCCGCCATCGTGCGTTCCATATATATAAGGATGAATATCATCCACGCGGAATCGGCTGACAGAAGCGTACGCAGTCAGATCGTCAAAATGCGAAGCGACAAGCTGTGTGACTTTGCTCCACGGTTCCATTTCCGGCGGCGTAACATTCTTCCATGTTTTTCCGGCGTCGTGCGTGACCTGAATATTTCCGTCGTCAGTGCCCACCCAAATTGTATTGACGTCCTTGAAAGACGGCGCGATGGAATAAATCACGCCGCGATGCGCGTCAATTGCATTCGCGGGATTTCCCGAAGCGTCCAATCCCATTTTCCCCAGGCTAGGCGAAGTGCCGGGTTTTTCGCGCGTCAAATCGCCGCTGATTTGCGTCCACGAATGGCCGCCATCGGTCGTTTTGAAAAGAACATTCGCGGCGTAATACAAAGTGCGCTTATCCACGGGAGAAAAAATCAACGGCTGCGTGCGTACGCTGCGGAACTTCGCGGACGCTTGCACGATCGGAGTAATCTTCTGAACTTGTCCAGTGATCCAATCGTATTTCGTAACGTCGGTGCGTCCCGAGCCATAAATAATATTTGGATTCATCGGATCGGGAACCGAGTATCCATATTCAATTGTTCCGACTGGATGCCAATCGCGAAAAGTAATTTCGCCGTCGTTGCCACGGCTGGAAATGCACAGCGAGCCGCTATCCTGCTGGCCGCCGCAAACGCGATACGGAAAACTATTATCCGCAACGACGTGATACACCTGCGCGGTGGGCTGGTTATACCAGGAACTCCACGTGCGTCCCCAATTTGAACTGACCAGCGCGCCCTGATCGCTGACCAATTCAATAATTTCCGGATGATTTGGATTGATCCAAATATTTTGGTAGTCGTCGCCGCCCGGAGCGCCGCGAATTCCAATCCAAGATTTTCCCGCGTCCGTGGTGCGCCACGTTACAGTGCTGGTCGTGTAAAGTACGTCAGGATTTTTCGGATCCACTTTCGGGACGGGAAGATCGCCGCCGCCGATGCGCGCCGCCGGACGAGCATCCGTCGTTGCGCGAGTCCAACTATCGCCGCCGTCATCGGAACGCATAATCATGACGCCGCCGCGCAGCGATGCAACGGTCGCGTACATGCGCTTCGGATTGCCCGGGAAAATTGTTACGTCCACTTGCCCTACATCCTCCGGCAAACCTTTCGTCACAGGATTCCAGGTTGTGCCGCCGTCGGTGGATTTATAAAGTCCGCCGACTTTGTTGTAAGTGTTGGCGTCCTCCCACGGTCCTTGCCGAGTGGACCAGAGCGACGCGAAAACTATATTTGGATTCTTCGGATCGATTTCAACATCGTTGCCGCCGGTGTCGTCGTCACGTCCAAGAACTTTTGTGAATGATGCGCCGCCATCGGTGGAGCGATAAATTCCGCGCTCCGCATTTGCGCCGTAAGGATGGCCAAGCACGGCAACGAAAACTCGATTCGGATCTTTCGGATCGATCGCCACCGCGGGAATTTGTTGCGCGTCGCGTAGACCGAGATGCGTCCAGGTTTTTCCGGCGTCGGTGGATTTGTACATTCCATCGCCAATGGCGAGATCGGGGCGCGGCAGTCCTTCACCGCAGCCTACATAAATAATGTTGGGATCAGAATCAGCCACGGCGATTGCGCCGATGGAGCCAGTCGGCTGATCATCGAAAATCGGCTCCCAGGTTTCGCCGTAATCGTCCGACTTCCACACGCCGCTATCCACTCCGCCCATATAAAAAACATTTGGCTGGCTGGGAACTCCGGCGAGCGCGCGAGTGCGTCCAGCGCGATACGGGCCGATGTTGCGCCAGCGCATTTCCTGAAACATTTTTTGAGAAATTTGCGACTGAGCTTGTGGTGCACGCGGGTTCGGCGTTCCCGCCTTCAGCCACGCGGCCATGATTCCCGTCGTCAACACGACTATTGCGGCTAGTACGCCAAAACGCGCGAATCGAAATTTGCTTTGCATTGAAGTGCGGTTCATCCGTCGCCTCCGAGGAAGCCCGAATATACAACCGCGGCGCGGCGCGCACAACGTTCAAAACATTATTCGTTGCGAAGGGCGGTCATGGGATCAACGCGAGTGGCTCGGCGTGCGGGGATGTAGCTGGCGAGCAGGGCTACGCACGTCAGCAAAAATGAAACGGTGGCGAACGTCAGCGGATCGCTCGCGCCGATTCCGTAAAGCAAATGCGAAAAACTGGAAAGCAGTCTCGCGAGAATTAGCGCGGATGCTGCTCCAATTGCCAGGCCTAAGATAGCGAGTTGAAGTCCCTGCCCAATTACCATCCGAAAGATATTTCGCTTTTCAGCGCCAAGCGCCATGCGGATTCCGATTTCGTGAACGCGGAGCGTTACCGAATATGAGATGACTCCGTAGATTCCGACGGACGCCAGAAGCAGCGCCAGCGCTGCAAATGCGCCGAGTAAAATCATCGGAAAGCGTTGCGATGACATCGACTGCGAAACAATTTCCCGCATCGTTCTTACATCATAAATTGGCTGGTCAGCGCCTGCGCCCCGGACGGCCGTTTTGACCGCCGACATAACTGACGCGGTGCTGAGCGAGGTGCGAACGATCACAACCGCGCCGGAATATCCCTCCTGCACCCATTCGTCAGGATCCTGATACAGCGGAAAGTAGCCCTGATTTTGAATGGATGTAGGCGCTTCGGCCAATCCAAAGTTGCTGACGTGGCCCACGACTCCGACTATTCGGCATGGGCCGACCGGCGCGAATCCCGCCGTTATCGTCTGGCCCACGGGATCACTGGTGGGAAAATACATGTGAGCGAAAACGCTATCGATGACAAACACGCAGGGAGATTTCTGGGTGTCCTGCGAATTAAAAAAGCGGCCTTGCAGCAATGGAATTTTCATTGCTTGCAGGTAGTCTGGGCCGGTGACGAAGATTGCCAGCCGAGGCGCAGCTTGAAGTGAAGCAGGTCTTTGCGAGCCGATCCAGAAAGGCATGGTTCCTCCCTGACCGCTTAAGGGAAGGGCGTCATCGAAATCCGCGGCTGAAACTCCTGGAATTTCTCGAATGCGCTCGATCAATTGTCGATAGGCAATTCGAGTGGTCTCGGCCGTCTTCGTAAGCGAATCTGAAACTCCAATTCGGAAAGTGATGACATTTTCCGCATCGAAGCCAGCGTGGACGTCCCATAGGTGGCGGATGGTGCGAAGGAGTAATCCCGCACCGACAAGCAAAATCAGTGTGAGCGCCATCTGCGCGACTATCAAACTACTTTGAATGCGATGATGAGCGCGTGTCGAGCCCCGCCCTCCTTCTTTTAGCGCGGCTTGTGGATCAGTCTTTGAACTTTTCATAGCGGGCACCACGCTGAACAGAATTCCGATTACGATCGAAGTGACCAGAGTAAAAAGCAGAACGCCCAGGTTCATATGGATATTTTCCGTGCGCGGCAATGTGCTAGGAATCGCGGCAAGCAACGCATGCATTCCCCAACTCGCAATCGCAAGGCCCGCTGTTCCTCCGACAACCGAGAGGATCACACCTTCTGTGACTAACTGCCGCATCACACGCGCGCGGCTCGCTCCAAGCGCGACACGAATTGCGAACTCGCGCATGCGTGCCGCTGAACGTGCCAAAACAAGATTGGCAACATTCGCGCACGCGATCAGCAGGACGAGTCCTGCAGCACCCAATAGCAACAGCAGGGTCCCTCCGGCGTCGCCAATGATCAGGTGCTTAAGCGGATCAATTCCCGCGCCCAGATCTTTATCGGCTTCAGGATAAAGTTGGTCTAAGCCACTCTGAATCGTTTTCATTTCCGCTCGCGCCTGAGAAATACTCACGTCCGGTTGCAGGCGCGCGATAGACAAAATACCGTCATGACTTCCGCGATTGTTCAGGACGACGGGATCGCCTTGACCAAGCGGCGTGAAAACGTCGGCGTCGCCTTCGAGGTGAAAATCCGGCGGTGCAATTCCGACGATCGTGGAATCCACTCCATTCAAGGTCATGGATTTGCCGAGCGCGGCGGGACTGGCATCAAACCGATTTCCCCACAAGCGATCGCTGATGATGATCACCGGCGGACCGTCATGCAGATCTTCCTGAGCTGAGAAATCGCGGCCGAGCGTTAACTTTGCGCCAAGCGTGCTGAAGAAGCCGGCGGAAATTTCCTTTCCGTCGAGGTGTTCGGGTGCACCGGGATTCGTAACGTCAAACCCCAAAGCTCTGAACGCCGTCATCTGCTGAAATGAGCGGGCGCTATGCTGCCAGTCCAGAAAATTGAGATACGAAATATACACGCGCGGAAAACGCGGATTGCTTTCCCAAACCATAACAAGGCGATCCGGCTGACTGTAAGGCAGCGGAGCTAACACGACGCCTTCTACGACGCTAAAGATTGCCGTATTCGCACCGATGCCGAGAGCGAGAGTAAGTATCGCGACGGCAGTGAATCCCGGATTTTTGCGCAACATGCGCGCACCGAAGCGCACGTCCTGCCAAAGTTGTTCGGGAAATTGTGCGCCGCGCTCATCGCGGCATTCTTCCTTGGCAAGTTCGACGCCGCCGAATTCGCGCAGCGCGGACTGGCGCGCGGATTCGGGAGACATTCCGGCGCGGATTTTATTTTCGATTTGGGATTCGACGTGGAAGCGAAGTTCGGAATCGAGTTCGGTTTCTGCTTTGTGGCGGCGAAACAGCGCGCGGATTGAATATGAAAATTTATTCCATAAGGAAATGTGTGGTCGCATTTTTTCCTCCGTGAATCTTGCGTGCGGTGCTGGTGCCCTCGCGTGAGTTGCGTCTTTCGCGCAGCGGGCGGGTCACAGACCCGCCCCTACATCAATAGTGCAAACAACATTTCGCACTATTCGTAGCGCAGCGCCGTGATCGGATCGACGTGCGTGGCGCGGCGCGCTGGAAGGTATGCCGCAACAGTTGCCGTCGCAATTAACACTGCTCCGGCGGCAATGAAGGCCAGCGGATCAGCCGGCTTCACGTTATAGAGCATTGTGCCCAGCAATCGAGTAGCGGCAAGCGCGCAGCCAATTCCGATAATCACGCCGGCGCCGACAAGTACCGCCATTTGTTTCAAGAACAGCCAGAGAACATCGCCGGGCATTGCACCGAGCGCGATGCGCACTCCGATTTCGCGCGTGCGCCGTGTGACAGAAAATGCGACGACGCCGTAAAGTCCGACGGCCGCGAGCAGCGTGGCCAGCAATCCAAAAATTGTGGAAAGCCAGGTGATCAGGCGCTCCGGGATCAGTGAGTCGTCAATTTGTACGGCGAGAGTCTTCACATCGTAAAGAGGAATATGGGAATCAAGTGACTGCACGCGCGTACGGACGACCTCTGCAAGTGCGGCTGGATCTCCTGCGGCCCGAACCTGAAGGGTCATATCAAAGAGACGCGGCTGTTGCAGCATGGGAATGTAGAAATGGCGCAGCTGTTTTTCGCGAAGCTGCGCATACTTCGCATCTCGCACGACACCCACAATTTCGGTGTCGGGAATTGAATCGAGTCCGATCTTTTTTCCGATAGGGTTTGAATTCCCGAAGAAATAATGCGCCATCGTTTCGTTGATGATGGCCACTTTCGGTGACGCGCCGGCGTCTTTTTCGGAAAAATCCCGTCCCTCGACAAACGGAATGCCGAGGGTTTGAAAAAATTGCGGAGCGATGTCAGCGGTATTCACGGACATGCTCTCATCCTGACGCGGTACGTAGCCTTCAACGACGATTCCGTTCGAGTCCCATCCGCCGGAAATCGGAGATTCGGTTGAAACGGTCGCGGCCTGCACTCCGGGCACGGCACGGATTTGTTGGAGCAATTGATTATAGAAATTGCGAGTCGCCTCCGGTGAATAGCCGCTCAGTGCCGGATTCAGCGTTGCGAGCAGAACATGATCTCTGTCGAATCCGGTATCAGTGCCGCGCAGATTCATCAGGCTACGTAGAAATAATCCCGCGCCGATCAGCAGAGGAAGCGAGAGCGCCACTTGCAATACGATCAGCGCGCCGCGCAGGCTAAATATTTTTCCACCGGAACCAAATGTGCGGGATTCGCCGCGCAAGGTCAACGCCGTGGAAGATTTGGAAGCGCGAATCGCTGGTGCGAGTCCGACGATTGCGCCGACGACAACGGAAATCAGGAACGTGAACGCGAATACGCGCCAGCCAAATGGCGTTGTCAAATTATTTCTGAAGGATGCCGGAATAAATCCGACGAGCGCAGCCTTAACCCACATCGCCACAAGAACTCCGGCCGCGCCGCCCAGAACGGAAATGAGAACGCTTTCTGTTAACCACTGACGCAGCAAACGAAAGCGTCCGGCGCCCAATGCAAGACGCACGGCGGTTTCTTGTCCACGCGCCCATGCGCGCGCCAACAAAAGGTTTGCCAGGTTGGCGCACAGAATCAGCAGGACGACATTTGTCACGGCGAATAGCATTCCGAGCGGTTCGGCGAATCCCCGCCGCAAATGCCCGAGGCCCTGATTGCCTGGCGATAAAACAATTGTCCGCGAGAAAAATTGTTTGCGTGCAAAATCGCTCGCGCCGCTAAGCAAACTTTGTCCTTCGGCCAGGCGGAGCCGCTGATACAAAACTTCAAGAGATGCCTGCGCCTGCGTCATCGATACGCCTGGTTTTCGCCGCGCCATCAACGTGAGCCACTGATGCGTGTGGCTTTGCATCCGGTTGGCTGGAACCGGTATGAAAACAGACGTCATCATCAACGGCACGAAAACATCCGGCGAATCGGAAAGTTCAGTGCCGTAAAATTCGGGAGCCGCGATACCGATCACCGTCATCGCGTGTTCATTTAATAGAATTTGTTTGCCGACGAGCGCCGGATCTTTTCCGAACCGGCGCTCCCAAAAACCGTAGCTCAATACTGTCACTGGATTTGCGCCGGGCGCGAGGTCGTCATGCTGTGTGAAAAGCCGCCCGATCGAGGGATGAACACCCAGCACGTCAAAATAATTTCCGGAAACAAGCCGGCCTCGAACATGTTCACTCGCGCCGGAATAGCTGACGTTCATTTGCGCGCCGCCGATTGCAAGAACTCCGTCGAATGTGTCGTTCTGATCGCGAATATCCTGGTACATCGGATACGAAAATGAATCGCTCTGTCCGGTACGCGGCGTGAAAGACGCGATCACCACCAGCTCGCCAGGATTTCTGACGGGCAAGCTCTGCAAAAGTACTGTATCCATCATGGAAAAAATCGCCGTGTTTGCACCGATGCCGAGCGCGAGCGTGAGTATCGCCGTTGACGTGAAGCCGGGACTTTTGCGCAACATTCGCAAGCCGAAGCGGATGTCCTGCCAGGTTTGCTCGAAGATCT
>CAWIZI010000057.1:0-5483 GCA_963840515.1 Terriglobia bacterium
CTCAACTTCGCGGCTGAGTACGCCGGAATGGTCGGATTCCACGCGAACGATAATGCGTTCGGAGTCGACTTGATCGACGATACCTTCGCGGCGGCAGAGTACGGTAGCGCCCGAGTCGCGAGCGGTAACGCGTTCCATGCCGGTGCCGACCAGAGGCGCGTCGCCACGAATCAGTGGCACGGCCTGACGTTGCATGTTGGAACCCATCAACGCGCGGTTCGCATCGTCGTTTTCCAGGAAGGGAATCAAGCTGGCGGCGACGCTGACGAGCTGCTTGGGCGAAACGTCAATGTAATCTACTTCGTCGCGATGTTTCAGAACGAAGTTACCGGCCTGGCGGCAGTTCACCAGTTCGGAAACAATTTTGCCGTTTGGTTCCAGCGGTACGTTGGCCTGCGCTACGACGTAGCGATCTTCTTCCCACGCGGAAAGATAGAAGCAATGCGCTTCGTAAGTGACGCGCTTGCGTTTCAGTTCATCGTTGACGCCTTCGACCTTGTCGCGCTCGACGGTATCGCCAACTTTGAATTCGCTATCGCCCGCGTTCAGAATTTGCACGTAATCCAACACGCGCCCACCCTTCACTTTGCGATAGGGCGATTCGATAAATCCGAATTCATTGATGCGCGCGTAGCTGGAAAGCGAGCTGATCAATCCGATGTTCGGGCCTTCCGGCGTTTCAATCGGGCAAATGCGTCCGTAGTGCGTTGGGTGAACGTCGCGTACTTCAAAGCCTGCGCGCTCGCGTGAAAGTCCGCCTGGCCCCAGCGCCGAAAGACGCCGCTTGTGAGTAATTTCTGAAAGCGGATTGGTCTGGTCCATGAACTGGCTCAACTGCGAACTGCCGAAGAATTCGCGAATCGCAGCCATCACAGGCTTGGCGTTCACAAGGTCATGCGGCATGGCTGTGGACATTTCCTGATACACGGACATCTTTTCCTTGATGGCGCGCTCCATCCGAACCAGGCCGATGCGGAACTGGTTTTCGAGCAACTCACCAACCGCGCGAACGCGGCGATTGCCAAGGTGATCGATGTCATCCACCGTGCCGATGTTCTTGCGCAGCTTCAGTAAGTAGCGGATGGAAGCAGTGAAGTCCGTCGCATCCAACGTGCGAGTTTCCAACGGAGTTTCCAATCCGAGCTTGATATTGAACTTCAAGCGGCCAACTCGGCTGAAATCATATTTCCGCGGATCGAAAAACATTCCGTTGAACAATGCGGTTGCGGTTTCAAGCGTCGGAGGATCTCCGGGACGCAGCTTGCGGTAAATTTCGATCAGCGCTTCGCGCGGCGAGCGGATGGCGTCCTTATCCAGAGTGCGGCTCAGAACGGTGCCGATTTCGTCGCGCTCCGGGAAGAATACGTCCACTTCGGTGATGCCGGCTTCGGCAACGGCGGCGTAAAGTTCAGCCGTCATCGGGCGGTTCGCTTCCACCAAAACTTCGCCAGTGGTGCGGTTTACCAGGTCACCGACGGTGTACGCGCCTTCGAGGTCCGCAACAGTAACTGTTGCATGGCCAACGCGCGCTTTGACCAGTTCCTTGTAGAGAGCTTCGGTAATGCGCTTGTGCGCCGCAACGATTACTTCTTCGCTCTTCGGGTGCTTGATTTCCTTCGAGAGCTTGCGGTCCATCAAGCCTTCGGAAATATTCCAGTGTAATTCGCCGTCACGCAGCGCGATGCGTTCCACTTGATAGAACGTGCGCAGAATTTCTTCGTTGGACTTCATGCCCAGCGCGCGCAGGAAAATCGAGCCGAGGAATTTACGTTTGCGGTCGATGCGAACGTACAGCAGGTTCTTGGTGTCGTACTCGAATTCCACCCACGATCCGCGGTAGGGAATAATCTTGCCGAGGAAATAGGTGCGGTTGTTGGCGTTCTCGTAGAAAACACCCGGCGAACGGTGCAACTGGCTGACGATAACGCGCTCGGTACCGTTGATAACGAACGTTCCGTTATCGGTCATCAAGGGGATATCGCCGAAAAATACTTCCTGTTCTTTGATGTCGCGAATATTTTTCGCGCCAGTGTCAGGATCTTTGTCGTAAATAGTCAGACGGATAGTGACCTTAAGCGGCGCCGAATAAGTCATGCCGCGTTCCTGGCACTCATTCACGTCATACTTCAATTGCATGCCGACTGGATCGCCGCACTTGTTACAAAATGTCGGCGTGTTCTTGTTGAACGTACCGCACTTCGTACAAATCACGTCGCCCGTTTGGTACGGATTTGTGACAACAGAGGCTCCGCAATTGCGGCAAGTGGCGCGCAGGTGATGCAGCCCTTTCAGGTTGCCGCACTTGCATTCCCAGTTGCCGATGGCGTAGTCCACGAAATCAAGCTGCGAAAGTCCGCGGAAATCCTGAATCGGAAATACAGAGCTGAAGACGGACTGTAAGCCCGCGTCTTCGCGCTCGCTCGGCAGCAAATCCATCTGCAAGAAACGCTGATAGGAATTGCGCTGAACTTCGATCAGGTTCGGGATATCAATCGAGCTTTGGATTTTCGAGAAATCTAACCGCTGACGTTCACGATGGTGATGATTGCTAGTCTGCATTCTTTTTTACCTCATGCCCATGCGGGTGTGCGAGACGACAAAACGGCAGGGCGAGCAAGGGCGCTCTCCCTGCCCAGAGACTGAACAGCTTGCCGTCCCGGCAGGACTCGTCGATATGAAGGTTCCAGTAGTGCGGCTTGGAAAACGCGTAATACAAATCCTTCCGCTGCGGCGCTGCCGCACGCCGCTGAAGAGAGCCCGTCCTGAAACCGGAGACCGGTTACTTGATTTCGACTTTGGCGCCGGCGTCTTCGAACTTCTTCTTGATCGAAGCTGCCTCGTCTTTGTTGACGCCTTCTTTGACCGGCTTGGGGGCGCCGTCCACCAAATCCTTGGCTTCTTTCAAGCCCAGGCTGGTGACTTCGCGGACCACTTTAATTACATTGATCTTGTTGCCACCGACTTCGGTGAGCACAACGGAGAATTCCGTCTTCTCCTCAGGTGCCGCACCGCCACCCGCTGCCGCGCCGCCGGCTGCTGCTGCCGGAGCCGCTGCTGCCGCTGAAACGCCGAAGGCCTCTTCCATCTTCTTGACCAGGTCGGATGCTTCCAGCAGGGTGAGACCTTTGATTTCTTCCAGAATTGCTTCTACCTTATTCGCCATTTCCTTTATCCTCTCCTTCAAAAAAATTCAAAACCGGGTTATTGAGATACGGGAGCAGTTTCTTCAGACCCGCCCGCCCCAAACTTGTTGGCCTTGGCCGCTTCGCTGACTACCACAGCCATATTCCGCGCTACCGCGGAGACGACCGATGCGACGCGCTGCGCTGGTGAATTCAGCAAGAACATAATTTTGCTGATCAATTCTTCCTTTGACGGAAGCAGCGCAAGTTGCTGGATTTCCGCGATCGAAATAACGCGGCCATCCACGATGCCAGCCTTAAACTTAAATAGCGGGACGTCCTTCGCGTATGTCGTCAGCGCTTTTGCAAGCGCGACAGGATCGGTGTTCGTATACGCGATGGAATTGGGTCCAGCCAAACCCTTCAAAAGCGCTTCGTGGGGCGTGCCGGCGCCTGCGCGTTCGGCCAGCGAATTTTTCACCACGCGATAATGTCCGCCGGCGGCCTGCACGGAGCGCCGCAGCTTGGTATCTTCCTCGACCGTGGTGCCTTGAAACGTGGTCAGGATAATGGTCGAAACATTTGCGAGATCTGTTTTCAGAATCTCGAGATCTTTTTCTTTGTCACTTCGCTTTTTCATTACAAATCTCCACTAATCTCGGGGCTGGCTTACGCTGCCACTGCTGTGGCGGAATCAACTTCGCTTTCGTTAATCAGAATGCCGGGGCCCATCGTGGAAGTCAGCGTGACCTTCTTCACGTACTTGCCCTTGGCGACCGCGGGCTTGGCTTTCACCACCGCGCCCAGAAGTGCTTGCGCGTTTTCAGCCAGCTTTTGCGCGTCAAAACTAATCTTGCCCACCGCTGCGTGAATGATGCCCGCTTTATCAACGCGGAATTCCACTTTACCGGCTTTGATTTCGCGGACTGCTTTCGCGATATCGAATGTCACCGTGCCCGTCTTCGGGTTCGGCATCAAGCCGCGAGGGCCAAGAACTTTTCCAAGGCGTCCGGCGGACTTCATCATGTCCGGCGTGGCGATCACAGCGTCGTAATCCGTCCAGCCTTCTTGAATTTTCTGAACGAGTTCTTCACCGCCGCAGAAATCCGCGCCTGCTTCTTCGGCTTCGCGAACTTTTTCGCCAGTGGCGATTACAATCACGCGCTTGGACTTGCCCAATCCGTGCGGCAGAACAACTGTGCCGCGAACCATCTGGTCGGAATGCTTCGGGTCAACGCCCAGGTTCAATACGATGTCGACCGATTCGTCAAATTTCACGAAGTGCGCCTTCTTCAGCGCGTCAGCTGCTTCCAGCAAAGTATAAGGACGCGCCTCAATATGCTTGCGCGCGTTTACGATTTTCTTGCCAGGTTTGCCGCTCATGCTTAGTCCACCACTTCCAGGCCCATATTCCGCGCAGTGCCAGTCACGGTACGTACGGCCGCTTCCATGTTTGTTGTATTCAGGTCAGGCAATTTCGTGCGTGCGATATCTTCCACTTGTTTCTTGGTAACTTTGCCGACTTTGTTGCGATTCGGTTCGGCGGAACCTTTTACGATATTTGCCGCGCGCTTCAGCAACTCAGAAGCCGGCGGAGTCTTCGTAATAAAAGTGAATGTGCGGTCGCTATAAACCGTGATGACTACCGGGGTAACCATTCCCTCCGGATCTTTCGCGGTGCGCGCGTTGAATTGCTTGCAGAAGTCCATAATGTTCACGCCCTGCGGACCGAGCGCCGTACCCAATTGCTGGGAAGGCGCGGCCTTCGCGGCCGGAACCTGGAGCTTCAACATTGCTTGTACTTTCTTGGCCATCTTGTCTGTCCCCTGCTAACCGATTCCCAATGCAATAAATAATTGCGCGTGAAATCTTTAAACGATCTTTTCTACTTGCATGAAATCCAATTCAACGGGCGTCGAACGTCCGAAGATGCTTACTGAAATCTTCAGAGTGCTGCGATCGGAATTCACTTCTTCCACGACGCCTGTAAAATTCGCGAAAGGTCCGTCCACGATGCGCACTTGCTCGTTGCGTTCAAATTTAAGCTTCGGCTTCGGCCGCTCTGTCGGACTGGCGGCGCGATGCAAAATGTCCTGAACTTCCTGATCGCTCAACGGAGTCGGAGTTTGTCCGGAGCCGACGAAACCTGTTACGCGCGGAGTGTTCCGCACCACGTGCCAGGTGTAATCGTCCATTTCCATTTCAACCAGCACGTAACCTGGATAAAACATTCGCGTGGCCGTTACTTTTTTTCCGCCGCGAACTTCAACTACATCCTCGGTGGGAATCAGCACCTGACCGATCTTATCGGCTAGACCGAACGCGGCGACGCGCCCTTCCAAACTTTCCTTTACCTTCCGC